>JBEKPH010000012.1:0-85187 GCA_049520915.1 Terriglobales bacterium
TCTTCAGGAGAGTGCACATCGTGCGGGATAAGGTCGTTGACCTGATCATAGGTCAGATATCCCTTCTCTTTGCCTGCGTCGATCAGCTTTTTTATGTCGTCG
The DNA here is from genome assembly GCA_049520915.1 of Terriglobales bacterium. Classification (GTDB taxonomy): domain Bacteria; phylum Acidobacteriota; class Terriglobia; order Terriglobales; family Acidobacteriaceae; genus Acidiflorens. The sequence goes on from JBEKPH010000012.1 coordinate 103, forward strand.
TACTTGTCGTCTAGTGCCAATGCAGATTATCCTTCAAGGCGTCCGCCGGTGAGCGCACGCCAAACTATTAAGCGGTGGGAGTTGGAACGGAGTTGTGCGCGGAGGCACAAACCTTAAAAGTATAGCACGCCGAAATGGCCCTCCACCGCCCTAACTCTTTTTCCGCTCGATATTTAGATGTCCCCCGAACCCTTTTCGTTCCAAGCCAGCCTTTTTTTTTAAATGGAACGACGGGCCTCATCGCCCGTCCACCACCCAAGCCGCGCAATCACTCATCGGTGCCCCAGGTTCGCGCCCGTTCTTTGGGCGCTAACCTGGGAAGATGCGCTTGGCGAGGATTGAGACCCGCGGCCTCGACGCGATCGTCCTCACGCCCCCTCCCCCAGCCCCGGATCCATCAACGCCCGCTTCAACCTCACCTTTTCCTGCAATAACGCCTGTTTCTCCGCCGCCGATACCCCCGGACGCTGCAATGCTCCCTGCGCCTCCTCCAGTCTGTGCCGCAGATAAATCCGCCGGAGCGCCTTCACCGCCCCCTCCACCATCTCGGGAGTCAACTCTTCCGCCTCGCTCATCAGAATCGACGCCAGTAGCCGCCGATCTTCTTCCGTTTTCGGCAGCGTCATCACATCCGCCGCCTCCACACCCGCCAAAAGCAGCGCCTCAATCAGCGACTGCGACGTCAGGCCCTCATACAAATGCTCCGATTGCAGCGCAAACTGCGCCTGCCGGCAGGGATCGAACTCCTCGTCCGTCCCCTCCCGCGCCGAACTCCGCCCCTCGCCAGTCAACATCTGGTTCCCCGACGCCAGCGCCCGGATCAGCACCCGCTCCGCTCCCGTAATCTGCATCTCCGCCGGAGCCTTCACCGCCGTCGCCGACCGGTTTCCTGCTACATGCTTCAATTCCTGCCGCAGCACCGCCGAATCGATGCCCAGCTTCTGCGAAATCTCCATCGCCAGCTCGTCCCGTACAATCCGGCTCGGAACCCGCTGAATATGCGGCAAAAGATGATTCACCGCCTTCACCTTGCTATCCGCATTCCGCGCCGGAAACTGCGCCCGCGCCCGGTCAATCAAATAATCGAAGTATTTCTGCGAATGCTTCAACGCCTCCCCATACGCGTCCTTCCCCTGGCGCCGTATAAACAAATCAGGATCGAATCCCGTCTCCAGCGTCACCACCCGTATGTTGAACTCTTCCTCTACCAGCAGTCCCAGCGTTCGCTCCGTCGCCCTCGCGCCCGCCGTATCGGGATCGAAATTCACCACCACATTCTTCGAAAACCGCCCCAGCAGTTTCGCCTGCACTTCCGTAAACGCCGTACCCGAGCTCGCAATCACGTTGTGAAACCCGGCCGCATACACCGAAATGCAATCCATCTGCCCCTCAACCAGAACGGCGTATTCCAGCTTCCGGATCGCCTCTTTCGCCGCATCCAGGTTGAACAGTACCCGCGACTTCGAATAAATCGCCGTCTCCGGAGAATTCAAATACTTGGGACCCGCCTTCTCATCCGTCGCCAGCGTCCGCCCTGTAAACGCGATCACCTTCCCCTGGTCATTACAAATCGGAAACATCACCCGATTGCGAAACTTGGAATAAATCGCCGCTGGCGCAACCCCACTATTCTTGCCATCCCCCCGCGCGTTGTCCCGCCCTCCACTCTTGTCATCCCCACCACTCTTGTCATCCCGAGCAAAGCGAGGGATCTCATGCTCCCCTGCCGTATCATCTCGCGGAGCTTTGTCATCCTGACCCTGAGCTTGCCGAAGGGGAAGGACCTGCTTTTCCTGACGGCTGACGGCTGACGGCTGACGGCTGTCCTCCTTCCAAGAAAACAGCCCACTCTCCCGCAGCACCTCTTCATCAAACTCCCGCCGCAACGCGTCCCGCAGCACAAATCCCGAATCCGGCGCAAATCCAATCCGAAACTTCGCAATCGTCTCCTCATCCAGCCCGCGCTCTTTCAAATACTCCCGCGCGCTCGCCCCCTCTGACCTCCGTAAGCTTTCCTGGAAAAACTGCGTCGCCCGCACATGCACATCGAGCAGCGCCATCCGAACCTGCGCATCCCGCGCCTCCGCCGGACTCGAAAACGCCACCTTCGGCATCGCCACGCCCAACTTCTGCGCAATCAGCCGCACCGCCTCCGGAAAAGAAATGTTCTCCACCTTCTGCACGAAAGTGAAAACATCTCCCGACGCTGCGCATCCGAAACAGTAGTAAAACTGCCTGGCAGCGCTGACCGAGAATGACGGGGTCTTCTCGGCATGAAATGGACACAGTCCCGTGAAATCCCGCGCCCCCGCCTTCCGCAGCTTCACGTAATCGCCAATCACCCGGACGATATCCGCCTGCTGCTTCAGCGTCTCTTTAAAATTGTCGGTAGCCAGCATGAATAATCAGTGTGAACGATGTTGCCCAAACTAGCCAGCAACAGAAAGGCGCACCCTTCGGAAAACATGTGCAAAAGGCCGCCGGACAGTGAACCAACGTGGAAAACCGCTTCGGATTGTCGCTCAGAGGCTATTTCAGTGGGAGACCAGAACGCGTTTTCGTTCCCACGACAAACCGCATTCAAAGTGTTGCCGCTCGAATAAAAGGTCACTCCACATTGACGCCAGCCGCGACCGGGCGGACAATACGGCTTCTTCTTGGCGTCCGGCCAGGACGAGGAGAGTTGTCATGCTAGAAAAAACTAAGCTTCTTTCTGTCGGCACTCCAATCCTCGCTATGTTTTCCATCTTGCTAATCGGCGTCGCTTCCGCTTCGGCCCAAACGGAGACTGTGCTGTACAGCTTCGCCGGTTCCCCCGACGGCGCCGTTCCCCAGTCCTCATTGATCTCTGACGGTTCCGGCAACTTCTACGGGACCACCGTCTACGGAGGAACCAGGGATCTTGGCACCGTATTTCAACTTTCGCCTGATGGCTATGGAGGCTGGAACGAGACCGTGCTTCACAGCTTCTCCGGAAAGGACGGCGCATATCCAGAGTCTTCTCCCCTCGTGTTCGACAACGCGGGTAACCTTTACGGGACGACGTATTACGGCGGTTTGTCCAGTTGCGCGTACGGCTGCGGCGTCGTCTACGAACTCAGCCCCGAAGGAAAAAGATGGAAGCAAACGGTCCTCTACCGCTTCGCTGGTGGCACGGATGGCAGTGGTCCCGTTGGTAATTTGATCACCGATGCGGCGGGCAATCTCTACGGCACATTGAGTCAGGCAGGAGGAGTTTTCCGACTGACACCGTCCGGTAATGGATGGAGCGAACAACTGATCTACGCCGCGAATGTCCCCAAAGGTGGACTCGTTATGGATGCGACGGGAGACCTCCTCGGCGTCACAGATTCGACGGTGTTTGAGTTGTCGCCGAATGGCAATGGCGGCTGGACTTCATCTGTAATTCATACCTTTGTAGGCGGTCCGAAGGACGGCAGTGACCCTCAGGGCTCGCTTGTGTTCGACCGAAGGGGAAGGCTCTACGGTACGACCTACGCTGGCGGTGAAAGGAATTTCGGAACGGCCTATATGCTTCGTCCTGACAAAGGGAAAAATAAGGGGACATGGACATGGAGAATTATCCACTCCTTTCACGGCTACCCCGATGATGGGAGCGGGCCTTCAGCCGGTCTTGCGACCAACGGCAACTTTTGGGGTACAACCGTTAACGGTGGGGAGAACAACGATGGAACCGTTTTCGAGATAACCGTAACTAGCGACTTCATTACAACTTTCTATAGCGAATACATTCTTTGGAACTTCAACGGCACTGACGGAGCCTATCCTGCCTATTCCCCGATTCTGGACAGTGCAGGTAATCTCTATGGCACGACACCGGGCGGAGGATCCAGCGGAGTCGGCGTTGTTTTCGAATTGACTCCGAACCCATAGCACCTCTGGCGCGATTACAATCGCCTGAAAACTCAAAAAACAAATGGAATCAACCTCCGAGTGCGGCGGCGGTAATCCTCAAACTGCGCCCCAAAACGGGATGCCAGCAGACCTTCTTCTCTCCGCATTCGATCAAAAACAAACGCCACCCCAAGCATCAGAATCGGGAAGACGAGTAAACTGGCAAACACTAACGCAATCCCGGTTGGAATCAGCAGCAGACTCGAATACAGCGGATGTCGAATCGAAGCATAAATTCCCTCCTGCACGAGCCGATGATTTGGTTGCAGGGTAACGTAGGCGCTGAAGTTTTCTCCGAGTTCCTTGAGCGCGGCGACGCGAACGAACGTTCCGATGCTGAAGAGCGACAGGCCCAGATACGGCCAGGAATCGCCCCTGAGCTTCAGGATTTCTCTCTGCTCCGCAAAAGGCAAGAGCCACAACAGCACGAGCGAGAAAAATAAGAGAACCCCAAGCTGCCAGCTCTGATTCCCCACCGTCCCAAGCCCTTGTCGAAAGGGATTGAAATCGATCTTGCAATATGCTGCGATCATCGCGGCAATGAGCGTGACGACCACCAATCCGGCTCGCGGAGCGCTCATAAAGAACGCGGGTAAACTGTCGAAGCCCCACCCAAACAGGATCAGCCCCAAACAAGGCAGCACCTGGACCGCGAGAATCAGAGCCGATCGAAACAACGCAGGATGACCGCCTGTGTGGGACTATGCAAGCTTGAATATACAAAGATCGACGCAATTCGAATTAAGCACGGAAACTGTGCAGCCAATAAATCCTGCCTCCCCGGGAACCAGGTTTGTTGCGCGCGTCCGAGATGCGGACCTATCCGCGAATCGCGTTTTTCACCGGATCCCAAGTCGCAATCGTCTTTTTGAAATAAGCGTAGTTGGCCAAGTGGCAGCCGATTGCAGCATGGTTGCCGAACTCTTCGTTTTCTACTGTCGGCTTCCGAGTTCGCACCGCGTTGAAGAAATTCGCCTGATGAGCCGCCACGTCGCTGTAGCCTTCTGGCGCGGTAAAGGTCTCGGCCTCGACTGCCTGATACTCGAGTGGGCCGGGAAGCGGGTGGTCTAACTTCCATTGCGCCGCGTATTCCTTGCGCAGGCGCGCCGGCCAGCCTAGCACCGAGTAAGTCTCGGGCTTGGGACTTATGTCTTGCGGGATGAAGGTCATCGTCTGGCCGATGATTTCCATGGTGCCCTTGGTGCCGTGGAAACGGATCGGCTCGCCACCAGCATTGTTCAGATTGCAGCGCAGTGCGACGCGAAACTTCGGATAGTCATAGAACGTTTCGATGAGGTCGGGGAAATCGCGTCCGTCTTTCCAGCGAAAAAGGCCGCCGCTGGATTGCGCGCGCATCGGCGCCTCGTCGGTACCGGAGATGAAGTGGATGCCGGAAAGCAGATGGACAAAAAGATCGCCGGCGAGTCCCTCGCCATAGTCGGAGAAGCAGCGCCAGCGGAAAAAACGCGCCGCATCAAATGGACGTTTCGGCGCGCCTTCCAGAAAAGCGTTCCAGTCGATGGTCTGCTCGCTCGCGTCAGACGGAATCGGATAGACCCACGCGCCGCTCGGCGAGTTGCGGTCGGACGAGCCCTCGATGAAAAAAACCTCGCCGAGCGCTCCTGAGGCGTAAATTTCGCGCGCCTTCTCATAGACGATCGAGCTCACGCGCTGGCTTCCCACCTGCATGATGCGATTTCCCTTGCGCACAGCGTCGATCATGGCAAAGCCGTCTTCGAGGGTGTGGGACATGGGCTTTTCGCAGTACACATCTTTGCCTGCGGCACAGGCATCGACTACGATCCTGCGATGCTGGTGGTCGGCAACGGCTACGATCACCGCGTCAATATCTTTGCGATCAAGGATCTCCCGATAGTTGCGCGTCGCCGGAACCTTCGACATCAGGGTCTCTTGCGCGGCCTCGTGCCGGCTATCGTAGAGATCGCAGACGGCGACACATTCGATGCCAGGGACAAGCAGCGACGCCTCGAGAAGTTGGCACCCGCGTGTTCCCGTTCCGATCGCAGCGAACCGAACCCGATCGCTTGCCGCGACTTCACGGCCTTCGCCCCAAAGTGCAGCGGGCTTGAGCAGAGTCATCTTTGCTGCCGCTCCCGCAGCCACCGAACCGGCGCCGAGCCGCATGAAATTTCGACGTGTTAAAGAACGCATGGGGATGTCTCCCTCCGAGTTTTCTTCGGGCCGCCGCATGGGCGACGGACGATCAGTTTCGTAACTCTGGAAGCATACGCCAGATCAAAGCGGTTGTGGTCTGGGCGAGGGATTCGTTACGTCGTATTTGTTCTCTTGTTCTGAGGGCCCGCATATCCGACCACAAGGGGGCTGGTAAACGTGCGATGATACTGCGAAGCCTATATCGACGCATATCTGCGCACATTTAAAGGAGTCTTCGATGGCCGAAAATTCTCCCCAGAGTTTTTCTCATCACACGCGTTATGATCCGCCGTTTCATTTCTTTGTCTTGCCGGTATTCGGGATTACTTTACTCGCCACGATCTATCATTTGGTCCGCCATCCTGGCGTGCATTCTGCGTGGCTGGTGATAGTCGTCATCGCGGCTCTGCTGGCAATTGTAAGAATTCGGCTCAACGCTCTGAAGGTGCAAGACCGCGTGATCCGCCTGGAAGAGAGATTGCGCCTAGGCGCCTTACTCGATCCAGCGCTTCGTCCGCGGATTGGGGAACTAACTGAATCCCAATTAATTGCTTTGCGTTTCGCCTCTGACGCCGAACTCCCCGCCTTGGCCCTAAGAGCGATGAACGAAAAGCTAGCCCGTCGTGACATCAAGCAAGCCATCCAGCACTGGCGTCCGGATGAGTGGAGGGTGTGAGAGCGTCGACCGCAACTCTATGCCTTCCGTAAGCCACCCCGTCCTGATTGTTACCGGCGCCAGCCGGGGCATCGGGGCCGCGACTGCTCAACTCGCTGCTGCTCGCGGATACCATGTCTGCGTCAACTACTTCCGCCAGCAACCAGCCGCCGACAAGGTGGTCGAGGCTATTCGCGAAGCAGGCGGCAAGGCCGTGGCCGTGCAAGCCGATGTAAGCGACGAATCCGCAGTGGTTCGCCTGTTCGATTCCGCCGCGCAGGAATTGGGCCCGATCGCCGCGCTGGTCAACAACGCCGGCACGGTTGAGCTCCAATCGCGGCTTGAGAACATGAACATCGCCCGGCTGCAGCGCGTTTTCGCGACGAACGTATTTGGAAGTTTCCTCTGCGCACGAGAAGCCGTCCGACGGATGTCGACGAAGAACGGAGGCCTAGGTGGCGCCATCGTCAACATTTCCTCAGGAGCTGCACGCGCCGGGTCTCCGAACGAATACATTGATTACGCGGCCACCAAAGGCGCGATCGATACTTTTACTGTGGGATTGGCGAAAGAAGTGGCGGAGGAGAAAATCCGCGTCAATGCAGTTCGCCCCGGCTTCATCCACACCGACATTCATGCCCAGGGAGGCGAGCCCAATCGTATCGAACGGGTCAAAGTCCAAGTTCCCATGCAGCGCGGAGGCCAGCCGGAGGAAGTAGCCCATGCGATCTTGTGGCTCCTTTCGGAGGAAGCCAGCTACGTGACCGGAGCAATTCTCGACGTAACCGGCGGACGCTAGAAAGCCGTCAGCTCAGCTGAAAGTTGCCAGTGAAACTAAGCTTGTTGGACTTTGCTGAGAACTCCCCACTGTCCCTACGCCTTCAGATACCAAGGCACATTAATGATATTGATGCGCTCGTCGCCACCCAGCAATAAGAGCGCCGTCAACATCTGTCCCCGCTGGTTATGAAGAAAGTAGTGATACCAGTGCCGCTCGACCATGGACGCAATCACCACTGACACCGTGCGCGTGGGATTTTCCTTTTCGACCTTCAAGACGTAGTCCACAATTGGATGAACTACCAACCGATACGGTGAAGGCAGCGTCACAAGCTTCGGAGTTCGCGTGCCCGGCGGCGGTTCCTCCGTCCATTGCCAGGGTGCCTTCCCGTCATCCGACTCGCATGTTACGTGCACCGCTTCCACATCCGGACTTAGCGTTAGTGCGAATTGCAGAGCCTTCTCGGTAGCAGCATTCCACCGGTCGACCGGAACCAGGACGATGGGCGGCGACAAATTCTCTGCGCTCAAAACGACTCCGCCCTTGAGGGCGATCTCTTCGTCCGTCAATTCATAGTGATGCCGCACCCTTCCCATAAAAAGCAGCGCCGCCGGCAAAAGCAGCACGACGACCCAAGCTCCCTCGGCGAACTTGGCGACGATGATCACGGACAAAGTGATCCCCGTAGCTAGCGCGCCAATTCCATTGATCGCCATGCCATGTGCCGCGCCAAATCCCTTGGCATTTGTCCGCCAGTGCTCCACCATCCCGGCCTGCGAAAGAGTAAATGCTAAAAACGCACCCACGGCAAAAAGAGGAATCAAACGATCCGTCACACCGCCAAACAGAATGAGTAGCAGCGCCGCCAGAATCGCCAATGCCCAGATGCCCTGCGAGTAGACGAGACGCCGACCCCTCGTCGTCAAAGAATGCGGGAGATAGTCGTCGCGCGCGACCATCCGGCAAAGGCGCGGGAAATCCGCAAACGAAGTATTCGCCGACAGGCACAGCACCAGCAAAACCGAGAACATCGTCAGGTCGTAGAAGATTCCCTTGCCGACTACCGCAGCCGTCACCAGCGAGAGTACGCTCTGATATCCTGCCGCCCCCGGATCGGTCGCCATAATTCCGTAATACTTCACGACCAGGGCAATCCCGCCGAGCAGCACAATCAGGATCGCAATAATCGCGGTCAACGTTGCGCGCGCCGCCGGAACTACGGGTCGACGAAATGCCTGAACACCATTGCTGACCGCTTCTACGCCCGTCAGCGCCGTACATCCTGAGGCAAACGCTTTGACCAAAATCCAGACGCCCACCGCTTGCAATCCGACCGGCACGGCGCCGGACGGCGTCAACGAGACCACCGCGACCGGATGTCCGCCTGAGACAATCGCTTTATAAAGCCCAATCACAATTACGATGGTGAGCGTTCCTACAAACAAATAGGTTGGAGCGATAAAGGCCGATCCCGCTTCTTTGACTCCGCGCAGATTCACCACAGTCAACAAGACCAGCACCGCCAAACACATCGCCAGGGTATGCGGCTGCAACCGCGGCACCGCCGAAACTAACGCTCCGATCCCGGCTGAAATTCCGACCGCGACATTCAGCAAGTAATCGATCATTAATGCAGCACCGGCTAGAAGCCCCGATCGAGCACCAAGGTTTTCGCGCGCGACGGTATACGATCCGCCTCCATTCGGATAGGCCGCAATCGTCTGCCGATAGCTAAAAAACACAATCACCAGGAGACCGATGATTGCGAACGTTAACGGCACAATGTAGCGAACGCCAACCAGCCCCAAAGGCAGCAAAATCGTCAATGCCGCCTCGGGACCGTACGCCGCCGAACTCAGGGCATCCAGCCCAAACGTAGGGATCCCTTGCGTAGGAGTAATCCGCTCGCCCTCGTCTTCGGAAGAAGCGAGCGGCCGCCCGAACAAAACATTCACGAATCCCATAGTTCCATCCACCCCAAACCGACAATATCAATATAAAGGGTAGGCAGGGGCATGCGTTTGGCGACAGTTAATCCGAGAGTTGGATTGCAGGGCTAGGTCGGCCGAGCATTCGGCCAAAGGCGTCTTGCGGAATTTCGACGCTACCGTTTCAGCGCCAGCTCAGACGAGCGCATCGTCTCGTTACCATCGTTGTTCTGCGAGGCGTCGAAGCACAGCGCGGCGCCACCCGCGATTCCAGAGTCTTCTCCATACCGAGCGCTGAGCAGCGGAATTTCCTGGCAACGCTGGTTCACCGAGAACTCGGGCAAGCGATCGCGAATCTCTCCCAGAAATGGCTTCAGCATCGACGCAACCCCACCGCCCACGATCATGACGTCTGGCTCGAGGAGGTCGACAATATTTCCAAACCAGCACGCCAGCAGGCCGACGGTTTCGTGCAGTGTTTCCGTTGCCACAGCGTCTCCCGCGGCTGCTGCTTTGCCGACCATTTGGCTGGTAACCGAATCCAGCTTTCCACCGGCAAGCTCCAGCAGGCCGGAAGTGCGACCGCTTGCCAGTTTGGTTCGCGCGCGGAGAGCGATTGCCGGTCCGGAGGCCAGGACCTCAATGCAGCCGGGCTTGCCGCAGCCGCAGTGCGGTCCTTTATAGTCGATACTCATGTGGCCGCCTTCACCAGCGGCACCGGTGCGGCCGTGATAAATGCGTCCATCGAACACAATCGCCGTGCCAATTCCCGTGCCGAGGGTCGCGTAAAAAACATTGCGGTAGCCGCGTCCGGATCCCCACAGCGTTTCGGCGAGTCCTGCGGCGTTGGCGTCATTGTCGACCTTGACGCGGACACGATAAATTTGCGCAATCTCGGCAGCGAGCGGGAAATTTCGCCAGCAAATTAAGTTTGGAGGATTTACGACCACTCCAGTCTTTGGATCGAGCGGGCCGGGAGAGCAGATTCCTATTCCGCGAATTACGTGATGTTCGCCCGCCGCGGTAACCGCCTGGGCCGATGTCGTCTCGATGGCCTTGACCACCGAAGCCAGTCCTTCAGCCGCGGTACCATTGCTCACCATGGGGTTGCGGTTGTGGCACAAGATCTCGCCACTGGGATCGACCAACCCCGCCGCTACTTTGGTACCACCAACATCCACGCCAATTACGAGGTCGTCCCGCACTGCCGCCAAAGACATACGAACCCTTTCGCTGGTCTAGCTTGCCGTAACGGGAACTGGCTTTGAGCCCCGGAAAGCGTAATAGACAATGTAGAGATAGCAAATAACTGGAAGAAAGAAAGCATGGTGAATTCCGATACGGTCGGCAATCGCGCCCTGGGCCACGGGAATGATTGCGCCCCCGACAATCGCCATGACCATCAGGCCGGAGCCGTCACCTGTTAACGGCCCGAGTTCAGCGATGCCCAGCGTAAAGATACTGGGGAACATGATCGAGTTAAAGAAGCCGACGAGGATGATGCTCCACATTGCGAGATGCCCGGAGGTGAGCATCGAGACGCAAACGAGAGTTGCCGTGCAAATGCCCGCGAGTCCGAGCAGATGGCCCGTTTTCATTGCAACGCGGCCGCCCGTGAACGCCGAGCTCAATGCCAACAAAGCCAAAGCCACGAAACATAGAGCGACAAGAGGGCGTCCTTCGACCAGCACCCCAACGAGTGCTGTCACAATTCTGGGAGAAGAGTCTGAAACCGAGAATCCACTCAACAAGTAGGACGCAATCAGCAGGACTCCGGCAATCGCGGAACAGAGGACCATGTGAACTGTCTTCACGCCATGCAACAGTGCCGATCCGATGAACCGGCCGATCATCGCGCCGCCCCAATAGAAAGCTACGTATCCCGCTGCAACGACCGCCGAGAGATTGCCGATCTCGCTTTGACTGAAATAGTTGATGAGGAAACTGCCAATCGAGACTTCTGCTCCGACATAAACGAAAATCGCGACGGCGCCGAGCACGAGATGAGGGTAAGACCAAATACTTTTCCCCACGCCGGTATCGCCCTTGGCGCGCTCGGTTCCCGGAATCGCCGGGAGTTTGAAGAGGGAAATCAAGACACCGAGCACGAGAAGCGTGAGTCCGATCACCAGGTAGGGCATCTTAACCGACGATGCTTCTTGGATCCGATAAGCCTGCTGCGCGTCGGCCGACATCTGCCGCACGACTTCCATGGTTTTCGGTACGGCCGTCAAGATCAGCAGGCCGCCGAGGTAGGGTGCGATCGTGGTGCCCAACGAATTGAATGCCTGCGCCAAATTGAGCCGGCTCGACGCCGTCTCCGGAGGGCCGAGCACGGCCACATAGGGATTTGCCGCGACCTGCAGCGCAGTGATTCCGGCGGCAAGAACGATGAGCGCTCCGAGGAATAAGGGGTAAGAAGGCACGCTTGCGGCAGGGATAAAGAGAAACGATCCCAAGCCCATTGTGCACAATCCCGCCACCATCGTCTTCTTGTAGCCGATCCAGTCGACGACCTTGGCGGAGGGGATCGAGAAAATGAAGTACGCGGAGAAAAAGGCGAACTGAATCAGCATTACCTGGAAATAGTTCAAGTCGAAAATCGATTTGAGGTGTGGAACCAGAATGTCATTCAAGCAGGTGAGAAAGCCCCACATGAAGAACAGGGTCGTCACCACCCATAAAGCGGCCCGGTAGGTATTCGAAGAAGGAGGAGAGGAGAGAGACTGTGAGGGTAGATTTGAACTCGGGACAGGCGGCATCGGCCTCCATCTTTCTGGGCTGCTTCAGAGCAGCAAGGGTGTGTCGTGACACCCTCTTTACGAAAGGATCATACCATCGCGAAGTGGGAATTGACAGAATCGGAAGTTCGAATTTATTGCCCAATTCGCAATAGAAAAACGTTAACCTTGCAGGGGAAGCTTGCGCTATTACGAGTTGGCCTGCCCCGTGGATTCTCGCACTACCAGCGTGGGTTCAATCGCGATTTCGGGCGCCTGTTCGCCGCCCTGTTCGATGATCCGGATCAAAGTTTCCGCAGCCATCCGACCCATGTGTTCGAGCGGTTGCCGCACTGTGGTCAGGCTTGGAGTGTGGAATGCGGCCCACTGAATGTCATCGAATCCGACCACCGAGATATCCTGCGGAATGCGCAACCCTTCTTCCTGGATGGCGCGGATCCCGCCGATTGCCGCGATGTCGTTATAAGCGAAGAGTGCGGTGAACGGTTTCGCCCCGGCCAGCAGTTTTTTCACGTACGGATATCCGAGCTGCGGCGACGGATCGTCAAATTCGAGGCGGACGACGAGATCCGGGTCCATTTCGAGTTGCAGTTCCTGCGCCACTTTGCAGACGGCATTCCATCGCTGCTCCGTGTCTGAACTGTTGGGCTGGCCTTTCATGAAGGCAATTTTTCGATGGCCCAACTTAACCAGATGTTCCAGGGCGAGTCGGGCGCCAAGCTCCTGATCGAGGACGATATTGGTAACTCCCTTCAGCGCGCGATGGCCAGCCACGGAAACGGTTGGCACCGACGGCGCTTCGGGCAGCGTCGTATCGACGGTAATGAAGCCTTCCGCGCCGCGCTCCAACAGAAGCTGAGAGTGATCTCGCAGCAGGGCAGCGTCGTGCCGATGGATGACGGTGAGAAAAAAATAGTTGTGCTGCCGGAGGTAAGACTCGACGCCGCTGATGACGAGGGAGCCGTAGGCGTCGCCAATCTCCTCTACGATGAGCCCCACGGTGTAGGTGCGCTTCTGGCGCAGGGAGCGAGCTAAGAAGTTGGGGCGGTAGTTCAGTTCCTGGGCCGCAGCGTGAATCCGCTGTCGTGTATGTTCAGGAATGGCGCGCGCGGAGGGGGCATTATTCAGAACGGACGAAACCGTGCCGGGCGCCAGCCCAAGGTGAGTCGCTACCTCCCGCAGCGTGACTTTTCCCGGCTGACTGATACGCGACTTTTTCTTTTTTTCCATCCGGTGGCGTTTTATCGCAGACCGGACATCATACATCCCTGCCCAAGACGATGCATGGGTGAATATCTCTGTGTTTCGATTCCGCAAACTCTGCCCGGCGCAGGAAAAGTAACGTGTTTTTGCCTTCCTCGAGGAGGGTTGCGGAGGATACCGGACCCTCTGCTATCCTAAATTCAAGTCGCTTTTGGCTGTTGGCGGTTGCGGAGAGGTGGCCGAGTGGTTGATGGCTCCGGTCTTGAAAACCGGCATACCTGAAAAGGTATCGGGGGTTCGAATCCCTCCCTCTCCGCCAGTACTTTAGACGCGATAACCTGGATTTGATCTTCTGGTTCGAGATGAAAGCCGACTGAAAACTTCCGCCGTTACCTCAGCATGTCGCTGCGGTAGAGCTGGCCGAGTTGTGTTTTGTAGGTGAACGCCATCCAGCGGCCATCGGGTGTGACGGCAACGGGAGTGATCATGGGCCGCAATCCCACCTGCTCTTTCGGTTTCAGCGTTTGCCATAACTCGCGCTGGCCAGAATCAAGATCTACCTTGTATAGGCTGACCCCGGTCGCTTCGGGCGCCTGCACGAACAAATGCTTACCATCCGCCGCCCAGACGACGGGAAATTCATTGTTATGAATACCAGCAATCGGTCGTTGGAAGTCGCTCGCCGAAATCGACCGCATCAACCAGGCTCCATTCTCACGAGCGGCAAACGAGTGCCCGTCCGGACTGACTCCCGCGGGCGGGACCCGATCTGAGCCTACTAACTTCGGTGCCGCTCCGTTCACGTCGGTGAGATAGAGCGCGGCCGGCTTTCCCGATTGGCTGGCATAGAGAATTAAGTGTTGTTTGTCTGGGCACCAGTATGCCCACGTTGGCTGAAAACCGTCCCAGTGCAGCACGCGCGCCTGACCCGGCCCCACCGGAACGATCTGAAGCTGCGCCTTCGGATCGCCCGGAAGCAGAATAATGGCCCACTTCCCGTCTGCAGTAATATCGGTTCCGAAACCGCCGCTGCCGATTCGCACGGCAGGCGAACCGTCCGTTTTTCGAACGTAGACGGTGTAGTCGTGGCCGCCCTGTCCGGATTGATCGGTGAATAGCAACGTGCTTCCATCGCTCGACAATCTGGGCCAGTAGGAATTGTCGAGCCAGCTCACGTCACGTTCTTCATCAGGGCTCGACCCGTTCGATTTTGACCCATTCGCGTTCGCCTTATGCTCCACCAGCGCCATGGTTACTCGGCTGTCTTCGGTAGAAACCAGAGCGCCCCCCGACGATGAAATGTCTAGAAGAAGTGTCGCCGCTGTGCCACAATGCACGGTCCGCTGCTTGCCTGCCAAGGTCACAGCATGGACGCAATACTGTTCGCCCGCCTGCGCGGCTGAAAACCAGAGTTCTTTCCCGGATGGTGACCACGCCAGTCCTTCCAGCGATTCCCATCCCGACGAGAGCGTCTGCACCTTCCCCCCGCGATCAATCACCAGAAGATCGCCGCGATCGTCGTCATTGGGAGGATGTTTGAACACTGCGACTTGCTTTCCGTCGGGAGAAACGCGCGCGTCACTGATCCAATTCTCGCCTTCGAGCAGCACTTTCCCCAAGGGATACTGCAGCCGCCACTTCAGGTCCACTCTATCGATCACTGCCATTTCGTTTCCATCGGGGGACCAGTCCGCGTCGAACACATTCTCCAGCAGTTCGCGAGGTGCACCTCCGCCCATGGGCGCCGTCGCCAGCGTTCCTTCCCACGTCTGGTGAGCGTGGTATGTCGGATTGACCAGAACCGCCATCTGGTTTTGCTTCGAAATCGCCAGTAGCATGGCCCCGTGCAGTCCCGCCGGAACCGATTGCGGATAATCGTCTCGAATCACATAGGTGTCGGGCGCTCCGCCGTTGAGTTTCGCGCTGTAGAACACTGTTTTACCGTCCGGTGCAAAGCGGGCTCGGATGACTTCGCCGCGATCGAACGATACCCTTGAAAAAGTCGGTGGTGGAGCCGCAACAGGCCGCAGATACCACGCAACCGCGACGCCCAACGCGAATCCAAACGCAATGGCAGCCACTATGAAGGCAGGCCAGCGCGTTTTCTTAGTCGCGTCTGTGATCGCCACATTGGCCGCTGTTCTTGACGAAGTGCCAGTTAGAGCTTCCAGTGCGAAGGCGAGGTCTTTTGCGGATTGAAAACGCTGTTCTGGTTGCTTCTCGAGGCAACGTCGAATAATGCGCTCGAGTCCCGGTGAGACCGCTTGCGCCAAATCGTCGAGCTCCGGCGGTTCTTCTTTCAGAATTGCCGTCATGGTCTCCGCCGCAGTATCGCGGCGGAAGGCCCGCTTGCCGGAGATCATTTCGTAAAGCACGGCGCCAAAGGCAAATATGTCGGTTCGGGAGTCTACCGCCGCGCCCCGCACCTGCTCGGGCGCCATATACCCCGCCGTACCCATGACCATCCCGGCCTCGGTCGGAGAACTGGTGAGCGTCAAGCCATCCGATTGACCCTTTGCTCCCTCGCCTTTCGTCGTGAGTTTGGCCAGTCCAAAATCGAGGATCTTCACCCGGCCGTCTTTGGTGAGAAAAATGTTCTCCGGCTTTAAATCCCGATGGACGACTCCCTTGTCGTGGGCGGCAGCGAGTCCCTGTGCGATCTGCGCCGCATAATCGGATGCCTTGCGCGCCGACAACGGGCCATGCTCCAGTTCTGCGCGCAAACTGCTGCCCTCAAGAAGTTCGGAGACAATGAAGGGCGCGCCGACGTTCTCGCCGATGTCGTGTATCGCAAGAATATTGGGATGGTTGAGAGCCGCCACGGCGCGGGCCTCTTGCTCGAAACGCCGCAGGCGATCCGCATCCTTCGAAAAAGATTCCGGCAACACCTTTAACGCGACTTCACGCCCGAGGCGGGAATCCCGCGCGCGATAAACCTCGCCCATGCCGCCAGCACCGAGTGGGGCGAGAATTTCGTAAGGTCCTAGTTTTGTCCCAGGCGCGAGCGTCATACGTGCGCGCAATTATAGCGTGTGCATTGTTGCCGCGAGCGCGCAGGAAGATTGCATCCTACATCGGTGCTTGGGAGCAATGGCATTTCATTGTCTTTATTTCGCGCCGTCGAGCTTGCGCAGATAATCTCCCCACTTTCCGTCGTAGCCTACGATACGGTTTTCTAGTTGTGCCCCCTCATTCCACCAGTGCGCTTTATCCCGTCCCATGCCTGCGCCTTTTCGGGTGTGCAGGTCGAGCATA
Source organism: Terriglobales bacterium (assembly GCA_049520915.1). Taxonomy (GTDB): domain Bacteria; phylum Acidobacteriota; class Terriglobia; order Terriglobales; family Acidobacteriaceae; genus Acidiflorens. Next base: position 16,756 of record JBEKPH010000012.1, read on the forward strand.
AAATCCTGCACTTCCACCTTGCGCTCGCCGCGGGCTACCACTGCACGCGTCCAGCCAGCCAGTTCCATCGACATATTGTCTTTCTGCGCCGTGGCCAGGACGCGGACCGCATGGGCGCAGTAGATCCAACGGTCGCCGCGGTCCGGCATACGCTGCCGCTGCTGGTTCAAGGCCTCGATAATTGCCGGCGCATTTGGCAGGCCGAGTCCTACATCTTCGGTCGCGATAATTTCAAGACGCCGCCACAAGACTTCTTCCGTCTCAGCTCCCGAAGAAAAAAGCTCGTAAGCCGCGAGTGCCGCGTCTTCCACCCAGCCGCGCCGGATCGATTTCTGCAGGACCGAGCGCAACTCGTCGACGCTGTATCCGTTGGCGCTCGTTGTCCGACTCCAGATGTCCTGACTTTGGTAGTTGGGTTCATTTTCGGATGCTGGTGACATGATGCTCCTTACTCCTACGGATTCGGAATTAGTTGTAATATTTCAAGATTGCTCGCTCCAGGAGCGAAGCAGATAAATAAAATGTCAGCGCAATGAAGATCGTTACCGCAGATGCGGCCAGCGCCTGCGCCATCGCGAGGTCGGCGATCGAGGTCGCGATGAGAAAGCCCAGACCGCTCGTTTGCATGAGAAACTCCGCAATCAGCGCGGAAAGTACGCTCTGCACCGAAAGCACTCGCAGCGCGACGGCAAGGCTGGGCACGGCCGCCGGCAGCGCCAGACGCGTGAGGAGATGCCAACGCCGAGCGCCCAGCACGAAGAAATATTCGCCAGCCATGGGCGGTAATGATTTGAGTCCGGCGCTGGCGAAGACGAAGCCGGGAAGGAAACACAAAATCAAAACGGCTGCGAACACAGTGCGATCGTCATAGCCGAAAAGACGCGTCAGCACCGGGATCAGGCAGACCACCGGAATTGAAGTCAACAAAAGAGCAACCGGGGTGGTGAGTCCGGCGAGGAGTCGCGAGACCCACGTGACGATGGCAAGCAGTAGGCCGCAGATCAGACCTCCTGCCATGCCGAAGACTGCGACCGCGATGGTGTGCAGAGCCGGCTGAACGTATTGCGAAGGATTGTCGAACAGTTCGCGCACCACGGCAACCGGCGTGACGATAACAATGCCGTTCAATCCGCTGCGTCGAACCCACAAATACCACGCGACCAACAGCAGAATCACCGCCCAGCTTTGTGCGACAGCCTGAATGACCGCTTGAGCAAGCAACGTTCGCGTGAAGTAGCGTCTCATTGACCGAACCTCCGCGCCACGGCGCTCTCGAGTGTGGCTGCAATCATGAAGCCCGCCAGGGACATCAACGCTGCCATGGTCACGGCCGCCCACATGAGCCGAATCTGAAAGTTTTGCATGGCATTTAAAATGACCAGGCCGAGTCCCTGCGGTGCGCCAAACCATTCGCCCAAAATGGCTCCGATAAAGGCTGCTGGAACGGCTGCCTTCAATCCCCTGGCGAGGTTTGGCAAGGCCGAGGGCAATTCGAGATGTAGCAGTCGCCTCCACGGGTTCGCGCCAAGGGCCGTCATCACATCACGCAACCCAGGCGACGCGTCAGCCAGTCCGGAGGAGGCTGCAACATAAAAAAGAAAGAAGACCTGGATTCCGGCGAGAACGGTAGGAGTCTGGCTGCGGCTAAAGATCACGATCAAAATCGGCCCGAGAGCGATCGGCGGCGTGGCGTTGACCAGCAGAGAGAAGCGATCAAGACCTGGTCGCAACGGTGGTACTAAACGCATCAGGATTGCGAGCGCCACGGCAAGAACGCTGCCGAAAAGCAGTCCTCTCCCGGCCGATAAGAGTGTGGCCAGGGCGGAGTGAGCCAGCAACGTGAAATTTTCGGGAGACCACAGTGTGAAAGCGACGTCACTTACGGCGGGAAGCACGGGACCGGCCACCCCTGTCTTTCCAGCCAACTGCCACAAGCCGAGAAACAGCAGGATTCCGAGGACCGCATAGATCCTGCTTGTTGCGTCCGGCTGCCGAGCCGTTTCCATGCCCGCTCCTGTTTTTACGGTTGAAGCCAAAGTGTGATCTGGTCGGTCAAGTGATGAAACTCATCGCGTCGCAACAGGTCGGGAGTGCGAGGTCGCGCAAATGAAACCTCCACGACTTGAGCGATGGCGCCCGGCTTTTCCATCACGACGGTCCGATCGGAGAGAAAGAGTGCCTCTTCGACCGAATGGGTGACAAGCAGTGTTGTGATGGGCCGGTCGCGCCAGATGCGCTCCAATTCAATATTCAGCCGGCGTCGTGTGACGACGTCGAGCGCGCCGAAGGGCTCATCGAGCAACAGTACGTCGGGTTCAAGGCAAAGCGAGCGGGCAATCGCGGCCCGCTGCCGCATCCCGCCGGAGAGTTGACTTGGCCGCGTTCGCTCGAATCCCTTGAGGCCCACCAAGTCGATCAGGTTCGAGACGCGGTCGCGATTCACGGGCAAGCCCGCGAGTTTGAAGGGCAGTGCGAGATTGCCCGCTACGGAAAGCCAAGGCAGCAACGCGGAATCCTGGAAAGCAATTCCGAGCCGATGGTGCCGCGCCACCTCTTCGGGAACGGCGGCACCGATGCGAATGTCGCCACTCGAAGGCGGCTCGAGACCGGCGACCAAGTGGAGAAGTGTGCTCTTGCCGCAGCCCGAAGGGCCTACGATCGCGAGGAACTCGCCGGACCGAATCGTCAGGTTCAAATGGCGGATGGCTTCCACGATCACACCGCGGCGTGCACTATAGCGCTTGCTTACGTCGCGGATTTCTATGCCTGCGCCGCTCATTCAGTTGGTCGTCATTCAGTTGGTCGTCATTCACTTGGTCATCATTCGAGTATTAATCACGCGCCAATCACGCCATCGAAACGACCCATGATGCTGCCATACTGCTTCTTCACGCGTTCCCGCATCGGGCCGAGATCCACAGAAAGCAGTTGGCGGTCTTTCATGACGATGCGCCCATCGATGATGACCGTCTGCACGTCCCGGCCCACAGTGTGCTCCGCCGCTGTAATCACGGGATCGAACATGGGATATTGATCGTAGTCGCCCGTCCCGATCAGAATGATGTCGGCGAGCTTCCCGGCTTCGAGGCTGCCAATTTGCGTTTCCAGCCGAGCGGTCCGCGCGCCGCCCCGCACCACCTGGCGCAGCATATCAGCGTAGCTCATGGGCGCGGAGCCGTGCAGAGGAGTTCCATCCAATATCTGTTGGCCGAGCACAGCGTAATGCGCCACCTGGAACAGGTCGAGCGTCCCGCGCGTGGCAGCGCCGTCGGTTCCCAGGCCGACACGCACATTGCGCCGCACCAACTCGAACAAATGGGGTACGCCGATAGTGAAATTATTCATCGCGCAATGACAGGAGCTCACATCGCGCGCGGCGTAGAGATCAATCTCCTTGTGACTCATCAATACGGAATGAGCACAGTGCAGCCGGCTGTTGAGTACACCGATGGCGTCGAGGTATTCCGCCGGCCGCGCTCCGAATTGATCGATCGTGTATTCAACCTCGTATGTGCCTTCGCACAGATGCGTGTGGATATGCGTGTCGAGTTGCCTCGCCAGTGCATCCATGTCGAGCCGCAGCTTCTCGGAATTCACAATGATCTGGCGCAGCGCCAGCCACGCGTTCACTCGCGGATGTTTCTCCCAGCGCTTCACCAGGGCCTCGCTGCACTGCAAAGCCTCGCTCGTCGAGAGTCGAAAGCCCTGCGGCAGAGTCTCGTCGATGTCCATGGTTGACATTGCAATCCGCCCGCGAATGCCGATCTCATCGGCCGCGCGGCCCATCTCATCAGGGTAAGGGCCGCCCGCTTCGAGGAAGCATGTGGTGCCGCAACTGATCATTGACGAGTACGCGCTCAGACCGCTGCAATAAACGTCCTCGGCCTCGAGTCCACTCTCGAAAGGGATGAGATAGCGCTTCCAGATAGGCTCGCGCAAGTTTCCCATGTTGCCGAGAGAAGCAAGCTTGCCGCGCAAGAACTGCTGCGCCGTGTGCACATGGCAATCGATTAGCCCCGGCATGGCGATCATGCCGTTGGCCTTCAGAGTTTCTTTTGCTTGCAAGCTCGCGGCGTCTTCGCTCTTGCCGAGCCAAACGATCTTGTTCGCGGCAATCCCGATGGCACCGTCGCGCAGGACAGTGTTCGCGTCATCGAACGTCAGAACTTCCGCGCCGGTAATGAGCAGGTCGAGGGGTATCTCCGCGCCGCGCTTTTCCGTTGCGTCTTCTCTTCCAGTTTGCATAGCTTCTTTAGATCTTTATCCGGCCGAATTTCGCGATTGAAAGCGACCCGAAATTACAGTGGTAATCCTTTATAGGCTTCGGCGAGCAGGCTCAAATCCATGATGCGTGCAGGATCCGGTAGACTTGTGCGTCCCGTGGCCCGCGCCACATCGTACATGGAGCCCCGCAACTGTTCGTCACTCACCCAGTAGGGTCCCCTCGTCCCAGGCACTCTCTCCAGTTCAAGCTGTAACTGGTTCAGACGAGTTTGCTGATGCAGGGTGAATCCGTAGTCGCGCCCGTACTTGGAAACGACGAGTGACGCGGCATAGCCCGGATCTTTCTTGTTGTCGATGTAGCCCTGAAGCAGAGCGCGTAGAAACGCGACGTAGGTTGAGCGGTCCGCCGTCAGCCGCTTTCGGTCGACGACCAGCAATTGAGATGGAACGCGAAAGCCGAACTGGTCCATGCGTGCGACCAGAAAATCCTTGCCCGGCTTGAGGTTCATATCCTCGAAGATCACAGGCTGGTTGGTGACAAAGCAGAAGTAGGCATCCCCCGCGCCAGCCAACAGCGCGTCGGGAGAGTAGCCCGCCGGAATGTACCGGCGCTCGGGCGCAAGATGGTTGATCTTGAATATGGCGTCGAGCACATCACGCTCGGCCGGGCCTTGCACCAGGAAACGCGTTCCGGGCAGATCAGCGGGCTTCACAACGGGACGCCGCGGCAGAGAAATAAGTCCTTCGGGCGTTACGGGAACCATCGAGGCGATGATCACAAAGTCATTGCCATGTGACGCCGCATCCAGCAACTGGAGCCAACTGGTTCCGGCGATGTCCGCCTGCCCAGCCGCCAGCGTCACCAATGACACCGGAGCGTTTGGCCCACCTCCGAGATATTTCACGGAAAGACCGGCGTGGGCGAAGTGCTGCTTCTCCATCGCGACGAAGATATCGGCATATTCGCTGTTTGGCACCCATCCAAACGCAATCGTAAGCGAGCGGCCTGATTCGGCAGCCGCTAGGCGCGGACCGGCAAACGCGGTAATTCCGCAGGCCACGCTGCTTGCGAGAAAATGTCTTCTGCTAAGACAGGTCATTCGATTTCCAGCTTCAGTGAGTCGATTAAAAAATGTAGTGCAACAAAAGTATGCCGGCGAGAACATATGCCAGGGGCCTCACCTGCCGCGATCGACCTAAGGCTGCCAGCAACAGAATATTGGTGATAAAGCCCAGGGCCAAGCCGTCACTCGCCGATGCCAGCAGCGTCAACATCACGGTAATCAGGGCCGTCGCGGCCACAATCCCGTCACGCAAATCAAGGTCGGCAAAGCCTTCCATCATAAAGATACCGATCATCACCAAGGCCGGAGTGGTCGCCACCGCTGGCACGATCGCAATCAAAGGATTCAGAAATAGCGCCGCCAGAAAGCACAACGCCACAACAATGCTGGTCAGCCCGGTGCGCGCACCCTGCTCAACTCCGGCCGCCGATTCCAGATAAATGACGGTTGTAGTGGTGCCCAAGAGCGCGCCTCCGGAAGCAGCGGCGGCATCCGCCGAGAGAGCCTCGCGCAATTTCGGCAGATCGCCATTCTCATCGTTGAGATGGGCGCGGGCGCCGATAGCCATCAGCACCGCCATCGCGGAAAAAAGATCCGCGAAAAGCAACGCGAAAACAATCGGAATACTCTGGCCGGGATGTTGGACTGGATAGGCCAGATCGAGTTTGAGAAAGAGCGGGGCAATCGAATGGGGCCAGTCGAAAATCTGGTGAGGCAGTGGCGTAAGTTTTGCGCCTGGAGCGATTCCCGGCAGAAACATTCCGGCGGCAGTGATCAAAACGATCGAGATAATCAGCGCTCCGGGAACGCCGCGGTTCACCATGATGATCGTCAGCAGAATGCCGGCGAATCCCAGCAGGACTCGTGCCGAGCCGAAGTTTCCCAGCGCGACCATGGAGTGCGGATTGGCGATGATGATGCCCGCATTCTTAAGTCCGATGAACGCGATGAAGAGACCGATGCCCGCCCCCACCGTCTTCTTGAAGCTGGCAGGAAAGGACTCGATGAGTTTCCGGCGGATCCCGGTTATGGAAATCAGCAGAAATAACACTCCGCTGTAGAACACCATGCCGAGCGCGGCCTGCCAGGGAATATGCATGCCCTGGCACACCTGCACTGCGACGTAGGCGTTCACCCCCATACCGGGCGCCATGGCCAGTGGATAGTTCGTCCTGAGCCCCATGATCACCGTGAAAATCGCGGCCGCCAGAGCGGTCACAGTAATCAGCGCGCCTCGGTCCATCCCTGCTTCGGAGAGAATCAAAGGATGAACAACCAGTACGTACGACAAAGTGCTGAAGGTCGCGAGTCCGCCCAGCACTTCTGTCCAAAACGTTGAACCGCGCTCGCGATATTGAAAGAAGCGCCCCAATGGGCTCGCAGCGGGATGCGCGATCTCGGGTGGACTTCCAACCTGCGGGTTCATCGGAACGGAGCTACCATGTGAGCTTTCACGTTCTCTCTCTTGTTCAAAGAACGCGGGAACGGCCGCGGATCTGCCCGCAACTTATTTCAGCGCTACCAAATCACAGGATGGGTCTCTCCCGTACGGACGTTCACGAAGCCTTCGGGCAGCGCATCGGTCGGCGGCATGAAAGTCCATTGCCACGGAGGGCAAGTCAAGAACGCATAACAGAGGGCCTCGGTCACGTGGTTCACGCCGAGAAATTCCTGAATGCGCGGCACCGGCTTTTCCATCCACTCCAATTTCTCCATCTCCGCGCGCATGGCCAGTAGGTCCGCAGCAAGTTCTTCAGCCGGACGCGCAGTCATCAACCCGCCAATTTCCAGACGAACGCGGGCCGTCACGTTGCCTTCTCTTACCAGAACGAAGCCGCCATCCATCTCGGCCATGGTGTTGACGGCGAGAGCCATGGCTTCGTCGCTGCTTCCGATCGCCCACGCATTGTGATTGTCGTGCACGATAGAACAGCACATCGCGGAATCCGGCGTTTTCATTCCCACGTCTTTCCAGAACATGCGCGAAACGCGCGTGCGTCCGGAATAGCGATCGAGCAGCGCCACTTTCGTGATGGCGCGTGTCTCGTCACGCTGCACAAAACCCTCCTTTACCGTTAACTCGAGGGTGAAGAAATCTTTCTGGTGGTGGAAGGGCGGGACAACCGCGGCTTGCACGGTTGTACGTCCGACAGGAGCGGCTACCGCGAAATCGGATGCTTCGATCCTGCGCCCGAGATTCACAGTCTTGGTCGCCCACTCCGGCCATTCGATCTCGGGCACTGCAACCAGCATTTTGTAATCTTCGGAAACCTTGATGCCATCCGAATAGACGGCTTTGATCTTGACCTGATCCGGATCAGACAACAACACCACGTCGGCGTAGCGGCCGGGCGCAAGCGAACCAACAAGATGATCAATGCGGAAGTGGCGCGCCGTGTTGTAGCTGCCTAACGTGTATGCAATCTCCGGGGTTACGCCGTTTTCAATCGCGCAGCGGATGTTGTGGTCCATCGCGCCCCGCCGCAGCGTAGTTTCGGCATTGCGATCGTCGGTCGTGACCGCGACATTCGACCAATCGCGCAGGCCCTTTTCGACCAGGTACTTCAGGATGTGCGCAGCGTTCGGCCGTATCTCGAGAAAAATTCCGTGTTCGAGTTTGTCCCATGCTTCCTGCGAATCGCGCATTTCGTGGTCGGAACTAATTCCGGCCGCCGCAAAAGCGCAGATTTCTCCTGGCGATACGAGGCCAGCCCCGTGGCCCTCCACGACTCCACGGGCTTGCAGGGTGGCCTCAATGTTTTCCCAAAGCCGTTGATAGCCCGGATTTGCTGGGTTCACAACGGCCGACCAATCCATTACCTCGTCGAGACCTGTAACCCAAAGATTGCGATCGATGAAATCGCGGATCTCGCCGTAGCCGTAGTAACCGCCCGACTCTTCCCATCCCGTGGGCGGAGTGGCCGAGCCGAGAGAAGGAAATATCTTGAAGGGACTGCCGTGTTCGCGCGCCATCAGCCAGAATTCCACGTTGCGCGCACCGTTCACATTAGAGAACTCGTGCGAAGCCTCCACGTTCCAGGTTGTGCCCATGCGCAGAACCAAATCGGCTTCATACTCGGGGCTTAGCATCGTGCTTTCGATGTGCTTGTGCGCCTCGCCAAATCCGGGCACCGCCCACAGTCCGCGAATGGAAACCTTGCTTCTGGCATCGCCCTTCCACTCGCCGTGAGGGCCCACCCAAGCAATCCTCTGGCCCGACACAACGATGTCCCAGTTTTCTTTCCAGCTCAGTGTGTGCACATTGAGCAGCGTCGCGCTTTCCAGCACCAGGTCCGCCTCTTGCAGTTCCAGCGCAACGCTCACCAGGCGCTGCCGGGTGAGGATTTCTTCGCTGGATGTATGAATCGACTGCCGGGCTGGCGCCAATCGTGTGCTCCCAATCTTGGAATCGAACGGACTACTCTAATTTGCTTTTCTTGACCAGAGGCTCGACGAGGAGATTTCAAATCTTTCACACAGGCTAAAACCGCGCAAGTGTAAACTTCTGATGACGGCGATACGGTTTTATTTGCCCGGGACCGGCCCTTTTCGCTGGCTCTTGCGCCGCCTTCTGATATCAATGAGCGCCCACGAATTTCCCGGAGTAATGGACTCTGCCGCACGTTCTCGTGCGGTCTTCGCCGCGCAGGGCAAAGCTCCTTTTGATGTTCTGCTCGTCGGTGGCACGGTCGTGGATGTCATCACCGGCGAGTTGCGTGCGGCGGATATCGGCATCGTGGGTGCGATGATTGCCAGCGTTCATCCTCCCGGTACCCGCGCCGACGCAGCGACAACCTACGATGCTGCGGGAAAGTGGATCTGTCCCGGCTTTATCGACACTCACGTTCATTTCGAGAGCTCGCACATGTTGCCCGAGCGCTACGCAGAGCAGGTTGTCGCGCAGGGCACGACAACGATTTTTTATGACCCGCACGAGCTGGCAAATGTTCTGGGACTCGCGGGCGTGCGCTACGCGATCGAAGCCAGCCGCGGACTCCCATTGCGCTTTCTTTGTGCTGCGCCTTCTTGCGTACCGTCCGCAGAAGGTCTGGAGGTTGCGGGTGCTGACTTTGGCGGCGCCGAGATGCGCGAGATGCTTTCCTGGAATGAAGTCGCCGGCGTAGCAGAAGTGATGGATATGCGCGGCGTGTTGCAGCAATCTCCGCGCATGAAGGAGGTGGTCGCGGCCGGACTGGACTCGGGAAAACTGATCGAGGGCCACGCCCGCGGACTGACTGGCGCGCTGCTCCAGGCCTATCTTTGTGCCGGCGTGACTTCCGACCACGAAATCACGTCAGACGAAGATGCACTGGAAAAGTTGCGTGCCGGACTCGCGATCGAAATTCGCGGATCCCATGACTACGTTCTTCCCGGCGTCGTTGCAACACTGCGCAATTTGCCACATCTCTCCTCACAAGTGAGTATCTGCACCGACGATGTTCCGCCCGACTACCTGGTGGAGCATGGCGGAATTCGTGACGTTCTGCGCCGACTCGTTGGCTATGGCATGAATGCTGTGGACGCGATCCGCTGCGCCACTCTCAACGCCGCGCTGCGGCTCCGGCGCTCTGATTTGGGCGCGGTTTGCGCCGGACGTATCGCGGATCTCGTCGTGCTCAGTGATCTTAGCGAGTTCCGAGTCGCCAGTGTTTTCGTTGCCGGAAGACACGTCGTACAAGATGAACGCTGGCGCATCCCGCTGAAGAGCAACTCCCCACCGGCGTTGCCCAACACCGTCAAGTTGGCAAGATTGTCAGAAGATGACTTCAGTATCCGCATTCCTCAGCCAGCGTCGGGAACCGCCAAAGTGCGCGCCATCTTTGGCATGCGCTTCACGGAATGGCGTGAGTTAGAAGTCAAAGCAAGCGATGGCGTCGCCGAGATCCCAGCGGACGCAAGCCTGATTTACGTGCGGCATCGTCATGGACGGCATACCACAGCAGGCCAATGCGCAATTCAACAAGGCATCGGGCGTATCCGAGGTGCGATCGGCACGACTTATTCCCATGACGCGCACAACTTAGTTGTGCTGGGAGGCTCGCCCCGCGACATGCAAATCGCGGCCAACACCCTGATCGATTGCGGAGGAGGCATGGTGGTGGTTCAGGATGGAGCGGTGCTCGCGCTGCTGGAACTCCCGATTGCCGGAATGCTTTCCGATCTCCCGCCTGCGATTCTCGCTGAAAAGTTTCGAGCGCTGCGCAACGCAGCCAGTCAGGTCACGGAGTGGAAACCACCATATTGGACTTTCAAAGCGATCGAAGGCACGTGCCTGGCATGTAATCCAGGCCCACACCTTACTGACCTTGGACTCGCCGATGGCACCACGCAGAAGCTGGTCGCAATGCAGCCCTGATTTGCCCGACCGTAGAACTTGCCTTAGTTCGAAGGAAAGCTGCGAAGTGCAATGACACAATGAACGATCTGCCTGCTGTTTCAGCGCGTCGCTAAGAACTCAACCTGCTGCTCAATTTCAGCAATCGCAACCGGAGAAAGGTTTGCTTCATGAAGGCGCCGATTGAGTTCCGGCAACTGCGCTTGCTTGTAGGCAGTCCACTCGCCGAGCGCAGCCTTTACCTGCTGGCTGGACTCTTGATAAACAGCGACAGCTTGCGACGGCACTTCACGATCGCCACTCTCGGCCACTCGCAACGCGGACGCCAAGCCCGTATAGGCATTTTGCAGTCCCGCCGTCGCGGCCCCCGCCGCACTCTTCTTCACCAGAATATTCCCGATGTCGGTCTGAGCCTTGCTCAACGCCGATTGCAACTGCGTAGGTTGTGCGTCCTCTTTCCGTTGTTTCGGATTCCGTGGCGTCAGCTTCTGCTGAATCTCCGCCAGTTGTTTCTGGACCGAACCGATCTCAGCCAGTGCGCGTCGGGCGTCGATGGTTTCAACAAAAATCTTATGACCGAATTCGAACTGCTCCGCCAACACTTGCGCAGTAGCCGGGGAACGCGGATCCATTTCGATCTTCAGCGGCGTTGTTTGCGTCTTGCCATCGACCGTCAGTCGTACCTGGTAGAGTCCGGGCACAGCTTTCGGCCCGCTTGGATTGCGATACTCCGAATCCTCGTCTGCCGTCGGCCCGCCGGAACTCCGCCAAGTCAGGTCCCAAACGAAACGATGCTGTCCCGCAGCTTTCTCCAGCGTGGGCGGTTTGGTGAACCAGCGCTCGGCCACGGGCAGCGGCTGGTATTTTGGCGAGTTCTTTTCTTCTGAAGGATGATCTTCGGAGGAAAACGTCCGCACCAGATTTTGTTGCGCGTCGAAAACTTCCAGTCGAACGGAGGCGGCATTGGCCAGCAGAAAATAATCGATCATCGCGCCACTTGGAGGATTCGCGGCGGTCGGTTCCTCTGGCGGCAGTGGGGTGCCCGAGAAAGAATCGTTGTCAACGCGGATTGCCGTCGCCAGATGGTAAAGCGTGGGACCGGTTGCCGCTTTTGCCTCCAGCGACTGGCGTAACGGAGTGATGTTGTCGAGCACCCAGAACGATCGCCCGAACGTCGCAATAACCAGGTCATCGCCGTGGATCGTGAGGTCGCGAACCCCGGTCATTGGCAAGTTCAGTTGCAGCGATTGCCAGTGATCCCCGTCATCAAACGAGGTAAATACTCCGAATTCCGTTCCGGCGAATAGCAGTCCTTTGCTCTGCGGATCTTCGCGAACCGCACGCAGAAACGCGGGAGCGGTTATGCCGTCGATAATGAGTTGCCACGAAACCCCGTAGTCGCGCGTCCGATAAACGTACGGTGCTTGATCGTCGAGGCGCGAGCGATCCACGGCCGCATACGCGACGCCAGGATCGAAATGCGAAGCCTCGATCATGGAAATCTTGCTCCATTCACTCAGTCCCGTCGGAGTGACATCTTTCCACGTCTTGCCGCCATCGCGAGTTACATGAATCAATCCCGAATCGCTGCCTGCCCAAATCAGATCGAGGTTCAGCGGAGATGGCGCAATTGCAAACACCACACCATAGCCGAGACGTTTCGCGTTCGCGAGCGACGGCGAATTCTGACTGTGCGCGCCTGCAGCTTTCTTGTCTTCCGAATCCTTCGTTTCGGGGTTTCGTTCGGTGTGTTCAACCGGCGTTGCGCCCGTAAGATCGGGACTGATCGTCTCCCAATGCAGACCGCCGTCTGTAGTCTTCAGGACATACTGCGTTCCCAGATAGAGAGTCGCAGGTTCAGCCGGAGAAGCGACAAGCACCGGCGTCCACGGGTCGCGATACTTGCGCTCATGAATTTCCGACTCCCAGGAAAACGCCGGCCATGGCGTGATGTCCTGGCTCAGGCCGGTGCGTTTGTTGAAACGCGAAATCGGGCCATAGGTTCCGCTCACATAAATGACGTCGGGATCTTTAGAGTCGACCACCATGGATCCGCTCTCGCTCGGTCCGGCCGGAAACCAGTCCCGCGGCGTGATGTTGTCGTGGTCCGTCCGGCTTACGACGGCGGCGCTGCCGCTATCCTGCTGCGCTCCATAAACCGTGTACGGAAAACGATTGTCGGTGGTGACGTGATAGAACTGCGCGGTGGGCTGGTTGTACCAACTACTCCATGTTCGGCCACGATTCAGACTGATGGTCGTCCCCTGGTCGGTTGCTAAAACCATACTCGCGGAATTGTTGGGATCGACCCAGAGTTCGTGATAGTCGTCTCCGCCCGGAGCCCCGCGCACCACAGAAATCGTTTTGCCTCCATCTTCCGAGCGATAGAGCGCGACATTTGGCATGTAGATCACATCGGGATTCTTGGCATCGATCGTGATGCGATTGAAATACCACGCGCGGCTCGTAAGGCGAGCATCGGCGTTGGCGAGCGTCCAGGTAGTGCCGCCGTCGTCAGAGCGATACAGTCCGGAATATTTCGCTCCGTCTTTCTTTGCTTCGATGAGCGCATAGACGCGCTTGCCGTCGGGCGCCACGGCAACGCCTACGCGTCCCCAATCGCCTTCTGGCAGGCCGTTGCCACCGAGACGAGTCCATGATTTCCCGCCATCTTGCGAGCGGTAGAGGGCGCTGCCGGGCCCGTCGGTTGGAGGATAGTTGCTCCATGGCTCACGGTGTGTTTGCCATGCTCCAGCAAATAAGAGCTGTGGATTGCTCGTACAGAGAGCCAGATCTGAAATGCCGACTTCAGGGCCCAGGTTGAGAACCCGCGCCCAATGTGCGCCTCCGTCGATAGATTTATAAACGCCGCGCTGGTCGCTCGGTGCGTAAGCGTGCCCGAGCGCGCCCACGTAGACGACATCAGCGTTCTGCGGATCGATCTGGATGCGGCTGATCTGGCGCGTATCGTCGAGGCCGATGTGCTCCCAGGTTGCGCCAGCGTCTGAGGATTTGTAAACGCCATTGCCTGAAGAAAGGTCTTCGCGAATGTCGCTCTCGCCGGTTCCGGCATAGATCACTTTAGGATCGGAAGGAGCCACGGCCAGCGCGCCAATCGACCCTACGGGTTGGTTGTCGAAAATCGGCGTCCACACAACGCCGGCGTCGGTCGTCTTCCAGATGCCGCCGTTCACCCCTCCGAAATAAAAAGTGGTTGAGTCACCCGGCACGCCAGCCGCAGCTACGGCGCGTCCACCACGAAATGGGCCGAGCAGGCGCCATTTCAAGGCGCCCATGAACTCGGCAGGAACGGGCTGAGCCGTCGCGGCCATGGTCACCAGCAGAAAGGTGAATGCAAAAATGTGACGTGCGACCGCAGGTCGCAGCCGAGACAGTCTGAATTTACGCAAGAAGCAGGCCCTCGTTAGTTTGTGCCCCAGTTCGTACCCAGTTCGATGACATATTATGCCTGACTTGAAGAGAGTGCCGCATGTCGAGTTCCTCCCTGGTTTGAAAGTGGCTGCGCTCCGAAAGCGCGTGCTTACGACGTGCACACCCGCGAGCTTTTGCGGTCTAATAGTCCATGCTGAACGATGCGGTAGTTCTTTTTCTCATTCTGGTAGTCATGATGGCGGTGTTGCTGATGCTCTTGCATCGCACTCGCCTCGGTTCGCTGGTTCACGAGCACATTGCCGATCGTCCGCGCCGCAGGCTCTTTCTCGCCTCCATTAGCTTCTTTCTGACCTTTGCCATCGTGCGCGGGATGGTGTATTGCATTCGGCACCAGATCCCGCCGTTTCACTACATCCTGATGAACGGGACCCATATCCACCACCTCGTCATTGGAATTCTAATTTTGTTGGCTGTGGGATATGGCTGGCTCTGCGAATTCGGCACAGGCAGCGATACTTCGTCGATCTTTGCGAGTCGTTTGATGTCGTTGCTCTATGGAGTTGGCGCAGCCCTCACGCTCGATGAATTCGCCTTGTGGCTGAATTTGAAAGACGTTTACTTCGTGCGTGAGGGACGATCGAGCATCGACGCCGTCTTTCTGTTCGGCTCACTGCTCGCAATCGGCGGATGGGGCGCACCCTTGTTCGCTGCCCTGGCAAAAGGCCGGACGAAACCGAGTTCCTGACAGACTGTCTCCCTTTCGCTTGCTACGCCGTCGCGACGCCTCTCAGTTTTCATCTTCACGTGGTGGTAGGATTACCTGCGTTCACGAGGCTTCGCGCCCAGGCATTCTGGAATGACTCCACCGTCTTCAACCCCGCGCTCCGTAGCGTCCCCTCGCGTCGTCTGCATTGCCGACCTCCGTCAGATTGCGGAGCGACGCATCCCCAGTGCGGTCTTTGACTATCTGGATGGCGGGGCCGAGGGCGAAGTTACATTGCGCGAAAATTGCCGTGTTTACGATGACATCACCTTTCGCCCGCGTCACGCCGTTGCATTCGCCGACTGCAATTTGTGCACGCGCGTTCTCGGCTTCGATCTGGCTCTGCCTTTTCTTTTGGCTCCCGTTGGATATAGCCGCCTGATGCATCCTGTCGGCGAAGTAGGCGCTGCACGGGCTGCCGGGAATGCTGGTACGGCCTACATTCTTTCGACTATTTCCGGGCATCCGTTGGAAAAAGTGAAAGCGGCCTCCGCCGGCCCGGTCTTTTATCAGCTTTATTTGCTCGGCGGAAGAGGCGCTGCCGAAGCTGCGATCGAGCGAGCCCGCAAGGCTGGATTTTCCGCGTTAGTCGTCACCATCGATACCGCAGTCTCCGGGATACGAGAGCGCGATTACCGCAACGGCATGAAAGAACTGATCAGCGGGAGTATCTTCGAAAAACTTCCCTTCATCCCGCAGATTCTTTCGCGACCGGGATGGCTGGCCAGTTTCTTCTTGGATGGTGGCTTACCCTCGCTTCCGAATGTCGTGCCGCCCGGCGCCGGACCGATGCCCTTGGTTGACGTGGGTGCAGGCCTCGCGCAGTCGGCCGTGACCTGGAGCGACTTCGGCTGGATTCGCGAGTTGTGGCGCGGTCCAATCGTCGTCAAAGGCGTGCTCACTGGCGACGATGCACGGCGCGCTGTCGATGAAGGTGCCGCGGCCGTGTCTGTATCCAATCATGGCGGACGCCAGCTCGATTGCGTCCCTTCGTCATTGCGGGCCTTGCCGGAGGTTGTCAAGGCCGTCAACGGACAAGCTGAAATTTTGTTGGACGGTGGCATTCGCCGCGGAACCGATATCTTAAAGGCACTTTGTCTGGGCGCGCGCGCCGTCCTCTGCGGACGCGCGTATGCCTACGGCCTCGCCGCTGCGGGAGAAGCCGGCGTCAATCGCGCGATCGAAATTCTACGCACCGATCTGGATCGTTCGCTGCGTCTACTCGGGTGCGCGTCGGTCACCGAGCTTGATCAGTCGTATGTCAACGTTCCGCGGAACTGGGACTCGAACTGATACGTATCTTGAAATACACAACCAACGCGTAAGGAGAAAGAATGCCTTTCGTCCGTATCGATCTTGTTGAAGGCAAGGCGCCGGAATACCGCACCCGGATTGGGCAGATCGTTTACCAGGCCATGCTGGACATTTTAAATGTCCCTAAAGACGACCGCTTTCAGATCATCGCCGAGCATGCCAAAGGTGTCTTGCAATTTGATCGGGATTATCTTGGCATCCATCGAACAGATGACTGCGTTTTCGTGCAAATTACGCTGAACAGCGGACGCACGGTCGAGATGAAGCAGCGCTTCTATCGAGCAGTCGCAGATGGTTTGCACGAGGCCCTGAAACTCCGCCGCGAGGATGTCTTCATCAGTCTGGTCGAAGTGTCGAAAGAGAATTGGTCGTTCGGCAACGGCGAAGCCCAGTACGCAACGCCCGCACGCTAAAAATCCTCAGGAGTTATGCCCGTGCATCGTCGCGACTTTAACGTTGGCATTCTAAAGATGTCTGCTGCCGTCCTCACCCCGCGCCTGTTCGCGCAATCGCAACCCCCGACGACCGACAATGCCGCATCCGTTGCCGCGCTTTACAAGAACGCCATCATTATCGATTCCCTCTGCAGTCCTATCGATCTAACGCCACCGCTCAAAGCCGATGATCTCGCCGCCGCCCGCCAATCCGGGTTCACAGCCGTCAACTGCACCGTCTCGCAGATGACTTTCGAGGACACGGTCGATAACATATCCGGATTCGAGGAACTCATCGACCAGCATCCCGAGGCGTTTCTGATCGTGCGACATCACTCCGACATCGCCCGCGCCAAGCGCGAAAATAAAATCGGCATTATGTTCGGTTTCCAGTACACCTCATTTCTCGAGCAGAATCCTGAGCGCATCGAAATATTCCGCCGGCTCGGCGTACGCATCATGCAACTCACCTACAACAATCGCAGCCTCTTCGGCGATGGATGTCTGGAGCCGGGCAACGCGGGACTCAGCAAGGCCGGCGTCGCGGCCGTCAAGAAGATGAACGATCTCGGCGTTGCGGTCGACCTCAGCCACAGTGGATACCGCACGACTTCAGAAGGAATAGCCGAATCGAAGAAGCCCGTACTGATCTCACACGCTGGATGCGCCGCCATCTACGCTCATCCTCGCAATAAGCCCGACGAGATTCTGAAGCAACTCGCCGATCGCGGCGGCTACTTCGGCGTGTACCTGATGCCGTATGTGGTTGCATCGCCCACCGTGCCGACACGCGAGCACGTGCTCGATCACATCGTGCATGCCATCAACGTCTGCGGAGCCGATCACGTTGGAATCGGTTCCGACGGCGCCATTCAAAAGACCGTGCTGACCCCTGAACAGAAAGCGGCCTTCGATAAAGACATAGCTCGTCGCAAACAGCTCGGCATCGGGGCGCCCGGAGAAGATCGTTATCCCTACGTGCCCGACCTCAATGGTCCCGATCACATGGAGGTGATCGCCAACGAACTGGCCAAGCGCGGCCAACCCTCGGCCGTGATCGAAAAAGTAATGGGCGCAAACTTCCAGCGGGTGATTGGGGAGATCTGGGGCACGGACTAGCGCCCGACGCCTACAGACGGTAAACGAGACGTTCTCGTTGACTCAGCCCCGAACGAACTGTACAGTTTAGATAATTAAACTGGTGAGTTCGCTATGTTAAGAACCGACAAGAATGACAGTATTGTTGTCTCCACCCTGCACGCTCGCACCAATTTTGGAAAGTTGTTGCGCCGGGTTGAAGACGAACGCCGGTCGTTGGTCATCGAGAAGCGCGGCACCCCGAAAGCAGTGCTGATGAGCATTCGAGACTATGTGCGCCTCGCCGCTCCGGAACCCCAAGTTCTCAAATTAATCGGACAGGAATCTGAGAAGCGAGGCACTCATAAGCTCAGTTCGCACAGGATCGACCAGATAATCAAAGCATCTCGCGCCAAAAAAACGACGCGGGCATGATCCCGCTACGGCTCGTTGTCGACACGAACATCGTGGTCTCCGCAGCCCTGAAGCCGCATGGAATGCAACGAACCGTCTTCATCCTGGTCATTAGCAGGCCCGCCCGGCTTTATGTCAGCCAGGAGATTCTTGCGGAGTACAGTAACGTTCTGGCGCGTCCGGAGCTCAATATTCGCAAGGGGCTTCGTCAGCAACTCCTGCAGCTCATCAAGAATCGTGCACATCTGGTTCGTCCGACGCGCGCACTTCAGGTTGCAAAAGATGTGGATGACAATACGTTCCTGGAATGCGCCGACTCCGCCGGGGCCGACTACCTCATCACGGGAAATACGCGGCATTTTCCAAGATTCTGGAAGAAGACCAAAGTTATTACTTCGCGCGAATTCATGGACGTCGTCGCTCCGCATCTGGCGCCCTAATCTGACTCACCAAATTACGAAACTCGATTCCCGCATTCTGGACAAGACTTTGTTCCTGGTTGGGCTCAACCCCACATCCAGACGAGGGGAAAATATCTCAGATTGATTGTGACAACGGTCACTGCAAGCGGCAGGCCCCGGCGTAGATTTAGGGGCATAGGCGCACCCATGAAAAACGACCGTTTGCAATGGTTACAGGGGCCCCCAGCCAAGTGTTCGTCCATCCCAGATTGCGCATCCATGGCCGCAGGAAGCAAGGCTCCATGGCGCTTAGTGCTACTCGGAGCTCCCGGCGTAGGTAAAGGCACGCAAGCCGAGTATCTGACCGAGCGTTTAGGTGCTTGCCATCTCTCGACCGGCGACGTCTTTCGCGCCGCCAGTAAACGCGTCGATTGCGATCAATCTCCCGCCATGAAAAAGGCGCTGGATTTCATGCGTCATGGCGAACTCGTGCCCGACTCCACCGTGTGGGAGATGGTTCGCGAGCGCAGCCATTGTCTGCTCCATTGTGGTGGGTTCATCCTCGACGGATTTCCCCGCACCATCACCCAAGCTCAGTCGCTGCAAGAACTCCTCGAAACCGAAAGTCTTTCGCTCACCGCGGTCGTGGATTATGAACTGCCAACCGTAGAGATCGTCCAGCGTCTGAGCGGCCGCCGCACTTGCGAGGGATGCAAGGCGGTCTTCCACGTCACCGAACGGCCCTCGAAGGGCAAAAGCATATGCGATCGCTGCGGCGGTCGCCTCTATCAGAGAGAAGATGATCAGCCTGTGTCGATCAAAGTACGTTTGGACGCCTATGAACTGAGCACCGCGCCGCTCATCGAATTCTACAAAGGACTCGGCCTGCTGGTTCCGATCTCTGCCAAGGGATCGCCCGAAGACATAGCGGCCCGAACCATGCAGAAGCTCGATCAGCTGAATACTGTGGCCAACGCAGCTTCGAGAAGGATAAGCTGATCCGGCGCCTTGGCTCTCCCGTTCCCTGAGAATCCGGGCCGCCGGCCTCGCATCTTGACGCCTGCTCAACCATGAAGACGATTCCCGAAAAAAGGTCCACGCATCCCGCGCCCGAATCGCAGCGCCGTCTCTCCTATTTCGGCGAACGCCGAGAAGCGATGGTTTCGACCATCCGCGATCT
The DNA here is from genome assembly GCA_049520915.1 of Terriglobales bacterium. GTDB lineage: Bacteria > Acidobacteriota > Terriglobia > Terriglobales > Acidobacteriaceae > Acidiflorens. Next base: position 36,355 of record JBEKPH010000012.1, read on the forward strand.
GGTTGAAATCGAATCGCCCAGCGACAACAAAGCCGCCGTCGATCGCGTGGCCGAAGCTGTCGCGGAGAAGTTTTCGCAACTTGGCGGAGAGGTCCGTTTCCACCGGCAAAAGGAGTTTGGCAGCCACCTGCAAATCAATTTCGGTGGCAACTCGACCAAGCCCGTTCTGCTGCTGGGCCATTACGATACCGTCTATCCCCTGGGAACGCTGTCCACGATGCCTTGCCGAGTGGAGCGCAACAAGCTGACCGGCCCCGGCGTCCTCGACATGAAGTCGGGCATCGCGCTGATGCTGCACGCGCTCGCGGGACTACAGAATTGGTACAAAGAAGATGGCCGCGGCGAGCTGCTGCGTCCCGTCAACGTGCTGCTTGTTTCGGACGAGGAAATCGGCAGCGACTCGTCGCGAGCCATCACCGAGGCGCTGGCCAAACGCGCTGCCGCCGTCCTGGTGCTCGAGCCATCCTACGGCAAACGCGGCGCTGCGAAGACGGCGCGCAAAGGAGTCGGCGAATATCGCGTTGAAGTCACCGGCAAAGCCTCGCACGCCGGGCTGGACTTCGAAAAGGGTGTGAATGCAATCTGCGAACTCGCCCGACAGATCGATAAGATCTCCGGCTTCACCGAGATTAAGAAAGGTCTGACCGTCAATGTCGGAGTTGTCAGCGGCGGCTCGCGCTCGAACGTCGTCCCGGCCAATGCGTCCGCGCTAGTTGACGTGCGCATTACGCGTATTAAAGATGCGGCTGGAATTGACAAGAAAATGCGCAGCCTGCGTCCCTATGATCGCAACTGCAAGATCAAAGTCAGCGGAGGAATCAATCGTCCTCCGATGGAACGCTCTGCCGGAGTTGCCTGCCTGTACATGAAGGCAAGGGCCATCGCTCGCGATCTTGGATGGCACTTAGACGAGGCTGCGGTCGGAGGCGGATCCGATGGCAATTTCACCGCGGGCCTCGGCATTCCGACTCTTGACGGTCTCGGCGGCGTTGGTGACGGAGCGCACGCCGTGCACGAGCACATCCTTATTTCAGAGCTTCCAAGACGCGCGGCGTTACTTGCGGGCCTAATTGAAAGTATATGATTCGATTGGATTAGCTGGCATTTTGTGACACGTTCACTTGTCTCTGTGATCGCCGGCACAGGACATCTTTGACCTTGGGGTTCAAACTAACCTAGAATTCAATTTAAAGCAGTTTGCAGGCTCTCCGCGCCTCATTGGGCGCGGGATGGAACTCTGGAGGTTTTATGGGTGAGGGAATATTTCAGCCGCTGCACATTCTGTTGATCATCGGAATCGCGCTGCTGCTTTTCGGGCCGAGTAAATTTGCCGATCTGGGCAAAGGGCTGGGCGAAGGCATCCGGAATTTCAAGACGTCGATGAAAGATCCGGAAGAGAAACCGAAAGAAACGCCGAAACCGCCCGCGGCCTAGATGGGCTCGTGTGGCGCGGACACTCCTGTCCGCGGACCGTTTGCACCGCCGCAACTCTGGCCTAGGTAGCCAGCGCTTGCTGGAGCATTCTCCACACCAGCGCGACCGGCAGCCCCACTACATTGCTGTAATCCCCTTCGATCCTAGGAATCCAGCGCGACGCGATGCCTTGGATCGCATAGGCTCCCGCCTTGTCCATAGGCTCACCCGTAGCCACATACTCGGCGATTTCTTTTTCGGAAATCTCAGACATCGTCACCGAAGTTGTTTCACTGGCCACCGAACACTGACCACTGACCACTAAGCACACTCCTGTATTCACTTCGTGCCTCCGTCCCGACAGCAGCCGCAACATGCGCGCCGCGTCAGCGGCATCGGCGGGCTTGCCGAGAATTTCGCCGTCGATGACGACGACGGTGTCCGCTCCCAGGACAATATCCTTCGCACGCTTTGCGGCAACGGCCATCGCCTTCTCGCGGGCCAATCGCTCGGCCAAGGCCTGCGCCAGCTCGCCAGGTAGTGGAGCTTCCTCAACGTGGGCTGGCTGCACTTCGAAGGCGATACCCGCATTGCGGAGCAATTCGCTGCGGCGGGGAGATGCGGAGGCGAGAACAAGCATGCAGATGATTCTAGAGGAGTTCGCCCGATTGAGAGCGACACGGTTTGGTCCTCGATCGATATTCCCGGTTTGCAAGAATCGACGGCCCCCTACCCCCTCACCTTGGTCTAACGGAATGTTGTACTTAGAGTAAGTCGGCTGGTAAAGTATTGGCAAGTATAGACTTGGACTTACTCTCGATAACTCTTTTGATGAGTTATAGTTAGGCTCAGTTTCAGCGATGTTTTGCCGTTCCAGTCGCCAAAGTCTTCAAAAATAGGCAGTTACAGGTAAAGTCTTGAAGGCACGGGATTTAGGGTCTCGAATCCTCTGGTCTGACTCTTAGGTTGTCAAAGAACTGTTTTTCTTCGCCGAGGCGGCAGGAATAGTTGTTTGTAGATGCGAGCGAATTCTCTTTTCCTGAGCACTTTCAATTGTTGAGATGTGGGGGGCTTAAGTCAAGGCGTAAACAAAAATGATGGTGTAGGTGTTACCACGGCGCGCTGTCCCCGACCGCTCATAGCGAAAAAAGAGGGCGATCGGTATAGGAACTAATTTGGTGTCGCCTAAATCCTCGAAAACAGCACTCGGTACGCGGCGAAGATTCGGTATCGGTGAATGGTACGGAAAGTCCTTTGTCCGACTAACCGTCGAAGAGCGCCGCCTAGACGCTGTCGTCTTCGGGTTGCTCAACAATCCTTTGCTCAACAATCCCAGTTGCCATTGAACTGTACTGACTACCTCTACATGGAAATCATCGGCAAGCAACAAAGATTCGTGAACCGGAGGCATCACGAGAGTAGCTCATAGGAAGGGTAATCTCGCGACCTTGGTTGGCCAGATCACTTAGGTATTAGCAGCCGGATGCCGGCGCACTAACGCGAATTGTGTAGGGCGACGGTCAAGGGTCACCCTACTCCAGCGCTTCCGGCTCAATCGAAATGTTCTTCTCGCCGGCAGCGCGCTTCTCCCAGTATTTCTTGACCCAGGCTTCGTAGCTTTTGCCGGCGGCGGTGTCGCGTCCGGTGAAGGCGATGGCGGCGATTTCGGAATAAGGAATGGCGGGACGTTCGGTGCTATTCGCCAGAATCAGCCGCACGACGGAGTTGTCGAGGGTCGAGCCAATGCGGCGGTCGAAGAGGTATCCCGTGATTTCAGAAGCGACTTCGTTCTGGCTGCCGTTCGGTTTTGTCTTGCGGGCGATCGTCACGTCGCCGCGGTAGTCGAAGGCCTTCTCAATCACGGCTCGCACGTCGGCCTCGGAGGCCAACGCGGGAATCCAGCCTTGCAGATTTTCGCGTTCGAATCCAGGAACGACTTCCAGTTCATCGTTCCGGTGCAGATCGTTCGTGCCCTGATCATCCCCGTGCAGATCGTTACCGTGCACAGCCGCCGTGTTCGTCGCGGTGGCTACGCCCTGCGCGCTATGCTGTGGCGCCGAGTCGTGACCGTGTTCGCGTCCGCTCATACGCGGCTCGCTTCAGCTTGGTTCATGTGGGGACGGGGCTCCGCCCCGTCCACGCGGGGCAAAGCCCCGCCACCACGCGATTCGATCTGCACCAACGGATTGTAGGAGTGCACCGGCCGCACTTCCTGATCAAGATCCGCGAGCGCGCTCTTATCCGGATAAAGCGAGAACGTTGCCTTCACCGTATCCACAAATCCGCGTAGCGAGCCGAAGGTGTCGTCAACCGACGAAGGCTCGTAGCCGCAATGCACCATGCAATTCGCGCACTGCGGATTGCCGGACTCCGTGCCGTAGCTGGCCCACTCGGTCGTTTCCATCAATTCTTTGTAGGACTCGGCGTAGCCGTCTTGCAGCAGGTAGCAGGGCTTCTGCCATCCGAAGATGTTGTAGGTCGGCATGCCCCAGGGCGTGCATTTGTAGGTGCGCTTGCCCATCAGGTATTCCAGAAAGAGCGGAGACTGGTTGAAGCGCCAGCTCTTCTTGCGATTCGAAAGCATGGCGCGGAACATTCGCCGGATGCGGGCGCGTCCCATGAAATGCTTTTGATCGGGAGCTTTGTCGTACGAGTATCCCGGCGAAACCATCATGCTCTCGACGCCAACTTCCATCATCTCGTCGAAGAACTGGCGCACGCTGTTGGGATCGGCTCCGTCGAAGAGCGTTGTATTGGTCGTGACGCGGAAACCGGCGTCCACGGCGGCGCGAATGCCATCGAGCGCAATCTCGTACCCGCCTTCGCGGCAGACGGAGAAATCATGGTGCTCTTTTTGTCCATCGACGTGCACCGAAAAACTGAGGTACTTGCTGGGCTTGAAGAGGTGCAGCTTCTCTTTGAGCAGCAGAGCGTTGGTGCACAGATAGATGTATTTCTTACGCGCGACCAGTCCTTCAACAATCTTCTCGATCTGCGGATGCATGAGCGGCTCGCCGCCGGGAATCGACACCATGGGCGCTCCGCATTCGTCGACGGCTTTGAAGCAGTCTTCGGGGCTGAGATCGGTCTTGAGGATGTGGGCAGGGTATTGAATTTTGCCACACCCGGCGCAGGCCAGGTTGCAGCGGAAGAGCGGCTCGAGCATGAGGACGAGCGGGTAGCGCTTGTTGCCGGCCATTTTCTGGCGCAGGACGTAGGAGGCCACCGTCCACATTTGGGATACAGGAACTGCCATTGCTCCTCCGGGGAAGAATATCTTTCTATTCTACCTGAATCAGCCCTTGGCTCTTGGCTTTTAGCTGTTGGCTCGGAGGGCGCTGGTCGGGCGCCTGCGGTCTGTCAAGATCTCGTACGTTTTGAATTTTTTAGATTCTTCGATCTTTTAGAATCATGGATTTACCGTCCCGCTAGATCTCTGAATTTAAAGTGCTTATACAAAAAATATTCCGCAACAAGGACTTAGAGGCAGTTGTCAGTTCGCGCCACGCGATTTCTCCCGACTGATTGATAGCGCTACAATGGCTCGCGTCACGGAGGCCGCATGAAAATCGGGAGGTCGTTACGACTGCTGATGGTTTTATCCATTGCGTTGGTTCTCACGGGTTGCGGTGTGTACGTGGTGAAGAAAGCGCCACCGGGCGGAGATCCGCAAGGCATCCCGTTCTATGTGAAGACGGCTGGGTGCAAGCGCGAGATTGTGCGTCTGAAGCCGTATTACCTGCTGACCCTGACCACGAAAACAGGCGACAAGACCAGCGAAGTGGAGAGCACGGCGGTGTGCGCGGCGAATGCTACATCGTCCGCTTTCGAGTCGGTTCTCGACGCGGCGCGGACAGGCGGCGACATCACGAAGCCGTGGGCCGCGATGAAAAGAATGTCGTGCGATCTGGCGGCGGAACCGGCGAATGGGTCGAATGAATGGCACCTCACCTCTGACACGATCTCGGCTTACACCTATGTTGATTATCAGACTCCGTACACGCTGAACGTTCGCCGTCCGATCATTGGCAGCGCGTCGGCAACCACGAAATTGGCGTCGGATGGCACGCTCACCGAAGGCACGGCCCAGATGGAGGACAAAACCGGGGCAGCGCTGCTGGGAGCGATTCCCGCGGCTGCGCTGGCTGCGCGTGAGGTGGGGATTCCGAAGCCGCCAACGGCGGCCTTGCCCTATGAACTCAAGATCGAACTCAAGGGAGTGAAGTTCACGGCAACCTATCGCGATCCGCTGGCGCATGGCGGATGCGAAAAGGATCCGCTGCTGGTGAGTGATCCTCCGAATACGGGCAAGCCCGATCTCTTGATCGAAGATGCCGGGGGTGGAGACAAGAAGGCGGCCGACGATGGGAGCACGGTGAAAGTCAGCGGCACGGTGCAACTGCCCAAAGCCAAAGACAGCGACACGGGGAAGTGAGTGTTTCCGTAAAGGGATGAAACCGAAGGTCCGCTAAATCTTCTGCAATCTTTGCACATCGTGCACGCCGGGGATCTGGCGAACACCATCCATAATTTTTTGCAGGTGTTTGAGGTCGGCGATTTCGAGGACGACGTCGACGCTGGCCTGCCCGTTCTGGCTGCGGGCTTCAATGTTGCGGATATTGGTGTTGGTGTCGCTGATGACGGCCGTGATTTGTTTCAGCATACCGAAGCGGTCATCGCAGAGAAGTGTGAGTTTTACGGGATAGGAAACGGGCAGTCCGTCTTTGTCTCCCGCCCAGAGGACGTCGATGCGGCGGTCGGGTTCATAGAGAAGGTTCGTCACGTTGGGACAGTTGACGGAGTGGACGGCGACGCCTTTGCCGCGCGTGACGTAGCCAACGATGGCTTCTCCGCGAATCGGGTTACAGCATTTGGCGCGATAGACGAGGAGATCGCCGGCTCCGCGAACCACGATGGCGTTGGTGTCGCCGCCAAAGACGCGCCGGACAACACTCGAAATGCCGCTGGTGAATCCCCCGGATGCGGCGTCGGCTTCGGTTTCGGATAAAGGACGCACGCCGGGCGGCGCGAATTTTGCCAACACCTGGCGCGCGGAATATTTGCCGTATCCGATGCCGGCTAACAGATCGTCGGGACGGCCGAGTCCATATTCGGTCGCGGCGCGCTGCATGTCGGCTTCCTTGATTTCCTTGAGAGAGATGCGATATTTGCGCGCCTCTTTTTCGATCAGCTTCTTTCCAATTTCAATGGCGCGTTCGCGCTGGTGGACGTTGAGCCAGTGCTTGATCTTGTTGCGCGCGCGCGACGACTTGACGATGGCCAGCCAATCGCGGCTCGGCTTGTGTCCGGGCTGAGTGATAACTTCGACGATATCGCCGGAGTGGAGCTTGTGGCGCAACGGAACCATGCGTCCGTTGACTTTGGCGCCTGTACAACTGTGTCCGACTTCGGTGTGAATGGAGTAGGCGAAATCGATGGGCGTAGACTCGCGCGGCAAGACCAGAACTTTGCCTTTGGGAGTGAAGGTGTAAACCTCTTCGGGATAGAGATCGACTTTCAGCGTGGAGAGAAATTCGTTGGGATCGCTGACATCGCGCTGCCATTCGACAACCTGTCTCAGCCACGCAAGGCGCTGCTCGTCTTCGGCGGAGACGGGGCCGTCTTTGTATTTCCAGTGAGCGGCGATGCCTTCTTCGCACATCTTGTGCATCTCTTCGGTGCGAATTTGGATTTCGAAAGTCTCTCCCGTTTCGGTGATGACGGAGGTGTGCAGCGACTGGTAAAGATTGGGCCGCGGCATGGCGATGAAATCTTTGATGCGTCCGGGGACGGGCCGCCAGAGATTGTGGATAATGCCGAGGACGGCGTAGCAATCCTGCACAGAGTTGGTGATGACGCGCATCGCGTAGAGATCGTAGACCTGATCGACGCTGATCTTCTGACGGATTAATTTCTTGTGGATGCTATAGAGGCGCTTGACGCGGCTCTCGACGCGTCCGGTGATGCCGGCCTCTTTGAGTCCATCGCGAAGCACGCCTTCGACGCGGGTCATGAAGGCTTCTCCGGCTTTGCGGCGCGACTCGACGGCGGCGCGGACCTGGTCGTGGGCGATGGGATCGAGGTACTTGAAACCGAGGTCTTCGAGTTCGCCGCGAATTTTGCCCATGCCCAGGCGGTGGGCGATGGGAGCGTAGATTTCGAGAGTCTCGCGGGCGATTTTCTGCTGGCGCGCGGGATCGAGATGCTCGAGGGTCCGCATGTTGTGCAGGCGGTCGGCGAGTTTGATGAGGACGACGCGGATGTCGTCGACCATGGCGAGCATCATTTTGCGCAGGTTTTCAGCCTGCGCTTCTTCTTTGGTGGAGAAATCGATTTTGCTGATCTTGGTGACGCCCTCGACGATGTGGGCGACCTGCTCGCCGAACTCCAGGCGGATTTCTTCGGTGGTAACGGATGTGTCTTCGACGGAATCGTGGAGGAGTCCGGCGGCGATGGAGACGGAATCCATTTTCATGTCGGCGAGAACGTTGCCGACTTCGAGGGGATGGACGAGGTAAGGCTCACCAGAGGCGCGGGATTGGCCGGCGTGATGTTTCTGGGAGAATTCGTAGGCTTTTTTGACGAGGTTGAGATCGTCGTTGGGACGGTTCTCGCGGAGCTTTTTCATCAGCTCGCGGAAGCGGGTCACCGTGAGCACGTTGGTCGCAATCTGTTGACGCAACGTCGCCATGAATGATTTTAGCGCAGGGGGTGCGATTTCACCGCCGAGACGCCGAGGGCGCCGAGAAATGCGAGGGCTGGTAGAGTCGGGGAAGGGCTGGCCGTAAGATTCAGTGTTTGGCTGGGGCAACGCGGGTGGGGGTCGCCTGAGTCCACACGAACTGGGCCCCCAGTCGACATGAATTGGTGGCAGGGAGGTGCGGTTTGAGAGTTTTGGTGAGTGGGGCTTCGGGGCCGATTGGGTCCGCGCTGCGGGCGTCGTTCGAGCGGGAGACGGCGGAAGTGGTGCGGCTAGTACGCGGCGCGCCGAAGTATGCGGGCGAGGTACATTGGGATCCGATGGCGGCGGTTCCGGCGGCGATGGTTTCGGGATTCGATGCGGTGGTGCATTTGTCCGGCGAGACGGTAATGGGGCGCTGGACGGAGGCGAAGAAAAAGGCGATCAGGGAGAGCCGCGTCACGAGCACGAAAAACCTGGCTGCGGCCTTGGCGAGGACTGATCGCAAACCGCGCGTTTTTGTTTGTGCATCGGCGATTGGGTTTTATGGCGATCACGGCGACGAAATCCTGAACGAAGATAGTGCCTCCGGGCCGGGTTTTTTGCCGGAGATTTGCCGGGAGTGGGAGCGGGCCAGCCGGATCGCGGCGGACGCGGGCATTCGGACGGTGAATGTGCGGATCGGGCTGGTCTTGAGCGCGAAGGGCGGAGCGTTGAGTGCGATGCTGACGCCGTTCAAGCTGGGAGTGGGCGGGCGCATTGGATCGGGAAAGCAGTGGTGGAGTTGGATCCATGTCGACGACATTATTGGAGGGATTCGTCATGCGATCGGGAATGAGTCGGTTTCCGGTCCGGTGAATCTGGTAGGGCCGAACGCGGTGCGCAATGCCGAATTTACCAAGGTGCTGGCGTCGGTGCTGCGGCGTCCGGCAATTTTCCCAGTGCCAGAGTTTGTCGTGCGGCTGGCGTTTGGCACGCAGGCGGCGGAGGAGATGTTGCTCGCCAGCCAGCGGGTTGCGCCGGCAAGGCTCGAAGCGAGCGGATACGCCTTTCGTTACCGCGAGTTGAGGACGGCGCTGGGGAATCTGGTGCGACAGGCTTAGTTTTCTTGAGTTCTGGCCGTCTAGATTTCGGTTACTCTGTGACCGGGGTCACAGTCGATTTGGCGGTTCCCTGCCACACTTGTTCCAGCATGGTAAGAAAATCCATTGCGGCGGCGCTGCTCTTCTCCCTGATGGCATGGGCGGAGATCATGATGGCGCCGATGTTGGCGATGCAGATTGGGCATTCACATCAGCCTGCGATGGCTGAGGCGATGGTCGCTCATCATGCCGCCATGCCCGCCGACCACGCGTGCTGTCCGAGGATCAGCCGCAGTGAGGACCCCGCGCCGCTCGAGTTGGCTGCCACGAGCCAGCCGTGCCAGGATGAGCATCGGTGCTGTTTCCGGCAAGGGCCGCAGGATTTGCCGAGTCCGGCGAGCACCGGGCACAGATTTTCGCGTGAGATAGTTTCGTTAGAGGTCGCCGAGTTTCGTCCCGATCGGGACAAGTCGAGTTTCTCGTCGGCGAGAATGGTTGACCCTGGCTCTCCGCCAGGAATGTTTAGCACGGTTCTGCGCGTTTAAACCCTCTTCATTTTTCTCCTGGATGGTTGTCCTGCGGCCCGCAACCCGGCCGCACGTCTTAGCGTTCTTATAACTTTCTTACTTTGATAAGGAGCTTTTATGAAATTGAAACTGTTTGCATTGCTGCTTACGCTGTCTCTCTCGATGGTAGGTTGGGCGCAGGACGCGCCAAGCACACCGGCGGCGCCGAATTCGACGCCCGCTCCGCAAGCCCTAGGTTGCTGCCATCACGACACGGCGATGAAGGACGGCAAAAGCTGTTGCCATCACGGCGCGGCTCATTCGAAGGATGCGGCGGCGTGCTGCGGCAAGGATAAGTGCGAGGCGAAAGACAGCAAGTCTTGCTGCGAAGGCAAGGATATGAAGGCTGCGATGAAGGCATGCACGAAAAACGGCTGCTGCAAAGATGGCAAGAGTTGCGGCGAAGCTAAGGGCGACAAGACTGCCATGAACTGCTGCGGAGGCGGCAAGTGTGAGCGCCATCCGCAAACGCAGGCAGGCAGCTAGTCGAGGCTCGTTGAGTGAAGGAAAAGGGCCGGACGGTTTGCGCCGTCCGGCCGTTTTTTCTTTGGATCTGTCCAAAATCTGCCGAATTAGTTGATGGTTACGTTCACGGGATTGGAGGCGAATCCTTCAAGTTAGCTTTTGGGGGCGTGGGTACAACGTGGGTGCGAGTGATGCGATCGTGCCAGCACAATCCATCCTGATCGAGCACGCTCCAGAGATATCCGAGTCCGACGGAAAGGGCGGAGAGAAATGAAGCGAGCACGCGCCAGCGGCGCACGCTGCGAGTGAGCGGTGAGCCGTCAAAGGTGGCGAGTTGTAAGCGGGCCGCGCGCAATCCGAGGGTCGAACCGGTGTATACGACGAAAGAAAATTCGTAGGCCGCCCACAGAACGACCGCGACTACGATGAGGCCGACGGCGGGCAAGAGCAACGACGGTCGAAGATTCTGAAGGTTCGGAACCAGACTGACGTTGAGGCGAAAAAAAATCGCGGCGAAGATGGCCGAAGATGCGGCCACGATCGCGCCATCCACGAGAGCCGCGAGTGCGCGCAGCCCGATCGATGCCGATGGGGATGCGTACGGCCTCTCGGTCCGGCGGTCTGCCGCTTCCTGCTGCACGGGTTCAATCAGCATGCCGCCCAAGGCCGGCGGCGGCGGCAAAATTTCAGGAGCCTCGACGATGCGCGGCCGATCGAAAATAGGATCGGCGAGGGCGTTCGCGCGAAAAACCGGAATCGCCGCTGAGCGCGGGAACTCGATCACTTTCGCGGTCGGTTCCGGGGCCGGATCGGCGCGAGTGTACCGCACTTCTTCGTGGACCTCGGCGGCCGAACGCTCTACAACTCGCCGGCTTTCCTCGATGTCGGGTTCATCGCAGGCAGGCGCAGCGGCGAGTGCGTTCGAACCAATGTTGTTCGAGCCCAGGTTCGAAGATGCGGGCGGCGTACTACGAGACCAGCTCTCGGGCGCATCAAACGGTAAGAGCAACGATGGATAGCGGGGGCTTCGCGGTTTACGCCGCGTACGATAGCGCTCGAGCCGTGCGGCGAGTTCGTCGCGCCACGAATCGGCGACTGGGCTGGCGGCATTCTCGTCGAAGGAACTCTCGACATCGGCCGCTGGATTCTCGGCTAGCATCGAAGCTGGAATCTCAGCTGAACTTGGACTCGAAGCGGGTTCGTACGCTTCGTTGAGGCAAGGAATGGCTTCAGGCGCGGAATCGTCGCCAGTCGGACGGTTTGTCAAGCCACTCGTATTCATTGTTAATCAGATGCGGTTACTCAGATGCCGGTGGATCCGTTGCTAGCCGAGCTGCGGGCCATTTGTTGTCGTGCCAATGTTCATTCAATCGTATTCGAGCAAATCGTCCGTCAAATACTGCTTCGTCCGCCATTCGGCGGGACGGGGAGGAACTCGTTGGAGCGAAGTCGCGAAGAATGCCAGCACCCAGAGCCAGGCCGGGCATAACCAGTCGGAGACTACCAAAATGCGAAGTTTTGCTTCGCCTGCGGCTCGCGTGCTAAGGTCAGTTCGTTCCCGTTGGCAGAATGGCTGGCGAAGCGCACGCGCGCTTACAGATTATCCGTTCATGATCACCCGCTCTCGAATCTTTATCACGGCAGCCTTGGTCTGTCATCTGCTTCTCGCTTGCCGGCTAGTAACCAGCCAGACGCTGCCCCCTGCAGCCGCGAATCCATCGACTATCCCGGCCCCGGCCGCCGCGTCATCGGAAGTGCCGGCAGCGCCCGGCAGCAAAGTCGAAGAAGAAGTCACGATTCAGGCCGAGCAGCAGGAGAAAGACGGCTCGATCTTTCACCTGCGCGGCGGTGTGATCATTCTTTACCTCAATTACATCCTGAGCGCCGATCAAGTCACCTACAACTCCGATACGGGAGACAGTGAACTGGAGGGCCACGTCGTTCTGGACGGCGGCCCGTATGACGAGCACATCGAGGCCAGCCACGGCACCTACAACATCCACAGCGAGGCGGGAATCTTTTACAGCGTGGTCGGCACCGTGGGTCTGAAGATGCGCAAGACCCGCTACATGCTGACGACGACCAATCCATTTGCCTTCACGGGGAAAGTTGTCGAGAAGCATGGGCCCGACAATTATCTGGTACGCGAGGGTTCGGTGACGACTTGCGAACTGCCGCATCCGAAGTGGCAATTTAACGCGCGACGCATGTCGGTGGATGTCGATGGTTCGGCGAAGATATACAACAGCGACTTTCGCCTGTGGAGTATCCCCGTTTTCTATTTTCCGTTTGTGACGCATCCGGTTCAGAAGGAGCAGCGCCAGAGCGGACTGCTGATTCCAAGCTTCGGTACCTCGTCGACCAAGGGATACATCGCTGGCGACTCGGTGTACTGGGTGTTTAACCGGAGCACGGACGTGATGGCAGGGGCAGAATACTACTCGAAGCGAGGCTGGTTTCAGCGGGGAGAATTTCGCGCGCGTCCAAGCGACAATTCCTTCGTGTTCTTCAATTATCAAGGGATCGCGGATCGCGGCATAGGCTATCCGCCGCAGGATCAGGGCGGCGAGGATGCCATCTTCATGGCCGAGCGGCCGTTTGGGACTTTTCGGGGCGTCGCCAATGTCGACTATTTAAGTTCGTTCGTCTTCCGGATCGCGTTTACGGATGTGTATACGCAGGCGATCGACTCGGAAGTCCGTTCGCAGATTTTTCTCGCCAACACCACAAATGGATTTCACTTCGACGTGTTGGCGGAACGCTACCAGAACTTTGAAATCTGTAACCCGCAGACGGAAACGAATGCTGGATGCACCACTCTTACGCAGACTGAGCTGATTCGAACGCTGCACACTCCGAGTTTCTTTGTTTCAGGAGAGGAGCGGCAGTTGGGGAACACCCCTCTCTATTGGTCGTTCATGAGCGCGGCCGAAGGCTTGCAGCTTCGCGAAGGGCCGCAGGGGAATGCGAATGTTGGGTTCCGCACTGCCGATCTGGTGGGGCGCTTTGATTTTGCTCCGTCGCTTTCCATGCCGCTGCAATGGCGAGGATGGTCGTTCCGCCCTGAGCTAACCCTGCGCGATACGCTTTACACGGAACAATACGATGCTGCATTGGCCGCGTCGACGGGCAGAGCGGCCGATGACAATCTCAATCGCAAGTCGGTGGAAACCTCGGTCGAGTTGCGGCCGCCGGCGTTGTCGCGAGTTTTCGATCATCCCTGGCTGGGCCGCAAATGGAAGCATGTGATTGAGCCGCGTATGCGCTACGACTACGTTACCGGCGTGAATAATTTCGCCGATATTCTGCGCTTCGACGCCTCGGATATTCTGACCAATACGAATGAGATGGAGTATTCCCTGGTCAACCGCATTTACGCCAAGCGGGTCGATCCTAACGCTAAGGATTGCGATGTGCCGGGGATGTACGCTCTGAATGTCGGAGGCGCTCCGCAGGTCGGTGCGGTACCGTGGGAACAACCTCAGAACCCAGACGCTCCTACCTGCGCGTCGGGGCCTCGCGAGATTCTGAGCTGGGAAATCGGTCAGAAGTATTTTTTCGATCCCACGTTTGGTAACACGCTCGTTTCGGGGCAGCGAAATGTTTTCGCCTCGACGGCGGATTTCACCGGTATCGCGTTTCTGGATTCGGCGCGCCGGTTTGCCCCGATTATTTCGCGATTGCGGGTCCAAACCAGCCCACGCACCAACACCGAATGGGACGTTGACTACGATTTGAAAGCGGGCCGAATCAATTCCAGCATGGCGTTGGTGAATTATCACTACGGACCGTTTACGATCGGCGGTGGCGATGCGTTCTTGCGAGTGCTCGATACCATCGCGGGATCGTCGCCGACGGCGTCGATCAACTGCGCTGCAACTTCAACAACCAGCGCGAGCGTCTGCGAGTTCCACCAGTTTCGCGTCTTGTTTGGTTATGGTCAGCTCAACAAGCGCGGGCTGAGCGCCGCAGCCAGCTTTGGGCTCGACGCGAACCTGGGGTCGCTGCAGTACGCTTCGGCCCAGACGAGTTACAACTGGGATTGTTGCGGCTTGAGCGTGGAATACCGGCGGTTTGCGCTGGGGTCGGTGCGGAACGAGAATCAATATCGCTTTTCGTTCTCGCTCTCGAATGTCGGGGTCTTCGGCAACCTTAAGCGGCAGGAACGGCTCTATTAGCCGGATGCGCTGCGCGGAGCATCCAAGGGACATTCGAAGGTAAGATGGTTTGAGTTCGCAGTTCACGGCGTACTGCGGTTCTTTATTTCGCGGTTGCTGCTTTGGATGGAATGGACTTTGTGATGACGAGTATCAAACTCGAGCAGAAGACTGCAAAGTTGCGCGAAATCCTCGCTTCGCGCCCGCGCCTGATTGTCGCGTATTCAGGCGGCGTGGATTCCGCTTTTCTGGCGTGGATGGCGCAGGAGGTGTTGGGCAAGAAGATGCTTGCGGTGATTGCCGATTCCGCCAGCCTCGCACGAACTCATCTGGAAGATGCGCTCGTCTTCGCGCGGGAGCGCGCGATTCCCGTCGAGGTGGTGGAAACGCAGGAACTGGAAAATCCGGCGTACGTGCGCAATGACTCCATGCGCTGTTTCCACTGCAAAGACGAACTGTTTACCGTACTCGAGCGCTACCGCGAAGCCCACGGCTTCGATGCCATCGCCTACGGCGTGAATGCCGATGACGCAGGCGATTTCCGCCCCGGCCAGCAGGCCGCGCGCCAGCATCATGTGCTCGCCCCATTGCTGGAAGCGGGATTGAACAAGGCTGACATTCGAGAGCTCTCGCGCCGCGCTGACTTGCGCGTGTGGGACAAACCCGCATCGGCGTGCCTTTCCTCGCGCATGGAATATGGCCGTCCCGTCACTCCCGAGGCGTTGAGTGTGATCGAGCGCGGAGAAGACGCGTTGCGCGCGCTCGGTTTCCGCCAGTTTCGCGTACGTCATCACGGCGAGATCGTTCGCATCGAAATTGCGCGCGAAGAACTCTCCCGTGCCTTGACCCCTGAAATGGCGAGCGAATTCACCGCCACCTTCAAGCGCTTGGGATTCAAGTTCGTGACCCTCGACCTCGAGGGCTTCCGCTCGGGTTCGATGAACCAGCTGTTGACGACGGAAGAATTGCTTCGCGGACGCAGCTGAGAAACTTGCTGACTGGCTTCGAGCCAGCCCGCTCCCGACAGCCGCAATCTGCCGCGTGATTAGCGCCATGAGATAATCAAGCGAATTCCGCATGTTCAGGTGGTTTCTATTGATGATGGTTCGGCGCGCGTTTGTGGCTTTGCTGGTGATTTGTTTGGGCTGTTCGGCCCAGTCCCCTCCTTCATCTGCCAGTTCTGCCGCTACTTCTAGTCCTGCTTCTACTGCCGGCGCTTCTGCCGCACCCGGTTCTGACCTGACGCGCTCGATTGAGCGGCAGGTGCGGGCGCATTACTCCCTTCCACCCGACGTAAAAGTAATTGTGGGCGCGCTGCGTGCGAGTGAGTTTGCGAACTACGACACCGTGACCATCACGTTTGCCAGTCCAGACAAGAAACAGGATTTCGAATTTCTGTTGGCGCGCGACCACAAGAGCCTGTTGCGCATGACCAAACTGGACCTGACCGCCGATCCCTACGCCGATATCATGAAAAAAATCGATGTCAGCGGACGGCCGACGCGCGGCAACAGGGACGCCAAGGTCACGGTCATCAATTACGACGATTTCGAATGCCCGTATTGCGCCCGCATGCACGCGACCCTTTTTCCGGGACTCTTTAAGGAATATGGCGACCGCGTGTTGTTTATCTACAAAGATTACCCGCTGGAAGAAGTTCATCCGTGGGCCATCCACGCAGCGGTCGATGCCAGCTGTTTATCGGCGCAGAATAACGACGCGTATTGGGACTACGCCGATTATCTCCACGGCAATCAAGGGTCGATTAAAGAAAAAGGCCGTGACGGTTGGAACCCCGAACTCGACAAACTGGCGATGCTGCAAGGGCAGAAGCATAATTTGGATACGACGAAGTTGCAGGCTTGCATCAAGGCGCAGGACGACAAAAGCGTGCGCGCCTCGATGCATGAGGGCGACCAAGTGGGGGTCGATGCGACTCCTACGATGTTTGTAAACGGGCAGAAGCTGGATGGAGCGGTGCCCGCGGAAGACGTGCGGATCGCTCTGGATCAGGCGTTGCGGGACGCGGGAGTTGCGCCCCCAGAGCACAAGGCTGACGCGGCGGAAGGGAAGAACTCTCCGCCATCGAAGTGAGAAGCCCATCGTTTGCAAGAAATACATTGAGACTGCGTGCGATTCGCCGTTCCGGCGGAGGGGAAGACTTGAAAAATCGTAACTACGTTGCGCGAACGGCAGTGCTCGTCGCTGCCGCGTTTCTACTGATTGGATTCTCGGCTTGCAACCGCAATAGCAGCGGAGGCGACGTCATGGCCTCCATCAATGGACGAAAAATCTATCGCACTGAAGTCGACAAATACTACGCCAACCAGACCTCCGGCTCCGATCAGCAGCCGACCGGCGAGCAGGCAGTGAGTCTTCGCTTAAGCATTCTGAACGAGCTGATCGAGACCGAGATTCTGATGCAGCGCGCCGAAAAGCTCGGTCTGCTGGCCACTGACGAAGAAGTCGATCGTAAGCTGACCGAGGCCAAGTCTCCCTATACGGCCGAAGAATTCAACAAGCGTCTGCAAGACAAAAAAATCACGCTCGACGACTTCAAACGCGACTTGCGCCGCTCGCTGACCCGCGACAAAGTCTTGAACAAAGAAATTACGTCGCGCATCAACATCACCGACCAGGACGTTTCCAGCTACTACAACGATCACAAGTCGGAATTCAACTTGATCGAAGCGCAGTATCATCTGGCAAAGATCATGGTGTCGGGGATGGGCAACGGGCAGGTGCACAACCTGCAGAACAGCAAAGCGCAGAACGACGCCGAGGCGCGCAAGAAAGTCCAGATGATTGCGAATCGGCTGGATAGCGGCGATGACTTCGCGACCATGGCCATGAACTATTCCGAAGACCCGGATACGAGCAACAATGGCGGCGATTTGGGCATGGTGCCGGAATCGCAGTTGACGAAGAATCCGGATCCGGCGGCTCGGGAAGTGGCGATGGCGGTCATTAAGTTGAAACCGGGACAGTACACGCCGGTGATTCCCATTGTCGATCCCACCAATCACCAGGCCGTCGCTTACATGATCGTCAAATTGGTCTCGAAAGAGCCGGCGGGCCAGCGAGATTTGAAAGATCCGAGCGTGCTGCAAGCGGTTCGGCAGCAGTTGCGCGACCGGCGTGAGCAGTTATTAAAGGCGGCCTACTATGAGACGCTCCACGACGATGCCAAAGTCACGAACTACTTTGCGGAGGGGATTTTGAAGGATTCGGGACCCACAAAATAAGGGCTGACAGGCGGCGAGTTGCCGGGGAAAGCTAGCCTTCCAATTTTCTCGCCAAAATTTCATTCACTAACTGCGGATTCGCCTGCCCCTTCGACGCCTTCATCACCTGTCCCACAAAGAAACCGATCATCGTCTTCTTGCCGGCGCGATATTGCTCGACCTGCTTGGGATTCGCAGCGATGAGGTCGTCCGCAATTTTCTCGAGCGCCGATGTATCCCGCGACTGTTCGGGACGCCCCTCAGCCTCATAAACAACCGGAAAATCCTGATTGCGTTCGAAGCAAAGATCGTAGAGGTCTTTCAGCATCTTTCCTGAGATTGCGCCCGACTCGACAAGATCGGCCGACGCCGTTACGCCAGCCATCGAGATCGGCGAGTGGTCCAGTTCCAATCCCTGTGCTTTCAAACGACCAAGCAATTCGCTTTGTACGAGATTGGCGACGCGTTTGGGATTCTTTGCAGTGGTCGCGGCCCGCTCGAACTGGTCGGCCATCTCGCGGGTGAGCGTCAGCGTGTGGGCATCGCTGGCGGTGATGCCATATTCACTAATCATGCGCTGGCGGCGCGCTTCCGGGAGTTCCGGCAGATCCGCGCGAATCGCGGCCTGCCATTTCTTATCGACAACCAGCGGGAGCAGGTCGGGCTCGGGAAAATAGCGATAATCGTGCGCCTGCTCTTTCGAACGCATGCCATACGTCCGGCCTTCATGCGAGTTATAGAGGCGCGATTCCTGCGTGATCTTGCCGCCTGATTCTAGAACCTCGATGTGGCGCTCAATTTCGTATTCGAGCGCCTGCTTGACGAAGCGGAACGAGTTGACGTTCTTGACTTCGGTCTTCGTGCCGAATTCCTTCTGCCCGCGCGGGCGCACGCTGATGTTGGCGTCACAGCGCAGCGAGCCTTCTTCCATGTTGCAGTCGCTGACGCCGGTGTAGAGGATGATTTCTTTCAGGCGAGTGAGGTATTCGTAGGCTTCCTCGGGAGAGCGCATGTCGGGTTCGCTAACGATCTCGGCGAGAGGTACGCCGGCGCGATTCAGATCGATTGCGGTCTTGTGTGCCGAATCCGCGAAGCCCTCGTGCAGGCTCTTGCCCGCATCTTCTTCGAGGTGCAGGCGCGTGATGCCAATCTTTTTCTTGCCGCCATCGACGTCGATGTCAATGAATCCGAATTCCGCCAGCGGCTTGTCATATTGCGAAATCTGGTAGCCCTTGGGCAGGTCAGGATAGAAATAATTCTTGCGCGCAAAGATCGACGTCTCGTTGATGCGGCATTGCAGAGCCATTGCCGCGAGAGTTGCGAATTCTACGGCCTTGCGGTTGAGGACGGGCAAGGCCCCCGGCAGTCCCAGGCAAACCGGGCAGACATTCGTATTCGGCGGAGCGCCGAAGCCCGTCGAACACGAGCAAAAAATCTTCGACTCGGTCAGCAGTTGCACGTGAACTTCGAGTCCGATGACGGGCTCGTACTTCGCGAGCAGAGCCTCAGAAACGGCTGGGGTGGTCGCCATATCGAGAGATTATAGCTGGCGCGAAGGGATGATTTACTTGGCGTCCTTCGCTTCCGGCGCGCTCAAATATTTCTCCATCGGAATTTCAAAATACATCAACTCGTTCCCTTTCGCGTCGTTCACCCCCATCAGGTAGAAGCTGGCGCCAGCAAGCGGATGCGAGATGTCGGTCACATCGAAAAAGAGAAAGCCGCGCGCCGTGGAGTGCGGCTCGACCGCCTGGGCGGCAAACTGGGATGCTTCGATCTCGTCCCAGGCCTTGCGACTCACGCCGCCTTTGACTTCTTTCTTGGGCAGCGGGATGGGCAACGTATTTTGATGATCGTTGCGCGAAGGATGCGAGAGGCGGCGCAGCAGATCGTCCACCGTCGCTGGAAACAGCTTACTGCGGTCTTTCGTATTCAGCTGTGCCTTCATGCCAACCAGCGAGATGGGCTGGTCGCCGTCATTGGTGATCACAAAGAAGACCGGCAGGTAGCCATTGTTGCGGTAGTTCACCGTAAAGATAGAAGCTTTGTCCTCGATGTCGTAGGGGTCGACGGCAACAACTACTTTTTCGGATGGATGATCGTCGTGCGCAGGATACGCGCGTGCCGGCTGTGCCATTGGCATGATGAACTCTTTGGCGGCGAAGGCCCCGAGCCCGCCGAGCAGGAACAACGCGCAGACAGTCGCAAAACGTGGCGCCAGCGATCTTGTACGACGAGCCGGAGCTTGGAGAACTGCGGAATTCATAAGTGAATTATAGGTTGTCGAATTGTTGGATGCCGCCGACGCGGTTCGCGCCGTCCCTTTCGCGCGAACTTTGCGAAAAGGGTCACCAGAGTTGGCCGCACAAAGCGGCCAAATCAAGGGAGGACTTTGGTTCCCCATTTAGAATGGGAGGTTCTCATTCATGTACACGCTCTACAGCGCGCTGCTCGCTTTCTTCCTGGTGCTCACGCTGCCCTACTGGCTGGTGCAGATGATGCGCCACGGTAAGTACCGAGCGGGACTGCGGCAACGCTTTGGCGCGGTTCCAGCCCATCTTGCGAATCGCAGCGGGAATCCCGCGATCTGGGTCCATGCCGTGTCAGTAGGCGAGGTGGTGGCGTCGAGCGCGGTGATCGCCGCGTTGCGGCAGAAATTTCCCTCGCATCATGTTCTGATTTCGACGACCACCAGCACTGGGCAGAAACTAGCCACGCAACGTTTCGGCGCCGAGAACGTGTTTTATTTCCCCGTGGATTTCGCGCTTGCCATCCGTCCCTATCTCGCCGCTTTGCGTCCAGAACTCGTTGTGATCGCGGAGACGGAATTTTGGCCAAATTTCCTACGGCTGGCAAAAAGTAGCGGAGCTCGCATCGCGGTCATCAATTGCCGCATCTCCGATCGCTCCCTCCCCGGTTACAAACGCTTCCGATTCTGGCTTCCAAAGCTGCTTGAGAAGACGCTGGCGAATGTCGATCTATTTCTGGCTCAAACGGAAGAGGACCAGCGCAGGCTCGTGGAAATTGGCGCCGCTCCCTCGAAAGTCGAGGTTGCCGGCAACCTGAAATTCGACGTGCTGGCGCCCGCTGCTCCGAAGATTGTTGCCAGCCTGCGCGAAGAATTCAGCCGCTCGGGAGCGGGGCCGATTTTGGTCTGTGGCAGCACCCTCGAGGGTGAAGAAGGAGCGCTGCTCTCGGCGTTTCGCAACATCCTCGTCAATCATCCCAAGGCGGTGATGATTCTCGCCCCGCGCCATCCCGAGCGCTTTCAGGTTGTCGCGGAACTCGTGGAGCAACTCGGCTTCGTGCTGTGGAGGCGCTCTTTGTGGAGCGGCGATGCGCTCACGGGCGGTGTATTTTTGGTCGACAGCATCGGAGAACTGGCGTCGATCTATTCGCTCGCGACAGTCGCGTTCGTTGGCGGCAGCCTGGTCCCACGCGGCGGGCATAATATTCTTGAACCTGCGCTCGCTGGCGTTCCCATTGTGACGGGCAACGACTACGAAAATTTTCGCGATGTCGTCAACTTTTTTGCCAGTCGCAATGCCGTCCGCATCGTTGGGCTCGCCGAACTGCCGCTCGTCCTGATGGAGTTAATCGAAAATAGCGGAGCGCGCGACGCGCTCGCCAGGAATGCGCTGGCAGCGCTTGAATCTCAACGCGGAGCGACCGACAGAACGGTCACGGCGCTCGTCCAACTGATGAACAAAGAGCCCGCGAACGGGAAGACGCCGCGTGAAGGACAGGCGGTACGTGGCTCCGCATGAATCCTCTAACCGCACCCTATGCTGGCGCAACCGCGATTCGGAATGCGCTCTACGATCGTCGCCTGCTTGCCTCGCGACGGCTCGAACGCCCCGTCGTGAGTGTTGGCAATCTTTCGGTCGGCGGTTCGGGCAAGACGCCCTTCGTAATCGCCCTCGGCGAACTGTTACAGGCGCGCGGCATTCGCTTCGATATTCTCTCTCGCGGATACGGCCGCAAGACTCGCGGCGTTCTCGTGGTCGAGCCCGGCGGCAACGCATCTGAGTTTGGCGATGAACCCCTGCTGATCGCTCGCAGGTTGGGTGTTCCTGTGATTGTGGGAGAGAGCCGTTACGACGCAGGCGTCGTTGCTGAACAGAAGTTTGACTCCCAGCTCCACATCCTCGACGACGGCTTCCAACACCGTTCCCTGGCGCGCGACTTCGACATTGTTTTGATGACGGCGCGCGACTTCGACGATCGCCTTCTGCCCACGGGACGGTTGCGCGAGCCGCTATCGGCGCTGACTCGCGCCGACGCGATCACGTTGCCCGACGATTTTGTAGGCCCGAGTTTTTCTGTGCACGAGCTAACAATCGAGAACCTTCGACAACAAGGAAAACTAGTCTGGCGAATGCAGCGCAAGCTCACCGTGCCAGCAGGCGTAGGATCCCCCGTTGCATTTTGCGGGATCGCTCGGCCGCAGCAATTCTTTGCTCAGGTGCATGACGCGGGAATCACGCCTGCCGCCGAGGTGGTATCTCGCGATCACCACTCCTATCAGAAAAGAGATGTTGATCGTCTTCTGGCGATGCGCAGCAAAACCGGCGGGGTCGGTTTCCTGACAACCGAAAAAGACGCGGTGAATCTCGGACCGCTGCAGGCCCATCTTGATCCCTTCGCGGTGGCGACGCTTCGTCTCACTCTAGACGCTCCAAACGAGATTGTCGATGCCATCCTCGCTAAGACCATTTTTCGCAAGAAATAGCGATTCAAAGCCTCGCTCGTGAGAAAATCTTGGGTTAGCCACGATCGACTGAGAGTTGATGACAAAACACATCCGAGAAAACGACCGCCTGCTAAAGATCGTCGAATCTTTTCCGAAATTGACGGTAACCGTTCTTGCCGACCTGGTCGCCGACGAGTTTGTGTTCGGCGAAATTTCTCGCGTCTCGCGCGAAGCGCCCGTGCTCATCCTGAAGCACCAGGACCGCAAAGTGGTCCCCGGCGGCGGCGCGAATGCTATCTATAATCTTGCTGATCTGGGCGTGAATGTTCTGCCCGTCGGAATCGTCGGCGACGACGATCCGGGCAAGATGTTGCTGCGCGCGTTCCGGCACAAGCGCATTCCAGTGAGCGGCGTTTATAAAGAGAAGGGTTATCCTACCGTAACTAAGACGCGCATTCTGGCTGGCTTCGCGCACACCGCTGGGCAGCAAGTTGTGCGTCTAGACCGCGAGCCAGCGGAGGGTCCGAGCGCGCACCTGCGCCGCGAACTGGTGCTGGCCGCCCGTGAGTATGGACGCGCATCCGACGCTCTGCTGGTTTCCGATTACGGCTACGGCGCGGCGACTCCGGCGCTGCTGAGTGTGATTCGTGAAAAGCGCGGCATCGATAAAGTTCCCGTCACGCTCGATTCGCGCCATCGCATGCTGGAGTTTTCTGGCATCACGGCCGCAACGCCGAACGAGTCTGAGATTGAAGAAGCGCTCGGCATCAAAATTGGCAACGACTGGGAGCGGCTGCTCGCCGCCGGAGATCAAGTCGCGGGCGCGATGGATTTGGAATCGCTCCTCATCACGCGCGGCAAGGATGGCATGGTCGTTTTTCCGCGCCGTCACAAGCCCGTCGATATTCCGATCTACGGCAGCGATGAAGTCACGGATGTGACCGGCGCAGGCGACACCGTGATTGCGACCTTCACTGCCGGTCTGGCTGCGGGCGCCACGGCTGAAGAGGCTGCTCAGTTGGCGAACTACGCGGGCGGCGTCGTCGTTATGAAGCGCGGCACCGCAACAGTCAGCCAGCAGGAATTGCTGGAGGCTCTGGAAAAGGCGCCGCCTGCCGTCCGTGAGCATTAGCCGCGTGAGATTTTGCCGCGAAGAGTCCCAGGTAGCTCGACGTCGGGCCGGTGGCGACCATCGCGGGCACCCGAAGCATTGAATTGAGATCCTTGAACACTTTGCCTCAGCCTCATCGAAAGGTTGTTTCGCGCGAGGAACTTCGGCAGCGGGTGGCGGATTGGCGCCACGCCGGCAATCGCATCACCTTGGCCAACGGTTGTTTCGATCTGTTGCACGTCGGCCATGTTCGTTATCTGCACGCCGCACGGGAACTCGGCGGCAAACTGGTTGTCGCCGTCAACGCCGATGCGTCGGTGCGAGGCCTGAAGGGGGAGGGCCGTCCGGTGATGCCCGCCGAAGAACGCGCGGAGATTCTGGCGGCCTTGGCGGACGTCGACGCCGTCGTCGTTTTTCCCGAGCACGACGTGCGCGCAATCATTCGGGAGATCCATCCTGATTTTCATGCCAAGGGCACGGACTACACCGCCGACACCGTTCCCGAACGTGACGAGGTCGAGGCTTGTGGAGGGCGCGTCGTGATTGTAGGCGATCCCAAGAACCACTCGGCCACGGAAATCATTCGCATGCGCCTGGAGCCACGAAAGTCGTGACGCATCGCGGGCGGAGATCCAAGCCGCAAGACACAACCCTTCAACCCGAATGATCGACTCCGCTTCCTCTTCTCGTTCTCCCTCTAGCGCCGCGAGCGCTCCGCAACTGAATCGCCTGCTCGTCGTTCGCCTTGGCGCCATGGGAGACATCATTCACACACTGCCCGCGGTCGCCGCGCTGCGCCAGGCTTTTCCGGAATCGACTTTAGGATGGCTCGTAGAGGAACGTTGGGCGGAGTTGCTCTGCACTTTGCGCCACGCGCGCTCGGGAGCGCGTTCGCCGCAGCGCCCGCTGGTCGATCGCGTACATACGGTGAAGACGGCGGCTTGGCGGCACGCGCTCATTTCATTCAACACTTGGCAGCAGGTTGCCGTCAGCTTGAGCGAACTGCGCGGAATTCGGTACGATGCGGCCATCGACTTCCAGGGCGCAATCCGTTCTTCGTTGCTGGCACGCTGGTCGGGTGCGCCGGTGATTTACGGGAGCGCGCAACCGCGCGAGAATGCCGCCAGCATGTTTTATACGCGGAAAGTATTTGTGAAAACCGAAGGCACCCACGTTGTCGGACAGGCGCTGGCCTTGGCGAATGCGGTCATTTCAACGGCGAACGCATTCGAATCGAAGGCGCACCCCGGGATGGTACAGTTCCCATTGGATTCCGAGGCTGAAAACAGGATTGCGGAAGTCGTTCCGGCTGGAAAAGAATTCGTGATTCTCAATCCGGGCGCCGGGTGGGGAGCGAAGATGTGGCCGGCGGAGCGCTACGGACAAGTCGCGAAAGAGGTCGCGAAAGATGGTTTGGATTGCCTCGTCAATTACGGTCCGGGCGAAGAAGAAATCGCCCTTGCTGTTGAAGCGGCAAGCGCGGGCGCGGCGCGCAAAATCTCATGCTCGATTTCCGAGTTGATCGCACTTACGCGGCGTGCTCGCCTTTTTATTGGCGGCGATACTGGACCGATGCACATGGCGGCGGCCTTGCAGATTCCGGTGGTGGCGATTTTTGGTCCGACAAACCCGGTGCGCAATGGACCGTTTGGGACGCGATCGATCGCCCTGCGAAGCGCCAGCAGTTTGACCGATCACACGCGCCATCGGGAACCCGAACAGGGCTTGCTCGAAATCACCGTTGACGAAGTTGTCGAGGCGGCGCGCAAACTCTCGCGGAGTTCGATGGTGCAATCCCGGATCGCCGCGTCCAATGTTGCGAATTCGGATCAAGCGATGCCCGCGGCGAATGGCCATGAATGAGATCCCACAGTCCGAACCGCAGCCGCTGACTCCGCCGCCGAACACCCGCGACACGTGGGCGCGAGTGGCGCGGCGCATTCGCATTCCCTTGGGGTTTCTCTTCGCAGTTGTGTTCGTCCTGCTGGCGCGGCCGACTCGGACTTCGATTCTATTGGGCGGATTGGTGATGATTCCGGGATTAGTCTTGCGCGGCCTGGCTTCGGGCCATGTGCAGAAAGACAAGCAGCTCACCACGAGCGGTCCCTATGCCTACACCCGCAACCCTCTTTATCTCGGTTCGCTGCTGATGGCCGCGGGCTTTGCGATTGCCGCGCGCAGTTGGTGGATCGTTGCCATGATGCTGCTGATGTTCGCCGTGATTTACATTCCGGTGATTGCGGCCGAGGAGCGCTATTTGCGCCAGACGTTTCCTGAATATGCGGACTACTCGCGCCACGTGCCGCGCATGTTGCCGCGGCTTACGCGTTATGGAAGCCAGCAGAGTGCTTACTCTTCGGAGCGCTACTGGAAGCACCGCGAATACGAGGCGAGCATCGGCTGCGCGGCGGTGCTCGGCATTCTCGTCGTCAAACTGATCTTGCGTCATTAAACCGGACCATTAAACCCGGTCATTGAACTCGGTCGTTAAGCCCTGCGATTAAACCGTTCGTTTTATGGCGCGTCTATTAATCGGTTGAGTTTCGTTGATCGGAATCACCGATGCTTCGCTCGACGACCCCGGAATCGTCGATCTGTCGGCCCGTGTGGTAGTCTGCGTGAGGTTTCGATCTGTCATCGTTTTGGGGAAGAGGACCGTAACATCTGTGCTGAACTTCCGCCGACATGGCCGCCTGGCAGTTGCGCTACTGATCGCGGCTACATTGTCGGCCCAGCAAGGCCGGAACACATCCACGATCGGCCCGGCCCCCGCGCAGATTGCGCCGCCGCGTCCTAACTATCCTTTTCCCGACGGACGCGGCTACATCTACGCCGCCGAGTGGCATCTGATTACCGCCGGCAATGGGACTGTAAAAATGGAAGTTTCGGGCAACGATCGAAAGGTGACCGCAACGGCTGAATCGGCGGGAGCGGTCAATGTTTTATTTCCCGTACACGACCATTTCGAATCGCATTTCGACCCGCGCACATTTTGCTCGCTTTCCATTCTCAAACATAGCGAAGAGGGCTCCCACCAGCGGGAGACGTCGATTCGCTTCGATTACGCGCGCAAGAAGAGCACGCTGGACGAAAAAAATCTCAAGACAGGCGAAACGAAGCACGTCGAAAACGATCTAGCGGGATGCGCGACCGATGTCATCACCGGCTTTTATTACCTGCAATCACTGCCGTTGCAAATGGGCGAGAGTTATGAATTTCCGATCAGCGACGGCAAGACAACGATGGTCCGCGCCGTCGTAGAGAAGCGGGAGCAGGTTCGCGTGCCGGCGGGATCGTTCCCCACGATCTTAGTAACCGCCGAGGCCACATCGGGCTCATTGCAATCCAAGGGCAAAGTTTGGGTCTGGTATTCGGAAGACGCGAGTCACACGCCGGTGCAGATGCGCGTGAAGCTGGGTTGGGGGACGTTATTATTCCGGCTGCAGAGAGTCGACAAGTAGATCTCGCCCACAAGTCATTTTCAAATCCCGCCAACTAGGAGCCGTTGGCTCTACTTTTATTTCTGGGCCACGATGGCTTGCTTGGCCTTCGCCAATTCGGGGCGCGCGGAGTTCGATCCGTCGCAGGTCTTCAGCAACACGGCATAGTATTCGCTGGCCTGCGACGCTTGTCCGGCCATTTCCGCTGCCTGCGCTGCGCCGTAAAGACCGTTGAAGCGTTTCGGATTAAACTGCAAATCCCCCTTGTACTCGGTCAGCGCCTGATCGGGACGCTTCATCTCGAGCAACATTTCGGCGAGCATCTCGCGCGCCGGAGTTGACGTCTGCTCTTCGCCGACGGCATCTTCGTGATCGGCAACTTTGCGCAGCGTTGCGATTGCTTGGTCGTCTTTTCCCTCTCCGTGCAACACCCAAGCCGAAGCTTCTTTCTCGACCATCTCGACGTACTCGGCGGCGTTGGGTCTGCCTTGCGAAACGTAGTCAGCATGAATCTTGTCCAGTTCCGCCAGATCCTTTCTTGCGGAAGGCAGATCGCCGCTGCGCGCGCTGCCGATGGCGCGGGCCCAGTAGGTGAAGGCGCGGTCGCCCGGATCGGCTTTCGCAATCACCGGCAGTGTGGCCGCGTCGGACCAGTGGTGGAGCTCCAAGGCGTACATCGCCGGAAATTTCGACATGGCAAAGGCTTGCATGTCGCGATCCATGCTGCCCATATGCATCGGATGCATGGTTTTTACCTCGTCGATCACTTTGGCCGCATCGGCCTCGCGCCCGCTTTGCAAGTAGGCATAGATCAGAAAATCCATGGCGTGGAACTGATGGCCTTCGCCGCCCATATTCATCGCGGTTGCCTTGCGCGTGGCGGCAATCGATGCGAGGTTCGACTGGATCGAGTCCGGCCAATCTCCCACGCGCGCGAAAATGTGCGAGGGCATATGCACGGCGTGCGGTGCTGAAGGCGCGATCTGCGCGTAGCGGCGGGCGGCGGGTAACCCCAGTTGTGCCAATTGCGGCTTGTCGTAGGTGTGGATCAGATAGTGCGCAATGCCAGGGTGATTCGGCTCCAGGTCGAAAAGTTTTTCGAGGATCGCTCCTGCTTCTTTGCGGTTGGCAAAAGTCGTGTCCCCATCGGGCTCCGAGGCGAGCAGCGAAAGCGCGTAGAATGCGGCAGCCTCGTGGTCGTCCCGATACTTCTCATAAACTTTCTTCATGGCCGCGCAGTAAGCTCGCGCGCGGATCTCGTGATCGTCCTTATCGCTATTGGAATAAAAGACTTCGATGGCGTGGATGTAATCGTGCTCCCGCTCCGTCTTCGCGTTCGCCCGATCGGCCTTCCTCAGCGCGGCTGACGCCTTCTTGATGGTCTCTGCTTTGGGCTGGTCCCAGAGCTGATGCCACAGGCTCATGCTTTCGCCCCAATAGGCCATCGCACACTTCGGATCCTGCTTTTCCGTTTGAACGAAGGTCTTCTCGGCTTCCTCGTACCAGAACGAGTGCAGCAGCGCGACTCCTTTTTCGAAGGTCTTCTGCGCTTCCGGAGTACACGATACGGGGAAGTGTACTGTGCCTAACTGGCCGGGCGCGAGCTCGTCATGGTGTCCTTCGTCGGCAGCGGCCAAGGCGGATAATGACGCGGCAAGACACACGATCCAAATCAATTTGCGCATGGACACCCCGGAAAGGAGTTTATTTTGCGGGAGGGGAGCGGTCAAGGCGACGGCTGAGAGCCAGAGAGGTCAAGCCGGCTGACTGCAATCTTTCTGATGCAGCCGACCGGCTTGGACGGGCGAGGGCGCCCGTCCCCACACGGCCATAGGTGGTAGAGGAATCTTCGGGCGTGAATTCTACTTCGCAGCAGCCAGCAGCGCCTCTGCTACCAGCTTCTTCGTCGTTTCATCCATATCGGTCGATCCGGCTTTCATGCCCGCTTGTTCGGCTAGTTTCTTGTTCTTAATCCCGATGTAGACGGCGGTGTAAGAGGTGTCACCGAGATTTTCCACTTTGTGCTTGAACGGTGGGAACCAGCGCGGCTCGCCGGGCTTGGCAAACACTTCCGTCACCTTGCCGTTCTCGTCGGTAAAGCGAAGATGTCCGGCGGAGAGGACAACAACCACGCCGCCCATGTGCGCGTGAAGGTTCGACTTTTCATGCGGTCCGTAGTGGACGTTCACCACCTGCACGTACTCGTTTTCAAAAGCCAGTTTGTAGTGCGAAGGCTCAACCTTCGTAGGGTCTTGGGCAAACAACAGGGTGCAGCCAAACAGAACCAGCATCACGACGCAGCGGGGCATTGTGGACTTGGAATTACCCATTGAGAAAGGTCTCCGACTTTGGCGTACAAGTCGTCGTACAGCTTAACCCGCGAAGGGGCACTGTCAACTGTCGAAAACGAGCCTTGGACCAAACTGGTAAGAAGGGTAGGGCACTGCGAGCGCGCCGTTTATTGCAGCCGGAAGCGTTCGTTCATCAGCCGCTGCAGCCGCGGGCGATAGAGAATATCGTAGGCTAGTTCTTTGTCGGGAAACATCGTCAGTGCCGCGCGGCGCGC
Organism: Terriglobales bacterium; assembly: GCA_049520915.1. Lineage (GTDB taxonomy): Bacteria > Acidobacteriota > Terriglobia > Terriglobales > Acidobacteriaceae > Acidiflorens. The sequence goes on from JBEKPH010000012.1 coordinate 65,751, forward strand.
GCCGGCAGCCATCTCCGCCGCTTCTTCGACGGTCAGGTCCGGATCCTGGCTGATCACCGACATCACCATGCTCATCATGACCTGCAACCGCCTCAGTCTTCGAGACTCTTCCATGGGATCTTCATGTTCCCCGCCAGACTCGGCCCGCTGAAGTTCCATAACCGCCCCCGATTGCCCTTGGAACTTGGATGTCGAACGCGACCCCCGCGTTGCGCTGTTCTCGCCATTGTGACAGCTTTCATTCGCGAATCAAGCCCTCGTTTGCGCAAAAGTTTTGTGCCCGGCAAGACAGACCGCTAGCGACTGCCGTAATCTGGTGAGAGCCAATATGGAGGATGCATGACTGACCCGAACCCGCAAGCCAGGCCGAAGCCTGAGCCCAACGAAGAACTCGTGAAGATTTTCGACACCGAGCAAGAGACCGAGGCCATTGTCGTGAAAGGCCTGCTGGAGTCCGCGGGCATCGACTCCGATTTAAAATCGCTCGACGCAGTGCAGGACGCCTTTCCAGGGGTCGGCGGATCGATCCTTCTGGTGCGGGAAAAAGACGCTCTCGAAGCAGAGAAAATTATCGATTCGTACCGGAAACTGCCTCCCCTCGACGACGAGACAGCCGAGATTGGCGGGTAAGTTGGCGGACGAGCCGTTTTGCCGGCGGTGCGAAGAAGATGGTACGAAGTACATCAGTGCAGAATCGCGACATCGGGCATGACGGATTTTCCATCAAGAAAAAAGCTCACGGCTCCCTCCTCGTCGGTGCGGTAGGTTTTTACTCCGGCCTGCTGCAACCGCTCCAGCACTTCGTGTCGTGGATGTCCGTAAACATTTCGCACGCCGACAGAAATGACCGCATAGCGTGGATGAACGGTGGCCAGCAGATCAGCGGACGTGCCGCTGGCGCTTCCGTGGTGAGCAACTTTCAACAGCGTCGCCTCCGGATGCTCCTCGACAACCCGCCTTTCCACCGGGCGCTCGGCATCCCCTTCGAGTAGAGCCGTCGTGGCACCCAAGGTGGCTGTAAAGACCAGGCAATCATCGTTGGGGCGCATGGAGCCTGTAATCTGGTCTCGGCCCGGTGCGAGTATGTGAAAATGCGCGCCGCCGTAATCGAATTCATCTCCTTCTTTCTTCACCGAAACCTGCATGCCCGCGTTCTGCGCTTGCGCCACAATGGGTGCCAGTTCGCCTACGGGACGATCGATGCTGATCCACAGCTGTCGCGGATGAAAATTGGCAATCACCGCGGGCATTCCGCCAAGATGATCGGCGTGAGGATGCGTGATTGCCACCGTATCCAGGTGATCGATGCCTCGATTCCACAGATAGGAAGAAACCACCTGCTCTCCCAAATCAAAGTCCGAGTGCGTCCACTTCGGAAGCCCTCCCGCGTCGATGAGCAGCGTATGTCCGTCAGGGGTGACCAGCAGGATGGAGTCGCCCTGTCCCACATCGATCGTCGTCATCTCGATCATGCCCGGCCGCACGCGAGGATGCGAAGGCACGAAGGCGATCCACGTCGCCACAGCAAACAACATGGCCACTGACGCGATGGCGGCCCAACGAGTGCGCCGCACAGCGAACATGGCGAACGCCAGCGCGGCGAGCGAAGCCAGGATCATCGCACTCGAAGGCATCGCCACGCGCAGATCGGCGAGCGAAGTTCCAATGCGGTGGGCTCCTCCGAGAAAGCGAACCGTGCCGGCGATGCCTTCGAGCGCGAATCCCGAAACCCAGACGGCCGGCTTCGCGAGCGATATCGAGATCGATCCCAGTCCGAGCGCCGCTGCGGCGGCCGGCATTAGCACCTGCGTCAGGGGAATCACGGCGAGGTTCGCCGGCATTCCCATGGTGGTCGCGCGATGAAAATGGTAGGCCATCAGCAGCGCCAGGCCGGCCTGCATTAAAGCCGAGATGAAAACTAACTCAACCAGAGCAATGCTCACGCGCATGAAGATCGCAGGGACGGCCAATCCCAGGCGTGTGCCGATGAATCTCTTGAGCCGCCCCGCGAGCATCCGTAAATCCAGCCGAAACTGGGCGACCTTTGGCACGACATGAAAGTCATAGCTCGTGACTCGCAGCAAGCGTAATCCCCGCGCGTACGGCAGCGTCGTCCGCTCCAGAATCGGCGAGCCGATTCCGGCGATGATGAATACAGCAAGAAAAGTGAGCTGAAAGCTGGCGCCAAACAAGGCATGCGGATCGACGATCAAAACTCCCAGCGCCGCCGCCCCAATCGCATTCATCATGTTGCGTTCGCGATACAGGAGACGCGCGCCAAGATACGTCGCCAGCATCAAAGCCGCGCGCCATACGGGCGGGCCCACTCCGACGACGAAGGCATAAGCGAAAGAAACGATGACGGTTGCGATCGCCGCTACGGCCGGATCCAAACGAAACTGCCGCAGCGTCCAAAAAATCGAAACCGCCAGGATGCTCAGGTTCATGCCCGAGACAACCAGCACGTGATAGGTACCTGAGCGCTGATACTCGGTGCGCGTCGCGTTCTGCAGAAACGATTCTTCGCCCAGAACCATGGCGTCCATCAGTTCGGCCTGCGGCTTAGGCCACAATTGGTGGATCTTCGCGATGATGCTGGCGTGCACACGCGTCCGCCAGAGTTGCACGCGGCTGCCGAAAAATCCCGGCAACGGTTCGATGTCGGCCGCTTCCCCCGAGCCCAGCACGCTGATCCCGTTGTCGCGCAGGTAGCCTTCGTAATCAAACGCTCCCGGATTGCGGTAGTTGCGTGCCGGATGGAGTTTCGCAGCGATGCGCAGCCGCGTGCCATAGCTCAGTCGCGGCATGTCGAGCGTGGAGGTTGACGCAGAGCCAAGTGTGGGGACGAGTGTAGGAACGGCCAGTGTGGGGACGGGCGACTCGCCCGTCCGGCCCTCGCTCTGATCCTGGCGCGTGCCACCACCAACATCATGTGGGGTGGACGATGTCGTTCGTTCTGCCGCTTCCCCCACGTCCAACTTCTGATAGACCGACAGCCGCACGCCCGTCCGCACCGGCCACGTTTCCCCCGCGCTCGCAATTTCCTCAGTCTCAACGTCGATCGACTGCCGAAGCGAACGCGGCCCCGACGCGTGCGCGTACCCTTCGCGAATGACGTGGGCTGTTAGCGTCACCGGGCGCCCATCCGCCAAAGTGAGCAGTCGAGGATCTTCCGCCGCTTGACCTCGCACCTGAATCAGAAACGCGCCGAGAAGAAACCATGCTCCGAGGGAAAGACCTTTCGCCAGCCAGTCTCGTTTTCCGAGAAACCAGAAGGCTGCGATCAGGAAGGCCGATACCGCCAGCACCCACCACGATGGCGGGCGCCAGGCGCGCACGCCCGTCCACAAGCCGAGCGAGAACGCCAAGGCCGCCCAGAACAAAGGATGCCGCGTCGGCTTCCGTTCGCGCATTGTGGGTATTCTCCGGGCGGGCGAGGCTTTCGGCGCGAGGACTGGACCTCACGCCACGGCGGATGAACGGAGCAAAGACAAAGGACAAAGGACGGGAGGGGCCCTGCCCCGTCGCTTCGCCGTAGCAGGACCTTCTCGACCCACCCGTCTTCCAGGAGGAACTTGACGGCGTGAAAGCGGCTAGAGTGCCAGCAGCATCACCGATTCGATGTGAAATGTTTCAGGGAAAAGATCGAATAAGTGCGCTTCCTCGATGTGATAGCCGGCTGCCAGGAGGGGGGCGATATCCCGAGCCAGAGTCGACGGATCACACGACACATATCGAACGAGGGGCGCTTTGAGTTCCACCAGAAAGCTTGTCACCGCTTTGCCGATGCCGCTGCGCGGAGGGTCCAGGACGACCAAGTCAGGACATGTTCGCAGCGAACGGCTTTTCAGGTAGTCTTCGGTTTGCGCTCCAACCGCTTTCACGTTCGCAGGGACATTCTGCAACAGGTCGAGATACGACGTCTGTGACGCCTCTACACTGAAAATGTGATGAAAAACCGGCGCCAGCGCAACCGAAAACAGCCCCACTCCCGCATAAAGTTCGAGCGCCAGCTCGCCGCGCGCGTCCGCCGCCACGACCGACACCAATTCGTCGATCAGATGGCGGTTGATTTGGAAGAAAGAGCCGGCGCTGACCTGGTAGTCGTGATTCTTCGTTCGATACCGGATCGTCTTCGCGCCCGCCTGCGCCAGAATTTTCGTATTCGTTGGCTCGTCGTCTTCGTGCTTGCCTTTACGCGAAGAAAAAAACGTCACGCCGCTGATTTCCGGCAAGTCGCGCTCCAGCTCGCCCGCCCAGCGCAGAAGATCTTTGGGGTCGGCGTCGGAGCGGCAAAACGCCCACGCCAGCACTTGCTCATCGGGCGCATCGGCGAAGAATTCAAGCTCTTCGACAGCAGCCGGACAGTGCGATCCGCGCATATCCAGCAGCCGCGTCATGACACGATTGAGCAAGGGAGAACTGATGGGACACTCGCCAACAGAAAGAAAATCATGTGACCCGAATCGAAAATATCCCAACGCGAACTCAGGCGCCGTCCGCAACTGCAGCCGCGTCCGGTTGCGATAGTTCCACGGAGGCGAACCGTGCAGCCGAACCTCCGATTTCAATTCAACTTTGGCGATTCGCTGCAACGTCTCCCGCAAAATCGCCGACTTGAACTCAAGCTGCTTTGCGTAAGGGATGTGCTGGTAGTGGCATCCGCCGCACTTTTCAAAGTAAGGGCAAAGTGCCGCGATACGATCGGCCGAGGCTTCAACAAGCTGTGTCACAAGGCCGCGCGCGAATCCAGCTTTCTGACGCCGGATGTCGGCTTCGACTTTTTCCCCCGGCAAGACAAACGGAACAAACACGGCCATGCTGCGTCCGTCGGCATCCGGCGCGGTACGCGCCAGTCCGTCGCCCCCGTAAATTAGCTTTTCAATGGAAAGCTGCATCGCGTTTGAGGTTCTGAACTGCTCTATCAGCCCGGGTTGATCGCTCCTAATGCATATAAAACAAGCTCAGCCGTGGCACGCCGCACTGCTCCAACAGGCGTTTGTAAACATACTGCTTGTGCACTTGCTCAATCTGCGTCGCCGTCATATTTCTTCGATACGGAGCCAGATCGCGATCCGCTTCCGCCCGAACTTCGACCAGTTTTTCGTCGGGAGTAGCCGCCATCAGCACCGCAAATAACTTTTCTTCCAGAACGGTCAAACGCCGCTCCAGATCTTCGAGGCGCGGAAGTTTGCCGCTGCTCTCGACAGTCGCCGCCATCTCGCGTAACGATGCTGCCTCTTCCCGCGCCAAGGTTCCAATCGCGAATCCCGGACGCTCGGGCAGCTTCGCTTTGTCGAGCTTATCGGCATTCTCACGCAGGAAGGCCGCAATCTGCGCCGCTTCAAATCCCGGTTCGCGCTGCACTTTCTCTTCGCTCGCGGCGCCGACCGCCGCTTCTTTCATATCCTCGGCAGCACTCAGCACGGCTTGCGAACAATAGGTCAGGCTGTTCACTTTTTTCGATTTCGAAGGCCGCTGGTCGTATTTGTCGAAAGCATCGTCAATGCCGCGCAGCACGGCTTCCAGCGGAATGCCTGCGCTCTTCCAGGTTTCAATCAAGGCCCAATCAAGAGTGGAGAGCAGCAGATGCGTTCCGCGTCGCCGCAGATAGTGCTCTTCGATCTCCGTGAAGTAATTGAAGTAATTTTCCACTACAGGCAAGAATTGTATCGGTCAGCGGGATTTCGGAGGCTTCTCCGAAGGCCAGGGTTTTGCTGCAACGTCGAGAGCCTTCGCCGGCGCAGATGTCTTTGCCGCTTTCGGCGTGGCTTCGCGCCGAAAGCTTTGATTCCGATCCCAGATAATCCGCAGCCCTTCCAGCGTAAGAAACTCGTCGACATCTCTAATAAAGCGCGATGCCGTGCCGATCAACGATCCCAATCCTCCTGTCGCCAGCACGTGAGTCTCCGGTCCCATATCATCGACCAGCCGTTCGAGGATGCCGTCGACCAGACCGAGATAGCCGTAGTAAAGGCCCGATTGCAGGCTGCCGACCGTGTTTGTTCCGATCACGCGCGAGGGCTTCCGGATCTCCACGCGCGGCAGACGGGCCGTCCGCTGAAAGAGCGCGTCGGCCGAGATTCCGATGCCTGGGCAAATCACTCCACCCATGTACTCGCCCTTTTTCGACACGCAGTCGAAGGTCGTGGCCGTCCCGAAATCGACGATTACGCAGGGCCCACCATACTTTTCAAATGCCGCTACCGCATTCACGATGCGATCCGCGCCGACTTCGGCTGGATTGTCATAGAGCACAGCCATGCCCGTCTTCACGCCCGGCTCGATGAACAGCGGCTTGGTATTGAAATAGCGCTCGCACACCTGTCGCAGCACCGAATCGAGCGGAGGCACGACCGACGCAATGATAATTCCCTGAACGTCGGAAACCTCCAGATTGTCCATCGAAAAGAGATTGCGGAAGATCACCCCGTATTCGTCGACGGTGCGGTTCAGGTGTGAACCGACGCGCCAGTTCGCGACCAGTTTTTCGTAGCGCGCCACTTCCGACGTCACATCGTCGCCGGAACGGTGAGCCACGCGCTCAAACACGCCCAGCACCGTATTCGTATTGCCGACATCCATCACAAGAAGCATAGGTAATTTGTAATTGGTAAATTGAAATTTGCAATTGGAAACCGGGCTCGGCGATTACCAGTGACCAACGAGACGGTCGTTTCCAGTCTCAGACGGTCATACTCAGACGGTCATTCTCACCGTTCCGCTGACTATGGTCGTCAAGCCGTTGGCAGTTCTCACGCGCAAAAACCCGCGCTCGTCCAAGCCCTCGGTGACGCCCTCCAGGCTGCCGTTTTCGTCGACGCTCACTTTTCTGCCGCGCACCGAAGACGATGCCGCCTCGAAACGCCGTATGATCGAGGGCCGGACATCCTGATTCTCAACCAGATTGCGATACTCGCGATCTAGCGATTTTAACAAAGCCGCGAGAAGCTCAACGCGCGACCACTCGGTGCCCGTTTCGGCCCGCAACGAAGTCGCAATTTCCCGCAATTCTGCCGGAAACTTCACCTGATTCACGTTGATGCCGACCCCCACTACCAGATGCCGCACCCGCGTCGCCTCGGCGTTCATCTCGATGAGGATGCCACAGAATTTCTTGCCGGCGATCAGCAGGTCGTTCGGCCATTTCAGATCCACCGCAACCTGCGGTGCAATTTCCGTCACCGCGGCCCGCACGGCGAGTCCAGCCGCAAGCGAAAAAATCAGCGCATCCGACGGCGGCATGGCCGGCCGCAAAACAACAGAACAGTAAATGCCCGACGACCGCGCCGAATGCCAGTTGTGCGCGCCGCGTCCGCGTCCCGCAAGTTGTTCTTCGGCGAGAAAGACGCTGCCTTCGGGCGCGCCCTCAGCAGCCGCTCGCATCGCCTCAGAGTTCGTCGAGCCAATCTTGTAATAGTGATGGATCAGCTTGGGGCCACCAAAGGTCGTGCCTTTCAGCGCTGGAGCAATCATCTCGGGCAGCAGCAAGTCCGGAACCGCCCGCAGCTGATAACCCGTCGCTGGATGTCCAGCGACATCGACTCCAAGTTCTCGTAGTTGTTGAATCAGGCGCCATACTTCCGACCGGCTGGTGCCGATCTCCTCGGCAATTTTCGTGCCGCTGGCGACGACCGTGGCATGACTCATCAACAGCCGAACGATGCGTCCCAGACGCACATCCGTCGCCTTGTGTACGGAAGGCAAACTGCGAGTTTTAGCAGGACTTGTAATGAAGGGAATTATAAACAGTCACGTCGTTCGCGGTTCGCTATTGGTCGTTCGGAAAAAATGATTCAGAGCCCTGGCGGTTTTGCGAACAGCGAACGACGAGCGACGAGCGGCGAACAGCCCACGACGTTTTCCTACGCTGGCGTCACACGCAAGCTCATATCGACTGACGTCAGCGACTGCGTCAACGCACCGACCGAGATAAAGTCGACCCCGGTTTCGGCGTAGGCCCTTACGTTTTCGAGATTAATTCCGCCCGCGCACTCCAGCGGAATTCGCCGGGAATGCCGCGAACAAATATCGACGGCCTTGCGGACGTCGGCCACACTCACATGGTCCAGCAGGATCGCCTCGGCTCCGTGATCGAGAGCCTGCTGCAATTCTTCCAGCGACCGCACCTCCACCTCGAGGGGCTGCCGTCCGCGCCGGTTGCGGATCGCGCGTTCGAGCGCCGGAATCGCCCCTCCCGCCAGCGTGATGTGATTGCCCTTGATCAACACGCCGTCGGAAAGATCGAGCCGGTGATTCTGCCCGCCTCCGCAGCGCACGGCGTACTTGTCGATCACTCGCAAGCCGGGCGCGGTCTTGCGCGTATCCAGAATGCGCACCCGCGTTCCTTCGACCGCGTCAACAAATTGCCGTGTCGTGGTCGCGACGCCCGACATCCGCTGCAAAAAATTCAAAATCACTCGCTCGCACGACAAAATGACGCGCGCATTATGCTGAATCACAGCAATCTGCTGCCCCGTCTTCATGCGTATGCCGTCAAAAATCGACGGATGGCTCGTCACCTCATAATGCGAAGTCACCGCGCCATCGAGTGCCGCATAGACGTCGAGAATCCGCGGCACGCATCCCAACCCAGCCAAGACGCACTCCTGCTTGGCGATGATCGTCGCCGAGGCCCGCTGGTTCGGATCGATGCACGCGTAGCTCGTCGCATCGCTCGTCGCCCGGTCTTCGTTGAGCGCGTTCTCAAGAATTGCGGTAATCCGTCGTGAATTCCAGTCCATAAAAATCAGTGGTCGGTGGTCAGTGGCTAGTGGTCAGCAAACCGAGAATCGTGGCCGGAATTGCATCGTTCTTACTGGCCACTGCCCACTGACCACCGGCCACTACTCCCCAACTTCCTTCAGTTGCCCAAGAATCTTCTCTCGCAAGATCGTCATCTCCTCCACCTGCTTCCGCAGCCCCTCCACCACATGCGTTGGAGCCTTGCTCACAAACTGCTCATTGCCCAGTCGCGCTTGCGAGCCCGCAAGCTGCTTCTCAATCTTCTCCAGTTCCTTCTTTAGACGCTCCCGCTCCGCCGCAACGTCAATCTTTTTTTCGTAGATCGCATGGACATCGAATCGCGACGTGCTGCGCGCCCCCGGAAGATTCGCCAGCGAACCATCCACAAACGTCACCGTCTCGACATTCGCCGGACGATCCTGCAGCACCGCACTCAAATTTTTCTCCAGCATCGCGCGAATCGCCGCATCTGGCGCAAAGACCTCGACCGGAATTTTGACTTTGGGTTCGACCTTCAATTCCGCCCGCAAATTTCGTATGCTCACAATCAAATCCTGCAGAATGGCCATCTCCGTCTCCGCCGCCAGATCGATCTGCCCGTCATCCGCCGCCGGATACGCCGCCAGCGCAATCGACTTCAGCGGAGGCTTGCCGTCATAGATGGCGTGCCAGATTTCTTCCGTAATAAACGGCATCACCGGATGCAATAACCGCAACGATGCCTCGTATAAGTTGACCAAATTCGCGCACGCCGCCCGCGCCGACGTGGTATCCGCGCCTTCTTCAAAATTAAGTCGCGACTTGATCAGCTCCAGATACCAATCGCAAAATTCACCCCAGAAAAAATCGTAAATCCGCGTCGCCGCCTCATCAAACCGGTAGTTCTGCAAGGAAGCATTCACATCCGCCGCCGCCCGGTTAAACCGCGAAAGTATCCACCGATCCTCCAGCGTCTTCGTCTCAAACCCGGCCACACCCATGGGCGTGTGGTGACCGGAGTTCGTGTGGTGACGGGGCTCTGCCCCGTCCAGCGCCGGCCGCAGACTTGGGTCAATCCGGTCGACATTCATAAACATCAGCCGCGCCGCATTCCAGATTTTGTTTGCGAAATTCCGATACCCCGCCGTCCGGCTCTCGCTGAACGCAATATCCGTCCCCGGAGCCGCCATCGCCGCAAGCGTAAACCGCGTCGCATCGGTCCCGTACTGCCCAATCACCTCGATCGGATCCAGCACGTTCCCCTTCGTCTTCGACATTTTCTGCCGGTCGGCATCGCGCACCAGCGCATGAATATAAACTTCGCGAAACGGAACACTCTCCCGCAACAATTCCTCTTCCTCGGTGCCCCAGTCGGTGCCGCGGTCGGTGCCCCAGGTTCGCGCCCGTTCTGTGGGCGTTAACCTGGGATCCTCCTCAGAACTCACACCCGGTTTATGCGGCGGCATCATGAACCAGCACCCCAGCATGATCATCCGCGCCACCCAGAAAAACAGGATGTCAAACCCCGTAATCATCAGCGAATTGGGATAGAACGTCGCGAGATCCGGCGTCGCCTCCGGCCAGCCCAGCGTCGTAAACGGAAGCAGCCCCGACGAAAACCATGTATCGAGCACATCCGTATCCTGCTCCAACTTCCCGCCGCACTTCCCACACGCCGCCGGAGCCTCCCGCGCCACCACCACTTCCTTGCACCCCTCATTCCTGCAATACCACGCCGGAATCCTATGCCCCCACCACAGTTGCCGCGAGATACACCAGTCGTGGATGTTATTCATCCAGTTCAAATAAATCTGCCCGTAATTCTCCGGAGTAAATCGGATGTATCCCTTCTCCACCACTTCAATCGCCCGCTTCGCCAGCGGAGCAATCTTCACGAACCACTGCGTCGACAGCCGCGGCTCCACAATCGTCCCCGACCGGTCACACTTCCCGATCGCAATCGTGTAGTCCTTCGTGCCCACCAGAAAACCCTGCGCCTCGAGATCCTCCACAATCCGCGCCCGCGCCGCAAACCGATCCAGCCCCGCATACGGACCCGCATTCGCATTCATCTTCGCGTGCTCGTCGATCACCTCGATCTGCGGCAAATTGTGCCGCAGACCCGCCTCAAAATCATTCGGATCATGCGCCGGCGTCACCTTCACCGCGCCCGTCCCAAACTCCGGCTGCGCCAGTTCGTCCGCAATAATCGGAATCTCGCGGTTCATCAGCGGCAGCATCACCCGCTTCCCATGCAAATGCATGTACCGCTCGTCCGTAGGATTCACCGCGATCGCCGTATCCCCCAGCATCGTCTCCGGCCGCGTAGTCGCCACCGTAATGTATTCCGTGTGGGGCGGGCATTCCTGCCCGCCAGCTCCCACCACCGGATACCGAATCTCATACAGCTTCCCCGCCACATCCTCGTGCTTCACTTCCAGATCCGAAATCGCCGTCCCGCAGTCCGCGCACCAGTTCACGATGTACTTGCCGCGATAAATCAGCCCATCTTCATACAGACGCACGAAAACTTCTTTCACCGCGCGCGACAGGTTCTCATCCATCGTGAAGTACTCGCGCCCCCAATCCACCGAAGCGCCCAGCCGCTTCATCTGATCCAGGATCGCGCCGCCATACTCCCGCCGCCACTCCCACACCCGCTCGATAAACTTCTCGCGACCCATCTCGCGCCGCTTCTTGCCTTCTTTCAAAAGCTGGCGCTCCACCATCATCTGCGTCGCAATCCCCGCATGATCCGTCCCCGGCAGCCACAGCGACACAAACCCGCGCATGCGATGCCAGCGCACAATGATGTCCATCTGCGTCTGGTTCAGCATGTGCCCCATATGCAACCGCCCCGTCACATTCGGAGGCGGCAACAGCAGTGTAAACACACGTGTGGTGTCGGGAGGGTGCCCCATCCTAAACGCGGCGTCTTTTGCCGTGTTTAGGGTGGGAACTACGGGCGTCTCCGCCCGTCCCGGATCCCTTTCCTGACCACCGACCACTGGCCACTGACCACTGCCTTCCGGCGTCTCCACATGAAACAGCTTTTCCCGGACCCAATATTCCGCCCAGCGCGCTTCAATCGCGCCCGGTTCGTAAGCTTTCGGCAATTCGTGCGGCATGTCTCTCCTGATCCTGTAGGACCACCCTCCCTCGGAGCCTCGTCCCGGCCCAAGCCAACCCATCCAAGCCCAGCCCGCCCGGACGCTCCACCACGAAAGAGGGAATCTTTGATCTTACAGGCGCAAGAAAACTAGGGTCAAACGCGCAGAGGGGTTATACGCACTGAGAGCAAAATGCTACAGGCGAGCTTGCCACGTGTAAGAAAAGCAAAAATAGAAATTTTGTCACCGTCATGTAATACTTTTGAGCAAGATGACAGATTTTTCCGGCCTCCTTCCGGAGATTGCAAGTTGCCCCATTGCGGCAGCGATCCGCTCGGGTGAAATCGCCCATTCTCACCCATGCTCCAAAATCGTCAGCCTCCAAACGGGACAGTTCTTTCAAGTTCCTGAGCCTTGGTCGGGGCGAATCGACACTGCACCAATACTGTTCATCAGCTCAAATCCATCAATTGACAGTCTCGAAGAATATCCAAATGAGTTCTGGGATGCCGATCGGGTCTCAGACTTTTTCCTGAATCGGTTTACTTCGTCCGCTGGCTGGGTGAAGGATGGGTTGTATGCACTTCGTCTCGATGGGTCCCGCAGCAAGTATGTTCGCTTCTGGGCGTCCGCTCGCGCCCGTACCTGCGAAATTCTTATGAAGGATAAAACAGCAATCGTTCCTGGGATAGATTTTGCACTAACTGAAGTGGTGCATTGCAAGTCTAGAGGCGAAGAGGGGGTAGTTGATGCACTGCGCTTTTGCTCCAAGCGTTACCTTGAAAGAATACTTTCCATTACTGCTGCCAAACTGCTGGTTGTGCATGGCAAGAAGGCAGAAGCAGAGGTCCGCGAGTGCCTGGCATCAGTCATAGAACCTCAATTAGAGAAACAGAATCTCGTTAAGGTCGATAACCGTGAAAAACTGATCGCTTTTCTTCCACATCCAAATGAGCGGGGTTCAAACAAGTCATTAATCGAAAACATGGGAAGTGACGGTCTTGAATTTATTCGTGCCTTTGTTGCGGCAAAATAACCGATAGAGGTCTGCAACGCGAGTGAATGGGGCTCGCGATAGCGAGACGGGAGGAAAGAGCGATGAACCCGAGGAATGATTGTGCTTAGGTGTGCACTAAGGCACTACCGTGAGATACTGCATCAGTTCAGATTCATCCAGAAGTAATGCACCAATAGTGCGGTCGGACAGAGGCATCAAGTATCGATCCTCTGGCTTCAATAGTTTTTGCTGTAACGCCGCTGCAATGCGTTCCAACTGTTCGCGGCGTCCAATCAAGATTTCCTTTGCGGTGCTCAGGTAAGGCTCCAGTGAAGCGGTTCCCGTTAGAGCCTGAATGTCTTGCAGGAAGAAGCGCGCTCTTTTGCCGACGAGTTAGATCGGGAGATTCGCACGACTTCCTATCTGCTGCACCCGCCGATGTTGGACGAAATCGGTCTGGAAGCCGCCTTGCACTGGTACACAGAAGGTTTGGAGGAACGTGCGGGTCTGGAAGTGCAGTTACATATTCCCGATAATTTCGAACGACTATCTCGCGAAATGGAAATCACTATCTTTCGCGTTGTCCAGGAATGTCTCACCAATGTGCACCGGCACTCAGGCAGCAGATCTGCCCACGTTCGTCTTGCGCGAGAGCAAGGAACGCTGCGTCTCGAAGTTCGCGATGCCGGTCGCGGAATCGCTCCCGACAGGCTCAATATCCTCCGCGCCAGGGGTGCCGGTATTGGCCTCCGAGGAGTGCGCGAAAGAGTCCGACAGTTTGCCGGCGAAGTCCGCATCGACTCCGAGCTGGGGTCGGGCACCACGATTTCGGTGACCTTGCCTCTGCAGACCGGATGAGAGTGGATGCCCAAAGTTTCGCCCGTCGTGGTTGGTAAGACATCGCTCACTGTCGACAGAGCAATAACTGCGATTGCCGGACGCCGAGTCTTCATCTCGCGGCGCCCCCAGTTGCTTTTAATGTCGTCGCGAAGGACGAAGCAAGTTAGTCACGCAGGGATGCAGCCTACCGAACAACATATTCACTCGACAACACGCCACCCATTCGCCTTACTCGCTCTTATGGCAACGGCAGCGTGATCGTCTGCCCTGCGGTCATCGAGATATGTGAGATAAACTGCCCTCCATAAATTTCGGCGCCGCTGCTATTCAGTCCGGTGATCGGAATTACGGCTGCGGAAACGGAAGCGGACGCCGGCATAGTCACGCTGATCGTCGGGTTCGGTCCGCCCACGCCGATGATGCTGGCCGTAACGTTCGACAGGTTGAAGGCGTTGCGGCTCTGCATGGCTTGTCCGAGCTGATCGAGAGTTGGACTCAGAACGGGAAGGTTATACACCTGTTTGTACAGGCTGAAAGTTTGGTTATAGGTGTCGCTGAGAAGAGATGCAGTCGTGTTGGTCGACGGCATCCCAGGCGCGGTGTTGATCGAGAAATGCAGATCCGGTTGATGGAACATTTCCGGATCCATGTCGCCAATCAACATGTTGCTTAGGAAGCTGGAGCTAACAAAATTTAAAATCTGCGCGGCCGTGTAGGTGTTAAACGGAGGCACCTGGGTTGGGTAGGAATAGATACAATCGAACTCCGCCTGATCGTCATTCCAGTTCGCGACATTGTAGTAGATGTCGTTGGGATGCCGCGGTACCTCGTAAATCCCAGGCGCATAGCTGTTCACAATGCCCACGTTTGGCGAAGGATTGGGCCCGTTGTTGGGCTGACCGATGACCGAAGTATCGGTCACAACGTACTGAATGCCGTCCGTATTCAAGTAACTCGGCACATTCGGATCATTCAGACCCGTCACTCCCGGCGTCACCATGTTGGCTGGGTTAAAGTCGTTAAACGTGAGCTGTGCCAGCGCAACGTCACTGGGATCGTTATCCAGATTCGCGCCATTCGGGTTCGAAGCCACCCAAAGGTTGGTCAGCACTTCCAGATCAATGTAATCGATGGGCGGATTATCATGAACGTCGCCGCAGCCCGTTCCGGTGGGAGCACTCTGACACAAACCGTTCAGGGTCGTCGGATGATCATAGGTGTGGCTGATCCAGTGAAAAGCTCCCTGATAGCTTTGAAGATTTGCCACGAGGTCGTCCGCGACGGCTGCCGTCGCTCCAGTTTCTGTCTGCTGCGCCACGGTTCCCGCACCGCTGACCATTGCCGTGAGCTGTGTGGTTGCCGGAGTTGTCGAACTGTCGGAAGCGACCGAAAGAATCGTCCAGATTCCGTTGAACGCCCCACCATCGTTCGTCGTCCCCGTTACATTGACCATTGCGCCAGGGAGTCCCGAAAAATCCGTCGTCGTAAAGGTAACGAGACCGCCGTTGGCAGAGGTAGCGGTGACGGGAGCGGTCAGCCCAGTCCAGTCGCCATTGCCTGCAGTTCCGACTCCGTTGAACGCCAGCGTCAGTTCGAAATTCGCAAACAGTCCGGAGGGATCAGTCTGTATGCCGCTTTGCCAGGCCGACAATTGCGTCATGTCGGCCGCGTTCACTCGAAAAACCGGGAGGTTCGAAGCGTCCGGCTTGGTGCGGTCGTGCGTGATGGGATCCTGGCAAGTCGTTCCTGGGATCCATTCGCTATCGTCGATGAAAAAGTCATCGACCTGTGGAGTCGCATACACGTGATAGTCGCCGAGGAAGATTCCCTGCGTGACCCAATTCACCAGTCCGTAGGCGAGCACCTGATCGTGGAGCAGATACTGGTTGCTGTCGAATGTAAGCGACAAATACTGCCCCGCGAAAGACGTGTTGTAGATAGCCGCCAGCACGTTGCCGGACGCGTCGGTGAGCAGTGGCGTCGAACCATTCGCCGCACTGGAAAGGTAGATGAACGCGTTGGTGATGCCGACCGGATTGCCGACATTAGCGTAGGGAAAGACCGCGCTCGCCGCGGGCGCGTAGTAGAAGTTATAAGGCGTGGGGCTGGCGGCAACACTGCCGGTCGGTGAAGCCAACCCAAAATTTGGGTCGGGGTATACATACCAATTCACTTGCCGCACGCTGAATTGCGACTCGTAGAGATCCAGGACACTGATGTTCGAAATGTTGTAGCGGTCGTTGCCGAAAGCGAAAATTACTCCCTGAAAATAACCGTGGCACCCACCATCAGACAAATATCCCGAAGGGATCGCATTTCCCGTCTGGCTGATGTCAAGCACCGTATACGGTGTGCCGACATAGGTGAGAGCCTGCGTGATTGCGGGGAAATCGGCCTCCGATTCGGCGTTCGTAACTACCAGTATGTTCATATCCACGATGTGGGCATCGCACGAAACGAAGCCGCCGGGTACACCGTTCATCGTGGCCGACCCGCTCAATGCTCCCTGCGTCGCGTTGATCGTCGCCGCGCCGCCGCCCGTCGACGTGGCGAGGCCGGTGTTGAGGATGGTGGCGATCAAAGGATTACCAGAACTCCAAGCCACCGCATTGGTCAGATTCGTCGTCGAGCCGTCGCTATAAATGCCGGTCGCCGTGTATTGCGTGTTGCTCCCGACTCCAACATAAACTGATGCCGGAGTTACTGAGATCGAAGCAAGAGCAGCCGGATTAACTGTGAGCAATGTTGAGCCGCTGATCGAGTTCGCACTGGCAATGATCGTCGTGACGCCTTGTGCGTTGGCGCTCGCCAAGCCAGCGGCACTGACGGACGCGGCCGTTGGGTTGGAAGAGGTCCACGTCGCGCTGCTGGTGAGGTCGCCGGATGAACCGTCGCTATAGCTGCCCGTGGCCATGAATTGCTCGGTGGCGCCCTTGGCAATCGCTGAGTTCGTTGGTGTCACCGCAATCGAAACCAGTGTCGGTGGCGTCACCGTGAGACTATCCGCCGGACTGACTACGCTTCCAAGCGCAGCCGTCACATTGCTCGTTCCCGTCCCAATGCCAGTCGCTAAGCCTCCGGCCGCAATGGTGGCAACCGAAGTCATCGACGATGACCATGTCACGCTATTTGTGATTGTTTGCAAGCTTCCGTCGCTGTAGGTGCCGGTGGCCGTAAATTGCACCGTTGCACCTTTCGCAACCGACGGATTGACCGGTGCCACAGCGATCGCGACTAGCGCCGGAGACGTGACTGTCAATGTCGTCGATCCGCTCACCGAACCGAGCATCGCGAGAATACCGCTGGTTCCCGCCGTCACACCCTTGGCCAATCCTCCCGACGTGATGGTTGCGACACTCGTCTTCGCGGAACTCCAGGTGACGAATGCGGTTAGGTTCTCGGTGCTGCCGTTCTTGAAGTGTCCAGTCGCATTGAATTGCTGAGTGGTGCCCGCCGCGATCGAAGGATTAGCAGGCGCAACCGCGATTGAGGTCAGCCCCGTATCTTCGCCTGTTCCCTTCAGCGCTAACACCAGCGGACTTCCGAAATCTCCATAGTTAATTGCGAGTTGACCCGACCGCGAACCAATCGCGGATGGCGCAAACGTCACTCCAATCGTGCACTTCGCGCCGGGACCAACGCCGGAGCCACAGCCATTGCTGGCGAGTCCGAAGTCTCCGCTAGTCGCGACAGACGAAATAACCAAATTCGTATTGAGATGGTTCGTGAGGGATACAGTCTTCGCGGCACTGGTCGCTCCCACCAGCGTGTTCGGAAACACCAAGCTTGTCGGGGAAACGGTAATGGGTGCGATACCCACACCCGACAGAGCAACCGACTGCGAACCGGAGGGAGAGTTACTACTGACTGTCAACTCCGCGATACGATTCCCGAGTGCCGATGGTGCAAACGTTACGGTGATGCCACAGCTCAAACCCGCGCCCAGCGTGTTGGGACTGATCGGGCAATTCCCGCCCCAACTGTAATCCGACGACGCTCCGCCAGATATCGCGATGGTATTGATCGTCACCGCCGTTTTCTGCGCGTTCTTAAAGATCGCGGTCTTGGGGCTGCTGGTGGCTCCGACCGCAAGGCTGCCGAACGAAAGACTGGCCGGAGTCAGCTTGGTTTGTGCGAAAGCAGAAGAACCAGCAGCAGCCAGAAACGAGAGAGAGACGACCGTACTGCAAAGTAGTTTCGTCTTATGATTGGCGATGCTCAATATGCGATGGTCGAGAAGTTGGGCTTGGCGGGTTTGAAGAATATAAGATTTGAAACGATGCATTCCGAAGCTCCGAGGAAAAAGTTCGTTAGAGAGTTCGCTAAGTTTCTAAATGAGGATCGTGGCTTCGCCGGTCACACCGGAATATGCCGATAAACGCGAACAAAATTCGCCGTGAAAGACCGGCGCGATGCTATCGCTTTTAGATGGATCCAAAAGGTTTTTACAACTGATTATTGGTGGGCAACCCAGCCCGGACTCGGCCCGAATAGGAATGATCTATGGCTTCTTAATTATTCTTGAAGGGGAAGCTAGCCATTGTGGACCGAGTGCCTTTTCATGTCAATACGAAAAGCTTAGGGTGAACAGTGCTGAAGCGACCGCCTTACCGACCGCGATAGGGACAGATTGCAACAACTTATTCGTTGGTGCTTCCTTGCTTTCTAACGTGGGATTGCGCGCGGGTGGGCCGCTCCTCGACCGCGACTATAACTGGCTTTCCCCAACAGTCGACAGAGAACTAACTGCAGGTGCGTCACGTCTCGCGCGGGTGGCCCGCCCTATCGCGAAGCGAAGGGCAGGTTCTCAGCGGTGAGGCAGCCAGTGTGGCAGCGGGCCACTCGCCCGCCCGAGTCTCCACATGAAACAGTTTTTTCCGGACCCAGTATTCCGCCCAGCGCGCTTCAATCGCGCCCGGTTCATAAGCTTTCGGCAATTCGTGCGGCACGCCGTAAGTGATCTTCGTCACCGGGCTGCCCCCAACCTTGCCCTATCATTCTTCCGAGACTTAGTGATAGTTTGTGGATCTGTGCCAACACAGACTTGCCGGGAAAATTCCGTCACATGAGCGCGTTCCAATTCAAGCGTGTCAATTCCATAGTAATATTTCGCGGATTTCTCCTCCCCGTGTTCGGCGGGAGTCATCATGTCAGAATGTAGTTATAGGTTTTGATTATCGATAAGGGATATCCATGAGGCTCAACGCATATCGATACTCTTAGCGGATAACCAGGGGTCCCGTCCGACATTATGCCACCGGGTACGTGGGCCACTTCTCCGCGGCGAATATAACTAGCTTTGCCCTCACTGTCGACTTAGAAATAACTGGGGGTGCGCCACTTCTCGCGTTGAGAAGTGGCCTACCACTACAGCCGCCAGAAAGTTGCTTCACCGCTTCTTTCATCACCAATCCACTGTGCACACCATCACAGACTCTACCCAGAACCTACGCCAAACTAGACTTCTGCTTGGAGTAGCGGAGCGTGTGCCTTCTCATAGACGCGGCCGCGACGCCACTCCAAATCCATTGCAGCGTTCTTTGAAAACTGAGGTCCGGGGATTCTCGCTTTGAGGCCAAAAAACGGCCATCCCACCGAGAATCCCGTCGAGGGGGTCGAGCAAGCCAAGAAGGGCGAACGAGATTCACTCTTGCCTTTCCTGATGGCTGATGGCTGGAAGCCGCCCCTAAGTCCTTATTCCGGAATACTTTACGAGTAACTCCTTAGTTTTTAATACTTTACGGCAAATCCGGGGGGGGGGGGGGG
>JBEKPH010000013.1:0-85112 GCA_049520915.1 Terriglobales bacterium
TAGTCGGATCGAAAGATTACGCGAGGTAAGCGCTTATGTCTACGGGAGATAAAACAACTGGCGGAGAGGGAGGGATTCGAACCCTCGATACAGGTGTTAGCCCGTATAACGGTTTAGCAAACCGCCGCCTTCAGCCTCTCGGCCACCTCTCCGGCGTGCGGAACTAAGTTTACCACGGTCAGCACGAGCGGGTTAACCGCTTGAATCCGCCTCAATCTTCACGATTCATCGCCCTGCAATCACCGACGGACTCGGCACCAGCTCCGCCTGAGCACGAGCACGATTCCCTACCCCGCAATCGCCAACTTAATATCGAGCGTGTTTCAGTTCGCTTTCCCCGCACCCTCAGGGCGGGGCTCACACTCCCTCGTCGACAAGATCGGCTTCGACCACCCTAACTCACCTAAGCTTGCGTTATGCTAAACGTTCCATTCCACCAAGGAACTTTCTCTTCGCATGGCGAGTCCCATCACCGATCGTCCGGCGCCATCATCGAACCGCAGCCTCGTTCTGGCCGGCCAACTTGCCTTTTTTCCCACCGGCATTCTCACCACGATCCTGGGACCGATGCTGCCCATCCTCATCGTTCGATGGGCTTTGAACGATACCCAAGCCGGCAATCTGTTTCTTGTTCAATTCCTGGCGCAGCTCGCGGGTGTCCAACTTTCGGGAGTTCTGCTCTCGCGTTTGGGATATCGTCCGGCGTTCCTGTTGGGGCTACTTCTGATGGCCAGCGGTACCGCAACCATCCTTCTCGGATCTGTATGGCTGGGCCTCGCCTCCATCGCGATATACGGTCTGGGCGTTGGACTCATCACTCCGACTGACAATTTGCTGATCTCCGAAATTAGCTCCAACTCGAGCGGCAGTTCGGGAGCCGGCGCCGTAAGTCTGCTGAATTTTTTCTGGGGCGTAGGGGCGGTGTTTTGCTCCCTCATGGTGGCGTGGACGGCGGCCCACAATTTGTTGCCCTTTTTTCTCGGCGGCGTCTCGTTGCTGCTCGTTCTCCTCGCGCTCTCCATGCGCAATCTGCCTTTTCCCCCGGCAGCAGAGCCCGAGCATTCCTCCGTGGCATGGCTAAGCCTGGCCAAGAGTCCCACGATTTGGATCTTTGCATCGATCTTTTTCTTGTATCCCGGCGCCGAAACGGCGGTGGGAGGCTGGGTTGGCTCTTACGTATCTAGGCTTGGACCGCGCGGAGCGGCCATCGCTTCCATGATGCCGGCGTTTTTCTGGACGGCGCTGACCATCGGCCGCGCCCTGGGCAGCGCCTTCTTACACCGCGTCTCCGAACGCAGCGTTTTGCGAGCCGGCTATGCCGCGGGAGCCGCGGGAATCGTGCTGATGCTCTGGGGTTCCACACTGTCGATCGTCATCGCCGCCGCCCTGCTCACGGGATTGAGTTTTGCCACCTTGTACCCCATTACCGTGTCGCGGCTCACTCGACGCTATGGCGTCGGCGCCCGCAGCATCGGAGCCGTCATGTTTTCTCTGGCCGCAGCAGGACCGGCGGCAATTCCGTGGATGGTAGGCGTGATATCGCATGCCACCGGAAGCTTGCGGGAAGGCCTATTTTTGCCGCTTGCAGCTACGCTGGTCCTCTTTGTCATCCATCTTTTCGAATGGTGACTCACATCCCTGACTCGCGAGAAAAGACAGACCCGACGCGGCATTCGGGCCTGTCCGTCCACTTTCGCTAGCTCACTTCGCCGCACGCCAGCGTGACAATTACATTTTCATCCCGCTCATCGGATGCGACGCAAAGTACAGGAAGAAATTCGATGGCGCCTGTACCGCTGTGCCAGCCTTCTCGGCGGCGTTGATCGCCTTCAAAGAAGTAATTCCCGTGCTGCCGTCCTGCGATGGCCACTCGCTCTGGCTCAGCACCAGAACCGGGATGACCTGCCACCAGATCGCGTTCACATTGATGTCCTGATTAATAATGACGTGGCTGTGGTTTGGTGTTGGCAAAAAGACATTCGAAGTCGGTGGAGGAATGAATCCGAGTGCCGCCAGTACGGGTCCCAAGTCCAACCGCGAAGCGTGCATGGTGCAGGTGCCCGCTGCAGATCCCGGATCAGGACATTGTGTATACACCGACGGTTTCTGCTTGAATCCTTCCGGAATCGCCCCAAAAAGCGCGAGCAGCGTATTGCCCAGCGCCGGACCGCATAGCGTTCCCTGCACTACATTCGAGCACGAGATCGCATCATTGGGATTCTGGTCTTTGTCCGTCGAAAACATCGGAACCAGCACATAAAGCGGCTCAGTCGTTATGAATGGATTCCCGATCTTCCCCGGCGGGTTAATCGTCGGCTGCGTTCCCACCACACAAATCGGAGTCTGCATCTCGCTAGGGTCCGATTCCGCCAGTATGCCGTTGTAATTCAAATCATCGAGCGGCTGGTCGATGCAATCGAAATTCTGTGTGTAGGTGAATTTGAGCACCTGCCCATCGCCAAAACCTTCCGTCTGATTCGGCTTGAGCTGCCCAAACATGGTTCCCGCTATCATCGCGAAGGCTGCGGTCATCAACAACCGAGACATCGTCGTATTCGTTCTCATCTTCATCGTTTCCTCCAAGGCCTGAGAGGCCGTCGGTGTAGTACGGAAGATGAGCTATATCGGATTGGTTCGGCGACAGTAAGTCGCTCAACCACCGACTCTTGCGATCCCAAAGCCCGAAATGGCGTCCGTTGCCAGTAAGTGAAAAATGGTTGCCGCCTTAAGTACGAGATGATTTGGCGACTTTGCGCTCCGCGATTCGAGGCGTCGCCATCGAAGCGAGTTCCACTCGGTTCCTGCCTTTTTCCTTGGCGCGGTACAAGGCTTGGTCCGCCGCCTGGATTACTTGCTCAGGCTGACGGTTCCGTGTGCTCGGCTCCGCCACTCCGATACTCACTGTCACCGATAAACGATCGGCCGCTGGTTTCGGACTTGCCGCCGGTTTTTTCTTCGTTGACCGCCTACGATCCGATTCGCCTGCCCGCCGTTCATTTGCTTTCTCAACCTTACCCTCGGCCCGCCTGTCGCCGGCCCGCAATTGAAACGTCGATTTCTCAATAACTCGCCGCAGCGCATCCAGATGCTCGAAGGCATCTTTGGCCGACAAGTTCCGGAAGACGATCGCGAACTCCTCCCCGCCGCAGCGGAAAGCCTGGCCATTGCCCTCAACTTGCGACAGGCGCGAGGCCACCATGCACAGCACCTGGTCGCCTACGTCGTGACCGTAAGTATCGTTGAACTTCTTGAAATGATCGATATCCACAATCGCGATTGAATATTGCTGGTCGAGCGACAACAACGACTCATTGAACGCGCGCCGCCCCCGAATGCCGGTAAGTTCATCGTGATAGGCAAGCACGTATGACGTTTCGATCAGCGAGGCACCGAGAATCAGAGCCGCGGTACCTACGTAGGCGTCCGACATTTTGCCCACCGGCGCGAACTCGAGCCAAAGAAAAACTGCTGCCACACACCACGCAAATCCCGGCTCAATCGGCTTGCGGGTTTTGAAGAACCTCCACCCCAGCACCATCGCGGCCGCAACAAAACTCAACCAAACCCAGATCGGAAGCCCAGACCCGCTGCTGGTTTTCACATTTCCCGGCGAGTTCTCTGGACGGCACAGCACGGCAAAGATCACCGACTCCAGGAACACTACGACGAAGTGGGGCACAACTCCCGCCACGGTCAGACCGCGCTCGCGCATGGAAGCGAATACGACAAAGTTCAGCGGGATGAGCAACGCGGAAAGCGTCACGGCCATCCGACCCGGCCCTCCGTGAACAGGGCCAGCCAGCTGGCCGGCAGCAAAAAAATCGATCGCGCGATGAGCCAACAGCAGGACTAATAAGGAAACCAGAACGCGGCTCGAGTTGAATCGCCACGCCAGCAGCAACCCGGCGGCAAATACTGCCGCATAGTAGAAGGGTAGCGAGGGCGCAACTAGAACAAAGAGCGGGCTGTTGACGAGTGCCACAACCAGCGCTAACAGCAGGCCACCCGGGACCAGCCACGCCTTCCATGTTCTCGAGTTCACCTGGATTTCCCCACCTGCTCCTTATCGCTCCAGCGCTTTTTTCGAACTCGGCCGCCATCGCCTTGCAAATAAGAATACGGTACTCGCCATCGATAGGCGATTCCGTTTCGGGCACCAGTCGCGGTTATGGAATCGAGCGCAAGCGGTGTTAGTCTTCCCTTTTCATGACCCGTGCATCGCATACTGAGCTTCGCATCGCCATCGACACCGGAGGCACTTTTACCGACTGCGTGTGGATCGACGGTGGTGTTCTCAAAACCCTCAAAATATTCTCCACGCCCGATGACCCGTCGCGAGCCATCGCCGAAGCTGTGCAGAAAATCAGGTCGTCCAGCCAAAGCAGTCACGGCGCCATTGCGCTCACCCTGCTGCACGGAACTACAGTCGGCACAAATGCCCTGCTCCAGCGAAAAGGCGCTCGCACCGCCCTAATCACAACCTCCGGATTCGAAGACGTCATTGAGATCGGACGCCAAGCGCGTCCTCGCCTGTATGACTTTTTCTTCGATCGCGTTGTCCCCCTAGTCCCGCGAGAACTGCGGTTCGGTGTCATGGAGAGAACAAGTGCCGAGGGCGTCGTCTTAACGAGTCCGTCGGACGACGAAGTCGCGCGACTGCGTCAGTCAGTGCAAAGCGCCGCGCCAGAGGCCATCGCGATCTCTCTACTCTTCTCGTTTGCGAATCCAGAAAACGAGCTGGCCGTCGCCGCCGCCGTAGAAAGCCTCAATCTCCCCCTATCGATCTCTCATCGCGTCTTGCCCGAGTTCCGAGAATACGAACGCACCAGCACCGTTGTCGTGAATGCCTACCTGCAGCCGCTCATGCAGCGCTACATGCAAAGGCTGCAAGAGCGTGCGGCGGACTATTCCATTGAATCATCCAAACGCAAAAAGCTCGCTCCACAATCGCTCGATCACTCTTCCCGAGCGCGAAAACCGAACGAGCCGCGAATCTTCGTCATGCAATCAAGCGGTGGTATCACCGCCCTCGATGCGGCCGCACGCGAGCCCGTCCGCACCGTCCTTTCAGGACCCGCTGGCGGATTGGTCGGCGCTGCCGCCATGGCAGCCAGGAGCGGCTTTTCGAAAATTCTCAGCTTCGATATGGGTGGAACCTCGACCGACGTCGCGGCCGTGCAGGATGAGGTTCGAACCGCAGGTCAATCAGAAGTCGCCGGACTTCCCATCGGTGTTCCGATGCTAGAAATTCACACCGTGGGCGCAGGCGGCGGTTCCATCGCGCGCTTCGACGCCGGGGGTTCGCTCCGTGTCGGTCCGGAATCGGCGGGTGCCGACCCCGGCCCTATCTGCTATGGACGCGGATCCGAACCCACTGTGACCGACGCCAACTTGCTTCTCGGGCGTCTTCGTCCCGAACGCTTTCTGGGCGGCGAATTTACACTCGACCTCAAAAGATCGCATCGCCTGACCTCCGAGTGGCTCAAGAAACAGCACTCCCCTTTGACCCTGGAACAATTTGCCGCCGGAGTTGTCCGCGTCGTGAATGCGAACATGGAACGGGCTTTGCGCGTCGTCTCTATCGAACGCGGCTACGATCCGCGCGAATTCGCCCTGGTAGCCTTTGGCGGCGCGGGAGGCCTTCATGCTTGCGAACTGGCCGATGCCCTCTCCATCCCTACCGTCGTGATTCCAGCTCGTCCCGGGACACTCTCCGCCTTCGGCATCCTCGTCAGCGATGTAGTCAAAGATTATTCCCTCACCTTACTTTCTCGAATCGCGGACCGTTGGCCCCAAGCCACGCTTCAGAAAGAATTCCTTCAGCTGGAATCGACGGCTCGAAAGGAATTCCGTGCCGAACGATGGTTTGGCGCACCGCACTTCGAAAGGAGTCTCGACCTCCGCTATCGCGGCCAGGGCTACGAACTCAACACGCCCGCCACCGGCAACGTCGTGGCTCGCTTCCACGAGGAGCATCAGCGACGTTATGGTTATCATCACGCCCAGCGGGAGATCGAGCTAGTCACTCTCCGCCTGCGCGCCCGTTTGCGCACACCCCAACCCAAGGTCCTCGCCAAGTCGCTTCCTGCCCGAATCCGCAGGAATTCCCCGGCAACCGTGAAGCCGGTTGAACGCGCATCCGTTTTGTTCAACAACAAAACCGTAACCACTCCCGTGTTTGAACGCAACGATCTCTCGTTCGGTCGCGCGCTGACCGGTCCGGCCATAATCACGGAATACAGCGCGACGACCGTGATTCCACCGGGAAAGAAGTTTTGGCTGGATGCCGCAGAAAACCTGCTGATCAAAATTAACTAAACAAAGCACGCTGGCAGAACCGTTCGTCAAGGCTGGGGCCACGACCGGCTAAGAGCATGCCGTTCCGCTTATTTCTTACTCCTCGTCCGGCTCTTTTTTCTCTTCGATCATCATGTCCTTTAGCTCACTTGACTCGAAAACATCGCCGCACTCCTTGCACTCCACATACTCGGAGTCTTCGTCGCGCGACACAATCTGCACGCGCGGATGCTTGCACTGTTCAGGGATGACTTTCTTCTCGGGGGACTGCCGCGGCTGGCTGGGCGTCATAAGATTTATCGACGATTCGAATCTTGAGAGGAAGCCGGCTCTTTCTTCAAATTTTCGATATTTTGCGGCGGTTCGCCACGGATGTCAAGTGCCCTTCGTCCGTCCCGCCGTCCGTGATCCTAACAACCGCGAACCGATAACATCCGACCGGCAACCCGAAAACTCCCCCTCCATTTACACTTGTTTTCGAGCCTGATCGCAACACACCAACGAACTGATGAACAACATCCCCTTGGAGCCCCACTCATCATGCCAGCCGTGACCGTGGCCTCCACCGTTCTCAACGAGGTCGATGACATTGATGCCCTGATCGAGAGCCTGATGCGGCAGACTCTTTCTCCCGCCGAAGTCATCATCGTCGACGGCGGTTCCACCGACGGAACCTGGGAGCGCCTTCAGGCCGCGCAAACAAAATACCCATCTCTCATTCCGATCCGTGACGAAACCTGCAGCCTGCGACATTTTCCTGGGCCGATCGCCCGCGGCCGCAACGTAGCCACCGCTGCCGCCTCCTCCGCTGTAATCGCTTTTACCGACGCCGGATGCACTCACAACCCAGACTGGCTCGAAAATCTCACCCTGCCGATCTTTCGTAGCGATTCCGAGTATTCCGTCGGCGGATCCTATATCGATCCCGCGAACTCAACCATCTGGGACGTCGCTTCCGCCCCCTTTTTCGGCGTCAAACTCGATCCCGACGCGCCTACTAAGTCCTGTACCGCCCGCTCGATGGCCTTTCGCAAAGACCTATGGCAACGTGTCGGAGGCTTTCCAGAAACCGTCTTCCTCGGTGAAGACACGGTATTCGATTCGAAGGTCCGCCAGACTGTGACGCCCGCTTTCCCGGAACGCGCGAAAGCCTGCTACCAGCCGCGCCACACGTTACATTCCGCGCTCCGCCAGATGGTCAGCTATTCCGTCACCGATGGAGTTCTAGGTGGCCGTTCCGCTCGTCTCTGGAGAAACATTGCCCGCTGCCTCGCAGAAGTCGCTGCCGTCCTCGCCCTTCTCTACTCGCCCATTCCCCTGCTATGCGTGCTAGCGCTGGAAATCTATTTTGCCTTTCGCCTCGACTGGAACGACATCCGCAAAACTTCCGTCCGCGCCCTCGGCGCACGCCTGCTATTTTCCCTGCTCGTGCCTTGGGTCGTTGCGTGGTATCAAACCGTCGGCAGCGTCACCAAGAAAAACCGTCCCAACCGCCAAAACGCCGCTTAGCGGGGACACTGCCTACGTCACGGAAATACCCTTACTCGCGGTACATGCACGCCAGATACCTACCTTCGTTACTGCCCGTTCCCTAGACTGGAAGCATCCTGCAATGCAGGTCGGCTTCCCCCAAGTCATAGATCTTTCACATAGTTCCCTGTTCTACGGTTTGAAACAAACCTCCGCGAAGGTCGGATCCCCACTGAGAACCCCGGCAAGAACCAGAGAACCGGGGCCTCAGAACATCCTTCAGCCCTTCCATCGGTACGCGTCCAGTTGAGGCAGCCCGATGTGCGCCAGAACACGGTTCGCGAATTCATGCGCCATGGCATCGGCGCCTGCGGGGTGGTTATAAAACGTAGGAATCAGCGGAAAGATCGTTGCGCCCGCGTCCGCCGCGAGCGACATGTTGCGTAGATGAATTTTGTTCAGCGGCGTCTCGCGAATGCACAACACCAGCGCCCTGCGTTCTTTCAGCGTCACATCAGCCGCGCGTTCGATCAGGTGAGAGGCGCTGCCACTCGCGATTCGACCAAGTGTCCCAACGCTACAGGGTATGACCACCATCGCATCCGAAGGATACGACCCGCTGGCCACGTTGGCTCCAATATCGGAGTTCGACTGCTGCTGAATCTTCGCCGATGACGCGCCGATGATTTGACGTATGAGATCAGACCGGCCTTCGAGTCCAAGTTCCTCGGCCATCACCCGTAAGCTGCTGTCCGACGCGACGAAGTTTACAGTCTTTACCCGAGAATCGCCTTCGACGATCAGGAGAAGGTGCTTTAAGAATAACGATCCGCTGGCGCCGGTGGTGGCGACAGTCAGATTTTCCGGCACAGGAATGGGCAAAAAGATCGCTCCCCGAGGTGCAACGAGTTTCAGGTCCTCGAAAACTGAGGATAGGGACGCAGCAAAAGCAAGTCAAGACGGACCCGGTTCGCCGAACAACTCTAACGTCCGTTATTAGCTCTAAAGGTTTC
This sequence comes from Terriglobales bacterium, assembly GCA_049520915.1. Classification (GTDB taxonomy): domain Bacteria; phylum Acidobacteriota; class Terriglobia; order Terriglobales; family Acidobacteriaceae; genus Acidiflorens. The sequence continues at coordinate 8,781 of JBEKPH010000013.1, forward strand.
TTCCCGGCACTGCGCGGGAAAGAAAGTTGGGAGAAACACCGCAAAAGGCGAATAGCGAACGACGAACCGCGAACCACCACTTATGTCCACGACCGGCATCTTACGATCTCGCCGCAGCGCCGCTCAACTCCACGCCATCGCCAGCGTCGAGCGTGAGATTCGAGCCGCCGATCCCGTCGCAGGTCGCAAGTATCTTCGCGACTTTCAAGAAGCCTACCGTTCCTACGAAAAGGTTCTAACCGCAACCGACGTTCGCCGCGAGATCGCGGAGGCGGGAATCACCCTAATCGGCGACTACCACGCCCTTCCCAACTCGCAGCGCTATCTGACCTCGTTGTTGCGCGAACATCTGTCGAATCGCCCTCTCGTGCTGGGAGTCGAAACAATTTTCTCTCGCGACCAACACATCCTCGACGAATGGTCGCGCCGCGAGATCGACGAAGACGAACTGCGCCAGCGCATCCGCTTCGAACTCGATTGGGGATACGACTGGACTCCTTTCTACGAAATGCTCTCTGTCGCGCGCGAACGCGATGCCTCGATCTACGGCCTCGACTGCGCCCCACGTGAAGATCTGCGCAAAATCGGAGCCCGTGATCGTCACGCCGCCGACAAGATTACGGAACTTCGCCACCTTCATCCCGAAGCCCTCATCCTCGTCTTGTTCGGAGAGTCCCACCTCGCACCCCAGCATCTGCCCGCTCTCCTCGCGCAGCGCCTCCCCGACGAACCCTTACTCACTGTCCTGCAAAACGTCGACGCCCTCTACTGGCGCGCCGCCGGAGAAGATCGCGACCACGTCGAAGCCGTCCAGGTCCGAAAAAATGTTCTCTGCGTCTTCAACGCGACGCCCCTCGAGAAATACGAAAACTACCGCCTCTGCCTCGACCGTTGGCGCAGTGATCGCGACCAGGCTCCCGACCTCGGTCCCACACTCTACAACTTGATCGACGGCATGGTCCGTTTCCTCGGAATCAACCAGTATTCGCCTCACAACACCACGCAACCCAGGCTCCTCGTCGATCACATGCCTGAGGTTTATTCGCGAGGTTCCGACTCGCTTCTGCGCCGCCTCCTTTCCCGCAAAGGCTTTTCCGCTGAGCAACGCCGTTCGCTCGCCCGCGAGGCCCGCGAACGCGGCAGCGCCTACCTCGCTCCCATCAACGCCGTCTATGTCCGTCAATTCCGCATGACCTCGTCCGCCGAAGATGCCACTCGCTTCCTTCATCAGGCATGCCGCGGGCTCCCGAATTTCGCGCATGGCAAAGCCTCGCCGCCAGTCCCAGACACACAACCTTCAGGAAGAGACGATGCGTTCTACGTCTCCATCTTCGAGCACGCTCTCGCATTTTTCGGATCGCGCATTCTCCATCCCGCGCGCCCCGCCCTGCGCGACAGCGACATCGCAGAATTATTCGACATCACTCGCGAAGATCTCGAACATCAGACCTCGCTTCCGTTCCCTGACGCAGTCGAGGTTCTCGATTTTCTCATCGCCCACCGCGCCCAGGATTTTCGTTCGATCCATCGTTCCGCCCGCTCCCGCTCCAATCCCGAAACCTACCTGCCCGTCCCCGCCTTCGAAGGCCACAAATACGACTATCTCGTCCAGCAACTGGGATATCTCACCGGCACCGACCTCTACGACGCTTACTTGGACGGCCGCTTGGCCACCACCGCCCTCCGTAAACTCTTCCTAACCCACATCGAGCAACCCGGCGTGGCCCGCGCCGCCTACATCCAACTGAAAGCAAAGTTGCGCTGACCCTAATACTCCCAATTCTCACAATGCCGTTTTGATTTTCCTCCTTGTGTTTTTCTCGGCGCACTCTGCGTCTCGGCGGTGAAAAGCCGTTTCAAGTTTGCCTCCGCTACGGTATCCTCACCTGTCCGATGCCCGACGACTTCCCACTCCAGTCCCAAACTCCCGACGCGCTGATGCTCTTCGGATTCTGGTATCGCGCCCTGCCCGCCCATCAACTCCGCAGCGGAGAGCTCTCCCAAGCCATGCTGCTTGAACAACCGCTAGTCGTCGGCCGTGACAGCCAGGGCAAGCCCTTCGCTCTCCGCGACGCCTGCCCGCACCGCGGCATGCCGCTCTCTTGCGGAGGCTTCGACGGCCAACAAATCGAGTGCTCGTATCATGGCTGGAAGTTCGACGCTCACTCCGGCCAGTGCAAACTCATCCCTTCGCTTGTCCCTGAACAGAATCTGAAAATTGATCGCATCTACGCCGGCAGTTATCCCTGCGAAGAGCGCGACGATTTTATCTGGGTCTACATTCCCGATCCCGGCCCAGCCGGCGCCGGATTCACGAAGCAATCACCAGCTCCGACGCCCGCGCCCGAGATCGCAAAATTCAGCGACCAATACAAACTCGCCTACCTCACCGCCGACCTGCCCTGTTCCGTCGATCACGGCATCATCGGTCTCATGGATCCCGCGCACGGCCCTTTCGTCCACCAGGCGTGGTGGTGGCGCTCTCAAAAATCAATTCACGAGAAGCACAAAAACTTCGAGCCCATTCCTTACGGATTCCGCATGAGCGCCCACACGCCCAGCTCCAACAGTGCTCCCTACAAGCTCTTGCGTCTCTACGCCGACGCCGATTCGATTACGACCACCATCGATTTCGTTCTCCCCAACCTGCGCTCCGAAGTCATTCGCGCCGGCAAATACTGGTTCTCCAGTCTCACCACCGTCACCCCCATCACGCGCAACCGGTGCCGCATCGACGTCGTAGCCGCCTGGAACCTCTTTCGCTGGATCCCATTCGGCCCCGAGCTCCTGAAATTTGTCTTCGCCAAATTCGTCGAACAAGATCGCCGCACCATGGAACTTCAGTCGGAGGGCCTGAAACACAATCCCCACCTCATGCTGATCGACGATGCCGACCGCCCCGCCAAATGGTATTTCGGATTGAAGAACGCGATGTTAGAAACAAAAAAGTCTGGCGGAGAATTCCGCCACCCGATGACAGGGCCAGTCACGCTTCGTTGGAGAAGCTGAAAAGAGTGCCTAGTGATTCGCTCTCTCTGGGTACTGGGTACTGGGTACTGATTACTGGGTACTGCCTTCCACCAGCCAGTCCATCGCCTCGTCCCGCGTCTTGAAGGTCTTTATCTCGCGCTGCGAAAAATTGTGGAAGTTCTCCATGAACGCGTGCGGAATCGTCTCCGCTCCAACCCACGCCGTCTTCTTCACAAACGGACGATCCAGCGTCAGCACTTCCTTGATCCGCATTGCAACCGTGTGATCGACCTCTGCGCCCGTGAAATCCGCCAGCGTGACCAGCCCCGCGTGCTCGTGCCCATGCTTGGCGACCGTGATCCGCACAAACTCCAGCAACAACTGCATCTCGTGCACATTCGCCCGCGAAAAATCAAGCAGCAATACCTGCTTGCCCTTGTGCTCAACGAAGTGAATCCGGTCGTCCATCGTTTTCGCTTTCCCCTGTGCTCCCCGCGCACCCGTTGGTAAAGTTTTCGGTTTCGCCGCGAAATCTAACTCAGCAACGACTCCACCACCCCATAAGCCTCGCTCAGCGCCGAGTCCAGCGCTCCCGCATCCTTCCCTCCGGCCTCCGCCAGGTCCGGGCGACCTCCGCCTTTACCGCCAACTTTCTGCGCCACCGGACCAATCACCTTTCCCGCCTGGATGCGGCCCGTGAGATCTTTCGTCACTCCCACGATCAGCGAAACGCTCCCGTCCGATGCCGACCCCAACACGATCACTCCCGATCCAATCTTGTCGCGCAATTGATCGACCAGCGTGCGCATCTGCGCCCGCTCCAGATTGTCGACGCGATGCGCCAGCACCTTCACCCCGTGAACTTCTTTAACTTTTTCTCCGATATTGGCCGTGCTCGACGAGGCCGACTTCATCCGCGCCTGATCCAGTTCGCGCCCCAATCGCTTGATTTCAGCATCTTTCTTTTCCAGCTCAAGCTTCAACGCCTCAGCCGGAGAAGTCGCGTCAGAGTGTGTAGTCAACCCGGCAACCACGCCTTCCAACTCGTGATCTTTTCTGAAATGCCGCAGCGACCCTTCGCCCGTCACCGCCTCGATCCGCCGCACGCCCGAAGACACGCTGCCTTCCTTCAAAATCTTGATCAGCCCAATCTCTCCCGTCGCGCCCGTATGCGTGCCGCCGCACAGTTCCGTCGAGAAATCTCCAATCTTGATCACGCGCACCCGGTCGCCATACTTCTCGCCGAACAGCGCCATAGCGTGATACTCGTTGATCGCCACGTCAATCGGAACATTTTCGAAAATCTCTACTCTTTCGTTGCGCAGAACTTCCTTGTTAATGATGTCTTCGATGTCCTGCAGCTCTTCTTCCGCCACTCCCGTGAAGTGCGAAAAATCAAATCGCAAATGATTAGGAGCGACCAGCGACCCCGCCTGCTTCACATGCTTCCCCAAAACTTCCCGCAGCCCAGCCTGAAGCAGATGCGTCGCCGTGTGATTGCGCATGGTCGCAGCGCGAATTGAGGTATCCACCACCGCGTCCACCTTCTGCCCAACCCGAATCGGATGTTTAGCGATCACCTGATGCGCCCGCACGCCCTGCACCGGGTAGTAGCATCCGGTCACCTCAGCCACAACAGTATTGTGATCGTCAGAGTAGAACCATCCCCGATCCCCGACCTGCCCGCCCGACTCCGCGTAGAACGGAGTGTGATCCAGGATCACTTCGCCCGCTTCGCCCGCCTTCAATTCCAGCGCGCCCTGCCCACCCTTGATAATCGCGAGCACTTCGCAATTGTTCGAGCGAGTCTGCCCGTACCCCTCAAACTCCGATTTCGGAAGCTCCTGATATGCCGGATTGGCAGTCTGCTTCGCCGCGCCTTTCCACGAGGCACGAGCGAGTGAACGCTGCTCCTGCATGGCCGCATCGAAACCCGCTTGATCGAAACTGATGCCTTGATCCCGGGCGGCATCTTGCATGAAGTCAAGCGGCATCCCGAAGGTATCGTAAAGCTTGAACGCTTCGGGGCCGGTAAGGTGGCCTTCCCCAAGCAGTGACTCCAATTTCCCCAATCCAATATCTAAAGTGCGAGCAAAGCGGATTTCCTCGGAAAGGATCACCTCGGCGATGCCCTTTAGAGATTCTTTCAACTCTGGGTAGGCGTTTTCCATCTCATCACAAACGGTACGAGACATGGCAAACAAGAATTGCTTTGTTTGCCCCAACAATCTTCCATGCGTGATCGCACGCCGAATGATCTTCCGCAATACGTACCCGCGGCCGTCATTCGACGGCAGAACTCCATCTGATATTAAGAACGTTGCGGCGCGGGAGTGGTCGGCGATTACTCGTAACGAAGCAGCCGATCTAGTATGAGACTCTTTGTCGGTCTCTCTCTCGATCGGTGTTCCCGTCAGCTCCGCCGCCCGCTTAATCAGCGGCGTAAACAAATCCGTCTCGTAATTCGAAATCACTCCCTGCAACACGGCCGCGATGCGCTCCAATCCCATCCCCGTGTCGATTGAGGGCTTAGGCAGAGGCGTCAATGTGCCCGACGCATCCCGGTCGAACTGCATGAACACCAGATTCCACAGCTCGACATACCGTCCGCAATCGCAGCCGAACGTGCAGTCCGTATGCCCTTGATCCGAAGCCACGACACCCATGTCGTAGTGAATCTCGCTACAAGGCCCGCACGGACCGGTATCGCCCATCTGCCAGAAATTATCTTTCGATCCGAATTCGTAGACGCGATCTTTCGGCACCCCCTGACCGAGCCACAGGTCGTAAGCCTCCGCATCTCGCGCAACCCCGTTCTCGCCCTTGAAAATCGTTACATACAGCTTCTCCTTCTCAATCCCAAACCACTCCGGAGAAGTAATTAACTCCCACGCATAAGCGATCGCATCTTTCTTGAAATAATCGCCAAACGAAAAATTTCCCAGCATCTCGAAAAACGTGTGATGACGATTCGTGAAGCCGACGTTTTCCAGATCATTATGTTTGCCACCCGCGCGTACGCATTTCTGCGAGGTCGTCGCGCGCGTGTACTCGCGCTTCTCGAGGCCCAGAAACACATCCTTAAACTGGTTCATCCCCGCGTTCGTAAACAGCAGCGTTGGATCGTTCGCTGGAACTAGAGACGAAGAATGCACCTCGCGGTGACCCTTCTGAATGAAGAAGTCGAGAAACTTGCGGCGAATTTCGGAGCCTGTCAGCATGGGTATTGATAGTGTTTCAAACGCTAAAGACAGATTCTAAATGATTGGCGGGATTTAACTCGGTTTTCAAAAACTGTAGAAGGCAGGATGCAGCGAAAGCGAAAGCCGCTTACTCGTTGGATTTCTTGGCAAGCGCAGCGTGCCGCATCGCAAGCAGAAAGAAAAGACGGGCGCGGACGCCCGTCCCTCCACAATTCAAGCAAACTACTTCATTTCATCGCCGGTTTTCTCGGCGCCCTTCTTCACAGCATGACCGACTTTCTTTGCGCCCTTCCCCGTGTCCTTCCCAGCGGTCTTGGTAGCGTCGGCCGTTTTGTCAGCTGCCTTTTCCGTGTCTTTGCCCGTCGTCTTTGCGACTTTTTCCGTGCCTTTTCCGGTATCTTTAGCGACCTTCTCCGTGCCTTTTCCGGTGTCCTTCGCCGCCGTCTCCGTCGCGTCTCCGGTCTTCACGGCCGCCGTCTTCGTGGCATGTCCCGTCGCAACTGCGGCTTTCTTCGTGGCGTGTCCCGTATCATCGGCAGCAGTCTTCACATCGGTTCCAGCCTGACCAAAAGACAGCGCAGCCAGCGCCAGTAACGAAGAGGCCAGCATCAAACAGAACTTCGTCTTCATAGATCCTCCAAAAAGTTAAAAATTTCTCAGTTGCAAGGTTTTATCAGACCGTACCAGACGAGTGCAACCGCAATCACCATTCTCCGCCGCGCTCAGAAATCAGTCTCAGAATGTCACTAGCCCTACTGCGCCGCCTCCGAAGTCTCGTTCTCCAGTTCGCTCAGTGTTTCTTCATCGACATCCCACTTCTTCAGGATCGTAAAAATCGTCTTCGATCCAAAGCCTGCGCGCGTCAACTGCCGAAAAATGCGCGCCGTCTGTTTTTGATCGCGATCCTTGGGCTTCTGGAGTCGCTTGCGGCGCAGATACTCGCGCGCCAGACTTTCTTCTTTCACATCGTCATAAATCGACGAAACCGCTTTTTCGATGACCTCGCCATGGACGCCCTTTGCCTTCAGCTCATTGACCACGCGCATGCGCCCGAATTTTTCATTGTCCCGGCGATACGATGAAAACGCCGTCGCATACTTCGCGTCATTCAGATAACCCTGGTCTTTCAGCCGGACAACAATTAACTCCACCAGCGTCTGCCCGATTTCGGTATCGGCCTCAACGCGGTTCCGCAAAAGGCGCTTCAATTCCGCAACTGAGCGCATACGGCGGCCGAGCGCTCCGATCGCGTACTCATAAAGCTCCGCTTCGGTGAAAAGTTTCCTGGGACGGCCAAACGCCATGGCTACACAATAGCGCGATCCGAGGCTGACGGGTTAGCCCGGAAAAATCAGCCATTCGTCATCACTGATTCGAGATCGATGACTCGATTAGACCGCCTGCCGTTCGCCCTGACATTTTCGCAAACTACTCTTTCGGCGGCAGCGCCGTATTCGGCGACGACGGCGGCGTCATCGCTGGTGGCACCACTGCCGGTGTCGGTACGGCAGGAGCCGGAGCCACCAGCGAGCCCTTTACCGAGGACGGCAACTTGTCCGCATTCGCCAACAGCAACGAGATTTGCCACATCTGCGTTTCAGAAAGCGACTTGCTGAAACCCGGCATTCCCGTCAGCCGGATGCCATTGAACACCTTCCAGTACGTTTCTCCAGGCTCATCATCCGTCACGCCCTTGCCTTGAAAAAGCTGCGGTGGATGCGGATACATTCCCGTCGCAATCGCCGTCTTCGGCACCAGAGGCAAGCCATGGCAAACGGCGCAATGCTGCTTGTAAAGGTCCGCTGCCGCCAGGTAATTCGTTTCGGTCGGCTGGATCGGCACGTTCTTCGGCATCTCTTTCTTGATGCGCGCGTCCAGCGCCTTACGCGCGAAAAATGTTTCGAACGGCATATCGGAATCGGTAGTCGCAACCGGCGCGCTACCGCCGGTGAAATACACGTATGCCCCAAAGGGCACAAGAATCAGACCGAGAATTAGTCCGGCGACGAATTTCACGAGGTCATCCTGCCTTTCCGAATTTCATACTCTATCACTACAATTCCGCATCCTAAGGTACATTATTCAGAATACAATTCCGAGATACCTCCTCGGCGACTTTTGCCTTGGATCCCGGAGACTGGAATCAATGCAAATTGTCAGCGCAGCAAGTGCATTTCCGCAGCATTACTACTCCCAAGCGATGTTGCTGGAGGCCCTTCAGATGTACTGGGGCGAGCGAGTTCAAAATCCGCACGTGTTGCGCCGCTTGCATAAACACGTAGGCGTCGACGGCCGCTTCCTCGCGCTCCCCAAAGAAGAATACCTGAAGATGAAAACCTGGGGAGAAGCCAATCATCACTGGATTGACACCGCCAAAGACCTCGGCGAAAAAGCTGTCGGCGCCGCGCTCGCGCAAGCGGGTTTGCATGGCAAAAATCTCGGTGCTTTCTTTTTTACCTCCGTAACCGGCATCAGCAGCCCCTCTATCGACGCCCTCCTCATCAACCGCATGGGCCTGTGTAGAAGCATCCGCCGCCTCCCAATTTTCGGACTCGGCTGCGTTGCCGGCGCTGCCGCAATTTCTCGCGCGGCCGATTACGTTCGCGCCTACCCTGATCAAGTCGCCGTCGTCCTTTCCGTTGAACTCTGTTCTCTCACCCTGCAACGCGAAGATGTCTCCATGGCGAACCTCATCTCCGCCGGTCTCTTCGGAGACGGCGCCGCCTCCGTCATCGTCGCGGGTGCCGAAACCGGACTTTCCGGCGTGAAGATTCTTGCCACCCGCTCTGTCTTCTATCCCGACACCGAAGAAATGATGGGATGGGATATTTCCGAAAGAGGATTTCGCATCGTCCTCTCGCGCGAGATTCCGAACCTTGTCAGGCAAAATCTGGCAAAGGACCTCGACGATTTTCTCGCCGAGCGCGGACTCACCCGCTCCGACATCGGCAGCTGGTGTCTCCACACCGGCGGTCCGAAAATCCTGGAAGCCACCGCCGACGCCCTCGGATTAAAAAATGGCGAGCTCGACGTTTCCTGGCAATGTCTCCGCCGCACCGGAAACCTTTCTTCCGCCTCCGTCCTTGTTGTGCTCGAAGAAGTCATGAAGAATCGTCGTCCCGCACCCGGAACGATAGGCTTACTTGCCGCCATGGGCCCGGGTTTCTGCTCAGAATTTGTTTTGCTGGAGTGGTAGGCGGCACCAGCGCAGAAACCCGCATCTCATTTACATCGCTCCATTGTTATGACAACTTCTCTTCCCAAGCCTTGGGACGTATTTGTAATTGGCGGTGGACCCGCGGGCCTCGCAACCGCCATCGCAGCGCGGCATCACGGTCTCAGTGTGATTCTCGCGGATGGAGCGGCCCCCCCGGTCGACAAGCCGTGCGGTGAAGGCCTGATGCCCGACGGAGTCGAAGCTCTGCGCAACCTCGGCATCTCCGTCCCGGAAGACGAATCCTATCCTTTCCATGGCATTCGTTTCGTCAACGGTGCCACAAAAGCTGAGGCTGAGTTTCCGCGTGGAACCGCCTACGGCATTCGTCGCACGAATCTGCATCGACTGATGACCGAGCGTGCCGCCGCCTCTGGCGTTCGTTTCCTGTGGCAATCCGCTGTAACGGGTCTTCATCAGGAAGGCGTACTTGTTGCAGGGGAATTGGTGCGCGCCCGTTGGATCGTGGGCGCCGATGGCACCTCGTCGCGCGTTCGTGATTGGGCACAACTCTCTCCCCGCAATCTCGCTGCACGTCGCAGCAAGGATTTTCGTTTCGCCTTCCGACGTCACTATCGTGTCGCGCCCTGGACCCGATTCATGGAACTGCATTGGGGTGATCGCTCCCAGGTTTATGTCACGCCCGTCAGCCACGAAGAAGTCTGCGTAGTGTCGATCTCATCTGATCAAAAGTTGCGTCTCGAAGATGGTCTAGCAGACTTCCCCGAGCTTGCCGGTCGGCTCGAACACGCCGAATTCGCATCCAACGAACGCGGCGCGATCACCATCACCGAACGTTTTCGCGACGTCTATCGCGGACGCACCGCTCTGGTCGGTGACGCCTCAGGCGGAATCGATGCCATCACCGGCGAAGGTCTTTGCCTCAGTTTCCGCCAGGCTGCCCTGCTCGGCGAATGTTTAGCCAACGGCGAACTCGCGCGCTACCAACGTGGGCATCGCGCTCTCAGTCGCCGTCCAGCGTTGATGTCGCATCTGATGCTCTTCATGGCCCATCACAACCGTCTACGAAACCGAACGATGCAGGTCTTCCAATCCAGTCCCCGCTCTTTTGCTGGGATGCTCGCGATGCACGTCGGCGAGGGCACGACGCGCAGCCACATCTCCAACGGAATCGCACTTGGGTGGCAACTATTGACCGTCTAAGATCCACCATCGCAGTGGTTACTTTCTTCCGATTACCTTCCTGCAAAGCCGCGGCCGCGTTGCCGCAATACGCGACGGTGGATGGAACACGACATCTGCAACTCTTTTCACCTTCCCCAATTGTCGATTTATAAGTAACTAGATCCAAAGGCACAATCAAAACCCACGATTGGCACTGCTGTTGCAATCCTTATAAGCGTCCGCTCCGTTTTAAGTTTTTCCTCGTGCTCCTTGATTGCCGCCATCAGTGCAAATCTGATGGCGGTTCTTTTTTGCTCCCGAACCCGAACCACTTGTAACTTTGCGCCGATCCACACATCCCATGCCTGGCCCTCGAATTCTCGGGCGAAAAATCATGACAATTTCAACAAGGAGATACCTATGAAAAACACGATCGTAAAAATGATGTGTGCCATTACCCTGTTCGGCGCGATGGCTTTCGCTCAGTCCCCCGACGCCATGAAACAAGACAACATGAAGAACGATCAGATGCAGAACGACAAGTCCAAGACCACTGACGGAAAGACTGGCGACGCGATGAAGGGCGACTCGATGAAGAAAGACGACATGGCGAAAGACTCAACCAAGAAATCGAAGAAGTCCAAGAAAGCCGCCAAGAAGACCGACGACGGTATGAAGAAAGATGAAATGAAGCCCGACGACACCATGAAGCACTAACCACGCATCGAGGCCGCCACCGAAAAGAATCCCTCCGAACTTACAGATTTATTAAGAATCGGCACGGGCGCTCCAGCGCCCGTTTTCTATTCCAACAAAGCCCGCCCGGGGTTATCCTTTCTCCGCCGGGCAACCTCAGTCATCTGCCCCACCATCGCACCCCACATCAAGACTTCTTTCCGCAGAAACAGGAGAAGCCAATGATAGTGATCGCCGCCGCTCTTCTCGCATCCTCGCTGTTAGCCGTGCCGCAGACTGCGGTCCCGCAGCCATCCACTCCCACGGCGCCAACTTGGACTCCGGAACAACTCGAAGGAATCCGCGAAAAAGAAGCAGAGATCCAGAAGCAACGCGAACCCGCCCGCCAGCAGGCGATTCACATTAACGACCTCGCGGGCAATATCCACTCCGAGGCCGAGGCCCGCGCCTACGTCGACGCCGTCGCAGAAGTTTTAACCGGCCATCGACACATGCTGTGGACCACCCGCAGCATTCGCCGCCGCGTAGCGCACGCCGAATACGAAGCCGTCACCGACCCGGCTCGTCAGATCCCGGAACAACGCATCGTCGATGTCTGGAACGAATACGTCCGCGAAATCGATGCGCCCGCCGAAGCTCTCGTCACCGTCGCCGAACTGCACAACCTGCGCGACTCCATGTATGTCGGAGCCAGCCGCTTCGCTTGGAAGCGCGAAATAAATCAGTCAATTTGGACGATGCCAAACATCTACGCCCTCGATGCCGACGGAAAAATTGCCAGCGGCTGCCGGGCTCTGGAGACCTTGAAGATCATTCACGACATGCATGACCAGTTTCAAAACGTACGCTGGGCACGCGCGCGGATAGCGAAGGGTCTTCTCGCTTCGGACGTCGTCAAATTGCGGGATCTCAATCCAGCGCAACCGCCCCAGGCAAAAGTTGCCTCAGTGGAACTGCGCGCTGTTTCGATGAACAACCCGATTCCCGCTGCCATGCTGCATTACCAGCAAGAGCACGGCGAACATGCCTATCAGCAGTTATTGCAAAGACTGTTTGCAGAGTTATTCCCGGAAGATTGACTCCTATTCCTGATACTCCGGCTCGCGCTTCCATCCCGAAAGCATCGAATAGAAATTCGACCAGCCGTGCAGCGCAACCATGATCAGGTGTCCCGGGATGAACGCCAGAAATCCACACATCGCCGCGAAATGCCAGATGCGCGTCAGGTGAAATCCACCAAATAGAAACGCCAGCCACGAAAACTGCGCCGGCTTATAAAGCACGATCCCCGTCAGCAGCGATAACGCTCCGAGCCCAACTGCCGATGTATACGCCAGCTTCTGCAGCGCATTGTATTGTCCCGTCTGCTGCGGCTTCGGTCCAAAAAAGAAGTAATGCCGCGCCATCGGCCACACTCCGGAAACATCCCGCCGAGTGAAGAGCAGCGTCCGGTAATGTCCGCTCGCAATCTGATACACCACGTAAAAGATTCCACTCGATGCAAACAACCACATGAACGTGAAGTGCCATTGCAACGCCCCGCCCAGCCATCCGCCAAGCGTCAGCGACTTCGGCACATCGATCAGAATTTTTTCCGGAATCTTTGGCCCAAAACTCGGGAACGCTCTAAAAATCCTCAGCCCGCTCGTCACCATCACAAACAAACTGATCGCATTGACCCAATGCGTAATCCGAATCGCCGTCGGATGTTCGTACGCCGCCAAGACCACCCCCGGCTCTTGTTCCTTCGTTCCCGGCTCACTCTCTTCCGCCCTCTCCGGCATCACCAGCGGTTCCAAAGTTTTAGTCGCCGCTTCCCCCGGAAGAGCCTCCGCATCGACCATCTCCATCTTGCCCACGGTCGCCTCAATCACGCACTCCTCGCCCGCAACCGCGCTGTCATGCTCCGACTCGCTGTTCGGTGACAAACCCTTCTTTTCCTCTTCGCGATTCTCTTCGTCAGCCATCACAGTCCCCCGAACCAGCTGTAACCCTGATCTTCCCAATACCCCGTCTTGCCCGCTTTCAAAACATTCGTTACGCGAACCGTGTCCAGGTACTTCGCCTGCTTGTACCCCAGCTTCGTCGGCATTTGTAATCGCAGCGGCGCTCCGTGCTTGCGGTCCAACGGCTGCCCATACATCTCGTAGCACATCAGCGACTGCGGATGCAGCGCCGACGCCATATCAATCGACTCGTAATAGTCGTCCACACACTCGACCTCAAGAAAGCGTGCACTAGTGTTCGCTCCCACAAGCTTCAGGAAGTCCGAGATCCGAGATCCCCCAAACGACCCAATCACGTCCCACCCTTCTACGCACACATGCCGCGTATTCTGGCTGAGCTTCGGCAGCGCCTGAATCTGCTCCAACTTGTACTCCCCCGGATGTTGCACATCACCCTCAACCGTCAGCGTCCACTTTTCCAGATCGACCTCGGGATCCAGCACGTCGTACCCGTTGTAAGGAAATTTTTCAAACGGGACCACCTGCGAATTCGAAAACGTCTGCGCCCGATGTTGTGACCGAAATGTCTCTCCGGCCGCCCAGTCGCTGAAATGAACCCCAGCCGCGATCAGCCGATCGCTCGCCTTCGGAAAGGCAAAGATCCCCAGCGCCGCCACCGGAGCCAGTTTCAGCAGTTGACGCCGACTCTGCCGCTTCAGTTCCTTCTCGTCGATCCGATTAATCATCTTCGTCCTTCAATTGTTGTCCAGCAAACGGTTGTCGCCCTGGGTAAAAGCAGACCTTAACACAAAAAATGGGATGCCTAATGGCCCACTAAGTTTCAGTCCGCTCCCCTTTTGGATTGTGTTCGGACACAGTTAAAAGCGGTTTCGCCGCAGTAAAGACCGTGTCACCCGCAACACACACGCTCCAGCATGCACACGCCCAGCCTCTGAGATATCCAAGCAACTCGCTTGTTTTCAGCATTCTATCGTTGGCTGCGCGAGTGCTTTATCAATGCCGTGACCACGCGAGGCAGAGACAGGGGCTCGCCCCATCTCCGAATCGCAAAGCAGTCGAGGAGCTAGTCATGGATGCAATGCTGCAAGGCCTGGTAATTGTCGGCGGTTTAACGTTTTCCCTGGCCGCCTCACTATTAGTCGAAGAATTGATTTTCGGACAAATCGTCCGCGTGGCCTTCGCCCGCCGCGCGGACACCTCTAAACCGCTTTCTCCATCCACTCATAAAAATTGAAAGGACCACCGCCATGTTGCTACTGAAATACTTGCTTCTCGGTGCCGGGATTGCAATGCTCCTGATCGCGGCCGCAATTCTCACTTATGACATCTGTCTGCTCGTCGCCGGGTGCCGTCGCCTGCCTCCACATCCCGTGGCCCGAGGTCTCGCTCCGGAACTACCGCCGCGCTGGCGAACCTCAGTGGCCTTCGTGATGCTCGCCTGGGCTCCCCTGCTCATTTCCGCCAGCTTTGTCCTCGTCCCCAGTGGAATAACTAACGTGCGCGTCGGTCAAACCGTCAGTCAGACAGTCGGTCAACCCAAGGCGTTCAGCCCTCAGCAAGCGACCAGGGACAAGGTTTTCTCTGCGAACTGAGAAACCGCGAACGAGCACGGCGCCCATGAATAGGTCGCGATCCGCCACGCGCTATAATCAGCCCATTCCACAAATGCGAGCGCGAATGTCCAGCAGTCTGCGGCTTGGTTGCCTGACTTCGTTCTTCCTGGCCATCACTTTTCTCCCGTCCGATTTGTCTGCCTCAACCCTCGCAGACGCCGCTCGCCAACTAGCCCACAAAATCGCCGCCGCTGCTGGCCCCGGAGCCTTCGCGCTCGACCTGACAAACCGCTCCTCGCTCGACGACAAATCTGTCCGCGAAGTGCGTAGCGCTCTCGAAGCCGAGTTGCACACCCAGGGGGTACACACCGCCAAAACCGAACAGGCCATCGGCGCAATCACCGTCGTGCTATCCGAGAGCCTCCGCGACTATGTTTGGACCGCCGAAATCGCGATCGGATCCGCCGCGCAAAACGGCACGAAAGTCGTCCTCGTTTCGCTGCCTCGATCCCCAAATGACGCAGCCTTCACCACCGCTCTGCCCATCGTTCTTAAAACGACGCTGGTCTTCGCCCAAGCCCAGCCCATTCTCGACCTCGCAGAAATTGACATGCCTGGAGGCTCTCATCTTCTCGTCCTCGGTAACGCCTCGGTCGCGATCTACCGTCAGCAAGCAAGCACTTCCGCGCATTGGGAACTCGAGACTTCCCTCCCCATCTCACACTCGCGCACCTTCCCTCGAGACTTGCGCGGACGCCTGCTCATCCGCCGCGATCACTTGTTCGACGTCTACCTGCCCGGAACTTTCTGCCGTTCGACATCATCCAACTCCGGCGCGCCGCTGACTCTCGCCTGCAACGACACCGACGACCCTTGGCCCTTAACGCCCGACGACAACACCGTGCACGCGTTCTTCGCGGCCTCGCGCAACTTCTTCACCGGAGCGCTGTCTCCCGCCATCGGAAAAATCTCCAACGTTCCCTCGTTTTATTCCGCCGTCGCCCTGCCCAAGTCGAATTACACGCTCTGGGCCTTCGCTGCCGTGGATGGCTCGCTCCACTTTGTCGACGGCGTCACCGACCAGTCCATCCGCGGCTCAAATTGGGGAAGCGATCTCGCCGCCGTTCGCTCGTCCTGTGGCACCGGCACTCAATTGCTCGCCACCGAGAGCGGAGACGCGGAACGCGACGGTTTACGCGCCTACGAGATTCCCGACCGCGACCCCGTCGCCGTCAGTTCCGCCGTGGAGTTCGACGGCCAAGTCGTAGCGCTATGGCCCGAACCCAGCACCAACACAGCCCTAGCTATCGTAAAAAGAAAAGACACAGGATGGTATGAGTCCTACCGCATACAAATTTCGTGCACCAACTAGATCTCGTGTGGAGCAAGACGCTCATGTAGAGACGAGCACTTGTGTGGGGACGGGCATTCCTGCCCGTCCAAGCCGAGCGAAGCTCGGCCCCTGCATGCATCGAGAGAACTTTCTCCACACACCCACGCCGCCGCAATCCTCATGGCTAGTCCTAGCCCTCCTGTTCGCGACCTTCGCCACCACCGCCTCCGCTGCCACTCGTCCGCACTACGGAGGAACCCTCCGCGTCCTCCTCCAATCCGCTCCCGAAACCCTTGATTTCCCCGCCAACCCGACTCCCACCTCTTACTGGGACGCCGCGCGCACCCTCTCGCTCATTGGCGATACTCTCGTTAAACTCGACGCCCTCGACCGCCCTCAACCCGCACTCGCCGTCGTTTGGCAAAGCGATCTCTCCGGACGCATCTGTCTCTTCACCCTCCGCCGCGGAGTTAAATTCCACGACGGCACCGTAGCCACGCCCGCAGCCATCGCACAAATTCTCAGCGCTCTTCATCCCGCTTGGCAGGTACGGGCCTACCCAGACTCCGTCTCCATCGAAAGCGACTTGCCCGGGCCATCACTTCTCGCCGAGCTGGCACTTCCTCGCAATCTCTTGTTGAAATACAACTCCAATCACCTGCCTGTCGGCACCGGCCCCTTCGTGGTCGCTCAGTGGCAGCCCGGCAAATTGCTCACGCTCGCCGCCAACGAAGAAAGTTGGGCCGGCCGGCCCTTCGTCGATTCCATCCAACTGGAATTCGGACGATCCCTGCGCGATCAATCCGTCGCCTTCGAACTCGACAAAGCCGACCTGATCGAATCGGCCCCGCAAAACGCCGCCCAGCGCCGCGGCACATCGTCCTCGTCGTCGTTGCCAGTCGAACTTCTGGCGCTCGTCTTCTCGAAGAACTCAAAAGCCCAGGACGTCCACCTCCGTGAAGCGCTGGCTCTCGCCATCGATCGCAAACCGATCCAGTCCGTACTGTTGAAGGGGGCGGGAGAGCCCGCCGCCAGCATTCTTCCCAATTGGATGACCGGCTACGCCGCCATTTTTTCCGCACAGCCCGACCCACAACGCGCCCGCGCCCTGTTAGCTGGAACTCGCCAGCCCGCGCTCAATCTCAGCTACGATCCCAGCGACCCGCCCGCCCAACTCATCGCCGAGCGTATCGCGCTCAACGCCCGCGAAGTCGGCATCACCGTGCAAGTCTCTCTATCATCGCCGGAAGATCTTCGCCTGGTTCGCGCTGTCCTCCCCAGTCCCGATCCCGCCAAATCGCTCGAAGAAGCCTCGCACCAACTAGGACTGGCGCAACCTACAACCTCGGCATCCGCCAGTTCCCTCCATTCTCTGGATGATCTCTATCAGTCCGAGCGCGCCCTGCTCGACGGATACACCATCATCCCGCTCTTCCATTTGCCCGTCGCAAGCAGCGTCAGCCCGCGCGTTCGCGATTGGCAACCCGATCGCCTCGGACAGTGGACCGGCACAGAATCGTCCCTAGCCGAAATCTGGCTCTCCGATCGCCCACGCGAAATCGCGCTGGAAGTTCCCCGACTTCGGCAAGAAATTCGACAAGACGATCAGCAAGAAGTTCCACGCGAACTTCCCGTGCACAACCCTCCCGCTGATGCTTACACGCGGACGGCCTCGCGATGAGCTTCCGCAAAAAGCTTCTTCTGCTCTTCGCCGCAACCGTGCTGCTCTGCGTCGCCGTCATCTCCGTCTCCGTCTATAGCACCATCCGCAACTCGTTTGAGCAGGCCGATCAGGATCGCGCCAATGCCGTCGCCGCCCAGTTTCGTTCCGAGTTCCAGCGTCGCGGCTCTGAGGTCACACGCAAAGTCGAGTCCGTCGCCGCCAGCGATACCGTCCAGCGTATCGCTCTCGATCTGAACCGCGGCGGCTCCGATGCTGGAGAATACGTCAGCGATGCCCGCAGCCTCGCCAGCCAGCAGCAACTCGACTTTCTCGAACTCGTCGACAGTCGCGGCACGATTCTTTCTTCCTCGCAATGGCAGGCAAAATTCGGATATCCCGAACCCGCCATCCCTCTCACAGCCGCCTCCGATGGTGCGCCTCCCGCGGCAACCGTCCCCGCCGGAGCATTCCTGAAGCGTGAAGAGTTGCCAAACGGCGCGAGCCTCGGCCTGTTTGCCGTCCGTGTAGCGCGCGTTGCCGAGCAACCCCTCTACGTAATCGGTGGCGAGCGTCTCGATCAGGGCTTTCTTTCCACCCTCGACATCCCCGCCGGAACTCGCGTTCTGCTCTATCAGAATCTCGACGCCAAATGGAATCCCAAGAGCTTGCTCGACCTCAACGGCCCTGCCGCCGGAGTCGACAAACTCGCCTCCCTGGTCGCGCGCGTACGCAACACCCTGCAGGAAACGCAAGGCGTCGTCCACTGGACCGCCGACTCCGCAGACGCCGAAGTCTTCCACGCTCTCCCCCTGATCGGCCCCGTCTTCAATGCAGCAGATCAGAACACAGCCAATACAGACACTCCGCACCGCGGCGGCCAGCAACTGATGGGCGTCCTGCTAGTCGGCAGCTCGCGCCGCCCTTTGATCGAATTGCAACGCCGCGTCATCTCCACCGCCATGTTCGTAGGCGGAGTCGGAATTCTCATCGCCATCCTGGCCAGCCTTTGGTTTGCTGCTCGCGTCACTCGTCCCGTCATTTCGCTCGCTGCGGCCGCGCGCCGTGTTGCCGCCGGCGATCTCAGCGCCAAAGTCGAAGTCGAATCAACCGACGAACTCGGCGAACTCGCCGCATCTTTCAATCGCATGACCGAAGATTTGCTCCAGCAAAAAGACCGCACCGTGCAGGCCGAGCGAGTCGCAGCCTGGCGAGAACTCGCGCGTCGCTTGGCTCACGAACTCAAGAATCCTCTCTTCCCCTTGCAAGTCACCGTCGAAAATCTCATGCGCGCTAAACAGAAATCTCCCGAAATGTTCGAAGAGGTTTTTCAGGAAGGCACAACCACCCTGCTCGCGGAAATTAACAATCTGAAAACCATCATCGGCCGCTTCAGCGAATTTTCCAAAATGCCGCAGCCTCAGCGCCAGCCCACCCAACTGAACGAAATCGTTGGCTCGGTTTTGCGTGTCTTCCACGCCCAGTTGCAGGACAACAATCAGATCGCCGTCCACACCGAATTAGACAAAGCGTTGCCCGAGATTTCCGCCGACCCCGACCTATTGCATCGCGCCCTACAGAACCTCGTTCTCAACGCCATCGACGCCATGCCCGAAGGCGGAGAGTTGACGATCCGTACGCAACCTGCCGGAGATGGCATCGCACTCTCCGTCTCCGACACAGGCTCTGGGCTTACCCAGGAAGAATGCGGCCGCCTCTTTACTCCCTACTACACGACCAAACAGCACGGCACCGGCCTCGGACTCGCCATCGTGCAGTCTGTAGTCAGCGATCATGGCGGCAAAATTTCTGTCGAGAGCGCCAAAGAAAAAGGAACCACCTTCCGCATTGAGCTGCCGGGTGATTTCTCCGCGTACTCGGCGTCTCTGCGGTAGATTTGGTTTTGCATTTTTATTTGAGGTGAACCGTGTCGCAAAAAGCGCACTTGCTCATCGTCGACGACGAGGCCAACACTCTCGCCTCCTTGTCGCGCGCATTTCGTCTAGAAGGTCACGAAGCCGCCGTCTGCGACAACGCCAACAAGGCTCTGGAACTGGCCAAATCGCAATCCTTTGACCTCATCCTCTCCGACGTCGTGATGCCCGGCAAAGACGGACTGACGCTTCTCGAAGAACTGAAAGCCCAAGGTGTACCCACGCCCGTCGTCATGATGTCTGGCCAGGCCCACATCGAGATGGCTGTGCGCGCCACGCGTCTCGGCGCGCTCGATTTCCTTGAAAAACCAATTTCCACGGAAAAGCTCTTGCTCACCGTCGAAAACGCCCTCAAACTGGGACGCCTCGAGCGCGAGAATCGCGATCTCAGCCACCGTCTCGGCAAACACGAAATCGTATGGCAAGGCGAGACAATGCGTCGCGTAATGGCACAAGTCGAGCGCGTCGCCGCCAGCGAAACCCGCGTCTGCATTCAAGGGGAGACCGGTACGGGCAAAGAGCTCGTCGCCCGCACGCTCCATGAGCGCAGCCCTCGCGCCTCGGGTCCCTTCGTCACCCTGAATTGCGCCGCCGTCCCCGCCGAACTCATAGAGTCCGAATTATTCGGCCACGAAAAAGGATCCTTCACCGGAGCCGCAGGTCGCCATCTCGGCAAGTTCGAGCAAGCCCAGCACGGCACAATCTTTCTCGACGAAATCGGCGACATGCCGCTCGCTATGCAAGCCAAACTCCTCCGCGTCCTCGAAGAAGGAGAAGTTGAACGCATCGGCGGCGAGCGCGCCATCACCGTCGATGTTCGCGTCGTAGTCGCCACACATCGCGACCTCGAAGCCCAAGTCCGCGACGGCAAATTCCGCCAGGATCTCTTTCACCGCGTCTTCGTCTTCCCCTTGCGCCTGCCTCCCCTGCGCGAGCGCCGCGAAGACATCCCCGCGCTCATCGAACATTTCGCTCAGCAAGTGAGCGCAATCAATGGATGGAAGCCGATACACTTCACCCCAGATGCCCTGGCCGCCCTGCAAGACCACCCTTGGCCCGGCAACGTCCGCGAACTCCGAAACGCCGTCGAACGCCTAATGTTGCTCGCAACTTCCAACGAAGTCACCGCCGAAACAGTGGCCCTTGCGCTGCCCACTTCCGGCGCCGCCGTCGATTCCGGAACGTCAGGTTCTGGCCCCTTGGCCGACCGCGTCCGCACCTTCGAAAAACAAACCATCCTCGCCGAACTCAAACGCAATCACCACCAAATCTCAAACACCGCTCGCGCCCTGGGATTAGAACGTTCCCATCTCTACAAAAAGGCCGAACAGGTCGGCATCGACTTGAAGGCAGTGAAGAACGAAGGCGAACGCTAGAAACACTCCTGCGTTTGCTTTTCTACCCTCCCTCAGACGACAATCGCTTCGTGACCAGCACTAGCTTTTATCAGGATCCACAAACCGTCAGCCCCTTCCGCCCCGGCGCGCTCGTCATCGTTACCTTGTCGAACCCGCGCGAGAAATTTTGGGGTGCCATCCTCAATCTCGCCGCCGAAGGCCTGAGCCTCCGCGGCGTTGACGTCGCCTCGTTTGACGACCTCGCCTCCCAGGTCAAGAGTGGAGAAGCCTTCACCTCCGGCGTCGTTTTCTTCCCCATGCACCGCATCGAGCGCATGGAACTCGACCTCCCCGAAGGCAATCTTCTCTCGCTCGCCCAGCGCTTCGCGGAAAAAACCGGCAAAGACCCAGCCCCGCTCCTGGTCAGCGAATTCCTCTCAACCCCCTCGGCAAAGTTCGGAGGCGAGAAAGACCGGTGAACCTCCGGCAAATCCTCACCGCGCCCAACCAGCTCACGCTGCTGCGGATGATCTTCCTGCCCTTCATCGTCATCAACCTGGTCAAGCACGATTTCAAATGGGCGCTCGCACTTTTCGTGCTCGCCGGAATCAGCGACGGCCTCGACGGCCTCCTCGCCCGCACCCTTCATCAGCAAACATTGCTCGGCCAGTATCTCGACCCCATCGCAGACAAGCTTCTAATGAGCACGATGTTTCTCGTGCTCTCCATCGAACAGCGGGCCCTCGTCCCGTGGAAATACACGATCATCGTCTTCAGCCGCGATATATCCATCCTGTTGATCAGCGGCGTGCTTTTCATGATCGCCGGACTCCGCGATTTCCGCCCCAGCATCTTCGGCAAAGCCAACACCTTCGCTCAGATTTCAGCCGTCTTTTTTGTGCTGCTGTTCCTCGTCGATCCCATTGTCCTCGTTCAGATCGCGACCAAAGTTTTCCTCCGCGCCACCTTCTTCTTCACCATTCTGTCCGCCGTCCACTACGCATTTCTCGTGCAGCATAGGTTGCGCGAACCTGTGGCCGCAGCCGCAATCAAACCATAAACAATCTGGAAGGTGGCTTTGCTTCTGGAGGGATGGCTTACAGCGTCCTGAATCGGTCCTTCACTTCGCGAACAAAATCGACAAACTTCGGGTGCGTAATAATCTCCGGATGCCAGCAGAGATCCCGCTCAATCAGGTCGTACGTCTCGACAATATGCGAACCGGGCAACGGATTTCCCTGCGCATCGTGATCGCGTCCCATCAGCCATAAATGGTCCGCAACCGAAGCCGCCGCAGTCACATCGTGCGTCACCACGATAATCGTATTCAGCTCATCCATGTTCGCAACCTTCTGGATGAGGGCGGTCGTCTTTTCCAGCATCAGCAGATCGAGTCCGCTAAACGGTTCGTCCATCAGCAAAAAATGGTCCGAGCACAAAATCTGCTGGATAATCGCACAGCGCTGCCGCTGCCCGCCCGACAACTGCACCGGATACAGCCGCGCCTTGTCGATCAGCTCAAATTCGTTCAGATACTGCATCACTTTTTCGCGGGCGACTTTGTCATCTTTCTCTTTCTGATTCGCCGCCAGCAGCAGATTCGACAACACCGTCCGGTGCTCGAACAGTGGATAGTCCTGTGCCACCACGCCCACTTCTCCCGCCTGCACCGGCCGATCCGTTCCGTTAATCGAAACGCGGCCTGACGTCGGACGGTTCAGCCCCGCGATGATCCGAAACAGTTGCGTCTTGCCAATTCCGCTTGGCCCCAGAAACCCCACCACCTGCCCCTGCGTGCAATCCGCTCGAATGATGTCGCGTATCTCCGCCGTGACATGCTTGAGGATGGGACGCCCATCGTACTCAAGCGACACGTCCTCGATCTTCAGCAACGTTTTACCGTAAGTACAGGAAGCCATAATTTCGTTTTTAGCGCCGTGCAGTTTCGTCCTCGCGCTCGTATTTCTCAGTTCGCAGAGAGGAATCTTGGCGCTACTTTCGCTCCAACGTCAGGTCCGCATACGGACAGAAAATCTCCCGTAGCAATCCAATCGCATAATCCTGCCCCAACCCCAGCAACAGAATCGTCAACTGAATCGCGAATACCGCGCTCAAATGGAAGTGTTTGTTCTGGTTCAGCAGCATCGCGCCCACTCCACCCTCCGAACGCGAGATGCCTTCCACCATCGTCAGCATCATCCATCCCATCGCCGCATTCTGACGTAAAACCTCGAACGCCTTATCGGCTTGCCCAAGCACAATCACTTCGTAAACAACGCGCCACTCGCCCATGCGTAGCGTCCGCGCCAGATCGAATTTTTCTTTGGGAACGCTGGCGACCACTTCGGCCATTCCCGTAACAAAAAACACCGACACGGAAAAAACCAGCAGGAACAATTTCAGCTCATGCCCCGACGTCGCCATCAGCGTAAAAAAGAACGTCAGGCCAACCATCGACAGGAAACGCAGTTTGCTCAGAAAGGAAACGATCGGGCGAAAGAAAGGAATGACCGTTAAGTAAGCCAGTAGCAGCGACAACACCGCAGAAATCGCAATCGCTTCCAGATTCAACAGGAAACTGGTGATCAACTCCCCACCCAGCCCCTCGAACCACAGGTCACTCAGCGAATGCAGAACTTCTTTGGGTTTGGGCAGAAAAACCGACGGCGAGAAAATCCAGATGCACAGCAGCATCACCAACTGAAATCCCACCATCCACCGGACCGTCTTCCTCGAGATCACCCGGTTTGGAGCTAGAACTTCAATCGCTTCATTCATCCTGTGTCCGTCGTTGGTCCTTCGCTATTCGTCAACCAGCCACAATTACGACCAGCCCCTACACTCTAACTGCCGAGCAGCGTGATCTCCACGCGCCGGTTTGCCGCTTTGCCTGCCGCTGTATCATTCGTCGCTACCGGATTCTGCGACCCATGCCCAGCAATGCGGAACCGGTTGTCGGGGAAGTTTCGCGGAGCGTGCTTCTGCAGCCACTCCTTCACCGCTCCCGCGCGCGCATCCGAAAGCGCCTGATTCGTCGGCTCGCTGCCCGTGTTGTCCGTGAATCCGTCCACCTGAATGAACAGTCCCGTGATGGCCAGCGAATCCTTCAGCTCCTGCATCGTTCGCGCGCCTTCACTCGTAAATGTCGCCTTACCGGTATCAAAGTTGATGGAATACGAACGTTTAGAAACCACCGGCCCCGTCTCGTTCGCCGCATACTGCGGTGCTTCGCTCTCCGCTCCACCACTGCCCATGCGCGCCTGCGCTCCCGTGATGAACGACTTGTCTTCAATATCCTTCACATCGGGAATCGGCGTGTCCTTAAACAGTGCCGGATACTGCTGCGTCGCGATGTTCGCAAACACCGTGTATGTCGATCGGAAGTTATCGTTCGTTCCCGGCTCCAATCCAAAAAGAATCAGATTGTCGGCCAGATTATTCACTGTCGAGCCGCCTAGATCCACCTTCAGTCCCTGCGCATCGCTCTCCGTCACGCCTTTGTAGTACTTGTACCAGTAGGCTTCGTCCTGATCGTTGTAGAGCTTCGCGCTGATCGCGGACGCCTTATGCAGCGCCTGATCAAAAGCCTTCACCTGATCGCCACCCTCGAATGTAGCTGCCAGCATCCCTTCAATTTCTTCACGATTGCGGTCAAAGAAATTCTTGGGCCCGACAATCACATCCGGCATCTGCGAACGATACTGTTTCGAGCTCACAACTTTAACCAATCCACCTTTGCCCTTTGCAACAGTCACATCGCCCGGCGTCCAGGTCACAACTCCGTTCACGCACACATGCTTGGTCTCGCCCGTCAGATGTCCGTCCTTCACTACCTTGCGGTCGTCGCATTTCCCCGCAACGTAGTCCGCCGCCGCCACGTTGTAGTCCGACGCATTGATCCAGTTCACCGCATCCGGATCGTACGTCTTCTCATCCGGATTGTTCTTGATCCCATTATCGCCTTCCCACTTCTGCGCGATATTCCAGTCGCCATCACGCAGCACGCCCTCCACCAGCAAGCCTTTCGCGGCCTGCGGATCGCGCTTCACCTCCGGCGGCGCCATGAACGAATCCTCGCCGCGGCTGTATCCCGTCGAACCAATCACCTTCGCCTGAAATTCCGGCCCCAGTTTTTTCAACTGCGGATTGATCGCCGCCAAGAACTGCCCTGATCCATCACCCATGATCAGAACAAAATTCGCGCCATTCGAGCATTGCGACGCGCCATTCGAAATCTCACGCGCGCACGCGATCAAATCTTCCTGCATCTTGCCCGTATCGTCTTGCCGGATCAACGCCAGGTTCACGCCATGTTTTTCCATCAGCGAGCCCTTCGTCGTGCTGGCCCCACCGTTTGCGTAGATCATGCCGATCTGCGCATTCCATTCCCAAATCTCGCCGCGAATCAACGTCGCCCGCACCGCCGCCGGAGTTGCCGCTGGCAGCGGTGTCGGCTCCACGTTCTGCACCATCGCTTCTTTTACATCCGGCAAAACCGCCTTTTCGGGAACCAGCGCCTTCATCACTCCCGGCGTCGGAATCCATCCCAACTCCGCCGCTTTGCGCAACCCAAACACAAAGGCCACCACCAGCAGGACGATCAGAATTACTTTCGGCCCAGTCTTCAGACGTGCCATTCGCGATTCCTCCCCGTGTACAGCCTGCGCCATTCATCCAGCGCTTGATTTTTGTCGATCGAAATGAACGCTTTCACGAAATCCCGCTACTTGAACATGTCGCCATAGTCACTGGCACTACGCACCGCGGGCGAAGCATCCGCCGATGCCTTGATAGCAACCGGAACCGGCGCTGCCGTCGCTCCCGGCAACAGGAACGCCGTATCCGCGTCTCCCGATGTCAAAAGCTTCTGCTCGTAGGCATCCAGCTTCTGCAGCGCTTCCGTCTCCACCGCTCCGTTTTCCAGATCGATCGTGTCCATGAAGTTCTGCGCCAGCCTCTGGAAGTCTTCCATCTCACCCAGCTTCCGTCCCGCTTCTTCCGCCAGATGCTCCATCGTCTCGTTGTACAACTCGCGCTCGTCGCCATTGCCCTTGATCACCGCCATGGCCGTGCGATAGGCGCGATATGCCGAATTAATCGTCTTGTACTCGATCTCCGATTGCTTAACTTCGTTGTCAGTATCCTCAATATAAAAATCGATATGCACGGCCCACTTGCTTAGCAGGTCATAGATATTTTGTAACTTGCTCAGCAACTGCTGATAACTGAGGTTCGATTTTTCCAGACGCCCCGCCTGATTCGCCTTAGCCTTCATCTGCAAAGCCATGCGCAACTGTTCATTCTGATCCGCCGTGCTGGTCGCCACCTTTTTCGCATGCGCCGCCAGCCGCATGTTCTCGTTCGCCATCGCGTGATTCTTATCGATCACGTCTTTCAGATATCGAATCTGCCCGCTGACGTTACTGATCTGCTGGTTCATCACGTCGCGGCGTTTCCGCATCTGCGACAGATGATCTTTCAGAATGCCGATGGGATCGATATTGATGATCAGCGACGTAAACCACCGCATGATCAGCCGGAACAGCAGGTGCGTGCGGCTGCTGAACAGCACAAACAGAACCGCCGCCAATATCAACGCCAGGAACACCATGTGCAGCGTGTCCGCCAGCATCGCGACGACGAAGGGCACGATCATTCCCCACCCGTAGACCAGCGCACCCGCCAGAATCGCGAGCGCAATCATTCCCGTCTTGCCTTCCGGGCGCGACCAGAACGACTTAATATCCTGGCCGAGGTTCGTAGGAGTAACCGGCGTCAAACTCATAGTGCCTCACCTTATTCCTTCTTCCGTGCTGTGCTTCGCGTTTCTGACTCTGGATCTTTATCTCGCCAAAACTTTCTTTCTAATCGCTATCCTTGCAGCAAACTCGCGTACTTCGACTTCTCCTGATCGATCTCAACCGCACGTCGCTGCGCCGCAATCGTGAACTGCGACTCCGCCCGCTGAATCTTGCTCTGCGCATCCACCAGATCCGTCGATACCTGCGACAACTGCTGCTGCAGTTGCGAAATCTCCCGCTGCTTCGCTGCAATCGCGTCGGTGACATCCTGCACTTTCTTCTGCCGGTTCGTGATCTCCTGACCCTTCGATTGTTCCGCCGTCGCCGCAAACGATTCCTGCTCGTTCTGCAACGCCACCTTCAACCCGTCGAACGTTGCCAGAATCTTCTCCGGCGTCAGCCCTTCCTGCGCTTGCGCCTGCACCACCGCCGTCTTGAACTTCATCCGCTCGTCCATCGGAATCGCCGCTAGCGGATCGAGATATTTGTGGATCGTTGCCGCCACCGCCGTAGACTGAAAATCCGTCTTCGCCAATATTTTCTTGTAAACGTGCTCCGTCTCTTCGCCCAGACTCTGATAGGACGCGATCGGTGCGCTCGTTGCCATCGCCGACGCCGTTTCACGCCCCGCCGAAGCGGGCGCCTTGGCATCGGCATGCGAAGGCGCCTGTGTAGAAGTCTTTGTACCTGCTTTCGGATCCGGATCGTCTTCCACAATCGCGTGTTTAATACTGTCGATAAACTTACTCATCGTTTCCTTTTCTCTTTTTCCGACATCAGCTCATTTCTTCGAGTTCCACCAAAGAAACGAAACAAATAACAAAAATGTTCCACACGACCAACGCCGCGCGCCCAAAGCATTTATTGTCTATGTTTTCACCAGTATCTTACTGAAAAGCCATCTGCCGCTACAGTGACGTTAGGCTGTGTGCCGCTTCCGTCAATGGCTGCTCCCAGCACGGCCGCAAACATGCCTTCAGTAACAGAGGATGCTATGGTGCGCTGCCCTCAAAGTCAACGCTTCAGACACGCGTCTTTATTGCAGATCGCAAAGCACCACAACGACTTTGCAATGCTGAAGAACATCAGGTTCGCGCGCTTGAGCAGCGATAAGAGAAATTTGAGCAGCAATAAGGGGAAAGAAGAAGCAGGAATCGGCCGAGCCGCTACTTCCGATGTGGCTGGATCGAACGCATAATCAGCCCCAGTCCGCCGACCAGCAAGATCAGCATGACGAGCGTCTCAAACAAACTAGCCGGAGCAAAAAAGATATGCAGATTGGCGATGATCCCCGCGAATATGAATAGCGCGCCCGCCACCGTCAGCAGCCATCCGATGATGCTGCGCCCATTCCAGAACAGAATTCCGATTCCAAACAGCATCGGCAAAAGCGTGACCCCGAAAGTATTTCCGCCGTAGAAGCTCCAGTACGAGCCCACCACTTTCACCTGATTCGCAATCAGGTATCCGCCAATGCACGCCATGAAAAAACCGAGCAGGAAAGACCCGAGTCCGCCCGGCGTTCCGCCCACATCGCCAACGCTGCGGTTTTCCATGCGCCGAGGATACCAGACAACCCTCCGGCCGCTCACATAACTTCAGTAAGCCTCGCGGCAGCCAAAATCCGAGGAATTCGACGCTCCCCTTTCCAGTGCGCCCATGGATTCCGATAGAATCAAAAGTTCGCAACGCGCTCTCGAACCGATCCGTGCTTCTGCTTCCCTATGCCACTTCGCCTCTATAACACTCTCTCCGGAAAGATCGAAGACTTCCAACCGATCGATTCCAACCGC
This sequence comes from Terriglobales bacterium, assembly GCA_049520915.1. Taxonomy (GTDB): domain Bacteria; phylum Acidobacteriota; class Terriglobia; order Terriglobales; family Acidobacteriaceae; genus Acidiflorens. The sequence goes on from JBEKPH010000013.1 coordinate 37,367, forward strand.
GTCCGCATGTACGCCTGCGGACCCACTGTCTACGACTACGGCCACATCGGCAACTTCCGCACCTTCATCGCGGTTGATCTTCTCTACCGCTTCCTCCGCCAGAGCGGATACGACGTCCGCTACATCATGAACATCACCGACGTCGACGATAAGATCATCCGCAACTCGGCCGAGGCCGGCGTCACCGTCCAGCAATACACCGCGAAATTCATCCAGGCCTTTCTTGAAGATTCCTTGACCCTCAGCATCGCGCCGCCCACCTTCGTCCGCGCCACCGAACACATCCAAGAGATGGCCGCCTTCATCGCCGATCTCGTCGAGAAGGGATTCGCCTACCGCACCGACGACGGCTCTTACTATTTCCGCATCGCGAAATTCCCCGGCTACGGCAAGCTCTCCAAAAAAGACTTCGCCGGCATGAACGACGGCGCCCGCGTCGACGTCGACGAATACGAAAAAGACAGCGCCCGCGACTTCGCCCTCTGGAAAGCTCCCAAGCCCGGCGAAGCCTCCTGGGACACTTCCATCGGTCCCGGCCGTCCCGGCTGGCACATCGAATGCTCCGTCATGTCGATGGAAGAACTCGGCCCCAGCTTCGACCTCCACGCCGGAGGCGAAGACCTCATCTTCCCCCATCACGAAAACGAAATCGCACAATCCGAGTCTCAAAGCGGACAGCCATTCGCCCGCTACTGGTTTCACTCGCGTTTTCTGTTAGTCGAAGGCCAAAAGATGTCAAAGAGTCTCGGAAATTTCTTCACCATCCGCGACCTCGTCCTGCGCGGCCACAAGCCATCTTCGATCCGCTGGCTCCTGACCCAGGTGCCCTACCGCAATCAGCTCAACTTCACCTTCGACGGACTAAAAGCCGCCGCCAGCTCCGTCGAAAAGTTGCGCAACTTCCGCTTCCGCCTCGAAAACGCCTTAAAAGCAAACAGCAGCGGCCCTAACGGGAAGGACGCAGAGAAAGGCAATGATGGCAGCCTCGCGAACGCGAGGGGCGTAAAAGAAGGCAACCATGCCGGCGGCACGAACGGGAAGGGCACGACTTCAGTCGTGCCGTCCAGCCATGCCACAGACGCGGCTTTAGCCGCTGGGGGACAACTATCGCTGGCCACGCTCGCCCGCGAAACCGTCGACCGCATCGCCGCCGCCCTCAACGACGATCTCAACACCGCCGAGGCCCAAGGCGCTATCTTCGACATGTTGCGTAAAGCCAATACTGCGCTCGACACCGCCGAAGTCAGCCAAGACGAGATTAAGCCATTGCTGGAAGTTCTCGAAAAATTCGACGCCATCTTCGGAGTCCTGAAAGACGACGATCAGCCCAAGATGAAAGCTATCCTCGATTGGGCTCGCGCCGAAGGCCGGGAAAAAGAAATCAGCCCCGAATTACTAGCGATCGCAGGTTCACCCCAACTCACCGACGAACAAGTGAATCAAAAGCTCTCCGAAATGGACGCCGCCCGGAAAGCTCGAAACTTCAAAGCCTCCGACGCGCTGCGCGCCGAACTGACTGCCGCCGGCATCCTGGTCGAAAACACGAAAGAAGGCGTACGCTGGCGCAGAAAGTAGACAAATTTTGTAAGTTGGCAATTTTGTAATTTTGCAATCTGACATCCAGACCCATCGTTGGGTTTTAGATTACAAAATTACCCGATTACGAAATTATCAAATGCTCTCCCTCGACGCCTATCTCCGCGAAGCCGAAATCGCCCACGGCCATCTCTGTGCCGGACAAGTCCTAGGCGTCCGCCTCGCCATGCTAGGCCTCGAGAAACTCGGCATCGACGACCCGCGCGGCAACAAAGAGGATCGCAAGCGCCTCGTCACCTTCGTCGAAATCGATCGCTGTGCCACCGACGCGATCGCCGTCGTCACTGGATGCCGTCTCGGCAAGCGCGCCCTGAAATTCCGCGACTGGGGCAAAATGGCCGCCACCTTCGTCGATCTAAACTACCCGTGTGGTGGCGGGGCTCCGCCCCGCGAAGGATCCGTTTCCGACCACTCCTACAAAGCCATCCGCATCGCCGCCAAAGAATCGTCCAAAGCGCTGGCTCGCTCCCTGCATCCCGAAATCGAAAATAAGAACCAGCAACAAATGCTCGCCTACCGCGAAATGTCAGAAGACGATTTGTTCACCCAGCAGTGGGTGAAAGTCGATCTTCCCCCCGAAGAATTCCCCGGATACAAATCCGACCGCATCGTCTGTGCCAACTGCGGCGAAGGCATCAACTTCCACCGCGAAGTTGTGCGCGAAGACCGAGTCCTATGCCAAGCCTGCGCCGGAAAACGTTACTACGAGCTTCTCTGATTTTCAGGGATTTGTACTCTTCTCTCTACGTTGAAGGAATAATCGTTAATTCAATAGTCGCCCCAACCAACGTCATCCTGAGCGTAGCGAAAAGTCCACGAAGTGAACTTTTCGCGGAGTCGAAGGACCCCTACTATCCCCAAGCGCCTCTCCTAATCCCCTCGCAGCTTAAGAGCTGTGTCTTGCGGACGACGACCAGCGAACGACCAACGACCAATTCCAAACGACTAACGACGACCGAACACCGACGACCCCTCATACCCGTGCGCCACTCTCAGCAGCGTCCCCTCATCAAACCACCGCGCAAACAACTGCAAACCAATCGGCAGCCCCTCGCGACTCTCCCCGCACGGCACCGAGATCCCCGGAATCCCCGCCAGATTCGCCGTCACCGTATAAATATCCGCCAAATACATCGCCAGCGGATTGTCCACCTTCTCTCCCAGCTTGAACGCCGGAGTCGGAGCCGTCGGCGCAGCGATCACATCCACTTTCTGGAACGCATCCTCGAAATCTCGCGTCAGCAGCGTCCGCACTTTCTGCGCCTTCAAATAGTAAGCGTCGTAATATCCCGCGCTCAGCGCATACGTCCCCAGCATGATCCGCCGCTTCGCTTCCATCCCAAATCCGCCATCGCGCGTTAGCCTGTACATCTCAGAAAGGTTGCCCGCCTTCGCCCGAAACCCATAACGCACCCCATCAAACCGCGCCAGGTTCGACGACGCCTCCGCCGTCGCCACGATGTAATAAGTCGGAATCGCATATTCCGTATGCGGCAACGAAACCGGCACAATCTCGCACCCAAGTTCCGCCAACTTCTGGATCGCCGCTTCCACCGCCGCCCGCACCTCTACGTCCAGCCCCTCGCCAAAATATTCCTTGGCCACTCCAACGCGCAGCCCGCGCACCGGCTTCTCCAGTTCCGCCACGTAATCCGGCACCGGAACCTCCGCCGAAGTCGAATCCATCGCATCGCGCCCTGCAATCACGCGCAGCATCAACGCCGCGTCCTTCACCGTATTCGCAAAAGGACCGATGTGATCCAGCGATGACGCGAACGCAATCAGCCCGTAGCGCGACACCCGTCCATAAGTCGGCTTCAGCCCCACCACGCCGCAAAACGACGCCGGCTGTCGGATCGATCCCCCCGTATCCGTCCCGAGCGTCGTCACGGCCATCTCCGCCGCCACCGCCGCCGCTGACCCGCCCGACGATCCCCCCGGCACTCGCGATTTGTCCCGCGGATTATGCACCGGAAAATACGCCGAATTCTCCGTCGACGATCCCATCGCAAACTCATCGCAATTGAGCTTGCCCAGAATCACCGCACCCGCAGCCTCTAACCGTGCCACCGCCGTGCAGTCATAAGGAGGAATAAAAGTTTCCAGAATTTTCGAGCCCGCCGTCGTCCGCACGCCCGCCGTCACCATCACGTCTTTGATCGCAACCGGAATCCCGGCCAGCGGTGGCAACGGTATTCCCTCCGCCGCCATCTGGTCGATCTGCCCAGCCTGCGCCAGCGCCCGCTCTTCGCACAGCGTCAGAAACGCGCCAATCTCCGGATCTTCTCTCCGAATGCGCTCGTAGTAATCACCCGCCAGCGCCGTCGCCGTCACCCTCTCTTCGATAATCGCGTTGCGGATCGTTTCGATCGTCAGTCGGCTGCCAAGCCCGCTATTTCCTTTGCCCGCGATTTCGTTTTTCGCGATCATCGCCCTATCTCTCAATCACCTTCGGCACTTCAAAAAACGTCCCATCCGTATCCGGAGCGTTATTCACCGCCACGTCATGCGGCAGCGACTTTCGCAGCCCCTCTTTCACATCTTCCCGGGTGGCGTACGCAAACCGCTCGCTCCCCTGCCGCGTGTCGTCCATCCCATAGCGATCCGAAACCTGCGCCATCGGAGCAACTTCATCGGTCTTCAGTTCATTCAGCCGTTCTATGTAGCCAAGAATCGAGTTCAGATCACGGAGCATGCGCCCGCGCTCTTCCTCAGTCAATTCAAGATTGGCCAGATCGGCCACGTAAGCGACGTCCTTTTCAGTAACCTTCATAAGCTCGCACCACAAACCCGTGCCGTGGCTTTTGTAATTCCGTTTTATCCAATTATTTTGTCATCCCGAGCTCAGCGAGGGATCTGCAGTTGTCTATCATCCCTTCACCACAAACTCAATCCGCCGCACCACCACGCCAGAGTACTTATTCACCACAGCCACATACCGCGGAGCAAGATTCATCAATTCCCTTCTCCATCCTGCATCAGGAACCTCCACCCGCAAAATGCCCTCCGCAAAATCCAGCGCCCGCGTCCGATCCGCAACCGCGCTGCCGCACGCGAGCGGCCACGCCAGCATCGCACTCTCCGCCGCAGGCGAGCGGCGCAGCGCCTTCGCAACAATGGACTCCAAGCCCTCAGATGCGCGGTTCAAGCGGTAACTCCAGAATCGCAGACGCGATTGGAAAATGTTCGGAACTCAGAATCAACGAAAATTCGGAGAGGAAATTCTAGCATCGTCCGGCATAGCGAACGACGAACGACCAGCCACGCACCCAACCCCTACGACGCCAGCACGCTTGCGTTTACAGTGCCCACAGCCGCCGCCTTCTCCCGCTTCTTCGCCAGCTTGCGCAAATGCGATGCCGAATACAAACTCCCGCGGCACCGTTTCGACCCGCATAAACAAGGAGCGTCATCCTCGCCATCGTACAAGTTGTAATCGTAAGTCAACTCTTCCCCCGGCTCCAGGTCGCGCAACGCAATCACCCACATCTTCCCTCGGATCTGGTCCGTCTCGCAGTTCGGCTGGCACGAATGATTCACAAACGCCGCTACCCCGCAGCCATCGATAATCCGCTTGCCGCCGTCGAGCCCAAATAAGTACGTGTTCGGATAATCCTCATAAAGATCGTCGGCCTGCTCTCCCGTGAGATACAGCCCCACGTACTCCAGAATCCGCGTCCCTTTGCGAATCTTCCGCGTCGTATAGCAACCGTAAGAGTGAATCCGAGATTGGCGAATGATCAATGTCATGGTCAGCATGGTGGAACGAGGAACGATGAAGTGATGCTAGATTTTATCCCGAATCTTCTCTAGCCGAACTCGATCCACCAAAAGATAAATCCGAATCTCGCACGAACAACAGTTTTGACTGACCACTGTCCACCGACCACTGACCACGAACACCTGCTAACATACTCGTCCGGAGATCCACAATGGCTCACCAGCATCCGCCCCGCTTCCTGAAAATCGTCGAAGACGCCAAGCAGCGCGTCCGCGAAACCAATGTCGACGCTGTCAAGGCTCGTCTCGATCACGGCGACCGCTTCGTCCTGGTCGACGTCCGCGAAGACCGCGAATTCGACGCTGACCACCTCCCCGGAGCCGTCCACCTCGGCAAAGGCGTCATCGAGCGCGATATCGAAGCCAAATATCCCGACCTGGGCACCGAACTCGTCCTGTACTGCGGAGGCGGATTCCGCTCCGCCCTCGCCGCCGATAACCTGCAAAAAATGGGCTACACCAACGTCATTTCCATGGACGGCGGCATCCGCGACTGGCGCGAAAAAGGCTATCCGCTGGAGAAGTAACGCTTTATCATTTGTCATCCTGAGCATAGCGTGAACTTCACGAAGTGAAGTCCATGCGGAGTCGAAGGACCCCTACGTTCATATCAACAGCAACTTCGCAATCGCACCGGTGGACATGCTTCGTTTGCATCCCACCCCCATCTCTGAAAAAATGCCATAAGCAAACAGTGGAGTCTCCCCGATGTCTGAAATAGGAAGCTTTGCGCTCATGGCAGCGCTCGGCCTGAGTGCGTATTCTTTCCTGGCAGGCCTGTTGTCCCTATTTAACAAGGACGCTGCCTCTGCCCGTCTCGGTGAAACCGCCCGCCGCGCCGGCATTGCCACTTTCGCCGCCGTTCTGCTCGCAGGCATCGTTCTCGTCGCCGCCGCCTTCAACAACGATTTCTCTATCGCCTACATCTTTCATCACAGCAATCGCGATCTTCCCGCCGCCTACAAATTCGCCGTTCTCTGGTCTGGACAAGAAGGTTCTCTCCTCTTCTGGTCTCTGCTCCTAGCCGGATACGGCTTCGTTCTCCGCCTTCGCTACAAAACCGATCAGCGGCTTTTCGCCTACGCCTCCGTCATCATCGCTTCCGTTCAGGTCTTCTTTCTACTGATTCTCAATTTCGCCGCGCACCCCTTCGCCGTCATGCAAGGCAACCTCCCCGCGGACGGTACCGGCCTCAATCCTCTTCTCCAATATCCCGAGATGGTCATCCATCCCCCCATGCTCTATCTCGGATACGTCGGCTTCACCGTTCCCTTCGCCTTCGCCCTCGGCGCATTGATCATGAAGTACCCCGGCGAAAAATGGATCCAAATCACCCGCCGCTGGACCATGGTCACCTGGTGTTTCCTCACCATCGGCGTCTTTCTCGGTGCCCACTGGGCCTACGCCGTCCTCGGATGGGGCGGCTACTGGGGATGGGATCCCGTCGAGAACGCCTCGCTCATGCCCTGGCTCACCGGCACTGCCTTCCTTCATTCCGTGATCATGCAGGAAAAACGCGGCATGCTCAAAGTCTGGAACATGGCGCTCATCTTCGCCACCTTCCTCCTATCCATGCTCGGAACCTTCCTCACCCGCTCCGGCGTGATCAGCTCAGTCCACGCCTTCGCGCAGTCCTCGATCGGCACATGGTTCCTGGTTTTCATCGGACTTACTCTAGCCGTCTGCACTTTCTTCTTAGTTGCCAATCGCGATCACCTCAAGAGCGAGCACAAACTCGAGTCCCTCGTCTCCCGCGAATCCAGCTTCCTCTTTAACAATCTGCTTCTCCTCACCGTCTGCTTCACCATCCTGTGGGGAACTTTTTTCCCGATCATCTCCGACTTCGTCCAAGGCCACAAAGTCACCGTCGGACCACCCTTTTTCAATCGCGTAGCCGTCCCCGTCGCGCTCCTTCTTCTTTTATTAACCGCCGTTGGACCGCTTCTCGCCTGGCGTAAGACCTCCATCGAAAGCATCAAGCGCAACTTCCTCTTCCCCGCCATCGGAGCCCTCGCCGTCGGCGGCATGATGATTCTCTTCGGCGTCCGTCCCTGGGAAGACCCGTCCTACTTCTACGCCACCATGGCCGCCGTCCTCTCCGCGCTCGTGATCTTCACCGTCATCTCCGAGTTCCTTCGCGGAGGCCGCGTCATCGCCGGCAAGACCGATCAGAATCTCATCTCCGCCATGATCCAGCTCTGCCACCGCAACACCCGTCGCTACGGAGGCTACATCGTCCACTTCGGCGTCGCCCTCGTCGTCATCGGAATCCTCGGCACGCCCTTCAACAAAGAAGTTGAAAAAGAGATGGCGTTCGGCGACAAAATCAACATCGGCCCCTACACCCTCGTCTGCCAGTCCTACACGCAGGATGACAATCCCAACTACGGCAGCGAGCAGGCCATGATCAACGTCTTTCGCGGTGGCAAACAGATCACCACCATGTATCCCGAACGCCGCTTCTACAAGGCCAGCGGACAGCCGCAAACCTTGCCTCAGATTTATCCCAGCTTCCTGCAAGATTTTTTCCTCGTGAGTGACCTCTACCTCGTCTACGAAGGCAAGAACGACACCACCGGACGCCCCATCATCAAAGCCCACGTCAACCCACTCGTCCCCTGGATCTGGATCGGCCTAATCATCATGGTCTTCGGCACGGTAGTCGCCCTGGTTCCCAACGCCGCCACCGTCCGCGTCCCCGAGTCCGTCCCAATCCGCACCCCCGCCCACGTGGGAGCCGGTGACTAATATGAAATCGAATCTCAACGCGCCGGCGTTTGGTGTGGGGACGGGTGCTAGTGTGGGGACGGGTGCTAGTGTGGGGACGGGTGCCAGTGTGGGGACGGGCATTCCTGCCCGTCCAAGCCGAGCAACGCTCGGCAGCTTTCAGCGAACGCGACAACTGTACGCTCGAATATTAATGAGTTGTCATCCTGAGCGAAGCGAAGGACCTGCTTTTCGCCGCGGCCAGAAACGCTTGGCCCGTCTTCTCCAAGCCCTGACCTTATCCCTGGCCATCGTCCTCCTCATGGGCGCCGGAGATCCCGACGCCCGCTTCAAAGATCTCGGTCACCGCATGATGTGCGCCTGCGGATGCGGCCAGATCCTCCTCGAGTGCAATCACGTCGGCTGCACCTACTCCGACAAAATGCGCAACCAACTGATGGCCAGCATCGACAAGGGCAATAACGACGACCTGATTCTCCAAGGCTTCGTGCAAGAGTACGGACCCACCGTCATCGCCGCCCCCACCGCCACCGGCTTCAACCGCATCGCCTGGATCATGCCCTTCCTGGTCCTCGCCCTCGGCCTTACTCTCGCTATCTACATCGTCCGTTCCTGGAAAAATCGTCCCACCCCCGCACTCGCCGACGGCATTGTCATCCCCCACGGCAATAAAGAAGCGCTCGACGAATTCCGCCGCCGCGCCAGAAAAGAGACCGACCTATGACGATTCAGGGATTTGAAAGGGACCGGCTTCAACCGGTCCATAATCCTTCCCACGTTTCGCGGGCTTCAGCCCCCATGGGAGTCTCCCAATGATCCTCTTCTTCTGCTCCGTCTTCACCCTCGCCACTCTCTACTACGTCTTCTTCTTCCCCGGCGAAGTCTACGCCGGAGAAGAAAAGACACGCCTAGGCTATCTCCGCGAGCGCAAAGAAGCCGTCTACGAAAATCTCCGCGACCTCAATTTCGAATACAAAGCCGGAAAGGTCCCCGACGTCGATTACCAATCCATGCGCTCCTCGCTGGAAGAAGAAGCCGCCGCCATCATGGCCGAAATCGCCCGCCTGGAACAGGCTGCTTCTTACCCGGCGTGACAATGTCTATACATTTGCATACCTAATTTGCTACCATGACTTCGCAGGCTAACGGCTTCGACTGGGACCGAGGCAACCGCGCAAAATGCGAAAAGCATGGCCTTACTGTAGCCATCATCGAAGATCTTTTTGCGCGTCCGCTAGCGATTCTCCCGGACGCAGCTCATTCGCGCGGTGAGACTCGCTTTCGCGCCATTGGCCGCACGGACAAGGGACGCGGCATATTCATTGTTTTCACCTTTCGACGAAAGGACGAAGAACTACTGATCCGGCCCATAAGCGCCCGCTACATGCACAAAAAGGAAATCGATGCCTTCGAAAAAGAAAATCCCGGCCTTTAAGAGTGACCGTGCTGCGGCAGCATTCGTCGACCGCGCCGACCTCTCGCGATATGATCTTTCTGGAGCGCAGTTGGTCCGTTTTGAGATCAAGCGCAAAGATAAGTCCATCAACCTGCGCCTGTCCGAGGAACTTTTCGACGCCGTTCGGAAGCGTGCTGCTCGTGCCGGCCTTCCCTATCAACGCTTCATTCGCTTGGCCCTCGAACAGGCGATCAATGCACCAAAATAGAGAGATCCGAACCTCGCTCTAAGTTGGAATCGAAAAATTATGAATTCGGAGGCCTCACAAACATTCGTAAGAGAAACCTTGGAGCGATTTGTGTTCCCAGAAAAAGAACGCCGACAAAGAGCTGGCATGCCGGTCGATCCTGAGATATGGGCGGCACAGGTAATCTTTGATCCTAATCAACAAGCGCCCCGTACACGCCTGAATCACGAGGTTCGGCTTCTTGCAGTCGCGTCGGGAACTGGAGTCGCGAAGGACTATGTGGAGCTTTTCGATAAGGGTTGCCGGGCGTTTTCGTCTATTGGCCTCGTTCCCGACGAAGCAAGCATCCGTCACATAAGCTTGGCCCAGATCGGAACGACGTTTCACTGGCAAACGCTGTTCAATTTCTCGGAACATAATGACAGATTCGCACTGGCAAGTGGCCAGATAAACTTCAACTCCGGCCTTCCTCCGACCACGCCGATGATATGGGAGGGCCTGTATGCCGATCATGACCGCGTTGTTGAGCTTGTGCTTGCCATGAACTCACCGACTCCGAAGGCACCAATTGAGACCGTGATGGCGGTCGCATTGCAGAGATCCCGGCACCTCATACAGGCGTATGTGCCATTGCTTCAAACGAGGAATCTAACTGCTGCCAGTGCCCTAATTCGCATGCAGCTCGATTCAGCCATGCGAGTTAACGCATGTTTTTTGGTTAGCGACCCGCTGCAAATTTGGGAAGCGCTAAAATCCGATAAACCATGGAATAGTATCAAGTCCTCCGGTGACAAATATCTGACAGATGCGTACCTTCATGGGCAACTAACCAAGAAGTTTAGCTGGGCGACGGAACTCTATAAGCAAATGTCTGGCTACATCCACCTGTCCCGGCCCCACCTCGAATCGGCTGTAGAGGGAGAAGGCTTCTTAGGCATGGTAATCAAACAAGGTCCTGCGGGAGCGCGGCCTAACGGATCAAGAACTAGATAATAACGCCGCATTATTTGTTAAGGTAACCAAGGCCCTACTGTCTCTTTGTGAAAATTACGCAAACAACCGATATACAAGTGTCACGCCGATGCAGGGGAGTTGATTTGACGAAACTCGCACAGTTCAGTTTCATTGCCGCCGTCCTCTCGCTATCGCTAGCCACCTCCTCCGCCCAAACCCTCACCGGAACCGTCACCAACGGCACCACCAACAAGCCCGCCGCCGGAGACGAAGTCCTGCTCATCGACTTCTCCAGCGGCATGAACGTCGCCGCCTCGACCAAGGCCGACAGCGCCGGCAAATTCAGCTTCACCCTGACTGGACCTCCCGGCCCGCACCTCATCCGCGCCGTCCATCAAGGCGTCACCTATCACCAGATGGCCCCGCCCGGCACCAACTCCGTCGATGTGAACGTCTATGACGTCGCGCCCAAGGTTTCCGCCCTCAGCGTCACCGCCGACGTCGTCCGCTTTCAAGCCGACACCGGAACCATGCAGGGCGTGCGCCTCTTCGTCGTCGACAACACCTCCTCGCCCGCCAAAACGCAGATGAACGATCACAACTTCGAATTCTTCCTGCCGCCCGGCGCCAAACTCGAACAAGTCCAAGCCCGCGCTCCCAATGGACAGCCCATCGCCGCCGAGGCCACGCCCCAAGCCGACAAGAATCGCTACGCCATCAACTTCCCGCTCCGCCCGGGAGAAACGCAATTTCAACTCGAGTTCACTCTGCCCTACACCGGCGAAATCAAGATTGATCCCAAGCCGCTCTACCCCGCCGAGCATTTCGTCGTTGTGCTTCCCAAGACCATGCAGTTCAAAGCGGCAAATCCACCGAGCTTCGAATCCGTGCAAGATCCAAATCAGGGCGATAGCAACGTCGAAGTCGCGAAAGAAACTAAGCCTGGCCAGCCGCTCAGCTTCACCCTCAAAGGCACCGGAGTGATCACCGAAGCCCCCGGAGAAACCGCCGCCAACGCCGCCCAACAACAAGATCAGCAGCAACCGCAAGCGCAAGGCCGCGACAATCGCCCCGGCGGCGGCCTCGGCCCGCCCATCGAAGCTCCCGACGCTCTCCAGCAATATCGCTGGCCCATTCTCGCCGGATTCGCCATCCTCCTCGCTGTCGGCGCTTGGGTCGTCACCAAACGTCAACCCGCACCGACCATCGGAGTAACCGCCGCTAAGGTGCCCGCAACCATTGATCCCACCGCAGCGCTTCGCTCCATCAGTCCGGCCACAGCAAACATTTCTCCTGCCAAATCATCGCTCCTTCTCGAAGCTCTAAAAGAAGAACTCTTCCAATTAGAGGTAGAAAAGAAGCAAGGCAAAATTACTCCCGAAGAATACGAAAAAGCCAAAGCCGCTCTCGATCAAACCCTAGACCGCGCCCTAAAACGCCACGTCTAAGATTTAGGTTTTGTTCATGTGGTGGCGGCCAGTGTAGTGAACGGCCAGTGTAGTGAACGGCCAGTGTGGGGACGGGCATTCCTGCCCGTCCAAGCCGTGCGCCAGCACGGCCTCTACCTCAGCCCAAGAGCCTAAACAGAACCCTCCCGCATCTAATGAATAGCGTTGTAACCAGCGCCATTCATATGACCAACATATTCAAAACCACAGTCCTGCTAACCGGCATGACCCTCCTCCTCATGCTCGTCGGCCGCGTCTTCGGAGGCCAAAACGGCATGTTCATCGCCCTCGCCTTCGCTGCCATCTTGAACTTCGTCTCTTACTTTTTCTCCGACAAAATCGCCCTCGCCACCTATCGCGCCCAGCCCGTCACCCGTGAAGACTTGCCCCGCGTCTACAACATCGTCGAGCGCCTTGCGCAAAAAGAGAGCCTCCCGATGCCCAAGGTCTACGTCATTCCCACCGATTCGCCCAATGCCTTCGCCACCGGACGCAATCCCAACCACGCCTCCGTCGCCGTAACCCAAGGCATTCTCGGGCTGCTCAACGATGACGAACTCGAAGGCGTGATCGCTCACGAACTCGGCCACGTCCGCAATCGCGACATCCTCATCAGCTCCATCGCCGCCACTTTAGCCGGAGCCATCACCTATCTCGCTTCAATTGCAAAGTGGGGAATGATCTTCGGCGGCATGCGTGGAGAACGCGACGATCGCGACGGCGGAGGTATCGCAGCCATCGCAATGATTTTCCTCGCTCCCTTTGCCGCGATGCTGATTCAGCTAGCCGTCTCACGCTCCCGCGAATACGGCGCTGACGACACCGGAGCTCACTGGACCGGCAATCCCTACGCCTTGGCCAGCGCCCTCTCAAAAATCGAAGCCTATTCGCAGCGTCGCCCGCTAATCGCGAGCCCCTCCACCGCCCATCTCTTCATCATCGCCCCACTCCTAGGCGGAGGAGGATTCGCCAGCCTCTTCTCGACTCACCCGCCGACCGCCAAAAGAATCGAGCGCCTAACCGGCCGCCCCGCCGAATTCTTCCAGTAAGTTCATGTAGGGACGGACGCATTCGTCCGTCCCCGTCAAGCGAAGCGAGACGAGGTGTTGATTTTGCCCTAGGTGTTGATTTTGCCCTAGGTGTTGTTTTGCCCTAGGTGTTGTTTTGCCCTAGGTGTTGTTTTGCCCTAGGTGTTGTTTTGCCCTAGGTGTTGATTTTGCCGTGGCTATTGACGTTGCCGTACCTGACGGCTGATGGCTGACGGCTGAGAGCTACCCCTCCCATGACTCCCGTAACCCCCGCCGCTCCGGCCCACATAGTAAAATCCCCCCAATGGCCCCCGAAACTCTAGTAGCAACATCGCGCCGCGCGGCCGAACTCGAAACCAGCCTGCGTCGCGTCATTCGCGGCAAAGACGATGTTCTGCGTCTCGCCCTGGTCTCCATCTTCGCCAAAGGCCATCTTCTAATCGAAGGCGTTCCCGGAGTCGGTAAAACTACCCTCGGCCAGGCCATCGCTCGCGCCATCGACTGCACCTTTCAGCGCATCCAGTTCACCAGCGACATGCTTCCCTCGGACGTCCTCGGCATCTCGATCTACTCTTCTCTCGAGCAAAAATTCGAATTCAAGCGCGGCCCCGTCTTCGCCAACGTTCTCCTGGCCGACGAAATTAACCGCACGACTCCCAAAACGCAGTCCGCTCTTCTTGAAGCCATGAACGAGGGACAAGTCACCGTCGATTCGCATTCCCACGCGCTGCCGCAGCCCTTCTTAGTCCTGGCCACGCAGAATCCCGTCGAGCATCACGGAACCTACCCCCTGCCCGAGTCGCAACTCGATCGTTTTCTGATGCGCATTCGCATGGGATACCCCGAAGGCAATGCCGAACGCGAAATCCTCCGTGCCGAAGCCGGAGTCGCCCAACTCGAAAACCTGCGCCCCGTCCTCAACGCCGCCGACGTTGTCGAAATTCAGCAAGCCGTAGCCCAAGTCCACGTCGACGAATCGCTCATCACTTACTTGCTGAACATAGTCACCCGAACCCGCGAGTCCGAGTATCTTTCCCTCGGAGTCTCTCCCCGCGGCTCGCAAATGCTCTACCGCGCAGCGCAAGCGATGGCCTTCTTGGAAGGCCGCGACTACTGCACCCCCGAAGATTTCAAGCCGCTAGTAGTCAGCGTCTTCGCCCACCGCGTAGTCGTCAGCTCTCTCTACACGTCCACCTTGAAAAAGTCAGAGCAAGCCGAACAAGTCCTCCGCGAGATTGTCGAGAGCGTCCCGGTTCCGGTCTAGTCGCTGGACGAGACCCCAATAAAATTCCTTAAATCGATTTGTCCTCCCGAAATAAATTTGTCCTCCCTTAATGGATTGTCATCCCTTAATGGTTTGTCATCCCGAACGAAGTGAGGGATCTGCAGTTCATCCCTTCGACGCACTTGCCTCGTGTCGAGCACCTTGTCCGGCGAGTCGTCAGTTAAACTCCATCCATGATTGCGGAAGCAATCCCAGCAGCCTACGACGAGTCGGGCAAGAAAGTCTTCCGTCCCTTCGATCGTCGCAAAGGACCCCGGCCAACATTTCCACTAGGCCGCTATGTAAGCCGGCCACTCGCGGTTCGCTGCCGCTCGATCGAAGAGGTTCGTCAGTTTCTGACGGAGTGCAAATATGTTTCCGACAAAGAACTCTTCGACAAAGAGGAGTATTGGCAACCTCCTGAAGACTTCGAAAAACTCAAGAAAGGCGACTGCGAAGACTTCGCATTCTGGACTTGGCGCCAACTGATGGATTTGGGGCAAGACTGCCGCGTTGTATTCGGACCACACGGAAGATACGGAGTCGGACATGCTTGGGTCCAGGTGATACGGGACGGAAAATGCTTCATCGTCGAACCGCAGCGCAGCCGGTTCGGCAAAGTATTCCCGAGACTCTCAACTCTTGAATACCATCCGAAATTCTCGGTCGCCTGGGACGGAGAGAAACTCACCTACTACCAGCACCGCGAACTTCAATCTCGCCCTTCGTTCGTTGAGCTTTCACTACTGCTTCCCGAGTACTTCGCTTTCTGGGGACGGTTTTGGATCGGCTCGCCGCTCCTGTTACTTCGGCTTCCGTGGTTCCTGATCAAGCGCTTCTTACGAGGGTTTCGCTGGAACCGGAAGGCGGATCGAGCGTAATTTCCTCCCGTTCACCACTTCCCGCCCTTGCTCGTAGGATGAAACTGCTTTTTGTACGAATACACCATCAGATCAATCTTCACCGTGTACTGCGTCGCAATGTACCAGACCGGATAATCCGGTTGCCCCTCCCGCCGCACCGTGACCTCCTTGGGCAACAGTTCGATGTCATGTCGGGCCGCTTTCAGAATCACCAGATCGCGAAGATCTTCCTCCGACCGTGGCCCCGTCATCCCCGTGCGCCAACCAATCTGCGCCGCCGCATCCTGCAGGTCGTCCTGGAACACAAGATTAGTCACCTCCGGCTCGGCAATTCTCCACCCCGCCATCAGCAATGCCACGACGATCGCGATCCCGAAAACGTACTTCATCGGAACCTTCTCTCAGCGCGAAGGCCCGCGCTCGTTCAGCCAGTTTTTCTAAGTGATCGGATGCCCCAGAGATGTCTTCCTAATTCGAGTCTACTCGCCCGAGGCCATGGGCGTGGTCGGTTGCAAACTCGACAGCCGCGAAATCGTCGCCACCATCATTCCGGAGAGGAACTGCATGGTCGCCACATCATTATTATCGAACGCGTGCGGCGTCGACGACAGCACTTCAAATACTCCCAGCGTCCGCCGGAAATGCTGCAGCGGAGCCACCAGAATCGAGCGCACGCCCATCCGCCGGCACGTCGCCCAATCCACTCGCGGATTCGACTCGGCATCGTTACACAACATCACTTCCCCGCTGCGCACGCACTCCGCCGAGAGTCCGCTATCCGTCTGCAAGCGCACGCCAATATCCGGAGCCGTTCGTCCCGTCCGCGCCCGGCAAACAATCTCGCTTCCCCGCCGCAGCGCAATCGCTGCTCCAGTCGCGCCTGTTAACGCCTGCGCTTTTTCCGCAATGATGCTGATCCCCGGCTCGAGATCCAATTCCCCCGCATTGATCAGCGGATGATGCGTGGGCACCGGTCCGTGGTGCCGTGGCCGCATGCGATGTCGCGAGGAAAAACTCGCCGCCACCGGAAACTCAATCTGATTTTCGCCCGCCCGGTACTCGTCCCGCTCTTCGTCGGCCTCCGCTACCTGCGGAACCGTATACAACAGCGACCGCACCAGCCGATCCAATTCCGCGTCCGCAATCAAGTGCGCCGTCTGCTGCCCGCGCAGCGACCCGCCCAGCACCCGCGACAAACTCAGCACCGCCGCACTTCCGCAAGCCAGGCATCGCGGAGTGTTGTTATCGCTCAGCATTTCGCATTGCACGCAGAATACGGCCGACTGTAAAGATACAAAGCTGGCGTCGGCCGCTGTCATCGAACGTTGCATGTAGGTGATTCCCCTACAGTGAGGAAGAATGAGCCTAAACATTCATGCACCAACGAGTAAGTGACACGGCTGGTTCCAGCCTGTGGATAACTGTTCCGCCAGCTCAAAACTCGCAACGGGAAATGCCCCGCGTCATGCCCCGTGTAACCCCGTGCCCCCCCGTGGTTAAAGGTTTTGACCTTCGTCGCAAGCTATTAATAATTGAGGATGGCAACACGATAGTCGCAAGATGCGCGCGGCGTTGCGCACATCGCCGCCATCCCGCACTTTATAATTCCGCCCATGTCCTTCCTGAAATTTTTAATGCTTCTAACCCTCGTCATCTGGATCGGCGGAATCATCTTTCTAGCCTTCATCCTTGCCCCCGTCGCCTTCACCTCCGGACTTCTCCCCACCCGCCACATGGCCGGTTCCATCGTCGGACGCTCCCTCGATCTCCTCCACTACATGGCCCTCGTCTCGGGAATCATTTTCCTCATCGCCTCCGCCACTTACAGCCGCCTGAGCACCGGTACCATCCGCCCCCTCGCCGCCCGTCACCTTCTCATCGTCGTGATGCTGGTCCTCACCACAATCTCGCAATTCGCCGTCTCACCCAAAATGCACGCCATCCGCGCCGAAGTCGGGGTAATCGACAACGTCCCGCTCGATGCTCCTCTGCGCCGCGAATTCGACCGCCTCCACGTCTGGTCCGAAGACCTCGAGAAGGCCGTCCTCCTCCTGGGATTGATCGCAATCTACAAAACCGCCCAAGCCCTCCCATAACATTCCCCTCCACACCCTGTCATCCCGACCGTAGCGAAGCGAAGTGGAGGGACCTTGCGTTTCCCGGCCGATACCCCGGATCTCCATCTCCAGGATTCGCCCTAATGTGCCGCGGCCTTCAGCCTCGCATCCAGATACACCAAATAATTCGCCGCCAGCCGATAACTATCCCAATAATCCTTCATCCGGACCATCCCCATCCTGTCCTCCTCCGAATGCAGGATCGCCATCGTCCTCGGCGTCACCGAATGCAGCGTAATCCGCCGAATCTGATATTCCGCAAACGCCTCAGAATCCGCACTCGACTCGTCCCCCACGTCCATCACCGACACCGGAAGCCGGCTCGCCACCGCCACCGCATCCAACGCCTCCAGCAAGACCTTGTCGGCATGCGAAGCCCAAACCTCCGTCGGACCCAGCCCCAAACTATCGAAGTTCACCATCCCCTCGATCCGCCCCCGCTGCTCGCGCGTCAGATGCTCAACGTAATACTCCGAGCCCACCAGCCCCTTTTCTTCCGCCGAAAACCCCACAACCACAAACGTGTGATGACGGTGCTGCGCGCTCAAGCTATACAGCAGCGCCGGCAACAAAACCGCGCCCGTCCAGTTGTCCACCACGCCGTCGCCCACATCGACATGATCCGTATGTGCACCCACCACGATCATCTCCCGCGTCTCTCCCGGCAAAATACAAATCACGTTCGGCGGCAACTTGCGGTCAAACTTCTGCTCCGAAAGATTCGCATCTTTGCATCCCGCCTCCGCTAGCCACTTCCGAATCAACCCCTCTCGAACGTCGTTCTTCATCGAAAACGATTTCAAATGCCCTTCGATCGCTTCCCTCGCTTGCAATCGACCATTCTCCTGTCCGGAAGCGCAAACCGCGCCGGCCAAGATGGCAGTCGCCAACCCCAGCCGCCACCAAAGACGCTTTGCCCATCTCCCGCTATCCATACGCCACATCCCGCCGAGCCTAGCATGGACGTCATCCCGTTTGCATTCCAGCAAAGCGAAACATAGATCCAAGAAGTCTGAAAGTTTCTCCTTCGTGATCCTTAGTGTTCTTTGTGGTCGATGAACTTAACATCGCCTCGCATATGCGTATCCCGCCCAATGATTTATTCTTTTGATTCAACTGAAAACTGACAACTGAAAGCTGAGAGCTGTCCCCATGAAATCCGGCATCATCGGTCTTCCCCAAGTCGGCAAGACCTCTCTCTTCGGAATCCTCACCAAAGTCCGCCTCTCCGAAGGCGCCTATTCCAACCCGCGCGAAGCCCACATCGGAGTCGCCAAAGTTCCCGACGATCGGCTCGACAAGCTCGCCGACCTCTACCACCCCAAGAAGCTCACCCACGCCTCCGTCGAATACGTCGACGTCGGCGCTATAGGACAAGACGCCCTCAAAGAGACCGCCTACATCGGCCATCTCCGTCAGGTCGACGCGCTCATCCATGTTCTACGCGCCTTTGAGAGCGACGACGTTCCACTCGTCCATCCCATCGATCCCCTCCGCGACATCAAGAACGTCGAATTCGATCTCATGGTCAGCGACCTCGGCCAGATCGAAAAACGCCTCGAACGCCTCGAAAAAGACCTGAAGAAGATGAAGACACCCGAACTCGAAAAAGAAAACGAGCTCCTCATCAAAGCCAAAGCCTTCCTCGAAACCGAAAAGCCCCTCCGCGAAATGGAGATGACTCCCGAAGACAAAAAACGCATCCGCGGCTTCATGTTCCTCAGCGAGAAGCCCATGCTCTACGTGCTCAATATTGGAGAGAGCACGCAACTCGGCAAAGACCTCGAGGCCGCGGTCGCGAAATACAACCTCGCCGAAGTCAGCGCCCGCCCCAACGCCGGAGCCAGCGCCATCTGCGGCAAGGTAGAAGCTGAATTAGCAGAGATGAGCGACGAAGACGCCGCCGAATTCCTCGGCAGCTACGGCCTCACCGACAGCGGCCTAGCCCGCCTCATCCGCAAAAGCTACCACCTGCTCGGCCTGATCTCCTTCTTCACCGCCGGAGAAGACGAATGCCGCGCCTGGACCATCCCGCTCAACACGCGAGCGCAAAACGGCGCGGGAGCGATCCACTCTGACCTGGAAAAACACTTCATCCGCGCTGAGACAATCCGCTGGGATCAACTGCTGGAAGCAGGCTCGGAAGCGAATGCAAGAGCCAAAGGCACGTTGCGACTAGAAGGCAAAGACTACATCGTCCAAGACGGCGACGTAATGCACATCCGCCACAGCGGCTAAGAGGTTTTTCTTGCAGATGTTGTGAAAGGGCACGGCTTCAGCCGTGCCGAAAGATTCGACAAATAGGCGGGCTTCAGCCCCTGAGGGATGCCCCGCTACCGCCTCACGGCTTCCTTCTCGCATCTTGCCTTGATCACATGCAGAATCCGATTCTGCAAATCGCTCATAATGGCATTCGTCCATAAACTCGCGTACCAGTTGAAATCCGTCGACACCCGATGCTGACTCGAGAGATGCAGCCGTATCACGCCATCGCCAAGCGGCTCCAATGAATACTCCCCGTGCAGCACATCAAAAAACGGACCACCCACCCGCACATGTTCATCCAACGTCGTATTCGGAATTTGGTCAGTGGCCGCTCTGATCGAAAATCCCAGTCTCTGTCCCGGCTGCCACACATCAACCGTCTCGACGAACAGCACGCCTCCGCCAAATGTCGCGTGCCGAATTCCGCCCAATCCCTCATATGAAAGCGTCGCTTCGATCGGATTGGGAAACCCGATACGATGACTCCAGGAATTCTCCAACTCCGCCGGTTGAATCGCCGGCACGCGTTCAATGTTGGCCCAAATAACTGTATCCGGAGCCGCGATGTCAATGAAGGTCTCCGTGTTCCGGATCTCCTTCGAGTAAAGGACGCTGCTTTCCCAGGGAGTGACGAGCAGCGGAAGAAACAAAACGCAGCCGGCTATGACATCAGTCGTTCGAGTGCGTTTGGAGAATCCCCCGAAGATGCCCGCCGCGACTCCGCCGATCGAAGCGCAGACCAGCCCTATCGGCAGAAAGATGGCAACACAGATAAATCCCTCAAGCAACATCAGGAGGGTACCCAACGCCATGCCCACCACGGCGAGCCACGGCAAAAGAAACCATTTCCACACCGGAATGCGGTACTCACGTTCGGCAATAAACACGGTAAGGAAACCCATGACCAACGGAACGCCAAACACGAAGCCCCACGTCATTACCGAAATGCCTTTATCCCAGACGTGAAATCGGACCGAGATGCGCACTGCTAGCCCGTAAAGCAGACCCAGCGCCACACCCGAAATAATCCAGCGGTCTTTGCCGAAAAAAGCTCTTATGTTCAATCCTGGCCTTAATGTACGTGGAAAACTCGATCCAGCAAGAACATACACGCCGCTCCCACAAAAACTAATACCGCCATCATCACCCCCGGCTCCTGATTCACCTCCGGAATCAAATCCGAAGCCGCCACATAAATCGTCACGCCGGCCGATAACGGCAACCCAAACGCCACCTCGTACCGAAACACCGCCATCGTCATCACGCCCGCCACTGTCGCCACGCCCAATGCCACCGACGATCCCCAGGCAAACCCACGGCTCCTTCCGCTCGCCAGCATCACCGACGACACCGTAAATCCCTCCGGAATCTTATGCAGAAAAACCGCGATAAAAATAATCCATCCCAGCGCCGGAGAAACCAGGAACCCGGAAGCAATCGCGATCCCATCAAAAAATGTATGAATCAGCAGCCCAATCAGAACCGAATATCCCTTGTGCGCATGGACAAACTGCTCCGAGTGCGTCTCTTCTCCAAAATGAAAGTGCGGCGTGACCGTATGCTCGAAAAAATGCACCAGCAGATACCCGCCCAGGATCAGAAACCCAGCATACGATCCGCGCAGCTGAATGCTCTCCGGAACCATCTCCACCAGCGCCGTGGCCAGCATGAACCCTGCGCCCAGCGCCACGAAATACCGCAGATACGACCGTTCCCAGTTCCGCTGCACAATAATCGCGCCGCCAAAAACATTCGCGCCCGCCGCCGTCAACCCCAGCAGCACACTCGTCAGAATGGGAGACATGAGGAAAAAGAATATCAGGAAGCGGCTGTTAGCCATCAGACATCAGCCGTCAGGGAAAACCAATCGCGTGCGCCAGCTATAATCCGATTTACCTGATGGCTGATGGCTGACAGCTGACGGCTGCTCCTCCCATGCGCTTCGAACTCTTCATCGCCACCCGCTATCTCCGCGCCAAGCGCCGCCAGGCTTTCATCGGCGTCATCACCGCCATCTCCGTCCTCGGAGTCGCCGCCGGAGTCGCTTCGCTCATCGTCGCCCTCGCCATCAACAACGGATTCCGCCAGGACCTGCAAGCCCGCCTTCTCGGATCCACCGCCCACGTCAGCTTGCTGCGCGTCGAAAGCGATGGCATCAAAGATTGGCGTCCGTTGCTCGAAAAGCTTTCGAAACAGCCTCACGTCGTCGCCGCTGCCCCCGCCATTTACGAGCAAGTCCTGATCTCGCGTGGACCCCGTGCCCGCGGCGCCGTTCTCAAAGGCATGCTGCCGCAATACGAACGCAAAGTCAGCGATCTTCTGAACTCCATCGCGCTGGGCTCGGCGAATGCTCTTGACGAAGGCGAAACTCGTGTGGTGCCGGGTCTCCGACCCGGAGAGGATGGAGCGAAGTCTAGGGAAGCCACTCCCAACCAAACCACCCCACCATCCACCCTATCCCCATCCCCCGACGACCTAGCCTCCGTCCAGCAGCGGCAAGCCGCCATGCCCCCCATCATCCTCGGTCACGACATGGCCGACGAAATCGGAGCCACGGTCGGCTCCATCGTCCTCGTCACCTCGCCTCAAGGAGAACTCACTCCCTTCGGCATGGTCCCGAAATACATTCGCTTCCGCGTCGCCGGAATCTTCAACTCCGGCTTCTACGACTACGACTCCTCCTGGGCCTTCATCCGTCTCGCCGACGCTCAACAACTCTTCGGACTCGGCGACATTGTCTCCGTCCTCCAATTCAAACTCGACGACATCTACCGCGCCGGAGAAGTCGCGCAGCAACTCGAACAGGCCGCCGACAGTATTTCCCAAAGCCACGGCTTCATGGCCACCAACTGGATGGAGCAGAACAAGCCTCTGTTCCGCGCCCTCCGTCTCGAACGCCTCGTCACCTTCATTACCATCGGCCTCATCGTCTTCGTCGCCGCCCTCAACATCCTCATCTCGCTCATCATGATGGTCATGGAGAAGACTAAAGACATCGCCGTCCTCATGTCCCTCGGCACCAAGCGAAAACAAATTCGACGCGTCTTCATCGCCCAGGGCGTTCTCATCGGACTCATCGGCACCGTCATCGGCCTCGTCATCGGCTACGCCATCTCTTTCGCCGGAGGCCACTACCACTTCCTTTCCCTCTCGGCCGAGGTTTACTCCATCGATTACGTCCCCTTCGCCCCGCGCCTCCTCGACGGAGCCCTCGTCGCCCTGGTCTCCATCGGCATCTCTTTTATTGCGACTATCTACCCGTCATGGTCTGCGGCAAGAATCTTGCCGGCTGAATCGCTACGCTATGAATAGCGAGTTTAAGACGGCCCCAACTTGACGGACTCGTCCGCCTGCAACGAAGTCTTAAGATCATTTAACGCTTGTAGATGGACATCGCGACTTTCTTCCCTGGTTGCGCCCTTTACGTACTTCAGTCCCTCATCAATTACGGCCATTGCTTGTTGGAGTTGGTTTTCATTTTGCAGGATTACCGCTTCGGCAAAAAAGCGCTGAAAGCTGGGTTCCGTCGAGTCAGCTAGGGCAAGCCATTCTCGGGCAAGATCACATTTCTTTCTTTGAGTAGCTTGGAACCGTGCCGCTTCAAGGATGAGCCGATTTCGAAAGCCTGGAGCGACAGCCGAGGATGCCGCCAAACAGTTTTCCAGGTACTGACCTCCGGATTCTCCACGATTTGCTTGCATGAAGGCGAGCCAATTTGTGATCGCCTGCTGAGCACTACCATCACGAACCTGCAGCCCCTCGCCTGCGCCATAGTCATCGAGGGACTCAATTTTCTTGCCTTGTTTCACATCGGCAAGGAGCGCGAGAATGGAAAACAGCCGTTCTCTTCGGCGTTTATCGAACAACAACACCCACATTCGCAAACCGTCCGGCATCGTGCCCTGTTGCTCCTCTCCCGCAAACAGATTGACGACCCCGATGAAGCCAGACACAAGAACGAACAGCATGCTTATTGCTTCATACTTTGATCCGTAGCGAGGCATCACCTCAAATACCAATACGCTCGCCGCGATGTTCGTTGCCGGACCTGCGAGCGTAGAAAAGAAAAGCTTCCAGCGGATTCCCGACCTATTGACCGCAAATGCGCTCGTCGCCCCGGTCACAACAGCACGCGGGGTCCAGTGCCAACTGACCTTCCAGGTGCGATTGACTTGGATAGGGCCAACCCGAATGGAGTCGAACTGTTCACCTACGAGCAACCCTGCTACGAGATGACCAAGTTCATGAATGAGAATGGAGAACAGCCACAGCAATAAGACGACTCGAACGATCTCCCAGAATAGTCCCATCGCGAACAGCACGACGTGCCACCACCTGAATTTCGCAAAATGGCCCGCGCTTGAGCGGGGGAGCGGGATCTCGCGATCAAGATAGGGTGTCTTGGAGCGAGTCGTGACCGTTTCGGCGGTTGAAGACATCGCTCAGGATTCTACTATTCGGGTCAACAGCGTTCTGGGAACACGGCCCACGTTTAATGCCCTTTGGTCTGCATGAAGTTCGATCCACCCGCCTCGCTGTGACCACGGTCACATTGCTTTTATTTTCCAGAGGTATACAGTCGTTCGCATACCCCGTTTTTACTGCTGAAGTCGCGCAAACGGGTTGTTCCTTCTCAACTTTTCTCTCCGTCTCGTCAGACTCGCTCTTGCCTGACCCGATCATGCTCTAATGGATCAAGACGAGCCTCCTCAAGCTTTGACCGGAGGCCGCTCTGATACTTAGGAGGGGCAAGTTGCATCTAACAGCTCAAGACCCTCTGTTAAGGGTCGAAGGGTTAAGCAAAGTTTTTCGCTCAGGCGAAGCTGAACTCGTGCTCTTTGAAAATCTGTCTTTCCACGTCGACAAGGGAACCATGCTTGCCATCGTGGGACAATCCGGTGCCGGAAAGAGTACCTTGTTGCACATCCTCGCCGCTCTTGATCGTCCCTCGGCTGGTGCCGTATACTGCGCCAACTCCCAAGTGAATTCGCTTTCCGAGGATGCCGCCGCTGATTTTCGTAACCGCGAGATTGGCTACGTCTGGCAGTTTCACTACCTGCTCCCGGAATTCACCGCCCTTGAAAATGTTGCCATGCCGCTTCTCACGCGCGGTCAGGCCCTATCGACCGCGAAACAGGAGGCTTCCCGCTGGTTGCGTGAGGTCGGCCTTGAAGCCCGTGCCGAACACCGCTCCGGCGAACTCTCCGGCGGCGAACAGCAACGTCTTGCACTCGCCCGTGCCCTCATCACCCAACCGCAAATGCTTCTGGCGGATGAGCCCACCGGCGATCTCGACGGCCGCACCGCGGAGCTGGTTTTCGAATTGGTCGCTCGATTGCACCGCGAGCACCAACTCACTTCCGTGATTGCTACCCACAATCTCGGATTCGCACGTCGGTGCCATCGCGTTTTACAGTTGGTTCAGGGCAAAATAGTGGAAGTAGCACCCGAATCCTTGCCCTCGTAACGAAAGGCAGACCTGTAGCACGATTAAACAGTGGTTGTTCGAGCTTGGTTTGGCTAGTTCAGCACGTCGAAAAACAAGATTGGATCGCGAACCTGCGAAAATCCAACAGTATAAAAAGGTATATCGCTCCGCAGCCTACGCGATATAAATGATTAATTAGAAGTAGGGTCTATGGTTTGGCGGAGGGCGTTCCGCAGGAACCGGGGGGAATCAGTATATGTTTGAACGCTACACAGAAAAAGCCAGGCGCGTCATTTTCTTCGCGCGCTACGAGGCCAGCCAGTTCGGCTCTCCTTATATTGAGACCGAACACCTGCTCCTCGGACTGCTGCGCGAAGACAAGGCCCTGACCAATCGCTTCCTGCGCTCCCACGCGTCGGTCGAGTCCATCCGTAAACAAATTGAAGGGCATACCACTATCCGCGAGAAGGTCTCGACCTCCGTCGATCTTCCTCTCAGCAATGAATGCAAGCGCGTGCTCGCTTATGCCGCGGAAGAGGCCGAGCGCCTTTCCCACAAACACATTGGCACCGAGCACCTGCTCCTGGGATTGCTCCGCGAAGAAAAATGTTTTGCCGCCGAAATTCTGCACGAGCGCGGCCTTCGCCTCTCCACCATCCGTGAAGAACTGGCCCGCACCAGCCAGGAAAAAGCTGCTCCGCAACGCGGACAGCGCGAGTCTTCTTTACTCAGCGAGTTTTCTCGCGACCTCACTCAGTCGGCCATGGACAACCAACTCGATCCGCTGGTTGGCCGCGATGGTGAAGTCGAACGTGTCGTCCAGATCCTCTGCCGCCGCACCAAGAACAATCCCGTGCTCATCGGAGAGCCCGGAGTCGGCAAGACCGCCATCGTCGAAGGTCTGGCTCAGCGCATCGCCGACGGAGAAGTGCCATCCTTCCTTGCCGACAAGCGCATCCTCGCCCTCGATCTCTCTCTGATCGTCGCCGGCACCAAGTATCGCGGACAATTCGAAGAGCGCCTCAAAACCATCATGAAAGAGTTGATGGAGTCGCAGAATTCCATCATCTTTATCGATGAGCTTCACACGCTCGTAGGCGCTGGATCGGCGGAAGGTTCGCTCGACGCCGCCAACATCCTAAAACCGGCTCTTTCGCGCGGGGAAATTCAGTGCATCGGCGCAACCACGCCCGCTGAATATCGCAAGTCCATCGAAAAAGATCGTTCCCTCGAGCGCCGCTTCCAGGCCGTCAAAGTTCCACCGCCGAACGAAACCGACGCCATCAAAATTTTGTTCGGAATCAAAGAGCGCTACGAGAAATTCCACGCCGTCACCTACACCGACGACGCCATCAATTTCTCTGTCTCGCACTCCAACCGCTATATCCCAGATCGCTTCCTTCCCGATAAGGCAATCGATTTGATCGACGAAGCTGGAGCTCGCGTAAAGCTGCGCCAGACCACGCTTCCCGAAGAGTTGACCGAAGTCCAAAAGCGCATCAAGTTCATCGTCCACAGAATGGAAAACGCCATCGCGAACCACGAGTTCGAGAAGGCGCGCTTCTATTCCGACGAAGAACGCAAGGAGCGCGAGAACCTGCGCGCCCTTCGCGAAAAATACCACCTCGATGAATCCTCCACCGGCGTTGTCGGTCGGGAGGACATCGAGGATGTGGTATCCCGCTGGACCGGCGTACCGATCACCTCGATCAAAGAAGAAGAAACGCAAAAACTGCTCCGCATCGAAGAAGAGCTGCACAAGCGCATCATCTCGCAGGAAAAAGCGATCAGCGCGTTAGCTCGCGCCATTCGCCGCAGCCGTGCGGGATTGAAGAGTCCGAACCGTCCGATCGGCTCGTTCCTTTTCCTTGGACCAACCGGCGTCGGCAAAACTGAAGTCGCGCGCACCCTGGCTCACTTCATGTTCGGCAGCGACAAGTCGCTCGTTCGCTTCGATATGTCTGAGTTCATGGAGAAGCATTCCGTCTCCAAGCTCATCGGCTCGCCTCCAGGATACGTAGGCTACGAAGAAGGCGGCCAGCTCACCGAACGCGTGAAGCGTGCTCCTTATTCCGTCGTTCTACTCGACGAAATCGAGAAGGCGCATCCCGACGTCTTCAACATTCTCTTGCAGGTTTTTGAAGACGGACAACTCACCGACGGCCTCGGCAACACCGTCGACTTCAAGAACACCATCATCATCATGACTTCGAATATCGGCGCAAGGCACCTCATGAAACGCGAGGGCTTGGGCTTCCAGCATTCGAAAGATGAGATGGTTTCCGAAAAGGTCGAAGATCTGGTGAAGAGCGAAGTTAAACGCACCTTCAATCCAGAATTTCTGAACCGTGTGGACGAGATCATCCTCTTCATGGCCCTCAGCGAAAGCGACCTGATCCAGATTCTCGAACTGATGGTCAATCAGTTGAACCAGAACCTGGCCCAGCGCTCGATCACCGTCACGGTCGCCGACGAAGCCAAGAAGTGGATCCTTAACCAAACTCTGACCGACCGCAGCTACGGAGCTCGTCCTCTGCGTCGCGCGTTGCAGAAATACATCGAAGACCCGCTTTCCGAAGCACTGATCCAGGGCACGATCACCACCCGGCCAGCCTTCATCGAGGTCTTCCTCGAAGCCAATAAACTCTACTACCGTCCAGTAGACGCCGAAAAAACCGAAGGCGTCCTCCTGTACGAAAGCTAGTCTCGCGTAGGGACAGCCGCCCTCGGCTGTCCCCGCGAAGCGAAGAAAGCGTAGTTTTAAGCCGTCAGCGCAAAACTGACGGCTTTTGTTTTGGACCGGATGAGCGCGGGGAAGCGTTCAGAGGTAGATCTATAGTAAGATAGTCTTACCATGCAAACCAAGGTTTCCACGAAAGGTCAGGTTGTCCTTCCCGGTCCATTGCGGCGACGCTTGGGAATTCGTGCGGGCGACGCTCTGGACGCAAATATCGAGGATGGCCAGATCGTGTTGCGGCCCCAGGCCAAGCGTCAGCGTCCAGCACGTATCGTGAGCGATCCGGTAACTGGACTTCCGGTTCTGAGCGCCGGGTCGGATGCTCCGGTCTTGAGCAACAAGGAGGTCGAAGAAATCATGGCTAGTTTCCCATGAGCCTCTTATTGGCTCTCCGAGCGCGTTTAGTCGTCAAGATCCGGACGCTATGACCTATCTGCTTGATGTCAACGCTCTGGTGGCTCTCGGATTCGCACAACACGAGTTCCACAATCGCGTCGCCCATTGGATCAGATCACAGCAACTCCCACCTCTTGCAACTTGTTCGATTACGGAACTTGGCTTCATTCGAGTGCTGGTCCAAGCTCCGACTTATGGACTTACCGTTTCGCAGGCCCGCACCCTGTTGATTCGAATTAAGCGCGCGGATGCTCCGCAGTTCATTTTTATTCCTGACGATCACGACATCTCCCATCTACCAACGTGGGTGAAAACCGCCCGGCAAACGACCGATGGCCATCTGGCCATGCTGGCAAGCGCCAACCATGCGACTCTGGCCACGCTTGACACGAAAATTCCCGGGGCTTATCTGATTCCCGAAAAATAGATTGAGAGTAGCGAAAGATCGGCTTCGGCCCAGTCGCCCAAAAGAATTTCAAGCCGTCAGCGAAAGCTGGCGGCTTTTGTTTTCGTCCTTGTGGTGACGGGGATCCGCCCCCTCCAGGTTGCGTGGGGACGGCTTTAGCGTGGGACGGGCGACGTCAGCGTGCCCTAAGCGCAGCCGAAGGATCCAAGCCGGGCAGCCTTTACCCACAACCACCACACACCTTCACGGATGCGCATAGTACCCCGTCCGCGTCCTCACGGTCGCTCCCCCCTTATCAACTTTCACCTGCAACGCGTGATACTCGTCCTGCCGATCCGCCGGAGGGCTATCGAACGACACCACATAATAAGCATTCGCATCCGCAACGCAATTCGCAATCTCGCCCACCATGTCATTGGACAAATAAAAAACTCGCCCGCCACTCTGCACCGCCAGCACCTGCAAACCGAGATCCCCGGGATAAGCACCCGACACCGACTTCACGCCCGTTTCGAACTCTTCATAGTGGGTGTTCCCAAATACACTGCCACCCTCCGTGCCGCCCGGATCCACGCTATACAGCGTGATGCGGTCCTGCCTGAGTTCGGCCGACTCCGCCACAATCGACGAGAATATCTGCTGCGATTCTTTCTCGGTCAGCGTAATCCTCTGCGAGAACATCGGCCATCCCCGGCTGAACCATATGATCAGCTTTCGACCCGGCTGCGTCTTCGCCTGCGCCACCAGTTCTCCCAGTGCCTTGAGAGACATATCAAGCCGCTCTTGATCTCCCCAAAAACCCTGCGACCGCGTGATCGTTCGCAATCCGCTTTCGACTTGATCGAACAGCGCCGCCGTAGCATTTCCGTCGCGAGAAAATCCGCCCTGAATCTTCGTTTCATTATCTGAAAAAACGACAAGCGCTACAGGCCACGCCAGTTTGCCCCCGTTCTGCTGTAAAAACGTCTTCACCTGATCTCGTTCATACGCAACCGTACTGAAGCCAGTGTTCACCGCATCCACAACCAGATAGATTTCTACTGGCTCGGCCGTTGCAGAAGCCGTCGCGTCCACCTCGCGAAACGAAGCAATCTTCTTCGGCTGTTTGTCATCCAGAATCGTGAAACCCTGCTCCCGGAGCCCGCGTATCGGGGTGCCCTTCTTGTCCGTCACCTGCACGTCGAGATTGATGCGCCGTTCCGGCCCCGGAGGTGCCGCCGGTTCCACGGGCCGCGGCTTGAGTTGCGGAGAAGTCTCCTGCGACTGTCCAATAGAAAACGACCCCAGCAGCAGAACCATAAAAAGCAAGAAGTAACATCGCATTCAGACTGACCTTCCTCTGCGCGTGGGGACGGGTGTTGTGTGGGGACGGGCATTCCTGCCCGTCGAAGCCGAGCAAAGCTCGGCAGAAGCTTTCCCGACAACGCTGCCCCTGCATGCTAGCAGAGACAACCCCATTCTTGAGACCCCCCACTCCCATCCGATTGACCCGCACATAACATCTGTGCTCTACTCCATTCAATCGGGGCGGGCTCACCGCAGTCCTTGGACCAGCACCAACCGCTGTTCCAAACATTCCAGGGCGTGAGACCGAGGTGCAGTAATGAAGTACAGCAGCTACGTAGTCCTCGCAGCATCCCTTCTAGCTTTATCCTTGAGTGCCAGCGCGCGGGAAATGGTCCTGCCCGCCGGTACCCTTCTGCAATGCACCATGAATGAGCCTAATTTCTCTTCGGCGACCGCTGCCGTCGGCGATCCCGTTCTCTGTCACCTCCACTCGGTCACGGAATTCGGCCAGCAAACCTTCCCCCGCGGAGCCTATCTCGTCGGCCATCTTGAGTCCTCCAAAGACCCAGGACACTTCTGGGGCAAGGGCGATCTCAAGCTCATGTTCGATCGCATCGGACTCCCCAACGGCGATCTGCCGCTCGACGCCAAGGTGATCGCCACCCGCGGCTACAAAGTCGACAAGGAAGGCGACATCCGCGGCAAAGGTCACGCCAAGCGCGACGTCGTCGAATGGATGCTGCCGCCCCTCTGGCCCTGGAAAGTCATCATGCTACCCGCTCGCGGTCCCCGTCCGACCCTCAAAGGCGAGAGCACTCTCACCTTGCGCTTGATGGATGACGTCCAGATCCCGCAGGTCGCCTCCACCAATGGCCCCGACTGGCACTTCTTCGGACGTCCCGACGGCCGCAACAACATCCAGAACGATTCCTACTATCAGCAGCCTTACCAGGGCGCGAGCCTTCGTCAGGGCGACAACACGATTCCTCAGCTGTCCGTGCGCAACGTGAATGTTGCCGTCCGCTCCAGCGAACCGCCGCGCGTCGAAGAAGTTCCGCAAGTCCAATACGCCAGCTATATCTCGAAAGATATGGTCGGCGGCGGAGCGGCCACTTCTCCCGGCGTCCCTGTCTTCGTCCTGAAATCCGGCATGCTTCTGGCAGTCGGCAATTACACCTATCAGGACGGTCGCATCAACTACGAACTAGCCAGCGGTGGCACCGGCGTCGTCAGCACCGACGAAGTCGACTGGACCACCACCACCCGAATCAACGCCCAACGCGGAGTCAGAGTCACCCTCCGCGCCGGCCACTCAACCAGTACCCCAGGCTTCTAGCAAGCTTGTCGTTTCACCCATCAGCCGTCAGGTCCCAAGCCTGACGGCTTTTATTCGTGTGGGGACAGTTTAGTGTGGGGACGGGCATTCCTGCCCGTCCAGCCGAGCAAAGCTCGGCAGGTTTTCTCCTCCGCCATTCCCAAATCTCGCAGGCATCAATAGGCGCCTTCCATCAAATTTTCCTGCGACGCCCAACCCACCCTCCACATCCACTACCCATCATGCCCAAAGTCAACATCGCCGAAAAATTCTCCCATATCCCCGACTTCTACAAACCCCGAATCGCCGCCGAACTCAACGGACAGCAAGTGAAACTCGTCAAGTTCGACAGCCCCTTCGTCTTCCACCATCACGATCACGAAGACGAAATGTTCCTCGTCGTCAAAGGCCGCTTCCGCATGGAATTCCGCGACCACGACGAATGGATCGAAACCGGCGAGTTCATCGTCATCCCGCGCGGAACCGAACACCGTCCCGTCGCCGAGCAAGAATGCTGGGTCGTCCTCTTCGAGCCCGCCACGACCCTCAATACCGGCAATGTTCAGAACGAACGTACCGTCAACCAACTCGAACGTGTTTGACACTCATCCTCTAAAACCCGAAACTCTATTCAGAACTCGAATCACTCCCATGCAAATCACCGTCTATTCCGCTCCCTGGTGCCCCGACTGCCGCGCCGCCAAGCGCTTCCTCGATGAACACAAACTCCCCTACACCGACATCAACATCGAAACCACTCCGGGAGCTGCCGACGAGGTCGTCAAGCGCACCGGCAAGCGCGCCATCCCCCAATTCGTCATCGACGGAGAATGGGTTCAGCCCTACGTCCCCGGCGAAGGCTTCCTCTACGAAGAAATGTCCAAGCGCTTGGGCCTCGATCAATAGCCGAAAAGCCGTGCTGCGAACCGCGACCGACGAATAGCGACCGGCGCTCCGGTTACCTTTGTTCTCCCTCTACCCGACTTCTGTACCCTACTCGTCCCGCCCCAAATGCCTCAGGATAGTGATACCCGCAATCTCCCTCCTTGCCGGGTCTAGCGACGACTCATGTTCAAAACTGATATTGGCGAAGGCAACCACGAAGGCGAATTAGTCGAAACCTGGCAGCGCTTCGTGCAGGGCCTGCTTGGCGTCCTGGCCTTAGTCGGAGCAGGAATCATGGCCCACTACTACGCCCCGCCCGAAACCTCCGGACTCGAGCAGCAAGTCCACCAACTTTCCCGTCAGGTCGCCGACCTCGAACAGCAGCAATCCTTTTCGTCCGCCGCCGTCGATGACGCCCGCGCCTCCGTCGCCTACGTCTACGGCATCTACCACGTCTCCGGACACGCCCAGAGCTTCCGCGCCCGAGTCGCCGGAACCGGCTTCGTCGTCGCGCCTGGCCTGCTCGCCACCAACCGCCACGTCGCCGAGCCTTGGTATGGGGACCGCGAAGTCGCCGCCGCCTTGCGTCAGGGTGGAACGCCCATCCTCGAGAAGCTCGTCGCCTACTTCCCCGGATCGCCGCTTCCCGTCAACCTCGAAACCGCCGTCGTCGCTACCCACGGAGACCTGGCCGTTCTGCGCCTCGAAGCCACCGCCTTCACCAAGACGCTTCGTCCTCTGCCGATCTCGTCCGCCCCAGCTCACGTCGGAGAATCCATCAGCGTTCTGGCGTATCCCATGGGAGTCACCGGCATGGTCGCCAAGTCCCCTGCCGTCGTCTACGATCGCCTGTCCTCGCATCCCGACGACGCCAACACCGCCGGAGAACTCGCCGCCCTCTCGCTCATCCGTCCCTCCGCCACCTTCGGCCACATCGGAGACGTCACCGGCGACAAGCTCATCTACGACGCCCCCACCGCCCGTGGCGGCAGCGGAGGCCCCGTCCTCAACCAACATGGCGAAGTCGTCGGCATCAACTCCGCCTACATCGACGGCTTTTCCGGAGGCACTCTAGGCATCACCGCCGCCGAACTCCGCCCCCTGATGGAAACTGCCAAACACGCAACTCTGGAAACCGCCGCCATCGTCCACTAAGCTTTTATGTGGGGACGAGCATCGTGTGGGGACGGGCATCGTGTGGTGACGGGCATCGTGTGGGGACGGGCATCGTGTGGGGACGGGCATCGTGTGGGGACGGGCATCGTGTGGGGACGAGCATCGTGTGGGGACGAGCATCGTGTGGGGACGAGCATCGTGTGGGGACGAGCATCGTGTGGGGACGAGCATCGTGTGGGGACGAGCATCGTGTGGGGACGGGCATTCCTGCCCGTCCAGCCGAGCCAAGCTCGGCTCTGCCGACACCACCGCGAAAACCTCCGCCAATCCCCAAGCCCACGTAGCGACGGACGCATCCGTCCGTCCGCGCGGAATTTATCCCCCCCCTTTCCCCATCCCAAAGTCGCAATTCCTTGCGCAACTCCTGCGTCGCGTGACTCGCCGAATCCCCGAACTCTGCGACAAAGTGCCTTGCTTTCAGGTACATTTGTAAGCTGCTGATTTAACTAACCAACTGGCCTTCGAGCTGCTCGTTAGATCAGGCTAAGTCCCCGATTGCCAGCCTCCACGCGCATCGTTTCGCCGGAGACTCGATCGGGCGCCGAATCCCCCGCGCGGCCGGTTCCAGCAAATTTTGTTCCGAGAGAAGTTCATCATGACGAAGACGAAAAAGTGCCTGTTTGCGGTAGCCCTCCTGAGTCTCGCGTTCGCCACCAGTTGCGCCAAAGGCGGCAACGGCGTCGTCCCCGAAATTACTGTGACTATTTCCAGCCCCGCAAATCTGAACGCCGGTGACCTCTATCCTAATCAGACCGTCACCCTCACCGCAACAGTCACAGGAACCTCGACCCAGTCCGTAACTTGGACCGTCACCGGCGGAGGCACCGTCACTTCCGCCTCGGCTCTCACCGCGACCTACGTTGCGCCAGGCGCAGCTACCACGGGAATCACGGTCACGGCGACCCTCACCTCCGATGCATCCGTGACCAGCAACTTTCCTGTCTCCGTCGTCGACATCACGACCCAGGTCACCCCCGCCACGCCAGCCGTAGGCACCGGACTGAAGCAACAGTTCACTGCCATCGCTATCCCCGATGACGCGCCCCAAACTTTCAGCTGGACCTGCGCCGCCAATGGCAACCCGTGCAAAACCTTCACCCAGGATCCCAATATCTCCGGACTGGCCTACTACACCGCCGCCGATAACTGCACCGGCAGTTGCATTCAAATTTCCGCGATTAGCACACTCGATCCCGGCGGCTGTACGCCAACTCCCAAGAACTGCTCCATCGGAAAAGCTTCCATCGTCACTTCTCGCGTGAACGGCACCTACGCCTTCCAATTCTCGGGATACGACAGCAGCAATAACGCCGTCTCCGTCGCGGGAACCTTCACCGCCGTCAACGGCACCATCACCAGCGGCACCGAAGACGAACTGACATCCAGCGGCCACAGCCCTCACATCATCACCGGAGGCTCCTACACTCCGATCACTGCCTCCAATCCGAATTCGAACAACGCCGGCACTCTCACCCTCACTAATGGAGCGAATCCCAATAAGTTCCAGGTCGCTCTCAACAGTGCGGGCGATCTATCCATGATCGAAACCGATGGCCACGGCACCGGCTCTGGCATCGCTCAAATTGCAGCTGGTTCGGGTGTATTCAAGAATGAACAGACCTACGCCTTCGGCTTTACCGGAGTCGATTCCAGCAACAAACGCGTCGGGTACGTCGGGGTCCTCGCCATGGATGGCAACAACACCATCACCACTGGCCAAATCGATGTGAACGACAATGGCGCCAGCACCGGCATCTGCACCGCCTCTCCGTGCACCGTAAGCGGAACCTACACCGCCAGTCAAACCGCTCCGGGTTCCATGGTCATCACAAACGGATCGGTAAGCCAGCATTTCAATTTCTACATCTCTTCCGGAACCTCCGGTAAGGCCAACCCGCTCACCTTCTACGCCATCTCCACCGACTCCCCTGATTCCACTCATCCCGCTGTCGCCGGCACCATGGTCCTCCAGGATTCAACCCAGACCTACAACAACGCCGCCCTCAAGGGATCCTCCGTTTCCGCGCTGACCGGACTTGGAACAGGCGGTGGCACCAACGTCTCCCTAACCCTCGGCAACACCGACGGGAACGGAAACTTTACCGGACAATTCGATCAGAACAACGGCGGCACGATTGTCACTGTACCTTCGCCCGCGTCTGCCGCATCCTTCGCCTACACCTACACGGCCGGCAGCACAACGAACGGCCGCTACACCCTCCAGATGCTTGGCAATCCCGACACCAGCCCCGTTGTCGCTCCTCTGCCCTTCGTCTTCTATGCCAGTGGAGTAAACCGCGGCTTCCTGCTCGACCAATCCAGCGCCGTGATCGCCGGCACCATGAATCCTCAAGGCGCGGGTAACGGAGCGTTCGACCCAACGGAACTACCCGGCACCTACGCCGCCGCCTCGACCAACAGTGGAATCGCCGCCGCCGACCCCATCGCCGCCAACCTCCTTCTCACCTCTACCGGCGGCAGCATGGGATACAACGTTTCAGGCACCCAATACCAGGATCAGAACAGTGACACCGTGACCGGCACCTACACGTTAGCCAACGATTTCGGCACAGGCACGATCGTCCTTACTGCGCCCGCTGCCCAGAATTACGTCATCTATGTCGTCGATTCTTCCGGCTGCGGCAAGTCCAGCCTGGTTTGCACGATCGAAGATTTCTATATGATCGACACCACCACAGGCACCAACGTAAACAAGAATCCAACCACAATCTTCGCGCAACAGTAGAAACATGGGGCGGCGGAAAACTCGGGAAGATTTTACTTTGGGCGGCGCAGCGCTTTCAGCGCGTGCGATAACAGCATTGTCTCGGCTGTGCCTTTAGGCGCTGAGGCCGAAATTCTCTGCCTCTTGGGCCTCCTTCTGCGACCTCTTCTACTCGCTCCCCGAACCTACTTCCCCCTCACCATCACCTTCGCCGTCGCCAAATTATCAAACCGGTCGTACGCCCGCACCACCACCACATGATCGTCGGCCACGCTTTCCCCCATCGGAGCCGGAACTACCTCGACCCTCGGAACACTCACGCGAAAGTCATACTCTTCCGTCTTCGCATCCGACAACTGCCCCACCGGCTCCACAAACTGCCACTCGCCGCCATCCAGCGAATACTCCGCTCGCTTGATCGCCGAGAACGAATCACTGGCGCGAAAATGCACATGAATCTGCGCCCCCATCTTGCTACTCGCCTCGTTCTTCCCCGCCGTACCCGCCTCCAAACTCCCGCCCAGGTTCTCAATCACCGGAGGCGTGCTATCCACCTCGAACCGCGCACTCACCCGCTCCGCCCACAACGCTTCCCCCGGAGAATGCGACGGCGCATCCGACGCCACCACCTTCACCGTGTATCCGCCATCCGGCAACAGGCTGGCATCGAACGAATAATAGCGATCGCTCAGCCCACTCTTCAGCAGCAGCCACCGCGCTTCGCCATCGCCTCGGTAATAAACCGTGTACGCCAGTTGATCGTCGTTGTCATCGTGCGCCGTCCACTTGATTCCAATCGCATCCCGATCCCGCACCGTCGGCGGAGGAGGATCGAAACGTGGCTGTCCCGGCGTCGGCGCCTCACTCCCAATCCCCGTCACATGCGCAATCGGAGAATAGTGATATCCCGGTTGCACCGTGATCTCGTCCACCTCAGGCGCAATATTTTTCGGCAGATAATTCAGCAGCACGTCGTCAATCCGCGTCGCGGAATTCCCGGCGTGCAGCACCGCTTTCCACTGCACAAAACGCGCCGCCGGAACCTTCAACTCAGCACTGCCCGCAAGATCGACGCGCATCCACGGACTCCAGTTGCGATCCGGATTATCCACGTTCCCGCTGCGCGCATAAAACTCTACATTTCCGTTGCCCCCAGCCTCAGCCAACGCCTTGCTCGAAGCCCCGCCCGTGCTTCGCACGCTCGCCCGTCCCCAGATCGAAAAAATATGCGCGTCAAACACATCGCTCTCATACGTTCCTTCCGGCTCAGGACTGCCCCCCAGCACATAAATTTTTCCCAGATTGCTGCTCGAGGCATAAAGTCCGCCGCCCGGAGCCGCCGCAAACGCCGTAATCTGCGTGGCGCTCGCCTTGATCAGATCGGTGAAATCGTCCACGCCATTAATCGCAAATATGTGGCCGCGATTACCCGTTCCCGCCACCAGTCGTCCCCGCTGATCGAAAGCCAGCGCGTACACAAGATCATCGTGCGAAGTCCACAACCGCGACGGCGCTCCATCCGGAGCAATTCGATAAATTTCCGACCCGCCACTCGCCCCCAGTCCCGGCGAAGGAAACGGAATCGCTGGCGCCGTCGGCGCCCCACTCAGCATAATGTTGCCGCCCGGAGTTGGACTCTGCGTCGGTGCCGTAAGTGACACACTGATCCCCTGCCCCCCGCTATCCGGACGCTTCTCGCCCGCGCCCGCCGCATAAATATTTCCCGCGCCGTCGATCGCCAGCGCCGTGATCTCCTTTTTTGGCGCACTATACAGCACGAACGCATCGCCATTCGGCGCGATGCGATAAATCAATCCGCTCCCGTCCGACCCCGCAATCAAATTCCCCTTGGGATCAACCGCCAGCACTCGCATGTGAACTTCATCGCTCTTGAAAAACAGCGAGTGCTGTCCACCCGCCGCCACCTTATAGATTTCGCCATGGTCGCCCGTCGCAACATACAAATTTCCCGAGCCGTCCAGCACCATGTCCCAAATGTATTTCGTGTGCGGATCGAAATACGGTGTCGCGCTCCACGAAGCCTTCCCACCCGCCTTGCCCGATGCCCCCTTCGACGGTTCCAGCCGGTACACTTTCCCATCTGGAGATGTCGCGGCATACACGACGCCCGACTTCTCCACCACCAGCGCCTGCACCTGCAATTCCTGCGGCTCGAAAATCGTCGCGATCTGACCATCCGGCGCAACCCGATACACCCGCGCCGGAGACCCCGCCGCCGCATACACATTCCCCGCCGCGTCCGATGCAATCGACCAGATATAAGTCGAGGCCGTAGTCGCCACCGCCTTGAACGCCGGAGCCAACTCCAGCCCGCCCTCGCTGCGCAGCGCAATCCCCGTCGCCGTTCCCTTAATTAACTCTTCAAATTTCGATTGTTCCCACGTACGCGTGCCCTCAGCGAACGCGCATGTGGAAAGAAGAATTGCCGACATCACAACAAGTGTCTTACGAGACAATGGCGTACCCCAATCCAGTAACGGTGCAGTTTAAATTTGTTTTGAAAGGGTGCGGCTTCAGCCGCGCCGTAGTTACCGCAAAATCAGCCGTCGGCTTTACATACGGCTGAAAAACTCTGGAGTGCAACACGAACGGGAAGGGCACGAGTTCCACTCGTGCCGTAAATCGCGCTCAGTTAAGAGCGGCTTCCAGCCGCTGGGGCAATCTCGACCGGAGAAAACACTTCTTTAGGCAAACTGTTTAGCCGCTGAGGTTCAAGTCGTTTGTATTGGAGAAATCTTGTCATCCTGACCGAAGCGAAGGATCCCTACAGCTCCCCGACGCCGATCGGCCCCCTACTTCACGTTAATCGTCAGCATCTGCGCGCCCGACACCACATAATCCAACGGATCCGTCGACGCCTCGCTCACCGACGACTCTCCCAGCACCACCATATCCTGCGTCCCGCGCATATTTTCCATCACGTTCATCACGGATAGCGGCAGCGTCGGCATCACCTTGTCCGCCACCATCGCCTCCGGCCCCGATTCGATTAGCGAAACGTACACGCGATCGTTCGCCCGCTCCCGGTTCAGCAACGCAATCGTCGGCGCTAGACCAAGTCCGCGATTCATCATCGGAGTTCCGCGATGCATACGGTCTAGCGTCTCCCCGTCACTCACCAGAATCCGTAGTGTTCCCTTCGAAGTCGACGTCGGAATCTTGATCGCAATCTGGCGTACCAACCGCTCCCCCCGATACGGGCGCAGCACCGTCTCCACCATGATTTGATCGCCCGGCCGCGCTTCTGTCACATCGGTTCTTGACGCTTCCAGCCGCGCCGACCGCCGTTCTCGCACCAAATCGAAATCAAGTTTCACTCCCTCAACATCAGGAGTGTCAAACGAGTTCGTATAGATCCGCCCAAAGCGGTCGCCAATGCTCGCCGCCGCCAGCGCCGCCGCCGGTTGTCCGTTATCTTGCGGAGCGAACATGTTCCGCAACTCGACGTCGGCGTATCCCTTCACGCTCAGCGTTCCATTCATGCGGTACGTGATGTCTTCGCCGTATTCGTTCGTCCCATGCAGCGCATTAAAAACGGTGGCCATCATCGCCAGCGGACTCAGCTTCGCATTATTCAGAATCTCGTAGTGAAACTCTTTCGTTGCCGCTCCCGGTCCCATATGCATCGCAACCGTCACCGGAATCATCTTCGAGTCCTGCCCCGGCACGCCCATAATCCCGTTCTGCCGGTCTTGCACAAACGCGCCCACCGTTTCCGTCGTGTTGACGATCTTGAACGCATTCATCGGCGACGGCAGTGTCGCCAAAACCGTTGCCTTCGTCATCGGCAGATCCACTTCGCCAAACTGCAGCAAAGGATGTCCGCACGCCAGCAGTCGCTGCGGGTCGACATACGTCACCGTGCACGTCGCCGCAATATCCATGTCCCCGCGCACCAGTACCGCGCTCACCGCCGATCCCGCCTCAATCGGCTCCGGCTGTTTCTGATTGCTCGAAGACCCAATCCCCATCACCGGAACAATGCCCGCCGCCGCAAACTCCGATGCATAACGCTGCAGCGTGTCATTCGAAAATCCGTTAAATACCAGCGGAGTCTCGATCGGCTTCAGATAGTTGCTGTAGTTTTGCGCAACCGAAACATCCTCGCTGGGGCTCGCAGTATGAGTCGCGGTCTGACTCGCCGTCTGCGTCGCCGCGTTCTGTCCACCTGACGCACCGCGATTCGCCCGCACCGCCCCTCCCGCCGGACGCCGGTCCATCGCGTTAATCTCCAGCATCTCCTCGATCGGCGTCACGCCCGCGATCGGTTCTTTCGAAAACTCTCCAATGCGGAACGCCAGCGCGCCCGCCAGTTTGCCGTCGAAATAAACCGGGCTCCCGCTCATTCCCGCCACCACGCCCGTATACTCCGGCTTCGTGCCATGCAACCGCACCAGGATGATGTCGCCCTTCGGCCCGTTCACGTTGTGCATCACGCCCAGAACTTCCACTTCCATCGCTTCCGGCTTCACGCCCTGAAACACGGTCAGCGCCGTCCCCCGCATCCCTTCATGAATCTGATCGAGCGGAATAATGGGCTGAGAGATGTTTGAATGGGAAATTTTTGGGCGCGAGACGTTTGGCTGCGAAACAGGCGCCTGAGAACCACGCCCCGCCGAACCATTCGCCGGCGATGCCTCCGTCCCAGAAACGCGCGCCGGAAGATCGGCCGCGGAAGTCGGCTTCTGTTGTGCAGAATTTTGTGCAGAACTCCACAAACACAGAGATGACAAGAGACACAAAGATACGGCGAGTGAGCGCACAACTTTACTCATGGACAACCCCGGAGGTCGCAAAATGACCCTGTAGCTCTTAAAGGCTCCGCGTGCGATTCGGAAAAGTTTGCCAGGAGAGGCAGTTTTTTAAGCCCGCAAAACATCCCAATCGCGGAGTGCTTGCGTCTATACTAGCACAGGAGTTTTTCGAGGACCCCCCATGTTTCCCAGCGTATTCAGCGGTCGAAACCGCCTCCGTTCGGCCTTCTCCAAGCCTTTGATCTTGCTGGTTTTCTGCCTTTTCTGGATGGCCTCCACCACTTCACCGGCCTCTGCGCAAGACACCTCCCAGCAGCCCTCGTCGAATCCGAATAAGCAAGACGCACCCCCCGAAGCCGGCGGTCCGCAAAACGATATCGGCCCCTACGTCATCCCCAAGAAAAAAGAAGAGCCGCCGCCCCCCGCTCCCGAGCGCCCTAAGAAAATCGAGAACATGCCCGACTACTCCATCAAAGTGGATGTGCCGGTCGTCAACCTCGACGTCCTCGTCACCACCAAAGACGGACAGACCATCCCCGGCCTCCGCCAGGACAACTTTAAGATCTTCGAAGATGGCGAAGCCCAGAAGATCGCCACCTTCAATCAGACCAAGGCTCCCATCACCGCTGTCCTGCTGGTTGAGTTCGCCAGCACCAATTACGACTTCGAAATCGAGGCCCTCCGCGCCTCCTACGCCTTCGCCAATACCCTCCAGAAAGACGACTGGGTCTCCGTCATCTCCTACGACATGAAGCCCCAGATCCTCGTCGACTTCACGCAAGACAAACGCGAGATTCAGGCCGCCCTCAACCAGCTCCGCATGCCCGGATTCTCCGAAACCAATCTCTTCGACGCCCTCTTTGACACCCTCGATCGCATCGACCGCATCGACGGCAAGAAGTACATCATTCTGGTGACGACCGGCGTCGACACCTTCAGCAAGCTCACCCTCGACAAAATCCTCAAGAAGGTCAAGTCCACAAAAGATGTGACCATCTACCCCGTCAGCGTCGGCTTCATGGCCCGCGAATACTGCGAAGTCCACCACTGCCGCACCCGCGGATTCATCCCCGTCACCAACATGGACTACCTGCAAGCCGATAACGAAATGAAAACCTTCGCCAGCCTCACCGGAGGCCGCGCCTACTTCCCGCGCTTCCAGGGCGAACTCCCCGAGATGTTTAACGAGATCGGAGCCGACATCCGCAATCAGTACAGCATCAGCTACCACCCCACCAACGCGAAGTTCGACGGCACCTACCGCAAGCTGAAAGTCGAACTCCAGGCGCCCGAAGGTGGCCCCTTGAAGGTTCGTGATCAGAAGGGCAAAGAAGTGAAGTACATCGTCTACGCCCGCGAAGGCTACACCGCCAAACACACCGTCGAATAAGAAATAAAGAATACTGGAGCGACGGGCGTCCTCGCCCGTCCTTCCATAACTTTCCCATTGCAATCAAACCACCCGCAGCGCCCAATCTGAAGAACGAACTTCCCGCTCATCCCCGCCGTAATTTACAATCCCCAGTTCCCCCACAGGAGACCGCGCCGTGATTCCTCGCTATACCCGCCCCGAGATGGCTCGCATTTGGAGCGACGAAAATCGCTTCCGCACCTGGCTCGCCGTCGAGGTCGCCGCCACCGAAACTCTCGCCGCCGCCGGAATCGTTCCCAAAGACGCCGCCAAGGCCATCCGCGCCCGCGCCGACATCAACGTCGATCGCATCTTCCAGATCGAAGCCGAAGTCAAACACGATGTCATCGCCTTCACCACCGCTGTCGCCGAAATCGTTGGCCCGCATGCCCGTTGGTTTCACTACGGACTCACCTCGAACGACGTCGTCGATACCGCGCAGGCGCTCCTCATTCAGCAGGCCTCGTCGCTCATCGCCGGAGATCTCATCCGTCTCGCCGAAGTCCTCGAACGGCGCGCCTGGGAGTTCAAAGACACTCCCATGATCGGCCGCACCCACGGCATTCACGCCGAGCCCATCACCTTCGGATTCAAAATAGCCAACTGGTATTCCGAAACGCAGCGCAACATTGTCCGCTTCCAGGCCGCCGCCGAAGATCTCCGCGTCGGTAAATTTTCCGGAGCCGTCGGCACCTTCGCCCACCTCACGCCCGAGCTCGAAGAGAAAATGTGCGCCCGCCTCGGACTCAAGGCCGCCGCCGTCTCCTCACAAGTCATTCAACGCGACCGTCATGCCTTCTACCTCGCAACGCTCGCCACCATCGCCTCGACGCTCGACAAAATTGCCACCGAGATCCGACACCTCCAGCGCACCGAAGTCCGCGAGGCGGAAGAATTTTTCAGCGAAAAGCAAAAGGGATCGTCAGCCATGCCGCACAAACGCAACCCCGTCACCAGCGAGCAGATCTCCGGACTCGCGCGCGTCGTGCGCTCCAACGCTCAGGCTGGATTCGAAAACGT
This sequence comes from Terriglobales bacterium, assembly GCA_049520915.1. GTDB lineage: Bacteria > Acidobacteriota > Terriglobia > Terriglobales > Acidobacteriaceae > Acidiflorens. The sequence continues at coordinate 80,613 of JBEKPH010000013.1, forward strand.
CACTCTCTGGCACGAGCGCGACATTTCGCACTCTTCCGCCGAACGCGTCGTCATTCCCGACTCCACTACGCTCGCCGATTATTTGCTCAATAAAACCGCCGTTCTCATCGAAACCATGTTCGTCTATCCCGCGCGCATGAAGGCCAACCTCGAAAGCACCCACGGCCTCGTCTTCAGCGGACAACTCTTGCTCGACTTAGTCGAAAGCGGCATCTCTCGCGAGGACGCCTATCGCCTCGTTCAGGCCCACGCCATGCGCGCCTGGAAAGACGACCTCAACTTCCACGACCTGATCCTCAACGACCCCGAAATCGCCGGACGCGTCTCCCGCGCCAAGATCGAACAAGCCTTCGACCTAAAACGCCAGCTAAAAAATATCGACAAGATTTTCGCGCGTGTGTTCCCACAAAGAAATGTGCCTGGAAAAACAACAGCAGCTTCAGCAACGAAGAACAACACAAAGAAAAAACAGAAAAGTAAATAAAAGCTTGTCATCCCGAGCAACGCGAGGGATCCGCAGTTCCCCGCAATATGCTCTTTCGGCGCTTCGCACGACAACTCCCTTAAAAGGTCTACTCGGCGTCCTCGGCGTCTCGGCGGTGAACCGGTTTTGTCCCCCTCACCAACTCCAGCAACTCAATCAACTCCTTCAACTTCTCCTGCCCCACATGCCGCAGCATCTCCCGCCCACGCTTATCAATCGGACCATCCATCTCTCGCAACAATTTCAATCCCGCAGCAGTGATCTTCCCATAAATAACCCGCCGGTCCTGTTTATCGCGATTCCGCTCGACAAACCCGCGATCCTCCAACCGATTCAGCAGTCGCGTAATATCCGGGTCCCGCGTAATCATCCGCTCGCCAATCTCCCGGCACGGCAATCCCTCCGGACCCGCTCCGCGCAGAATCCGCAGCGCGTTATATTGCGTCCCCGTGAGTCCAAATTCTTTGAGCGCACTCTCCACCTGCGCCTCGATCGCGTCCGAAGTCCGCAACAGGGAAAGCACCGCTTCCTGTTCCCGGCTGGTGAAAGGAATCTTTTGTTTAAGTTCTTGCTGTAATCCGCGTGCCATTCCCGAAGAATAGTCGTTATCACAACCATCCGTCAAATACCCGCAAAATCCCGCAAAATACTGACGATTCTCACCACCGGCACGCGTGTAATAGTTTGTAAAACCCCTCCCTACGCGCATCTCTCCCCACCCCCCAGGCATCTATTTAACTGACCGGTTAACTCGTGGGAAACCGGAATTCACAGTAAGGATGGCAACATGAAGAAGCATGGATTGGCATTGATCATGGCGTTGCTTGTCCTGCTGAGTGTCACTGCCCTGGCCGATAACGGCCGATATGATCAGCAGATTCAGCAGACCGTCGGTACCAAGCTTCACGATGCAAAACAATTGCAAGCCGTGAATGCGACCGTCGAAGACGGCATCGTCACCCTGACCGGCTCAGTCGGTCTTTATCAGGACAAACTCGACGCCGCCAAGAAGGCAAAGAAGATTTCGCACGTCACCGGCGTTCGCAACGACATCACCGTCTCCACCAGTAGCGTGCCCGATGCGCAACTGCAGAAGAAATTGTCGAAGCAACTTGCGTATGACCGCGTCGGCTATCGCGACAATACCTTCAACTACATTGCGACGAACGTGAAAGATGGAGTCGTAACCTTGACCGGCGACGCTGTCTGGGATGTTCCTCTCGACTCCGCGCTCGCCATCGTTGCTCGGACGCCTGGCGTCACGGATGTCGTCAACGACGTGAAGGTGCTTCCAGTGTCGAACTTTGACGATTCGATCCGCGTTCGCACTGCTCGCGCCATCTATCGCGATTCGGAACTTGGACGCTACGCGAGCGATCCAGCGCATCCGATTCGCATCGTCGTCGACAACGGACACGTGACTCTCTACGGCTCCGTCGAGAATACGATGGATAAAACTCTCGCCGGAATCCGCGCGAGTTCCGTACCGGGCTCATTCAGCGTCGACAACAAACTAGTGGTGGATTAATAAGTAGAACTAGAAGCCACCTCTTAAACTGTTCTGGGAAGGGCACGACTTCAGTCGTGCCGCCTAGAACCAATAAACACGGGGGCTTCAGCCCCTGAGGGGGCTCCGCGCCTTACCCACTTTGTAAGGAACGGACACTGTAGACGAACGAGCAAAAGCTCAGCGGTGACTTTCTCGTTTCTCTCCTGGAGGCGCGGCGCAAGCCGCGCTTTTTTCTCGCTCCCGCTTCCCGTTCACGCGTAAGCAACCTGCCGTCGCCTCCCCAAGCAAGCCACCAGCAACAACCCCGCCGCCATCGTCAAATAAAGTCCCGGAGAACTCGAAGCCCGCGTCCCACCGACAAAATCAAGCGAAGGCAGTTGATGCAGCGGCCCCACATACCACCACACCGTATACACCGCCTCAAACAACTTGCTCGTCCCGCTCCAGACTCCCATCGCCAGCGCCATGCTCGGAATAAACAACGCTCCCGCAAACCACGCCGCCAGCATCTGCCAATTCGAACTCACTAGCAACCGGATGCCCGTGCCCGCCCCCGTCACCAGCGCGATCGCCACGCCCGCCACCCAAATCGCAAACAACTGCCGGTACACAACCCGCTCTGCCGAAAAAATCAGCGAATGCATCTCGTACCGGGTCTCGCGGCAACCCATCTGCGACCACACCAGCGCCGGCCATATCCACGCCGCCAGCAGCACGCCTTCTCGCGCCTGCACTGTCGGAGACACAAACTCCGCGACCAGTAGTCCCGCCGCCACGACATACCACCACCAGCGCAGTCCCTTGCTCATCAGAGTAATTTCAGAAAGCACTAGCCTCGCGAACCGCCCATGCGCGCGCCCATCCAGAGCCGTCAATACCGTGTGCCCCAAATCCGCCCGCCCCGGTCGCGCCTCTAGTGCCGGATCATCCACCGCCGCACTACTCTTCTTCCCAACTTTCCTCCCCCCGATTCTCTCCCTTGCAGGATCAAATCGATGAAAGAAGACTGACGCCAGCAGAGCGATCCCCAACCCCACCACCACCCACAACAGGCGTGAGCCCACCCCGTGCAGCGTCCAATCAATGCCATTCCACACAAACGTCCGCGAGGCACGCGCCCCCCCAATCGTCAAACTGAATCCCGAATTCGTAGCAGCCCCCGGATTCACTCTCTCCATCGCCTGCCGCGTGCTCTTCTCCAGAACGCGAACCCCAACCGGATCGTCGAAACCGCTCTGCACTCCTGCGGCAAGTGCGAAAGTCCACAGAAAGAAATAAATCACGTTGCCCGCGCCACCGCGCAAAACCGGCAATGTCTCGAAAAGCAACGCGACGCTGCCCGTTATGAACATCGCGGGCAGCGTGATCAGCAAGAACGGTGACCACAACTCCCACAGCGAAATCGGTCTCACCTCGGGACGCACCCACTGCATAGCCAGCGCCGCTGCCATCAATACGACCACCATGCACGCCAGCACGGCGAAGTTGCTTACCGTTTTTGCGATGGTGTAAAACTCCTTGCGCATCGGCGTCGCCGCCAGAATGCGCCCCACGCGCGTCGTCGAATCCCGCTCCACCGAATTCTTCACTACATAGAATCCGCACAGCGACAAAAACGTCGAACAGCATATCGCCATCAGCATCCCGATCCACGCCGAGTTGTACACTCCGCGATAGCCATCGCCGACCCGCACCCACACCTTCTCCGCCGCGATGCCGTATGCCAACCACAACGCTCCCGCCAGGATGACCAGAAAACTGTATCGACGCACCCGCTCCAGAAAATCCGCTTTCACCATGTGATACAACACGCGCAAAGGATGCTTCATGCCGCCACTCCGCCGCGGTGTTGCGAGAGGCAATACAGGTAGGCGTCTTCCAGGTTAGGAGCCACCGCCGTCGTTCCCGCCGGTGGTTGCGCAGCCAGCAGCCGGACGTGCACTCCATCGCTCCGCCGCGTCGTGTTGCTGATCAGGTGTTGCTGCCGTGCCGCATTCAATTCAGCGCTTGGCACCACCCACTCCCAAACTTTTCCCTCGACCGCGCGCAGCAAATCTTCCGGAGCCGCATGCGCCACCAGTCGCCCTTGTGAGATCAGCGCAATGTCCGTCGCCGTCGCTTCCACGTCCGAAACAATGTGCGTCGACAAAATGACGATCCGATCGCCCGAAAGATCCGACAACAGGTTGCGAAATCGCACCCGCTCTTCGGGATCCAATCCCGCCGTCGGCTCATCCACAATCAGCAATTTGGGATCATTCAACAGTGCCTGTGCAATTCCGATTCGCTGCCGCATTCCGCCCGAATACCCGCCCAGCGGGCGCTTCCGCACATCCGTAAGATTGACCAGATTCAGCAGTTCATCGATGCGCCGCGCAGCCGCGGCCGCATCCAGCCCTTTGACCGCCGCGAGATACTCCAGAAACTCAACCGCATTCAAATTCGGATAAACTCCGAAATCCTGCGGCAAATACCCCAGCACGCTGCGAATCGCATTCGGATCTCT
>JBEKPH010000014.1:0-92584 GCA_049520915.1 Terriglobales bacterium
GAAGCATGGCGGCTCGCGCCGGGAGATGAAGGAGAACAAAATGCTAAAGCGTGTGCGACTGACGGCGAAGATTGTGGCAACGATTGTCGTTACCCTGATGGTGACGTCCGCTATCAGTTTTTGGATCACGCAGCGCCGAGTCAACCAGCAGGCGGAAGAGGCGTTCCGCGACAAGGTGCGCCAGATTACGGGCATGGCGAACGCGACGCGCGCGTGGTTTTCGCAAAACATCGAAGTGTTCGTGCCCGGCCAGGAATTCAAGCACCTGGAGCAGGTGCCGGTGGTCGTCTCCTGGAGTGTCGCCCAAAAATACGCCGAGGCGCAGGAGATGACCTTCCACACGCCGTCGTTGACGCCACGCGATCCGAAGAACCAGCCCGACGCATTCGAGCGCCGCGCGCTTGAAAAATTCCAGCAAGACCCGGCTCTGAAGGAGTATTCGGAACGCAAGTTGGAAAACGGGGAAGAAGTGATGCGTTACGCCCAGCCCGTGCGGCTGACCGCCGACTGCCTGCTCTGTCATGGCGACCCGGTGGGCGCGAAGGATCCTTTTGGCTATAGCAAAGAAGGGATGAAGGCCGGGGATCTGCGCGGCGCCTTTTCCGTCAAGGCCTCGACCGAGGGCCTCGTGGCCACGTCGCGCGCCAATTCGCTGGCTATCTTTCTGATCAGTTTTCTCACCTTGCTAACCGCGGCGGGCGCGATGTTTCTCCTGGTGCGAAAGCTGGTGGTGCAACCCTTGTCCGCGGCGGTCGACCTGGCGAATGCCATCGCCGAAAACAATCTCGCGCTCGAGGACTTACCGGTCGGCAGCGAAGATGAGATCGGGGAGGCGACCTGGGCGTTGAATGTCATGAAAAACAATCTGCGGGGCACCGTCCACGCCATTGCCGAGACGGCGGCGCTGGTCGCGCACGCAAGCGAAGACCTGACCGCGACCAGCCATCAGATTTCCGCCAACTCGGCCGAGACCTCGGCGCAGGCCGATGTGGTTTCAAACGCCGCCCAGCAAGTCAGCCAGAATCTCCAAACGGTTGCCACCGGCGCCGAGGAGATGGGCGCGAGCATCAAGGAAATCGCCAAGAACGCAACCGAAGCCGCGAAAGTTGCGACCGGCGCGGTCAAAGTGGCCGAGACCACAAACGCGACCGTCTCCAAGCTCGGCGACTCTTCTACAGAAATTGGACAGGTCATCAAGGTCATCACCTCGATCGCCCAGCAAACCAACCTCCTCGCTTTGAACGCAACCATCGAAGCCGCCCGTGCGGGTGAAGCGGGCAAAGGCTTTGCCGTCGTCGCCAACGAAGTCAAGGAACTGGCCAAAGAAACCGCGAAGGCGACCGAAGATATCAGCCGCAAGATCGAAGCTATCCAGACCGACACCAAGGGAGCGGTCGAGGCGATCGCATCGATTTCCGGAGTGATTCACCAGATCAACGACATTTCCGGCACGATCGCAACCGCCGTCGAAGAACAGAATGCGACCACGAACGAAATGTCGCGCAACGTGAGCGAGGCGGCGCAGGGCAGCGGCGAAATTACCAGCAACATTTCCGGAGTGGCGCAAGCGGCGGCGAGCACTTCGCAAGGCGCGAACGACACCCAGAAAGAGGCGCAACAACTGGTGCAGCTGTCGACCAAACTTCGCCATCTGGTCGAACAGTTCAAGATCGACAACGAGAGCTCACCGGGCGCGGGCGTGGTGAAAACGCAAGCGAAGGCGGCTCATGCCGGATCGTAGGGCAACGGCTGCGGCACCGGATCGAGCGGGACGGGCGCGTACTCAAGTAAAAGCAACTCTGGTCGAAGGTTTCTTTAGACACTGGGCAGCGGGTCAACGGCAACGCCTATGAATCTCAAAACGAAGTTCTGGATCATGACTGGCCTCGCCGCGGCCGGATTGCTTACAGTGGCGGTCTTTTGGATCGAGAGCCAGCACTCGGCGCTTCTGGCGGGAAAACTGCAAAAGACGGAAAGCCTGGTCGAGATTCCCTACTCGATCATGGACGCCGAGTACCACCTGGAAACGAATGGCAAGATCTCCCGCGCCGAGGCGCAGCAACGGGCGATGGAAGCGATTCGCGCCATGCGCTACGAAGGGACCAACTATTTCTGGATCAACGACGGTCATCCCACCATGATCATGCACCCGGTCAAACCCGAATTGGATGGAACCGACATGAGTTCCTTCAAAGATCCGTCGGGTAAGGCGGTGTTTGTGGAATTCGTCAAAGCGGCGCAAACCCCGGACGGGGGCTTTGTCTATTACTTATGGCCCAAACCCGGCCGCTCGGAGCCGGTCGCGAAGGTTTCATACGTCAGGAATTTTGCGCCGTGGGGCTGGATCGTCGGAACGGGAATTTACATCGACGAAGTGAATCGCGCCTGGTGGGACAGTGCGCTGACGGCAATCGGGATTGCCTTGCTTTGCCTTTTGCCGCTCGCCATCCTGTCGGTGATCACCTCGCGCTCGACCTTCCTTCGCCTGGGCGACATGATTGAACGGTTTCAGGATGTGGCGGAGGGCGAGGGTGACCTCACAAAGAGGATTCCCATCACGGCGCAAGATGAAATCGGCGAACTGGGGCGCTGGTTCAACGTCTTTCTGGACAAGTTGCAGTCCATGATTAAAGCGGTCGCCGTGGCGACGGAGAAGGTGGGCGGAGCCAGCGGCGAGGTTTCCGGCAGCAGCCAGAAGATTTCCGCCAATTCGCAGCAGACCTCCGAGCAGGCGAACCTGGTGGCTGCAACTACGGCGCGGGTACGCGAGCATCTGCAGACCGTCGCTACCGGCGCCGAAGAGATGGGCACGAGCATTAAAGAGATTGCGAAAAATGCAACCGAGGCGGCGCGGGTGGCGACCTCGGCAGTAAAAGTCGCGGAATCGACCAATGCCACAGTCGCGAAACTGGGCGAGTCTTCGGCCGAAATCGGGCAGGTCATCAAGGTCATAACCTCGATCGCCGAGCAAACCAACCTGCTAGCCCTGAATGCGACCATCGAAGCGGCTCGCGCGGGCGAGTCCGGCAAAGGCTTTGCCGTGGTCGCGAACGAAGTGAAAGAACTGGCCAAGGAGACGGCGAAAGCCACGGAAGATATCAGCCACAAAATCGAAACTATCCAAAGCGACACCCAGGCGGCGGTCGACGCCATCGCTTCCATCAGCGAGGTCATCAATCAGATTCACGACATTTCGAACACCATCGCAACCGCGGTGGAAGAGCAGAATGCGACGACCAATGAAATGTCACGCAACGTCAACGAAGCAGCTTCCGGCAGCGGAGAGATTACGAACAGCATCGGCGGGGTGTCCGCGGCGGCGGAGAGCACTTCGCGGGAAGCCTCGGACACGAAAAAAATGGCGCAGCAACTGGTCGAGATGTCCGGCACACTGCGCGAACTGGTAGGGCAGTTCAAGATCGAACGCGGCGAGTATGACCGGGATCCCGCCACCGACGCGCCGCGATTTCGGCGCAGGGCCGCTCATGCTGGCTAATCGATTCGCCCATTCCCGAGAGGTTCGGCCTGCGATCGGGGAGCGGGCGCTTCGCGGCGCGGCATTGCCGCACGCTGCTTTGCCGTATGGCGGCGATCGCCGATGCCAGGCACAGGTTCGGTCATGAATCCCATTCGCATTCTCGTAGTGGACGACTCGGTGGTGATCCGAAAGCTGCTCTCGGAGACGTTGACGGGAGATGCGGCGGTGGAGGTCGTAGGCGTGGCAGGCGACGGGCGCATTGCGCTGGCCAAGATTCCGCTGCTCAAGCCCGACCTCATCACCCTGGACATCGAGATGCCGGTGATGAACGGCCTGGAGACACTGGCTGCCGTGCGGAAGCTGTATCCTCGCCTGCCCGTCATTATGTTCAGCACGCTGACCGAGCGAGGAGCAGCGGCGACTCTCGACGCGCTGGCGCTGGGGGCGTCCGACTATGTCACGAAGCCGAGCAACACGGGAAGCGCGGCGGTGGCGATCGAGCGCATCCGTGTCGAACTTCTGCCGAAGATCAAGGCTCTTTGCGGAGCAGCGCCGCTGAAGCTCCAGCCGTTGCCCGGCGCCCGTCCCGGGCTGCCGCCTCGACCCCCGTCGAATCCCCGAATCGAAATCGTGGCCATCGGCACGTCGACCGGAGGACCGAACGCGTTGGCGGAGGTCTTGCCGAGGATTCCGCGAGATTTTCCCGTTCCGATTGTAGTGGTGCAACACATGCCGCCAATCTTCACTCGTCTGTTGGCGGACCGGCTGGCGAACCACTCGGCAATCAGCGTTGAGGAAGGCAGTGCGGGCGCGGCTCTTACCTCCGGCCATGCCTGGATCGCGCCGGGAAATTTCCACATGACCGTGATCCGCACGGCCACGGGCGGGCGACTGAATCTGAACCAGGGAGTGCCGGAGAACTCCTGCCGGCCGGCGGTCGATGTGCTCTTTCGCTCGGCGGCAGAAGCTTATGGCAGCCACGTTCTGGGAGTGGTCATGACGGGTATGGGTTCGGACGGCGTGCTCGGCGCGCGCGATCTGCGCAACGCAGGTGGCGATGTGATTATTCAGGACGAGGCGACTTCCGTGGTTTGGGGGATGCCTGGCCTGGTTCACGCCTCGGGACTGGCGAATGCGGCGTACCCGCTGCCGCAACTGGCAACGGAAATCACGCGCCGCGTCCTACAGAGCCGCAGTCCGCAAGCCCTGTCTAAGCCGAAAAACGATTCCATCCTGGAGCCTCGCCTCCTATGACAATTGCCCCGAAACTCGCTCCCGCGGCCCCGTTCGCTGGCAAGCTCAGCGAAGAGGCGAACCCCGTGTACCGGCAGATCCGCGACCTGATCTATAAGGTGTCCGGGATCTACAAGGCGGAAGACAAGCTTTACCTTCTTGCCGATGGCTGTGGCCGGCGGATGAAGCATCTGGGAAACTGCGCCTTGCGCGAGTACTGGGACCGCTTGACGGCAGCGCCCTTTCGCGACGCGGAGCTGCGCGAACTGCTCAATGAAATCACCATCGGCGAAACTTGCCTGTTCCGCAGCCAGCCGCAACTGGACGCGCTGCGGAAGGTGATCCTGCCGGAGATTGTGGGGGAGAAAACCAAGCAGATCACGAAACGTCTGCGCATATGGAGCGCGGGCTGCTCGACCGGAGAAGAGCCGTACACCCTGGCCATGAACATGCTTGAAGAAAGCGAACGCTTGCTGAAAGGCTGGAAGGTGGAGATTCTGGCCACCGATCTGAACGACCGCTCGGTCGAGACAGCCAAGGCCGGCGTCTACGGGGACTACGCGCTGCGCTCGACGACCGATTACTACAAGCGCAAGTATTTCTCGACCCTCGATGGCAAGAAGCTGGAGGTGCGTCCCGAGGTAAAGAAGCTGATCACCTTCAGCCGCCTGAACCTGCAGGACGACTCGAAGATGTTGTTCATGAAGGGCATGGACCTGATTTTCTGCTGCAACGTGCTGATTTATTTTGACGCCACTTCGAAGATCAAAGTCATCAATCACTTTTTCACCAATCTGAATTTCGGCGGCTATTTTTTTCTGGGGACTTCGGAATCCCTGATGAATCTGACGGACAAGTTTCACCTGGTGCATTTTCCCGGCAGCATCGCCTATTGGAAGCCGTCCCTGAGCAGCGGAAAACTATGACCACACCTTTGAAGGCGCAAATTCGCGAGCGCGTGCAACAGATCGAAACCATGCCCGCCATTCCGACCATTTTTCTTCCGCTGCTGAAGCTGATGAGCAGTTCGGTAGAGGATGTAAAGCTGGACGAGGTGGTGCGCCTGGTCTCCTATGACGGCGCGCTGGCCGCGCAATGCCTGCGCATGGCGGCGTCTCCGTTATTTGGGATGGCACAGCCCCCGAAATCGATTAAGGCAGCGGTGATCAGCCTGGGATTGCGGCGGGTGCAGACGATTCTTCTGACCTGTTGCTTGGGCCAGGCCTTTCCCACCAGAAACTGGGCGCTCGATCCCGCAGTCTTCTGGAGACACTCGCTCGGCTGCGCCATGGTTTGCCGGAAGTTCAGCGAAAAGCTAGCGGGCGACGACCACGAAAAGGCCTATACGGCGGGATTGCTGCATGATATCGGTTTTGTCGTGAACTGCCTCGCCTTTCCGGAGGAATTTGAGAAGGTGATGGAGCGGGCTGGCAGGGAGGAGATCCCGCTGCACGAAGCGGAACGGGCGGTGATGGGATTCACCCATTGTGAAACGGGACATGCCCTGGCGGAAAAGTGGAACCTCTCCGAGGATATTCAGGAAGTCATTGCTCATCATCACGATCATGAAGCCGAGCGCACCGAGACGATGCAGCCGCTGGTGGCTTTGGTGCATTTGAGCGACTTGTTGTGCCGCATGCGCGACCTGGGGCACGGCCACTACGAGCGTCAGAAGGTCGACTTGATCGCCGATCCGGCATGGGGCGTTCTTGTAAAGGAACATCGCGAATTGGCATCGATGGACCTGGTTCGGTTCACCTTTGAGCTGGATGACGCGGTCGAGGAAATCCGCGCCACGGTCGCGACCATCTTCGGGCCGGCGCGGAGCATGGCTCGAAGCTAGACACTCGCATCTGGACAGAACATCGATCGCGGCCGAGCGCAAAGAAATTGGACGGGAGAGGATCGCGGGATCAAGAGGACTCGACGAGCTGACTCGACGAGGTCGCTCGGAAAAGTGGCTGGCCGAGGGTTGGTCTCGCAGCAAGTCTATCCAGGTTCATCCGATCCGATCGGATCCTGGCCCACCAGCATGGATGGTTCAGGCTTGAATTTGAAGAGAAATGGTCATGGGCATATTTTCGAAGAGCATGTGGACTTCGAGGCCAGGCTCCTCGGCTTGCGAGTGCAAACTGTAGTCGTTGCCGGTAATGACGGTGGGAGGGGAAAGCATACAGCCTTCGGCAAGGCCGGAAATCTTATTCTTGAAATTGCCCGCGACCATGTTGCAGACTTCGCCCAGAGCGTCCGACATTTCTGGACCAACCTGATCGACGTCGACTCCCAGCATCTTCGAGGTCATCAGTGCGGCCGCGCGGCTACCGCAGCGCACGCTGAGCACGCCGCAGAGCTGTCCGGCTAAACCGACCATGGCCGTCACATCGAGAGTGGCGGGGGCGACGTTTTGGGATGACGTCAACTCAGAACTCAGCATGAGCTCGAACACTTCCCGGGTTGATACTTCGAGCAGAGGAATCCAGACTGCGTGGTCTGCAGTCGCGGCATGCGCACCGTGCGCCGACTTCATGACTTCCCTCCTAGAACGGGTATGACATGTTCCTTCACCTGGTCGGGGGTGAAGGGTTTGCGAATGTATCCGCGAGCGCCCAAGGAGAGAGCCTGTACGACGTGCGATTCACTGCCCTCGGTCGTGATCATGACTACCGGGACGCCTTTCGCGTTGGCCACTCCTGGGAGTTGTTTGATGAATTCCAGACCATCCATGACTGGCATATTGATGTCGCAAAGGATAAGGTCAACCTGGTGATCCGCGAGGACGGAAAGGGCTTCTGCTCCGTTGCCTGCTTCGGATACCTTGCTGAGGTCAAGACCGGCCTGGCGGAGCGAACGCTCCACGATTTTCCGCATGACTGAGGAGTCATCCACAATTAGTGCATGTAGGCTCATGAAAGGACTCGATTCGCGCGCGGGGACCGCTGTTCTTTAAATCCCGCCGCCTTTTGGAACATCGGCGAGACACAAAGAAGACTTTAGGGCGCGGATCGGGTTTCTACACACTTCTTGGACGAGAAGCGCCGAGGATGCTTACCAGCGCAATCCCACAGTGATCGGCATGACGATGGTCTTACCATCGCTCTGATAGGCGCGATGATAGCGGTATTCGAGGTAAACCCTGGAGTCATGAAGGCGGTTGAGACGATAGTTGAGTCCGCCACCAAAGTTGAAGCCGCCCGCATCCTTGGTATTCGAGGACATGGTTTGGGGGAGAGGTGAATTGAAGATATCGCGCTGAACATCCCACCATCGCCATGCGGGTTGGTAAAGGGTGCCCGGCCCGATGGTGCGGCTGGGAATAGAGACGGTGCGCCGATAGAAACCAACGCCGAAGATTCCGTAGGCGCTCAATTTTCTAAAATGGCGCGGCACAGTGACAATTCCATCCAGGCTGATGGACTGCATATTCCCGCTCTGGTCGGTGAGGCTCTGGGACTGCTTCACGCTGGGCCGGAAGTTGAGATCGTAATACATGTATTCGGCATCGACGCCGAACAGGCGATTGAAGTTGAAACCGGCGCCGGCCACGCCATTAAAGGAGTTGCCAACATAGCTCGCGACATCGTCCTTACCGATGCCAAGACCAATGCCTCCGTTGTAGGTAAAACGATTGAAACTTGGTTTATCCTGGGCCGAAGCCACCGTAATGAGTCCGCAAAACGCAAGAAACAAAAGTATCCGAGTGCTCAATTCTCAATCTCCCAATTCGTGGGGCATTCATCGCAGCGAAGTGACGCTGTTTCAAGCATGACTCCGGTAAGGTTCCGTCCAAGTGTACCTAATTTGCTGTTTTTAATTTAGATGCGCATCCCGACGGAACAAGCCGCTCCATTTTCATCAGGACGCTAATTGTTGCCGCCGCTGGGTCGAGGGGCACGGCGTATCTTGCCGTAAAACACCGGCCAGTACTCGCGGAGCATGTTGCCTCCAGCCCGCGTAGCCAAATCCAAACCATAGCGAAAGAAAGTATCTCCGACTGTGCGATTCTGTTCGGGCCAGTAAACATTGGCCAAGCCCTCGGCCATGGCTGGGCCAACGAGCCCCGACCAATTCATGACGTCGCGCCCGTCATCGTTGCGAGTGACAAAGACGCGCTGCACCGAATACTTCACAGCATGCATGAATTTCGGGTTAACCTCGGCGTAAAAGCGCGGATCCTCATGGAGAGCGGAGGCGAGCACGAAGGTTCCAAAGAACTCGCTCGATGCCTGTCGTCCCATGGAGGAGCCGAATCTCTTGGAATACGCGTCCCAGCCCTCGCCAAAGCCGGTCGGTGAATCGTCGGCCTGCCCCACGGCCGAGCCCAGCATCGCCCAGGTGACGGTATGCACCGAGATGCTGTTATCAACAAATATTTGAAATTTCTGTCCCGGCGAAAGACGTTCCGTATTCAAAGCGATGTCGGGAAAGACGATGGACTTCTCCTGCAAGAGGTTGTACAAGGCCGCACCCGACACCTTCTCCAACTTGGTGGGAGGTGCCGCATCGGGCGCCGGTACCGTTGAGGCAGCGGCCGGTGGAGGGGGCGGCTGGGGCGTCGCCGTATCCTGGGCAAGTGCCACCGTGGCCGCGACAAGCGCGAGTGCTCCCCAGCAGGCAAGAGAGCGGATCGAAGCGGGAAAGGCAAGTGTCTGGTGAGGCCTCGCGAGGAGCACCGTGCCAGAGCTGTTGATTTCTTGACGAGAAGGCATCGATAGAGATTACCCAATCGCAGGCCCGGCGGCAAACGCTCAAAAACCAAACACTTAACAATTCCCCGAATTATGGTCGGTGTGGTCTGAGTTGTTTCTCCGCCAAACCACATCCACTTTCTGCACAAACACCGTTTAGAAGTCGCCCTCGATCAGCACATGGTCAAACGGCATTGCCCGTCTGAGTGGCCAGGTAGGTGAGGAGTTCAGAAACCGTGAGGCCCGAGCGGAGCAACTCAATCATCGCCTCGATCGTGATGCCTTTTCCCGCCGCTATGCTGACAACCTTGGCGACAGCTTGCTGAAGTGTCTCTTTCTGCGCAGCGGTGAGCGATTCAAATTGATTGTGGCTTGCGGCTTCGAGTAGATGCTGTTCTGGCGTCATCTGAGTACTCCCACATTGCCAATCTCCGCCCTGCCAGTGATAGTTCCAATGGATATTCAAACCCCGATTTGTACGGGACCGTCGATCCGCGGAATTCCGGTTATGATGCGCCACTCCTCCGATCGGCGATGTGATGACGCTTACCTCGATTTGTGATGGAAGAGACAACCGAGCGAGATCGAAATAATGGGGATCACTCCGGGAAGGGCATTGGACCACAAGGGGCAGCAGCCGGGCGAGGGCGCCCGGCGTTCAACGGTTTCAAAAAATCTTAATTGCGCGCGACGGCAGTGGCAACGCAGTGCTGATCGAAAGCGGCTTTCAAGTCGGCGGCGATAGCGGCGGCATCGCGGGTTTCGATTTGATGGCGATGCATCATATAGATCACTTTTCCGTCGTGCAGAATCGCGATGGAGGGCGAGGATGGCGGGTATCCGACGAAATGAGCGCGGGCCTGCGCAGTCGCTTCCAGATCTTGGCCGGCGAAAACGGTCCCGATCTTGCCGGGTTTGGTGACGTTCTGGAGAGCGAGGCGGACAGCGGGACGCATACGGCCGGCGGCACATCCGCAAATGGAATTGACGATCAACATTGTCGTGCCGGGTTCTTTCTCAACAAAGCGATCGACATCGGCCGCGCTGCGTAATTCTTCGATTCCCAGACGCGTCAATTCTTCGCGCATCGGGATCACCATAATTTCTGGATACATGGACTCTCCTCAATTACTAAACTTGGTCACAGGTCGCTTCTACTTGCTCAGAACGTGAGATGCTCTGTTAACTATAGAGCCAAATCCGACTTATGACGATTCAAGAAAATGTTCCGCTCGCGCCCCTGACGACTTTGGGAGTCGGAGGGACCGCACGCTACTTCGCCGAGATTAAGCGAGAAGACGAGGTTGGCAAGGTCGCGGAATTCGCGAAGAGCCGGAGCCTGCCTCTGTTTGTAGTCGGAGGGGGAAGCAACCTGGTAGTGGCCGACTCGGGATGGCCCGGACTGGTGCTTAAAATCACGATCGGCGGGATCACGATTTCGAAAACAACCGATGCCAAAAGTAACGCTGTTCTTTTCAACGTGGGTGCGGGCGTCATCTGGGATGACTTTGTGGCGCAAGCAGTAGTGCAGAATTGCGCTGGAATCGAGTGCCTGAGCGGGATTCCGGGAAGCGTCGGAGGCACACCGGTGCAGAACGTAGGGGCATACGGGCAGGAGGTCTCCGACACGATCGAATCGGTGCGCGCGTTCGACTTGACGCAAGATCGCATCGTTTTATTACCCAAACCGGCGTGCGGATTCCGTTATCGATCAAGCGTTTTCAACAGCGCAGAGCGGGGCCGCTACATCATTTTGCGGGTGAACTTCAGGTTGAAGCGGGGAGGGCCTGCTAATTTGAAGTACGCCGATTTGCAGAAGTATTTTGCAGAGTTACATCCCGAAGCTTCCGGCGAGAAGAAGGTCGCACCGTCTCTGAGTGACACGCGGGAGGCGGTGCGCGCGATACGGCGGTCGAAAGGGATGCTGATCGTTCCCGGAGACGCAGACTCTCGCAGCGCGGGATCGTTCTTCAAGAACCCCGTGCTCGGCGAGGAGCAGTTCAACGATCTCGCGGCTCGAGCCGCAGCCAAAGCACTTGAGATTCCAAGCTACCCGGCACTTGACGCGCAACGCAAAATATCGGCTGCGTGGCTCGTGGAACATTCGGGCTTCGCGAAAGGCTATGCGGCTGGGGCGGCCGGGATTTCGCACAAACACGCACTGGCGCTGGTGAATCTCGGAAGCGCAAAAGCGAGCGATATCGTCCGGCTGAAAGATGAGATCCAGAGCCGCGTGCAAGAGGCGTGGGGGATTCGGCTCGAGCCCGAACCCGTGTTCGTGGGATTCTAGACCGCGTTGCAGTTTCCCACTTCGTTTACGCGCTAAGATAAAGACCGCTTTACGGGCCAGCGAGCAAGAAGATCGGGTTTTGTGATGGATTCAGTAGATTAGGCGGAATTGGCGCACGCGCTCCGATTGGGGCTGGTAAATCTTCGATATAACTTTCGATGGTGGTGTCGACGATGTTTACGGCGCCTCCATCGCAACTCGACAGATAGGTGCGACTGCTGTCGCCCCCCGCAGCCATCATGAAACGAAACCGCGCATTAACGCAGGCCGGGACATAGTAGGGATTTTGCGCCCCTCCGGAAAGAGTCGGACTGGTTGCGTCGGGAAACCCCGGAATGGCAATCGAAGTTCCGACCGCGAAACTAACCGCATCGATCGGGGTCACTTGAGGACAGATATTGTCGGCCGAATCCACGTAGTAAGCCCCGACATAGGCTTGACTGCCGTCGGGTAGAGCAGCGGCAGCGACTATCGTCAACTCTTGTGGACTGGTGGTATAGCAGGGATCGGTAGTAGCGCGCAAACTTGGAAGCACTGTAGCGATGCAGTTTGTCTGGGAAACCTGACAGGTCGTAATAGGTCCTTTGATAGATCCTCCGGACAGGTACTGTGGCGGAGACTGTGAAACATCGACAATGCCAAGCTGCGATTCACCGGGAATATAGAGACGGTTCTTATTCGGGTCGTACACCATCAAGGTTGCGCCCGGAATACTGATGGCCGGATTTGAGGTTTCCGTGAAAATGTCGGGACCAGCGGTCGATGTGGTATTCAACCAGGCGAGCAGGCCGTCTTTCTCTAGTACGTACACGGCTTGGCTATCCGCGCGCGCCGTCAACCAGATCGGCGACGAGGATGTACTCGTCGGCGAACCAGTTCGCGACGAAGGATTCCCACTATTGGTGTCGAATCCGCTGATCGTGCTGTCTCCCTCATTCGCAACGTACAGCTTTGTCTTATCGAAAGTGACTGCCAAGGCGTAAGGATTGCTTCCCACAGGAAGAATAGGGCCTAGAACGTTGCTCAGGGTGTTGACGACCTGAACCGAGGGCTGGATGGCCGTGGGAACAGTGGGATCCGGGGGGTAGGTCGGCATCGCTACATACGCCAACGAATCCGAAGGCGCCGACGCGACGAAGTTCGCCCCCGCGTAAATGGGCAGCGAGACGGAACTGGTGCTGCTAATACTTTCTCCGTTGAAACTCAGCTTCCAAAGGGAAGGACAGACGTCGTAAGTGGTGGGCGGCTGGGGCGGAGGAGGGGTTTCGACCACCAAACAGGTTGTCGTTCCGATATTCAGGCCATTCACCGCCTGGTTTACGACCAAAACTTCGCTGGCCGTCTGCTGCACAGCATGCACGGGATGGATATCCACATTGTGATTGCTGATGTCGGCATCGCCCGCGACATCGATGCTCATGGCGCTGCCTTGGGTGAAGTCTCCGTTATCGTTGACCGTCAATACGCTGTTCGACGCAGACGGATTCGGGAAGGTGGGAGGATTCGGGATGATGATCGGGCGAAACGTTTCGCCGCAACCGGTACAGATGAGATAAACGGACAGCACAAAGCCCAGCCAGAGAAACCGCTTCATTCAAACTCCATGGAAAAGTTAATCTTACGCGGAATCCGACATTGTATCGGGAACCGGGCCTAGAGGGGAAATCGGACCGTACTTAGCCCGCTGCTGTTATAGAGGCACTTCGAAGCGAGAATGGTTGCAGGGGCGAGAAACTTATCGAGAGACACGGCAACAAGTGTACTTACGGGACGGGTTCAGGTCGACGCGAACTCGGGACTCGGGACTCGATTCTCGGCTTAGCCTCGTCCGCGACGCGCTTTGGATTGCCCTTTGCCCGGCATCTCCGTCACCTTTTCGGACGCGGCAGGCTTCTTGGTCTGCGCCAGACTTTCTTTAAGCGCCGCCATTAGATCGACGACTGGAGCGAGTTTCTTTGGTTGCTCCACCTCCTGCACTTCGCCGCCTTCCAGCTTCGTCTCGATTAGCTTCTTCAGATTGTCCTGAAACGTGTCGTGGTATTTTTCCGGATCCCACTCGTCGGCCAGCGCCTCGATCAACTGATGAGCGATTTTGAGTTCGGCTTCTTTGATCTCGATATCCGGCGCACCGAAGGATTCCACCTCGCGCACCTCTTCCGCGTAGTACATCGTGTGGAGCATCATTCCGCCTTTGTGGGGGCGCAAGAAGACCGTGTATTCGCGGTTGTGCATGGTGAGTTTGGCGATGGCAACGTACTCGCTCTCCTCCAGCGCCTTGGTGAGCAGCGCATAGGGGCGGCGTCCTGCTTCTTCGGGCATCATGTAGTACGACGACTCGAAATAGACGGGATCAACCTCGCTCGACTTCACAAACTCCAGAATCTCCATGGTCTTGGCGGTCTTCGGCTCGATCTTCTTGATCTCTTCCGGATCGATGATGACGTATTCACCCTTGCGATATTCGAATCCCTTGACGATATCGCTGCGCTCCAGCACCTGATTGTCGGCGGGGCAAATGAGCTGCTGCTTCACCCGATGGTGGTCGGTGCGGTGAGGTACCCAGACCAAACAGAAGCTGCCATTGCTTCCCCCCAAAGTGGCGACGAGAAAAGCCTCGTCAGTTTCCAGTGCGACGGAACTCGCTGCGAGCCACGAATCCGCGACTCGGCGGCATTTAAGATGCCCAAACCCTGCCGAGCGTACAGAAGTGTAGCCTAAACTGGGTAAGGCTGCGGTGCCAGATTACGGGACGAATCCAAAGGCCAAGCACTACATGGCGCGGTCTTGAGGTAGCAGGCACCGAATATAGTGTTATCGAATGCGGATCGGCAGAAGCGGTTGTCAGCCACCGGCGATCAGTGCTGAGTTCACGCGTTACCGGTCGCTTTACGTAAGAATCTACTGAAACGTGACACGCGGGAACTGGTTTCAATGAACCCTTGGCCGGCACATTTCTGGGCGTCGTCGCCGGAACGATTGGCGATCGCGGCGGCGGTGACGTTAGGTTTCTCGGCCTTCGCTCGCGTGTTGCGGGGGGTCAGCCCGTCGGGAGCGCTGGCTGGGGGACTTGCCTGTTTCCTGCTTTTTGTCGGAGCGGGCCCAGCCGCTTTTGTGGCGTTAGGGGCGCTTTTCGCGATGACCTGGCTCTCCACGCGGCTGGGATACTCCCGAAAACAAGCCCTCGGGCTCGCCGAACGGAGGGAAGGACGGAGCGCGTGGCAAGTGCTCGCCAATCTGGCCGTGCCTTCGATCGGCTCGGTTTTCTACGGTGCAACAGGAAATCGAGCATGGTTAGTGGCGTCGGTGGCTGCCCTGGCGGAGGCGGCGATCGACACGGTCGCGAGTGAGATTGGCCAAGTGGGAAGAGTCGACGCGCGATCGATCACGACTTGCCAGCGAGTTCCGGCGGGCACGGACGGTGGCATTACACCTACCGGTTGTATTGCCGGAGGTGCTGCCGGTTTTTTGCTGGCGCTGCTTTCCGCGGCGGGCGGGCTGCTTCCCGGTTCACAGATCTGGATTGCGGTGAGCGCAGGGTTCTTCGGAATGCTTTTCGACAGTCTTCTGGGAGCAACTGTGCAACGGCGCGGTTGGATCGGCAACCAGGCGGTTAACCTCATTGCAACTCTGGCCGCGGCTACTGTGGCGTATGCGGTCTTGCTGTTGGGGTGAAGTATGCCGCTGTCGATAGTAGGGGTTAGGTCCGCTGTTTGACTCGATCGAGCAGCATGAAAACCAGAACGCCCAAGACAGCATTCGCCATGCCCGACAGGAGTTCATGCGGCCAACTCAACGCTATGTGCAAACCGACCAGGCCTCGCGCGATCGTGAAACGGATGACCTCGTGTATCGCGAAGAAGAAAATCGTCAGTAAGAAGCGAGCACCCGCATTCTCCACGTCTAACTTGATTCCGAGCGAAGATGCACCGAATCCGACCACCGTTTTTGCGATTCCGTATAGGCCAATGGGCTGCGAGGTAAGCGCATCTTGCAGAATGCCGATCAATCCTCCGGTGACGAGGCCCGCGAGTGGATTTCTTCGTGCTGTGGCGAATCCGATCGTGACCAGCAGGGGGAGATCGAAGATCGAGAAAAAGGGCAACCGGAGCGGTACCCATGCTTGTAAAAACACCGCCGCGAGAGGAATCAGCAGCGTCGCAGGAATGCTGAAACGATAAACCTCAACCTGCTCTCCCGATGTGTAAGTGATGGCCACGTTAGTGTGGACTATCCTCAACTGTGGGTGGAGCTTTCGGCTCGGTTGCGGGCTTCGCCGGCTTGGGAGTTCCCGAAGACTTGACAGAAGTCGGCGTCGAACCGCTCGTCGACCCAGCCGATGCAGGCGCGGGCGTTGTTGTTTTCTTCGAGGGAGGGACAGTGTTGCTGGCTGAAGCCTGCGGCACAACGGCTTTCGGCTTGATTGCCGACCCATCGGCGCTGGGGGACTTCGGAGTTCCCGTAGCCTGCTTTGGCGCGCCTAGGGCAGGTGGAGGGTTTGAAACGTTTGGCGCAGAAGCGCCGCTTCCTGGCACGGTCCCAGACTCAGGTGTTTCGGGTTTCGATGGAACTCCGGGTAGGCGCTCCGCCAAGATATCGACCGCTCGGGCCGCCCCCGTCTGATCCGGCTCGGCCTGACGCTCGTCGATCTTGGTTACTACCAGCACTTCTTCCAGCTTGCTCAGGTCTGCGGCGGGGCGAACGTGAATATTAAGAAACAGTTCGCTCCCCGGCGAAATCTTGGTGACCGTCCCCACGAGCAACCCTTTCGGAAAGATGCCGTCGCCACCGCTAGTCAGAACCTGTTCTCCGGGAGGCACGGTCTCGTCGCTCATCACTTTTTCTAAGACGACTTCGCCAGCCGGAGTGCCGCGCAGGATGCCTTGCAACCGCGTCTTGTCGAGAATCGCCCCTACGCCGCTGGTCTGATCATTGACCAAGAGCACTTCCGCCGTGGAGCGGTAGACGCGCAACACTTTGCCCACCACGCCGTCGGCGGTGATGACTGCCATATCGGTCTTGATGCCGTTCTTGTCGCCCTTGTCGATGAAGATCGACCGCGATTGCTCGCTGCCGCTGGAGCCAATCACTTGCGCCGCCATGGTCTGCGAAATGAATTGTTCTTTGAAGGAGAGCAAGGCCTGCAAACGGCGCGCCTGGTCGGCGTCCTGGCTCATTCGTACCTGCTCGAGGCTCATGCGTTCAATCTGCGCCTTCAGGTTACGATTCTCGGCGCGAACGCCGCGCAAGTAGAAGTAATTGTGCCAGAGATTGGAGGTGGAGGTTTGAGTCCAGACCAACACTTTCTCGAACGGCGTCACCATGCCGACGGCCCAAACGCGGATCAGCCGGGTCGGTTCGCTGTCAGTCGTCCGCTTGACATTGACCTGTACGGCCAAACCAAGAATCTGGGCGAATAACACTCCAACCAGCACAATCAGATTGCGGTAGCGTCCGAGGACGTCCATAACAGCAGGTCTCAGGTCTCAGTTGTCAGGTCTCAGGGAACCCTAATCCCTGAGAGTGTCGTCGCTCGTATACCCTAACTTGGGTTCGTAATTTCGCTTGCGGAGATTTACTCGATGGAAATCTTGCGCAGCAGTTTGAAGTCCGAGAGCATCTTGCCGGTGCCGAGCACAACGCTGCAGAGCGGATCGTCGGCAATGGAGACAGGCAATCCCGTTTCTTCACGGATGCGCTTGTCGAGATTCTTGATCAGCGCACCGCCACCGGTCAGCACAATACCGCGATCGCTAATGTCGGCAGAGAGTTCGGGCGGTGTACGTTCCAGCGCGACGCGAATCGCATTCATGATGGTCGAAACGCACTCGCTCAAAGATTCGCGGATTTCGCTGTCGTCAACCGTGATGGTCTTCGGCACGCCTTCGATCAGGTTGCGGCCTTTGATCTCCATGGTGAGTGGCTTGTCGAGAGGATAGGCGGAGCCGATTTCCATCTTGATCTGCTCAGCCGTGCGCTCGCCGACGAGCAAGTTATATTTCCGCTTGAGGTAGTTCATGATGGCCTCATCCATTTGGTTGCCGGCCATGCGGACGGATCGCGAATACACGATGCCACTCAGGGAGATCACCGCGATATCTGTGGTACCGCCGCCGATGTCGACGACCATGTTGCCGCTCGGTTCCGTGATGGGCAGGCCAGCGCCGATCGCGGCCACCATCGCCTGCTCGACGAGATGTACCTCACTCGCCTTGGCGCGGTAGGCGGAATCCATAACCGCGCGCTTTTCGACCTGGGTGATTTCCGAAGGCACGCCGATCACGATCCGCGGATGCACCAGCATCTTGCGGTTGTGCGCCTTCTGAATGAAGTAATTCAGCATCTTCTCGGTGACTTTGAAGTCGGCGATCACGCCGTCTTTCATCGGCTTGATGGCAACGATGTTGCCGGGGGTTCGTCCCAACATCTCTTTCGCTTCTTTGCCGACGGCCTCGACTTCATTCGTGTTCTTGTTCAGCGCAACGATGGAGGGTTCGTTGACCACGATGCCTTTACCACGCGCATACACCAGCGTGTTGGCCGTGCCCAAGTCGATGGCGAGGTCGCTCGAAAACATGCTGAACAGCGAGCGGAAATTGTGCGACCGGGATGATCCGTTATGAAAACCGTTGTTTGACATAGCAAAACTTCTCTCTTCTGGGACTGCGTCTCACTGGAACCTGGGACTTAGCCGGTTTCCTGGTGAGTCGCCCCTTGCTTCTTCTATTCCACGTTTCTTTATATTGTACTTTGTTCAGCAGGACCGGTTGTTATCTCGGCACTGGGTACCAAAAAGCCTCCTGTAGAACGCCACTCTACTGAATTACCACCTTCTCCTGGTGCGTGTTCACTCCGCCCTTGGAATTCTGGGCGGTAACCGTGATCAGGTTTTCCCCGTTCGGCAAAGGAGGAGTGAAGTAGTGAAATGTGCCATCATCGCTTACGAGCGGCACTTCCCTGCCGTTGACCATGACACGGGCGCCGGCCTCGGTCTTTCCCGTCACCTCAATTACGTGCCCGTGCTGGATCAGCGGGTCCATATCGAGCGACAGATCGATTTTCTCCTTAGCCTTGACGACGATGGTGAAGCGATTCTTCTCGCTCTCTACTGACTCCTTGCCGGCCGCGTCATAGGATTCGATCGACCAATAGTAGGCTCCCACCGGCAGGCCAGTCACAACCACGCTCGGCGCTTCCATCTTACGGTCGAGCAGCAACGAAGAGAAATAGGGATTGTGAGAAATGCGCAGGCGGTATCCGGCGGCATTTGCCATCGGAGTCCAGGCAAACTCCACTTCCTTCGATTTTTCTCCCGTGTTGATGAAAACCGGCATCATATTGCCGGGCGTGATCGGCGTCGGCGGACCGATCTCGGTGGCGTGTTCCATGGTTTTCGATTCGTTCTGAAAACTCACCTTTTCCCAACTCGCCAGGTGCGCGACTTCTCCGTTGCGCTCGACGTCGCCACTGCCCTTCTTCACTAGGATCTCGTGCTCGTTGTCTTTGGGATTGTTGTGAACCATCGCCGACGAATCGGGTGCGAGAGAAGCTTTTGCGCCCGCCACAATCACCTGCGACTTCGAACCCTGAACATAAGTCGCGGTCGTCAAATCCACAGTACCGGTCGTCACTGCTACGGATACGTTTGTCTGCTGCTGATCGTTCGCGGAGTTCTCTTCGATGACGATCAGCGAATCCTGTTTCACAGTGTAGTTCGTCCCATCGTTGAAAACGATCTTGGCCATCCCTTCGGCGCCCGTCTGCACGACGTCGCCTTTTTCCAGTGGCACATTGTAGTCGGCGTTGATCCAGCTATTGCCGGTGCCTTTTCGTACCCGGATGGTTCCATCGAGCGCCGTGAAGTGCGCTTGCTGGCCGACCGGAGCCGAGGTCCCTTTGAGAGGCGGAGCCAGTCCCGCAACTTTCTCGAGCAAACCCGAGGAAATTTTTCCCGCGGCTTTCACAGTCGAGTCTGTGAATTTCGGGAACGCGACGTGCATGAGCGCGCCAAAAATCAGCAAAACTCCCAACAGCGCCATGATCACGCTGCGGTACGTTACCTGTTTCCAGGCGACGTAGACACCGGGCTTAGTATTATTTTTCGACACGGACTCGTGCCAACCTCATCACACAATTCTGGATTTCTGAATATCTGTCGGGCTATCACCATCATATCTTCGGTTGGGTGTGGATTGACCTTCGGTTAGCGGGTGAAAGGGTTACGAAAGTGACCTCGTTCCGCCGATCGGCGTTTGAGGAGTATCTACCAAAACTGACGCTTCGCTCGGCCCTCGCCTTGCCCGTCTGCATTACGGTTGTTAGCATGGAGGTTCGGCACTTTTTCAGGAGGTTTCATGGCGACCGACACGATGACGAAGCCAGTAATCGATGGCAGCACCACCAAAACCAGGGTTTTCAAGAATTTCATCGACGGGGAATGGGTGGAATCCGCCAGCGGCCAGACTTTCGAAGACCGGAATCCCGCCGATACGCGTGAAGTCGTCGCTATTTTCCAGCGTTCGAACAAAGAAGATGTAGACACGGCCGTGGACGCCGCCAAACGGGCCTTTGCCAAGTGGCGTCTGGTGCCCGCTCCCCGGCGCGCAGAAATGGTGTTTCGCGCGGCCGAAATTTTGATCGAGCGCAAAGAAGAGTACGCCCGCGACATGACCCGCGAGATGGGTAAGGTGATCAAAGAGACTCGCGGGGACGTGCAGGAGGCGATCGACGCTGCCTACTACAACGCGGGCGAAGGTCGGCGTCTGTTCGGTCCAACTGTGCCCTCGGAACTGCCCAACAAGTTTGCGATGGCCGTCCGCCAGCCGATTGGCGTTTGCGGCATGATTACGCCGTGGAACTTCCCGATGGCGATTTCGTCCTGGAAGTTGCTACCGGCAGTAGTTTGCGGAAATACCTGCGTCATTAAGCCCGCGCAAGATACGCCGCTTTCCACTTTCAACCTGGTGCAGGCGCTGACCGATGCTGGCATTCCAAAAGGTGTCATCAATATCGTAACCGGGTACGGGACGGAAGTCGGAACGCCGCTGACCGAAAATCCCACGGTGCGTGCCATCTCTCTTACCGGCTCGTCGGCAGTGGGCAGAATCGTGGGAGCCACGGCCGCGAAGAGTTTCAAACACTGCTCGCTGGAGCTGGGCGGGAAGAATCCAATGATCGTTCTCGACGACGCGAACCTCGAACTGGCGATCGAAGGTGGACTGTGGGGCGCATTTGGCACGACCGGACAGCGTTGCACGGCGACCAGCCGCATCATCGTCCAAAAAGGCGTGTACCGCCAGTTCATCGAGCACTTTGTAGCGCGCGCGAAGAAGATCAAAGTCGGCAATGGTTTGGACGAAACCGTTGAGATGGGTCCGGCAGTAAACGAGAATCAGCTCAAAACTGACTTGAACTACATCGAGATCGGGAAGGACGAGGGCGCAAAACTCGTCACCGGCGGAAACCGCCTCGACACAGGCGAATACCAGCACGGCTGGTTCCTGGAGCCGACGGTTTTCACCGATGTCGATCCCAAGATGCGAATCGCGCAGGAAGAAATCTTCGGGCCGGTGGTTTCGATCATCCCCTGTGAAGACCTGGAAGACGCCATCGCTATCGCGAATAACATCGAGTACGGCCTCTCATCCTCGCTCTACACCAAGGATGTGAACAAGGCTTTTGCCGCAGTGCGCGATCTCGAAGCCGGAATCACCTACATCAACGCGCCGACGATTGGTGCTGAAGTTCATCTGCCCTTCGGCGGGACGAAAGCGACGGGCAACGGACATCGCGAAGGCGGCATTGGCGCAATCGACTTCTACACGGAGTGGAAGTCCGTGTACATCGACTACTCTGACACTCTACAGAAAGCACAGATCGATCGTCCCGAATAACCCGCTCTACCGCCGAGACGCAGAGAGCACCGACAAGTTAGATCCGTTCAAGTTTTGTCATCCCGAGCGCAGCCGGGGATCCGCAGTTCTCGGCGTCTCGGCGGTAGATTGATTTTGACCCTATGCCCACAACGCAGCTTCGCGAAATCGCTCCCGCCGCCCGACTGGAAAACGTCCGCTACGCCATTCGCGACCTGGCCTGTATTGCTGACGAAGTCGCGCGCGCGGGACACAAGATCCTGCCACTTAATATCGGCGACCCGCTCAACTTCGACTTCCATACCCCCGCCCATATGATCGAAGCCGTCTATCAGGCGATGCGCGACGGTAAGAATGGATATTCGAGTTCTTCTGGAATTGCACCAGCGCTCGAAGCGATTCGCGGTGAGGCGGCCCGCAAAGGCATCACTAGTATTCAGGATGTCTTCGTCACCTCAGGCGTCAGCGAGACCGTCGATATTTGCGTGACGGCTTTACTCAACCCGGGCGATAACTTGCTTACGCCTTGCCCGGACTATCCGCTCTACTCGGCGGTTCTGGCCAAACTCGAAATTGGACTGAACACGTATTACCTGAAGGAAGAAGACGAGTGGCAGCCCGATCTCGAAGATATCAAGAGGAAAATCACTCCCCGGACGCGCGGTATTGTGTTGATCAACCCCAATAATCCGACCGGCTCTGTTTGCACGCGCCAGATGCTCGAAGAGATTGCCGAACTGGCGCGCCGCCATAACCTGATTATTTTTGCCGATGAAATCTACGACAAGCTCATCATTGACGATGATCCACACGTTGCAATGGCCGCAGTCGCGCCCGATGTGCCGGTGATTACTTTTGGAGGCTTGTCCAAAAACTATCTCGCGCCCGGATGGCGGATTGGATGGGGCATCGCCAGCGGCGAAGCTGCCGTCAGCAAGCCTTATCTCGAAGGCGTGAATAAGCTCTTGCGATCGCGCCTCTGCGCCAACCATCCCGAGCAGTATGCGATCAAGCCGGCGCTCGAAGGGCCGCAGGACCACCTGGTGGAAGTTAAGCGCAAGCTGCGCAGCCGCCGCGATCTGACCATGAAGTGGTGCAAAGAAACTCCACGGGTCAGTTGCGTTGCGCCCCGGGGTGCTTTCTACGCATACCCCAGCATCGACATCCCAGAAGGCGATGATGTGTTTGTTACCGAACTCATCCGTCAAAAATACGTGACGGTGGTCCACGGATGTGGGTTTGGGCAGCGCCCAGGAACGAAACACTTTCGCATCGTTTTCCTGCCGGAAGAAAAGACGCTGTCTGCTGCTTACGCGGCGATTGGAGATTTTATGCGGGAGCGCTACGCGTAAGAGATTGGAAAACCAAGTCAGACCGCAGTGGCATCGTCCGCTCCGGGCCCCTCTCGGAGGAAATCATGGCCGCACTGATTGACGCGATCGACGTAAAGCGCAAAATGTTTTTCGAGTTCGAAAACACACCATTCGTGTGCCTTGAGGTGGAAGTTTCGACTCCGACCGCAAGGGGCGGCCAAACCCTGGTCCGCCTGAAGATGCGCAACCTCCTCACACGTGCAGTTTTCGACAAGACATTCAAGGCGAGTGATCGGTTCAAGGAGCCCGACCTCCAGATGGTTGAGGCTTCGTATCTTTATGGCGACGGCGAGGGCTTCCATTTCATGGACCAGGAGAGTTTCGAGACCCTCACTCTTTCGCGCGAGATGATCGGCGACGCGCTGGACTTCATCGTGGAAGGAGTCGTCATTCAGCTGCATAAGTACAACGGCAACCCGATCGGGTTGCAGCTACCGCCCCATGTGGAACTAAACGTCACCTACACCGAGCCTGGCGCTCGCGGAGACACCGCCAGCGGAAGCGTTACCAAGTCCGCGAAACTTGAGACGGGCATCGAGATCCGCGTTCCGCTCTTCATTAAGCAAGGGGAAACGATCAAGGTTTCGACCGAGACGCGGGAATTCGCGGGTCGCGCCTAAAGCCGAAGTACGACAACCAAAATCCAAACACTGCCTCACGTCCCTCCGGATAAACGGGAATTCGCCCGAATTTGTAAACCAAGCGAGCAGCGCCGCCGGGCGATTAGAACTTTCGTAACTCCACAGCGGACAGCTTGTTTCCTATACTTAGTCCTGTACCCATCGTGGAAAAATCGCCCATGCGTCGAATATTTCTGTTCTTAATTGTCGTCCTGTCGAGTGCGATCGCGCTCGCGCAGAGCACGTCTCCCGAGGCTCTTTACGATCGTGGGGTAGACGCGATTACTGGTATTGGGCCGTCGGAGAATGACACGCTGGGGATCGAGTGTTTCCGACGATCGTCGGAGCTCGGCTACGGACCTGCGCAAATCGCTTTGGGTTACTACTACGAAACAGGGACTTTTCTGGCGCGCGACCCACTGCAAGCGGTCGACCTCTATCGCAAGGCTGCGCAACAAGGCGATCCGCTGGCGGGATGGATGGCGGGAAGACTCTATTATGTTGGTGGTGCAGTACCCCGCGATCTGGACGCGGCGCGTAAGTGGCTGAAACTCGCTGCCGACCAGAACAATCCCTATGGCGCTTACTACCTGGGGCGACTCATGGCGGATCGCGACTTCACCAAGTCGCCCGCGCTCTATAAGATTGGCGCCGACCAGGGACTGCCCCAAGCACAATTTTTTTACGCCAAGACGCTGAAAGACGGGCGCGGCGTTCCGCAAGATCGCTTTACTGCCTATGTCTGGTTCACCATTGCTGCGGATGCCGGTTACACCGTCGCGGGTGGTGGGCTCAACGAACTCGATGGTAGCGGCGGCCTGACGATGGATCAGATCGGCCAGGCAAAAGCAAAAGCTCGGGACATGGAACAAGTGGTAATTCGCGCCGTGACTGCTCGCGGATGTTCTGGATGGGACGGAGAGTTTGATGAGTTTCCTACCCCGCCCCCGCCGAAGCTACAGCGCTTCTGCCACTAAGCTTGTTCTTGCTTAGACTCTTGTCAGCAGTTTGTCCGTGAGCACGGGAGGGGGCAGAACTTCCTACACCATCTCCGTGCCCCAGAGATCATGCAGGTGCAGAATCCCCAGCAGACGATCGCCATCCACCACCGCCAGCGACGTAATCTTCTTTTCTTCCATGCATGCCAAAGCAGTCGCGGCAAACTCTCGTGCGCCGATGGTTTTTGGATTCCGTGTCATGCAGTCTTCTGCAGCGAGGTCCAGCGCGTCCTTGCCACGTTGCTCCAGCAGCCGTCGTAGATCCCCATCGCTGATCACGCCGAGTAGATGATCGTTCTCGACCACGGCGGCCATCCCCAATTTCTTTCGCGACATTTCATAGATCACGTCTGGCATCTTCGTCTGCGCCAGCACGCGCGGAATTGCCTCTCCCGAATGCATTAAAGCTTCAACTCGGGCCAGTCGTTTACCGAGTTTTCCACCAGGATGCAAGTTGGCAAAATCCTCCTCTTTGAATCCGCGTCGTTCGGAAAGCGCGACCGCGAGGGCATCGCCGAGCGCTAGCATCGTTGTGGTAGAGGCGGTTGGAGCAAGTCCCAACGAGCAGGCTTCTTTCGAAATCGAGCAATCGAGGGCCACATCGGCAGCCGAGGCCAGCGTGGAAGAAGACGTCGGGCGAACGCCACCAACGGCTGAAGTGTCCGCAAGATCATCGCAAGTCATACTGATCAGTGGAACCTGCAACCGCTTGATGGTCGCAACCAACTGGAGAATCTCTTCCGTCTCGCCACTCGCCGAGAGCGCCACGACAACATCGCCGCGCACAATCATGCCAAGATCGCCGTGCAACGCCTCCACCGGATGCAAATAGAGCGCCGGTGAACCCGTTGAACTCAACGTAGCAGCAATCTTACGGGCGATGAGCCCGCTCTTTCCCATTCCAGTTACCACCACTCGACCTCGCGATATAAGCATCAATTCGAGAGCGCGTTCGAAAGCTGCAGCCATAGGACCGCCCAAACGATCTGCCAACGCGCGCAAAGCTTCGGCCTCGATGCGTACGACGTTTTCTCCTACATGATTCATGAAGAAGAAATGGTAGCAGAAGCGATGCGGGCTGAGTCAGTCGCGCGTGGATGGTCGGGATTTTCTCAGTATGACACTCGAGGGAATTGCGATTGCTTCTACCGGAAACACTGGAAGCAACCTTTTAGCATCGGTTTTCATTCGTGCAAATTTTTCGTACAGTCTACTTCTCCGTGTCCTACCGTGAGGGCGAACTCCATTACTTGCAGGTACTTGCGGCGCGGATCAACGGCAAATTTAATTTCGCCTTTGGCGATTCCCTTGCTTTTACGAAGGCATGACGAATGAAGAAAAGAATTGGAGAAAACTGTGCGCATCAGTAGCCGAGGAAAAAGACCCAGAGCGTCTTTCTCAATTGGTGGAACAACTCATTGAAGCACTTGATCGCGTAAAGCAAGATCTGGAACAGAGTGAGGCACAACTCGATGTGAGTGCGAACCGCGCTGAACAAAGCGAACTATTGGGGTGATGAATAATGAAAAAACTGGATCAGTCATACGGGGCTAAAAATGATCATCGATGGGATGCCCCGGATGCTCCAAGGCTCGCGCCTGGATCGCGCGATCCCACGGTCCACTCTTCCAATTATCTTTCTTGGGATCGGCGTGGATCCAAGGGGGCAAAGTCATCAACAGGCGGCGACTGAGCGCGTATACATACGGCTCGTACAAAATTCTCAGCTCGGACAAGCGCTCGTCGGCACCGTCGTTTTGACTGCTCAGATTGACACCGTGCGAGATAAGGTCGGTACGCAAACGCGTCATCTCTTCCGTAGTTAGACGCTCCAGATCTTGCGGACTGTATTCCGCCTTCACGGTCTGTGATAGATCAACGACAGCGTGACGGGCCATCGCGAAGGTCAGTTTCGCCTGGTCCGGATGTATGCCATCGACGCCGGCTATGATCAAGGATGTCACATCGAGCATCGCCGTGACCGCACTCAACCACGACTGATTCGGATGCTGCGATCGAAAGAAAACAAGCACAGGATACGAGATGTGGCTCGACAGCAGGTCCGCGCACCAACGCTCCCAATCACGAAAAATCTGGTCCAGCACCGTTTGCTCAGGGCAGCACCCCAATCTTCCCAGGAATTCCGCCGCGCTTGGCGGCGATCCTGCGCGCGCATCGAGCAGCGCAATTTCAATTTCGCGGGTGGCAAAGGAGTTGTAAATTACCGGCAGATATCCGACCACAACTCCAAGAAACGCGAAGCCCATGCCGGCTTCCAACACCGAGAGTGCGCGCGCGGCGGCATTATTGGGCGTGATATCTCCATAACCCAGCGTGAAAAAAGTTTCCCCGCTCAGATAGAGTACCTTCCCAAACGTGATTGGTTCGTTGCCCAACGACACATGCTCGCCCAGTCCGTATTGCACGCAGGCAAATCCGCAAATCAACCCCAGTGCCCAGAAGCCCAGCAGGACAATCAGCGACAGAGGCCCATAATAGGCGAGAAAACCTTCACGCCGGTTCGCGGCCTTGATTCGACGGCCCACGCGGACCCAAAAACCCCAGGTATTCTTGTAGAACCACGACGCAATACGAAAATGGCGCTTAATCCGCCGCGGTAAAACGACGGTCTCAAATGCATCCATAAGGATGGCAAAGATGAGAAGTATCCCGAAGATTGACGCCCACCAATGCATAGCGATGAAGTTCAGATGACGCGGAAATACTAGCAGATTCAGGGAATGCAGTTAGGGGGTTGTGTGCGCTACTTCGAGCGCCTTCTTGACCGCTTGCAACTCTTTCAGCAATCCACGCAGGTTGCGCGTGTCGAGCGCGTTGGCGCCGTCACTCTTCGCTTCCTTAGGATTATCGTGCACTTCCATGAACACTCCGTCGACACCCGCCGCGACCGCCGCGCGTGAAAGCACCGGGATAAACTCCGGCTGTCCGCCGCTGGCCGCCGGCTTGTCACCGTCCGCTTCGGAAGATGAGGGCAACTGGACCGAGTGGGTCGCGTCAAATACGACGGGCGCGAACTTCCGCATAATGGCCAGCGACCGCATGTCGACAACAAGATTGTTGTAGCCAAAACTCGATCCACGCTCGGTGACGAAAACCTGACCGTTCCCAGCGTCGCGGCACTTATCGACAGCATGTTTGATGTCCCACGGTGAAACGAACTGCCCCTTTTTGATGTTGACCGGACGCCCACTGAGCGCCGCTGCCACGATCAGATCAGTCTGACGGCATAGAAATGCGGGAATCTGTAGCACGTCCACGACTTCCGCTACTGCGGCCACGTCCGCAACCTGGTGCACGTCGGTCAACACCGGAACGTGTACTTCGTCTTTCACCTTCTTGAGAATGCGCAGACCCTCTTTGATCCCCGGTCCGCGAAAGCTGCGGATCGACGTGCGGTTCGCCTTGTCATAGGAGGCTTTGAAGATGAACGGGAAGTTCAAGGAACGCACGACGCCCTTGATGATCTCGGCCATGCGCAGCGCGTGTTCTTCACTCTCAATCACACACGGCCCGGCGATGAGAAACAGATCGCCGGAACCCACGCGAACGTTATCGATTTGGAATGACAAGGTCAAAGTTTTGACTTCACGACGGGGGCACGAAAACGCGAGGAAAAATTCTGCGTGTCTCCGTGTCGGCGTGTTGGACGTTCTACCGCAATCCTACTTTTTCAGGCCGCAGAAACATTTCAACTTCGGCAGCGCCCCTCTGCGCTCTCTTACTCTGACCATACTCGTAAGCGGCTCCAGTGAACGCCTTGAAGAGCGGATGTGGCTCGAGCGGCTTCGATTTGAATTCGGGATGGAATTGACATCCGATGAAGAACGGATGACCCGGAATTTCGACCATCTCGACGTAGGTACCGTCTGGGGTCGAACCGGAGATACGCAGACCAGCCGCAACCATCGGTTCTTCATACTCGCGGTTGAATTCATAACGATGCCGGTGGCGCTCGCTGATCTCGGACTGTCCGTAAACCTTGTAGGCGAGCGTACCGGGCTCGATCTTGCACGGCCACGCGCCCAGACGCATGGTGCCGCCGAGTTCTTCCACTCCTCGCAGTTCGCGAAGTTTATAGATCACGCGATGGGGAGTGGCCTGATCGAACTCGCTGGAGTTGGCATTCGCTAAGCCACAGACATTGCGCGCATATTCAATGCAAGCCGTCTGCATTCCCAGGCAGATTCCGAAATAGGGCACGCGCTTTTCGCGCGCGTACTGGATTGCCCGCAACATTCCCTCGATGCCGCGCTTGCCGAATCCTCCCGGCACCAGCAAGCCGTCGTATTCCTCCAGCTGCGCTTCGTAGCTCTTGTCGTTCTTGTCGGCGGACTCCAATCCCTCGGCTTCGATCCAACTCACTTCCAGTTTCAGATTGTGCGACAGCGCGCCGTGGACCAGCGCTTCCTTAAGAGATTTATAGGAATCTTCGTACTCCACATATTTCCCGACAATGCCGATCCGGACCACATCTTTCGGGTTGTAGACGCGGTGTACGAGATCGTTCCATTTGGAAAGATCGCGATCTTTTGCTTCCAGTTTCAAACGCCGCAAAACTAATGTGTCAACTTCTTCATGAGCGAAGACGACCGGAACTTCGTAGATCGACGCCACATCTTTTGCCGTAATTACAGCTTCTTCTTCGACATTGCAGAACAAGGCAATCTTCGACTTAATGTCTTTCGAAAGGAACCGATCGGTGCGGCACAGAAGGATATCCGGCTGAATTCCGACGCTGAGCAATTCTTTAACCGAGTGTTGCGTCGGCTTTGTCTTCAATTCCTGCGCCGCGGCGATAAAGGGCACCAGCGTCACATGGACGAATAGAGTGTTGTCGCGCCCCAACTCCTGCCGCATCTGGCGAATCGCCTCGATGAACGGTAGCGACTCGATGTCGCCGACTGTGCCGCCGATTTCAATCAGCGCCACGTCCACATCCTGTGCAACTTTCTTCGCTGCCGCTTTAATTTCATTGGTGACATGCGGAATCACCTGCACCGTTTTGCCCAAATAATCGCCGCGTCGCTCTTTCGCGATAATCTGCTCGTAAAGGCGGCCGGTGGTCCAGTTGTTATCCCGAGACAGTTTGGCGTGCGTGAAGCGTTCGTAGTGGCCGAGATCGAGATCGGTCTCCGCCCCGTCGTCGGTCACGAAGACTTCGCCATGCTGAAAGGGCGACATTGTCCCGGGATCGACGTTCAAATACGGATCGAACTTCATCAGGTTGACCTTGAGACCGCGGCTTTCGAGCAGGCATCCGATGGACGCCGCCGCCAGTCCTTTTCCCAATGAAGACACCACACCGCCGGTTACAAAGATGTACTTGGCCGACATCGCTTCCTCGCTTTAAATTGTTTTGGAAAATTGTGCGGGCTGGGGTGCACGATCAATTATGGCAGAAGTTTTTCTGGAAGGGAATGTGGAAAAAACAGTTGCCAGCTATCAGTTTTTCAGCCAACCGCTCGAACCCAACTGGTTCCACGAGCTCGGGACATGGCACTTGCTGAGCTCCACCATTCCCTCTTCCGCTAGAATATCCCATGCCCGACAGTCCCCTTTGGGGTGATGGACCTCAGGCCACCCGTCTCGCCGAATTAACGGCCGACACAGCCGATCCCGCAAAAGAACTCCCACTGCGTCGCGACGTGCGCTCTCTCGGCATCTTGCTGGGTCGGGTACTAGTCGAACAAGAGGGCGAGGCGTTTCTGAACATCGTCGAGCAGTTGCGGCGGCTCCTGATTCAGCATCGCGAGAGTCCTTCGTCCGGCAACGCTTCTGACGTCGATCACAGTCTGATGACGCGCGCCCGCGAGATCATCAGCGGGCTGTCGGTGGAAGATGCGTATCGCGTGACGAAAGCATTCGCCATTTATTTTGAGCTCACGAACCTGGCCGAGACCAACCATCGCAAGCGCCGGCGCCGCGCCGCCCGCATGCTGACGGGTAAGACCGCCGTGGACGGTTCGTTCCGCGGCACTCTCACTCGCATGAAGGCGGCAGGGGTTTCGTCGGAAGCCATGCTCGAATCGTTGGGCAAGGTCAAAGTTACGCCCGTTTTCACCGCACATCCAACGGAGATCACACGCCACACCATCCGCTTGAAGCGCCGCCGCATCGCCGGCTATCTGGAGCGCCTGGACCAGTTGCCGCTTTCTGATTCCGACGCTCGGGAATACGAATCGCTGATCCTCGCGGAGATTACCGCGCTCTGGCAGACTGACGAGGTTCGTCTCAACAAACCAACTGTCCGCGATGAGATTCATATGGGACTTGACTACTTTCCCATGGTGTTGTTCGAAACTCTGCCGCGCCTCTTCGCGGAACTGGAAGAATCCTTGCGCGACGTGTATGGCACGGACCATAAAGCTCCCGAGTTGCTGTCTTTTGGATCCTGGATCGGCGGCGACCGCGATGGCAATCCCTTCGTCACCGCCTCCTGCACGCGCGAGGCGCTGGTGATGGCGCGTCACGTTATCGTCGATCACTACATCGCCGAGACCATCCGCCTGATTGGCCAACTCAGTATGTCGACCCGCCGCATCGCAGTGTCAAATGCCCTGGCGCAGCGGGTGCGCGATTACGAAGAAAAGTTGGGCGGCGAACACTCCCGCTGGAAGCAGATTACCGAGGCAGAACTCTATCGCCATTTCCTCGAATTCCTGATCGCACGGCTGCGTTTCAGCCGCGATTCGTCCGAACACGCGCACGCCTACGAATCTTCGTCGCAATTTGAAGAAGACCTTGGCATCGTCCGTGAAAGCCTTTACGAAAACCGGGGTCGACGGCTGGCGGAATTCCTATCGCAGCTCATAAGCAAGGTACGAACTTTCGGCTTCCACCTGCATGCGCTCGACATCCGGCAAAATGCTCGCGTGCAGGCGGAGGCGCTCCGGGAACTCGAATCCGCGATCCATCCCTCATTGCCGACCGCACAGTTTCCGCCGCACCTTTCCGGTCAATCGGTCGAACTTCTTGAAACCTTCCGCGCGATTGCCGATTCGAAAAAGACGCACTCGCCGAAAACCATTCGCAATTTCATCATCAGCAACACCCAATCTGAAGACGACATTTTTGCGGTCATTCGACTGGCGGCTCTGGGCGGCGTCTCGGCGAATGCGAGCAACGGTGATCCCGGCCTCATGCCTGTGCCTCTTTTCGAATCGATCGAGGCTTTGCGCGCTTCTCCGGTAATCATGCGTCGCGTCTGGAAGGCGCCCGAGTACCAAACGCTCCTCAACTCCTGGGGGCGCGCGCACGAAGTCATGCTCGGCTACTCCGACTCCAACAAAGACGGAGGCATGCTGACCAGCACATGGGAGCTTCATAAGGCGCAGCATCAACTGCACGAGGCCGCGCGCGATTGCGACGTACACCTGCGCCTGTTTCATGGCCGCGGGGGCACGGTCGGCCGCGGCGGGGGTCCCACGCACGCCGCTATCCTGGCTCAGCCGGCTGGCGATTTTTCCGGTGACATTCGCATTACCGAACAAGGCGAAGTTCTCAGTTGGAAGTATGCCGACCCCGTGCTCGCTGAGTGGAATCTGGAAATTATGATTGCGGCCTGCCTCGAAGCGATCACCATGCCCTCGACGGCCGATCCTGAAGCCAAACAGCGCTGGGACGAAGCAATGGAGTCGATGTCGGCCGACGCTTTCGCCTTCTATCGCGAACACATCGCCGAAAGTCCAGAGGTCTTGGAATATTTCGAACAGGCGACACCAGTCAACGAACTGGAGCACGCCCGAATCGGTTCCCGTCCCGCGCGCCGCAATTCCAGTCGCAGCCTGGAAGATCTGCGCGCCATCCCGTGGGTCTTTGGCTGGATGCAAAGCCGCCACGCCGTTCCTGCCTGGTTTGGGGTTGGGCACGCACTGGAACGCTTTGCCGCCGTGGGAGCCGGGCACGCCCAGCTTCTACGTGAAATGATGCATGGTTTTCCACTCTTCGCGAGCCTGATTCGCAGCGTAGAAATCGCCATGGCCAAAGCCGACTTCGCCATTGCGCGAATGTATGCGGATCTGGTGACAGATGAAGTCATCCGAGGCCGCGTCTTCGAAATGCTTCGCCAGGAGTTTGAACGGACCCGCAGCGTCATCCTCAACGTTACCGGGCAGCGCGAACTACTGGAAACGAACCCGGTCCTCTTCCGATCGGTGCGGCTTCGCAACCCGTACGTCGATCCCTTAAGTCTCGTTCAGGTCGACCTTCTGCGCCGCAAGAGGGCCTTCAGTGACCAAACAACGGTCGATCCCTCTCTCGAATACGCGATCGGAGCGACCATGAACGGCATCGCCGCCGGCCTGCACAACACCGGATAGAAACAATTTTGTAATCTCTAAATTTGTAATTTGAGCCGACCCGTTCTTTCGCATCTAAATCTACCCAGACGCACAGGAAAGATCGATAATGTTGGGCGGCATGGAATCATCGATCAACAAGACGATCGGCAACGCGACCGGCAAGCCCAAATTTCTCCTAAGGTTTGCTGCCGTATTGATCTGCTCATGCTTAGCGCAGTTTTGTCACGCCCAAGCGCCCGAGGTGCAGGTGCCTGCCCCCAGCCAGGCGCGACGGCTCATCCTCAAAGATGGCACTTATCAATCCGTAACCAAGTACGAAGTCCACGGCGACCGCGTGCGTTACTTCAGCGCCGAACGGGGCGAGTGGGAGGAAGTTCCGAACGCGCTGATTGACTGGGACGCTACAGACAAATTCGAGCAAGGGCGGCAGGGAGGTAAGCTCGCTCCCGAAGCGGCCGCGCTCGACAAGGAAATCGACTCCGAACGAAAAGCCGAACTAGCCCGTTCGCCCGAGGTCGCGCCCGGTTTGCGGCTGCCCGACGAGACGGGTATCTTTCTTCTCGATACCTACGAAAATCAGCCGCAGTTAGCGGAACTGCAGCAGTCCGGCGCCGATATCGACCAGAATACAAAAACAAATATTCTGCGGACGGCGATCAATCCGGTGGCGGGCTCCAAACAAGCCATCGAACTACCGGGGCCGCACGCCAAGGTTCAGTCGCACAGTTCTACGCCCTCTTTGTACGTCAACATTGACTCCAATGATGGCGCGACTGGAATTGTGCCGGGCGCAGGAGATCCTCCGCCGCTGCCTCCTACCGAGCGTTACAAGATCATCCGCATGGAGGTCAAGAACGGCAGGCGGGTGGCTGGAGCTCTCAAGATCGCGGTGACCGGGAAGATGAAAACCGACGAGCGTTTCGTCCCGGCTACGGTGACCGCAATGACCGGCGGCTGGATCAAACTCACTCCTACGGAGCCGCTCACCACGGGTGAGTACGCGCTCACCGAAATGCTCGGCAAAGAAGGAATGAACCTCTATGTATGGGATTTCGGCATAAATCCCTCTGCGCCCGCCAATGCCCCTACATGGAAGCCCGAGCTACCCACGTCGCCCAAGTCCGATCAGCCCGCGGAACTGCAAAAGCGAGAAAAGCAGTAAACCGCCTACGGCTGTCGAGAGCCGTCCTCGGCTTTCCTAAACGAATCAAGTTCGCATCAGGCGCCATCGACCAGTTAAAATAGCCATTACCGTGGGGTGAACCTAGATGTCCCTGACTAAACAGCAGGCGCTGGAGATGTTTCGGTCCGACGATTTGATCGGGATTGGCATGGAAGCGGACGCGGTCCGCCGTAAACTCCATCCCGAAGGAACTGTCACCTACATCATCGACCGCAACATTAATTACACGAACTTCTGCACCGAATACTGCACCTTCTGCGCATTCTACCGTCCCTTAAAAGGACCGGCTTCGAAGGAAGGCTACATTCTCGACTTCGACACCATCTACGAAAAGATTCGGGAGACTGTAGAACTCGGTGGCACAGGCGTGCTGATGCAGGGCGGGTTGCATCCCGATCTCAAGATTGACTGGCACGAAAAGATGCTCAGCGGCATTAAGCAGCGCTTCCCGCAAGTTCACCTGCACTGCTACTCGGCTTCTGAGATTCTGGCGATTGCTGAATATAGCAATCTGAACCTCCGCGACACGATCGCGCGGCTGCGGGATGCCGGCCTCGATTCGATACCCGGCGGCGGCGCTGAAATTCTTGACGATGAGGTTCGCTACAAGATTGCGCGCCTGAAGTGCTTGACCGCCGACTGGCTGGAGGTTCATCGCACCGCCCATCAACTCGGAATGCGGACTACCGCAACCATGATGTTTGGTGTCGGCGAATCGATCGAACACCGCATCAATCATTTCCAGGTTCTATACGATTTGCAGCAGGAAACGGGCGGCTTTACCGCGTTCATCCCGTGGAGTTTTCAACCGGCGCACACAGCGCTCGGCGGACGCCACTGGGACGAAGCTACCGCGGTTGAGTATCTGAAAGTCTTGGCCATTTCGCGGCTCTACCTTTCAAATTTTCTGAATGTGCAATCCAGTTGGGTGACACAGGGATTAAAGGTCTGCCAGATGGGCTTGCGGTTCGGAGGCAATGACGTGGGTTCGGTGATGCTGGAAGAAAATGTTGTGCGAGCGGCCGGCGTGACCAACTGCACGACCGAAGAAGAACTACGGCGCATCATACGCGATGCGGGCTTCCGTCCGGCACAGCGGGATACGTTGTATCGGAAATATTTTCTGAATTAAGACGAACGCGTAGGAACGGCCGTCCAAGGCTCTTCAGCGCATCAATAAGGAAGCGACTCTTCCCCGGGTCGTGACCGAAACCGAGGCAAACTGGATTCGCTTTTAACACATCGCGCGACCGTACAAAAACCCTTCATGACGCGCTCATTCGCTCCAGTCCTCGCCCTCAGCATGTTGCTCATTAGCCTTGTTCTGCCAGCGAGTGGGCAGATTACTTCAACGCGCAGCGCCTCCGTCGCCGGAACCGTAATCAAAGAACCGGGCAGCGAACCACTCAAGAAAGTATTAATCCAATGCATTGCAGAAGATCAAAATGGCGGCGGGAATTACACCACTTCGACTGACGCCGACGGGCATTTCAAGATTGAGAATATTGTCCCGGCCCGATACCGGATATTTTTCGAGCGCGCTGGCTACGTCGAGGTGAATGATCGCGGCCTGAAAGCCGATGTCAATGTGCTGACCATCCAGGCGGGCCAGTCGATGCAAGACTTGCTCTTTCGAATGCTACCGACGGCGGTCGTTAGCGGACGTATTACGGACGAAGATGGCGACCCGCTGTCCGAGGTTCGCGTAATGGCGCAATCGAAGAAGCCCGGGAAGGCCTCTTGGGAAGGCGTAGCGTCCTCGGGAACGAACGATCTGGGCGAGTACCGTCTCTCGAACCTTTTTCCAGGCCAGTATCGGATCGTGGCCATTCCGGCTCCGGACTTCCGCGATTATGAATCGCAACACGCAAAGCCGGCGCCCGGCGCGAGTGGTAGCAGCGCCAATGACGATGGTCTAACCTCGCAACCCGAAACTCGCTACCTCACGACCTACTATCCGGGCACCTATGATGCCATGCAAGCCTCGACGGTAGCGTTGAAAGCTGGCGACGAGATGCCGATCAACTTGACCCTTGTGCCGGCGCGCACGTATCGAGTGCGCGGCATTGTCAGCGGCATCCCCTCAGGACTGAAGGCAAATGTAGAACTGATCTCCAAGGCAGGCGATTCGATCCGAGCCACCGACGTGGAAGCGGATGGCCAATTCGAAGTGCGCGGAGTTGGGCCGGGATCCTACGTACTCAAAGCAACATCCGGCAACGAGGCGCAGACCTTGACGGCGCGTCAGGACGTCAGCGTCGTGACCGCTGACATCGACGGAGTAAAGTTGACGCCGCAGCCTTCTTTCACTCTCTCCGGTCATCTTCGCATCGAGGGTTCTGCCGGAGACTTGACGCAGTACTCGGCCAACCTGCGCCAATCGGAATTGCCGGAGGATCCTGGATTCTTCATGTCGCCAGATTTTTTCGGGGCGAACGCGCCCGTCGACCGGCAGGGCAATTTTGCGTGGAAGAACGTGAGTGCCGGCAACTACATCGTGCAGTTGTTTGGCGGGAACGGGCAGAACAATTTCTTCCTCAAATCGGTGACGCTCGGAGGACGGGATATCTCTGCCGGATTCACCGCTAGCGGTCCTGCAACGATCGACTTGGTCGTGAGCACCAAAGGCGCGACACTCGAAGGCACAGTTACCGAAAAAGAGAAAGATGTCGATAACGATCATCTCGTCGCCAATGCCACGGTCGTGGCCGTGCCAGAAGAGAAATATCGCAAAATACCCGATCATTTTGGCTCGGGATCGACCGATCAGCGCGGAGCCTTCACGATTCGAGGTTTGTCGCCGGGAAGTTACACGCTCTACGCCTGGCAAGACGTCGAGGAGAGTGAATGGCGCGATCCCGATTTTCTGAAATCGCAAGAAGCGAATGGAACGGCAGTGAAGGTCGGCGAGGGGTCTGATCAGAAATTGGAGCTCAAACTCAGTCCAACTGGTGTCGATTGGCGATGAGTACACGCGGTCGTGAACGTCGCTG
This sequence comes from Terriglobales bacterium, assembly GCA_049520915.1. Classification (GTDB taxonomy): domain Bacteria; phylum Acidobacteriota; class Terriglobia; order Terriglobales; family Acidobacteriaceae; genus Acidiflorens. The sequence goes on from JBEKPH010000014.1 coordinate 37,044, forward strand.
AAACCCTGAGTCCCGCTCAGGTACAATGTCTGGACTGCTGCGATTCTTTTTTGGGATGGCCCCACTGAGTTCATGCATTTGACCCTCACTTCTTCCCCGTTGGCGGTATTCCTGATCCTCGCCACGAAGGGGTGGGGAGCCTACCTAAGACAGCATTTCCTCGACAAGACATTTCAAGGGCTCTACCAGGTTAATGCCTTCGACCTGGCGCTGCTGATTCCCTACTTCATCGTTTTGGTCATTCTGGCGGGATACGGCGCGCACCGCTACTGGATGGTCTACCTTTATTACAAGCACAAAGAGAGGAAGACGACAGAACCTCCGGCGTTGTTCAGCGACACTGACCTGCCGCGCGTCACGGTGCAGTTGCCGATCTATAACGAGCAATACGTCGTCGATCGTCTGCTCGATTCCGTTTGCCGGCTGAACTACCCCAAAGACAAGCTCGACATTCAATTGCTCGACGACTCGACCGACGAAACCATCGAGGTTGCGCGTCTTCTGGTGGAGCGCTATGCCGCTTTGGGACATCCCGTGTCATACCTTCACAGAAACAATCGCGAAGGTTTCAAGGCGGGCGCGCTTGCAGAAGGTTTGAAAACGGCGAAAGGTGAATTCGTCGCCATCTTCGACGCCGACTTCGTTCCACCCCCCGATTTCTTGATGAAGTGCATCCATCACTTCACCGATCCCAAAATCGGCATGGTGCAAACTCGTTGGACGCACATCAACCGCCATTATTCGTTTTTGACCGAAGTCGAAGCCATTCTGCTCGATGGCCACTTCGTGCTCGAGCATTCGGGACGCTCTCGCAGCGGCGCATTCTTCAACTTCAACGGCACCGCCGGAATGTGGCGGCGGCGCGCCATCGACGAAGCCGGAGGTTGGGAGCACGACACGCTCACCGAAGATACCGATCTTTCCTATCGCGCACAGCTCAAAGGCTGGAAGTTTATCTATCTGCAGGATGTCGAATGCCCTGCCGAGTTGCCGGTAGAAATGACCGCATTCAAGACGCAGCAGGCGCGCTGGGCCAAGGGTTTGATCCAGGTTTCCAAGAAGATCCTTCCTCGCGTCCTAAAGAGTGACGTCCCGCGGTCGGTGAAGATCGAAGCCTGGTACCACCTGACCGCCAATCTCAGCTATCCCTTGATGATCGTGCTCTCCGTGTTGCTGATGCCCGCCATGATCATCCGCTTTTATCAGGGATGGTTCCAGATGCTCTACATCGATCTGCCCCTGTTCATGGCGTCGACATTTTCTATTTCGAGCTTCTATCTGGTTTCGCAAAAGGAATTGTTTCCAAAGAGCTGGCCGCGAGCGCTCCTTTATCTGCCACTCTTAATGTCGCTCGGAATCGGACTCACGATTACTAATACAATTGCTGTCCTCGAGGCGTTGGTCGGGAAGCAAACGGCCTTCGCTCGTACTCCTAAGTATCGTGTCGAATCGAAGAAGGACAAAGTCTTGGGCGCCAAGTACCGCAAGCGCCTGGGATGGGTTCCCTGGATTGAACTGCTGATCGGAACGTATTTTGCGCTGGCAATCTTCTACGCCATCGACAACGAAAACTACTTCACGATTCCCTTCTTGCTGCTATTTGTCGTGGGTTACTGGTGCACGGGCCTGATGTCGCTTCTGCAAGGCCGTTTCGCCGGACTCTCCGTCGGGTCTGAAACCCATACTAAACCGTTCCCGGTCGGAGTTTAGATATTGAGACATTGAGCGATTGAAAGATTAAGTGATTGAAAAGAGCGACGGGAAGGAACCCAATGAGTCAATCGCTCAATGACTCAATATTTCAGGTTTTACCGATTCGGAAGTTTGAAATCTACTTTGACCTTGATCTCATTCTTCACCGCTTTTCCATCCAACCGGTAAGGCTGATATCGCCAATGCTTCACGGCGTCTAATGCGGACTGCGCGAGCGTGGCCGGGCCTTCGACGACCTTCAACTCGCCCACGGTTCCGTCCTCCATCACCATCGCAGAAAGGACGACCGTTCCCTCCAAGCGCAACAGGCGAGCCTGTTCGGGATAAACGGGTGGGACCCGGCGCACCAGTTGACCGCCAGAAACACCTTGCGACACCGGCAAATTGAGACTCGGCAGCGAGGCTTTCGCAACGAGCACTCCATTGAGATCGGCCCCGCTCGTGACGGCCGGCGAGATCGACGGCGGTTCAGACACCGCTCTTTCAGCAGACGCCGGTTCGCCGAGCCTCTGCGCCGCAGGAACTCCGCGCGGGATCGCTACCTTCTCCGCCAGATCGGAGAGCAACGGCGCCTTGCCAGTCAACGCCTTCTTACTCGGAACGGAGCCCGGAATTGGATCTACATTCGACGCGAGCTTCACTGGAGATCCAGCGGAAGGCTTGCCTTTAGGGGGAAACAGGATCTCGCCACCGGGATTCGGCTTCCAAATAGGGTCATTGTCGGGAGGGTGAGCGGTGAAGGACTCCGCGGTGGCGGCGTTCGGGGCCGCGCTCTTGCCTGTCGTTCCGGAAGCGAAGGCCGGAGTCGACGCGTGCGCCTTCCCATTCATATCGCCAGGACCCCGCCAGCCTAGCCAAGCGACCAGCGCAAGCAATGCGAGCGTCCCCATCACGATGCCACCCTTCACAAATGGCCGCGATCGGTTGTCGACGAAAGCGAGGGCTAAGTCCCCGACTCGGTCAGAGGCCGGAAGCAAGCTGGAGGATTGCGCTTTCTCACTTCCAGACGGCGTCTTGGGCGCGGCTGCGGACGCGCCGTGCGGCTGCGACGCGCGGGCGCGTTCCGCGAGCGCAGCGAGTTGCTGCAAAAGATCAATGTGCTTTTCAGTAAAAGCCGCGGTCTGCGTGGAAAAAACCTCGATAACACCGTTGATCCCACGCCATCCCAAAATCGGCAAAACCGCAATCGACCGCAATCCAAGGCTGCGGCACACTTCTAGATCAACGAGCGGATCGTTCTCCGTGTCCGCGCAATTCTGCACTTTGCCGGTGCGCAGACACTCTCCCGAAATCCCGGTCTCGGCGCTCAATTGCGCGCCGAGCGGAGGGGCGGTGTCGCCGCTGCGTGCGCGACAAACCATGGCGCCTTCTCTCCACATGGCGAGCGCCGCTCCGGACGCGCCCGTCAGTTGCCGGGCGGTATCGGTGATGGTTTTCAGAATCGGCTCCAGACGTTGGTCGCCAGCGGCGACCAATTCTTTCAGGGACGCCAGAACCGCGCTCTCACTCGGACGACCGGACCCAGTCGAGGAGGAATCGGTCGAGGAGTCGCGATCAAGAGTGGCGAGTATTCTCCCGGAGAGTAACGGCTTGAATGGAGGCACAACCAAAGTTTTCTCTCTTGCTTAAATCTGTCGGTGAATTGCCGGACAATCCTTCAAAACGCAAGCGGCGCGGGCGATTTGGCCGAAGTATGAGCCAACCGCCCGCGCCTGTCAAGACGACTTGTCCGCTTAACCGTCGATCCTGCGAATGAGAAGTTCACCTGGAAATACGACCCTAGCGCTCGATGATCCAATCGTTTCGCCAACTTCCGCTGCTTCCGCTCGCACCAAACTAACCAATAATCGCCTTCTCCGGGCGATGCTACGCTGGGTACGCTCTGGTTTCTCGCACGCCCTCCGCAAGAGGATTGCAGGGAACCAACCTTAAAAGACTCTTACGAACAGTCGAAGCGTTGGCGGATTTGGGGCCCGAACTTACGGCGGACCGCGACTTCCGCCAAACCGCTCGCGCCATGCTGTCCGCTGTCATGGAAGCGGCTGGTGCTCGGGAGGCTGTGCTTTTCTCCTTCAGCGAGCGCCCTTCCCTACTCACCTCGGTCGATTCGCAAGGGTTCGCCCTGCTGCCCGACCCATCCGTGATCCCACTCCATCCCCGTCATGTGCATACCTTGACGGCCGCGACAGGGCCGGTCCTCCTTGATAGCTCCACCAACGACGTCTTTCTCAGTTCCAACGGCAACGTTGCGCCCGAACTATTCAAATGCGTTTGCGCCCTCCGCGTGCGGGGAAAGCTTGCGGGAGTGATTGCTCTCGGACGCCGCGAGGGGGACGCGCTCTATGAAGAAGACGCACTCGACGCTTTCGAAATGCTCAGCCACTACGTCGCGCTGGCCATTCAAAATCACTCACTCGGCCAAACGCTGGCCCAGCGCGTATCCGAAAACCTGCGGTTGCTGGCCTCGCTGCACGGCTTCTATGACAACGCGTTGGAGGCTTTCGCCGCCGCCATCGACGTCAAACACATCAACATCCATGGGCACTCGCTGCGGGTGGGCCGTTACTCCCAAGCGATCGGCGAAGCTTTAGGCTTGGACCCTACCGAAGTGGCCTCACTGCGATCGGCGGGCTATCTGCACGACATCGGCAAGGTTGCCGTCGACAAGCGACTTTTCGAAAAGCCCTCGAAACTCGACGCACAGGAATCGCGTGAGATGCGCGACCACACCGTCGTCGGCCACCAGATCGTCAGCCGCGTGCAGTTTCCATGGCCGCAAATTCCTGAAATTGTGCGCTGGCATCACGAACGCGGAGACGGATCCGGTTATCCCGACGGCTTAAGAACGGAGGAAGTGTCGCAAGCGGTGCGGATTGTCGCTTTGGCCGACACCTTCGACGCTATGACCAGCGAGCGTCCTTATCGCCAGCGGCTCTCGATTGGCGCGGCGCTCCAGGAACTGATCCGCATGACACCGCAGAAGTACGATCCCCACGCTCTGCAGGCGCTCCTGATTCAGGTGCGGCGAGATGCCGTGGGCACAAACCACCTACCCATCTTTGACGCTGACGTCATGAACCTCGCCGCCGTCGATGTCGATGAGTTGGCAGCCACCCTGCAACACCGGGTCAGCAAAGACAGAATTTTCCTTACCTGAAAATTCAGTTGCACTGCGCCCTATGTTTCCGGCTACCCGCTGCGCGTGTGACTTTTCCATACAACATTCTGCTCGGGTTGCGCGTCCCGCAATTCCTTACGACGATGTAAACTTGGGTCTGTACTCTTGTATCCATTTACGGCCGGCTTCATCTAACGGGGTAAATACCGCAGCGTAAGCCGATTGCCCAGGAGAGCATTGATGGCTGTGAGTGACCAGTCTGTCGCCACCGGTACACAACTCGACCAGCTGTGTATCAACACGATTCGCACTCTTTCGATGGACGCAGTCCAGAAAGCGAACTCCGGACATCCCGGCACTCCCATGGCCCTGGCACCCGTTGCCTATTGCCTGTGGCAGCAGTTCCTGAGCTACGACCCGCAGGACCCAATCTGGCCTAATCGTGACCGCTTCGTGCTCTCGAACGGACACGCCTCGATGCTCTTGTACTCGCTGATTCATCTGGCGGAGGTACGAGAAGCCACTGCCGACGACAAAATTCTTTCGACCCCGGCGCTGTCGCTCGATGATCTCAAAGCTTTTCGGCAACTTGGCAGCAAGACGCCAGGTCATCCCGAATACGGCTTGACTACTGGGGTTGAAACGACCACAGGTCCGCTCGGCCAAGGCGTCGCGAACAGCGTGGGTATGGCAATCGCCGAGCGCTGGCTGGCGACCCATTTCAATCGTGCAGGGTTTGAGCTCTTCAACTACAACATCTGGGCGATCTGTGGCGACGGCGACATGATGGAAGGCATTTCCTCCGAAGCCGCTTCGATCGCCGGCCATCTCAAACTTTCCAATCTCTGTTGGATTTACGATAACAACCACATCACGATCGAAGGCAATACGGACCTGGCCTATGACGAGAATGTGGCGGCTCGCTTTGCGGCCTACGGCTGGGATGTCACCCACGTCCACGACGCTAACGATCTCGTCGCGCTCGCTGACGCCTACCGGCACGCGCTAACCGTCAAAGATCGGCCAAAGCTGATCATCGTCGATAGCCACATCGGATATGGATCGCCACATCGCCAGGATACAAAAGAAGCCCACGGAGAGGCGCTCGGCGAAGAAGAAGTGAAGCTGACAAAGCGTTTTTACGGCTGGCCCGAAGACGCCAAATTCCTGGTTCCCGATGGAGTCTACGAAAATTTCCGCGAAGGGATAGGCAAGCGCGGAAAGCAACTCAACAGTCAGTGGAAGGAATTGTTCGGCAAGTACAGCGCGCAATTTTCAGAGCTCGCCGATCAATACGAGCGCATGCTGCACAAACAGCTTCCGGCAGGATGGGACAAAGAACTTCCCACTTTTGCAGCCGATGCCAAGGGACTCGCCACGCGCGATTCGTCGTCCAAGGTTCTCAATGCTATCGCCAAGAACGATCCCTGGCTGATGGGCGGCTCGGCCGACTTGTATCCCTCCACCAAAACGCGGCTCACCTTCGACGGCGTCGGTGATTTTGAGGCGAATAACTACAACGCCCGCAACTTCCACTTTGGAATTCGCGAGCATTCCATGGGCGCGATTGTAAACGGCATGGTTTTATCGAAAATCCGTGCCTATGGCTCAACCTTCCTCATCTTCAGCGATTACATGAAGATGCCGATCCGCGTCTCGTCCATCATGGAAATCCCTTCGATCTGGATCTTTACCCACGATTCCATCGGGGTAGGCGAAGACGGACCGACCCACCAGCCCATCGAGCAACTGGTCACGCTGCGAGCGGTTCCCGGCCTAATTACGCTGCGTCCGGCCGACGCAAACGAAGTTGTCGAAGCGTGGAAAATAATCATGTCGCTCACGAAGGAGCCGGTGGCGCTCGTTCTGACCCGGCAAGCTCTTCCAACCTTCGACCGCACCAAATATGCTCCGGCAGCCGGCGTCGCTCGCGGCGCTTACATTCTCGCCGATGCCGAGGGAGGCAAACCTGAAGTCTTGCTCATGGCCACCGGTAGCGAGGTCTATCTTTGCATCGAGGCCTACGAAAAACTGAAGGCTGAAGGCGTTCGCGCCCGCGTCGTCAGTATGCCATCGTGGGAGATTTTCGAACATCAGGATCAGAGTTACCGCGATTCCGTAATTCCGCCCGACATCAGCGCCCGCGTCGCGGTGGAACAGGCTTCCATTCTTGGTTGGCCCCGTTACACGGGCCTAAAAGGGAGCATCATAGGAATGCACACATTTGGAGCGTCCGCGCCGCTCAAAGATTTGCAAAAGAAGTTTGGCTTCAATTCCGAAGCCATCGTGAAAGCGGCGGATCAACAGCTCGGCAAGTAATGCCGACAGTTGGCCGGACGATTTAATTCCAGCGCCGATGGGGCTGGGAACGCGAAACGAGATATCCAGGTTCTGTGGGAAGATCGAGATCTCGCGCATGCTCCACAAAAACAGTCCGCGAAGTCTGATTTCAGCGGCGGTTACGGAGTCACAGTTGATTAACCCGGCCGATTTTTCTTCGAATTGGCTAAAGTATTAGGAGAAAGTCATGAATCCAGTCGAAACCCTCGAGACCGCGAAAGCTACCAATCCTCTAGTTCAGCTTCACACGTTCGGCCAGTCGGTCTGGCTTGACTACATTCGTCGGGACTTGATGAAGAGCGGTGAATTGCAGCGTCTCATCACAGAGGACGGCCTGCGAGGCATGACTTCCAATCCGACGATTTTTGAGAAGGCGATCGCCGGCGGCCAGTATCAGGATTTCCTGGACTCCTTGGCCAATCGCTCCGATCTTGGCGCCAAAGGCCGCTACGAATTGCTTGCCATCCGCGATATTCAGGATGCGGCCGACATTCTTGCGCCGGTCTATCAAAGCTCCAAGAAACACGACGGCTATGTGAGTCTGGAAGTCTCTCCCTACTTGGCGAATGACACGGAGGGCACGCTTGATGAGGCCCGGAGACTGTGGAAGGCCGTGGCGCGCGAAAACGTCATGATCAAGGTACCGGGCACTCCGGAGGGGATTCCGGCGTTTCGCCAATTGATCAGCGAGGGCATCAACGTAAACGTCACACTGCTTTTCGCGCAGCCCGTGTACGAGCAGGTTGCGGCCGCCTTCGTCGACGGCGTGGAACGCTTCGCTGGCAGCGGCGGAGATGTGAGTAAAGTAGCGAGTGTGGCCAGCTTCTTCATCAGCCGCATCGATTCGCTCGTCGATTCTTTAGTTGGCGATCAACTCAAGAAAGAGACAGACGCAGCGCGCAAAGAGAAGTTGCAGGGCATCCTCGGTAAAGTCGCGATCGCCAACGGCAAGCTGACCTACGAGGCCTACCAGCAAATCTTCTCCACTCCGCGTTGGAAGGCGCTTGCTGCGAAAGGCGCGCAAACGCAACGCGTTCTTTGGGCCAGCACCAGCACGAAAAATCCGAACTACCGCGACGTGCTCTACGTCGAGGAATTGATCGGGCCCGACACGGTGAACACCATCCCACCGGCCACCCTCGACGCCTTCCGTGATCACGGCAAGCCCCGCCAAAGCCTCACCGAAAATCTGGATGCCGCTCGTCAGACCATGGCTGGCCTTGCGGCAGTCGGCATCGTGATGAAAGATGTCACCGAAAAGCTAACCAAGGACGGTGTCAAACTATTCGCCGACGCCTTCGATACGTTGCTCGCGGCAGTAGAACAGAACACCAAGCGATCGAGCGTACCCCAGGTCAACGCGCAGAGCATTTCCCTGCCCTCCGATCTCGATATCGCGGTAAAAAAAAACCTTAGGGAGTGGCGTGCCACGGGAAAAGTAAGACGCCTCTGGCACCAGGATGCCACCCTCTGGACCGATGACGACGAGTCCAAGTGGCTGGGATGGCTGGCGATCACCGACGACCAACTGGCCAATCTCGACCAACTCAAAGCGTTCGCGGACGAAGTTAAGAGCCTCGGTTTTTCTGACATCCTGTTGCTCGGCATGGGCGGGTCAAGCCTTTGTCCAGAGGTCCTTTCGCTGACTTACCCGCAAGCGCCCGGTTTCCCGCGCCTGCACATTCTCGATTCGACCGACCCGGCGCAAATCAAGAGCGTCGAAGAAAAAATCGATCTCGCGAAGACGCTCTTTATCGTCTCCAGCAAGTCGGGCAGCACTCTCGAGCCCAATATCTACAAGCAGTACTTTTTCGAACGCGTCCAGCAAACCATCGGCAGCGAAAAAGCAGGCAGTCACTTTATCGCCATCACCGATCCTGGATCGAAAATGCAACTCGTCGCCGAGCGTGATCGCTTCCGCCACATCTTTTACGGACTGCCTTCGATTGGCGGGCGCTATTCGGCCCTCTCGAATTTCGGCATGGTTCCCGCCGCCGCCATGGGACTCGACACCGCCAAATTCCTCGCGCGAACCAAACAAATGGTCGAAGCGTGCAAACCGGTTACGCCGGTCGAACAGAATCCGGGAGTGCAACTCGGCGTGGTCATGGGAACTGCTGCCAAACTTGGTCGCGACAAAATTACCCTCATCACCTCCAACGGAATCTCCGATCTCGGCGCATGGCTCGAACAATTGATCGCCGAGTCCACGGGCAAAGTCGGCAAGGGTATTATTCCGGTCGATCGCGAGAAGCTCGGAGCGCCCCAAGTGTACGGCAACGACCGCATTTTCGCTTACCTTCGCCTGGAAGGCGTGTCCGACGAGGAGCAGGAGGCTAAGGTCTCCGCGCTTGAAAAGGCAGGGCATCCCGTTGTTCGCATCATCGTTTCCGACACCTACGCCTTGGGGCAGGAATTCTTCCGCTGGGAGATCGCAACTGCAGTTGCGGGATCCATCATCGGCATCAACGCCTTCAATCAGCCCGATGTCGAAGCAAGCAAAATCGTCACCAAGCAACTGACCTCCGCCTACGAAAGCTCAGGATCGCTTCCGGTCGAACGACCGATCGTTGACGAAGATGGTTTCAAGCTCTTCACCGACGAGATCAACGCCGCTGAACTGGCCAAAGCCGCCGGATCATCCTCCTCGGGCATGCTCAAAAACTACTTGCGCGCGCACTTGTCTCGCCTTGGCGCTGGTGACTACTTTGCCGTCCTCGGCTACATCGAGATGAATCCCGAGCACGAGACTGTGCTGCAAGATCTGCGCCTGGCCGTGCGGGACCGCAAGCATGTGGCAACTGTCCTGGGTTTTGGCCCCCGCTTCCTGCACTCCACTGGACAAGCTTATAAAGGCGGTCCCAACAGCGGAGTGTTTCTTCAGATCACATGTGACGACGCTCAGGACTTACAGGTTCCAGGCCAGAAATACACGTTCGGAATCGTAAAAGCGGCCCAGGCTCGCGGAGACTTCCAGGTTCTGGCCGACCGCAAGCGCCGCGCCTTGCGCGTCCACATCGGCAGCGATCTTAAGACTAGCCTCAGCAAACTCGCGGAGTTGGTAAAACAGTCTTTGTAAATTTTTTTGGCAGGCGGAGCCGAGCCACTTGTCTGTGTGCTTCTCTCTGGAGTGCGCTCGCCGTTCCGGGAAGCTCTCTTTACTTTTTGGTAACGTAGCGCGCTGCAATAAACGTTGAATTCACCTGCGGCCTGAGCCGCTGAGGACAGGATCAAGAATGCAACTCGGAATGGTAGGTCTCGGGCGCATGGGCGCCAACATGACGCGACGACTGATGCGCGGCGGCCACACGATGGTCGTGTCTGATCTCAGTGCGGATGCGATTAAGGAACTCGCTGGGGAAGGCGCGGCGCCATCCTCCTCTCTCGACGATTTGGTCAGCAAACTAAACGCCCCGCGTGCCGCATGGATCATGGTTCCCTCTGGGGACGCTACGGAAAAAACCGTGCAAGCTCTCCTTAAGACCATGCAGTCGGGCGACACGATCATCGATGGCGGCAACTCCTACTTTAAAGACGATGTGCGCCGCTCCAAGCTCTGCGCCGCGAAAGGTGTGAACTACGTCGACGTCGGAACCAGCGGCGGCGTCTGGGGTTTAGAACGCGGTTATTGCATGATGATTGGTGGTCCAAAAGAGGTCGTGCAGCGTCTCGATCCAATCTTCAAAACACTGGCCCCAGGACGCGGCGACACCTCGCGCACTCCGGGACGCGAAAAGCTCTCCGGCGCCGCCGTGGGCACCTCCGAAGACGGATACATTCACTGCGGACCTTCCGGCGCTGGCCATTTCGTCAAGATGGTTCACAACGGGATCGAATACGGCATCATGCAGGCCTACGCCGAGGGCTTCGACATTTTCAAGAACGCAACCAGCAAAGATCTTCCCGAAGAGATTCGGTATGATCTCAACTTGCCCGATGTCGCCGAAGTCTGGCGTCGCGGTAGTGTGATCAGTTCCTGGCTGCTCGATCTGACCGCGATGGCGCTGCTCGAGAATCCGACGCTCTCTGAGTACAGCGGTTTCGTACAGGATTCCGGTGAAGGCCGCTGGACGATCCAAGCGGCGCTCGAAGAGGCCGTACCGGCCGAGGTCCTTACGGCAGCGTTATACACCCGCTTCCGTTCACGCCAAGAGCACACTTTCGCGGAGAAGATGCTCTCCGCAATGCGACAGAAATTTGGCGGACACATTGAGCTTAAACCGCCCGCGAAAACCTAGTAAACGACGGCTCCAGCACGAGGAAAGAATGGCTCAAACGGAAGTTCTGCCAGCAGCAATCAAACCGCGCGTAGGGCGTATCGGAGATCCCTGTGTCATGGTGATCTTCGGTTTCTCTGGCGACTTGACCCGCCGCAAACTGATCCCGGCTCTTTACAACCTCGCCAGCCAACAACTGCTCTCGCGCGAGTTTGCCGTGATCGGCGTCGGACGCAGTCCCATGAGCGATGACGACGCGCGTAAGAAGGTGACCGAAGACTTCAAACATTTCGCTACCGGAGCCGTCGACCAGGATCTATGGGAATGGTTCGTCCGCCGCATCAGCTATATCAGCGGAGACTTTGACGATCCCACAACGTACGATCGCTTGAACGAGGCGCTCTCCGAGGTCGATAAAGAACACAATTCGCACGGTAACTATTTCTTCTATCTTGCGACTGCGCCCAATTTCTTTGGTGGCATCGTCGAGCATCTTGCCAAAGTTGGCCTAATGACCGAAGAAAAAGATGGTCATTGGCGGCGAGTGATTATCGAAAAACCATTCGGCCACGATCTCGATTCCGCCAAAGCCCTGAACCAGCAGCTTTTGAAGGTCGCCTCCGAATGCCAGATCTACCGCATCGATCACTATCTGGGAAAAGAGACGGTGCAAAACATTCTGGCGCTCCGTTTCGCGAACGGAATCTTCGAGCCCATCTGGAACCGTCGCTACATCGATCACGTGCAGATTTCCGTAGCCGAAACGGTCGGCGTTGAAACCCGCGGTGGCTACTACGATAGTGCCGGAGCACTCCGGGACATGGTGCCAAACCACATCATGCAGCTCATCACGCTGACCGCGATGGAGCCTCCGATCTCCTTCGAGGCGAATGCCGTCCGCGACGAGCAAGCCAAGATCCTGCACGCGATTCAGCCTTTCAGTAACGAGGACGTGCTCAGTAAGACCATTCGCGGACAGTACGGCGAAGGGCTCGTCGACGGCAAACGCGTTCCCGGCTACCGCAACGAAGAAGGCGTCCCTCCTGACTCCCGCACCGAAACGTTTGTCGCCATGCGGCTCTTGATCGACAACTGGCGCTGGGCGGGAGTTCCGTTCTATCTCCGGACCGGCAAGCGTCTACCCGGACGCAACACGCATGTCGTGATTCAGTTCCGGCGTGCTCCGTTCATGCTCTTCCGCGAGACCCAGGTTGAGAACATGATGCCGAATCAACTCGTGCTGCACATCCAGCCGGAAGAGGGCATTTCGTTGCGCTTCGCCGCGAAGACCCCCGGTCCCGCGATGCAACTCGGCGAGGTGAATATGGACTTTGCGTACGCCGACTATTTCGGCATCAATCCGTCGACCGGCTATGAACGACTGTTGCACGACTGCATGACGGGAGATGCTACGCTCTTCCAGCGCGCTGACATGGTGGAGGCGGGTTGGAGCATCGTTAATCCCGTAATGGATGTATGGAAGGCACTACCCCCGCGTTATTTCCCCAACTATCCAGCTGGCACCTGGGGCCCGAAAGAATCTGACGAACTGATGGAGCGCGATGGCCGGCGCTGGAGAAATTTCGAGAAATGATTCTAGCTGGAGACATCGGCGGGACGAACGCTCGCCTCAGCTTCTATCGCGAAGATGCCAATAAAGATCGCGACAATGGAAATAGCGGCCGCGGCGGCTTTAGTGCTGTTCGCGAACAGGTTTACAAGAGCCGTGAATTTCGCGGGCTTGACGAGATTGTGCTCAAGTTCATCTCGGAAACCGGTATCCATCCTGACATCGCGAGCTTCGGAATCGCCGGCCCGGTACGCAACGGACGGGTGGAAACATCGAACCTGCCCTGGGTTGTCGAGTCGTCGCATCTCGCCCAGGAATTGCGCCTCGATTCGGTAAGCCTGATCAACGATCTCGAGGCCCAAGCTTGGGGTATCCAGTGTCTCGCGCCGACCGACACGGTCGCGCTCAATCCCGGCCCCAACCATCACACGCCAACGGGCAATCAAGCAGTGATTGCAGCCGGTACGGGGCTCGGCGAGGCAGGCCTCATCTGGGATGGAGAGCGCCAGCACATTTTCGCTTGTGAAGGAGGACACTGCGATTTCGCTCCGCGCACCGAACTGGAAATCGAGCTTCTTCGCTATCTTCTCGCCCGCTTTGGACACGTCAGTTACGAGCGCATTCTCTCTGGTCCTGGCCTGGTGAACGTATATCTGTTTCTCAAAGATACGCATCGCGGTGAAGAGCCCCAATGGCTGCGAGACGAGATCGCTGCGGGCGATCCCGGCGCTGCGATCTCGAAAGCCGCAGTTTCGGCCAAGGTCCCGCTCGCCGAACAGGCTCTCGACTTATGGATCACGATCTACGGCGCAGAGGCCGGCAACCTCGCACTTAAGGTTCTGGCTTCAGGTGGCGTGTTTCTCGCGGGGGGGATTGCCCCAAAGATTTTGCCCAAGCTGTCTGGACCGCTTTTCTTGCAAGCATTTCTTCACAAAGGACGCATGCAGCCGCTGCTTGAGGCAATTCCTGTCCGGGTAATTACCAACGAAAAGACCGGCCTGCTTGGAGCGGCCTGCTACGGCGCTCGACACGCAGCCAGCGGCGCTCGCGAATTTACCGCCAATCGTCTGCAATGAAACGCCGGTCAAGAAATGGGACTTTGGATTGTTCTTAAGCGAGGTAAGGACCCGCCACCGCTCCCCGCAGTCTGGAAAAATTGATGCCCACGATCCGAACCATAGAAGTGCTCGCCTCCGCCGTCGATCTCTTTCACACCGCCGCCGAGGAATTCGTCAGCACCGGCCGCGCCGCCATCGGCGCTCAGGGCCGGTTCGCCGTTGCTCTCTCGGGTGGCTCGACGCCCAAAGCTCTTTATTCTCTGCTCGCCAGCAACTATGCCAACTTCGCCTGGAATCGAACTTTCTTATTCTTTGGCGACGAGCGTCACGTTCCCCCTTCGGACCCCGAAAGCAACTATCGGATGGTCAACGAATCTCTGCTCACAAAGATCGAGATTCCCGCCGAGAACGTTTTTCGAGTTCCTGCCGAAAATCCGGAAGCAGGGACCGCCGCTTCCCAATACGAAGAACAACTCCGGCATTTCTTCGCGCTCAAACCCACAGAATTCCCGCGCTTCGATTTGATTCTTCTCGGCATGGGACCCGATGGCCACACCGCTTCTCTTTTCCCCGGCTCCCCAGCTCTCGAAGAGGAGTCGCGTCTGGTGGTCGCGAATTGGGTAGAGAAATTCAAGACTCACCGCATCACTCTCACCTTCCCCGTCCTCAATCACGCTGCGGAAGCCATGTTCATGGCCAGCGGAGCCGACAAGGCCGATATGCTGCATCAGGTTCTCGAGAGCAAGAACACTCCTCTGTTGCCTTCGCAGAGGGTCCAGCCTTCCAATGGGAAACTGCTATGGATGCTCGATGAAGCTGCGGCCGCGAAATTGGCGCGCCGAACTTAGCCAGGCCGAACTTAGCTAGTAGCAAGGCTCTCGTCTAAGTATTACCTAGAAATGCGTTCATCGGTAATCATCGATATTCGGCCGTAGCGTTCTTGGGTACGTTCTGGCACACGACGCCCATCTCACGTCACGCCAATGAGACCGCCCGCGGCGAAGCGAACGCCGACATCGAAGGGAGTCGCGCCGACAACAGTTTCTTTTCTCTCAAAAAGGTATGACCTCTTCGATTGGATCTCGCGACGACCGGGACAAATAAAGTCCCCCGGCGACGCGTGCTGAAAACGAGTTCGGCCCGATCCATTGGGTGGGAAATTGGGAATTGGTTGCTGAGCAATACGGATCACTATCCAGACACAAAAGCACACCCGCGAACGCGACACTCCGGGCGGGAACAAGGTCTCACATGGGACCTCATTCAGGTATGCCTGTCGAGGGGACCTGATCTCAGACTACCGCGTGTAACACGATTAGAGCGCGAGTCTTCTAGGCGGCGTGACCACGCCAGTCAGCGATCTCTCGGAGTCCTTCTCCGCGGGCGTGTTCAAAGAGTCGTACTTTATGACGAGTATGTTCGAACTCGTGGATGTCAGCCCAGACTTCCGCCTGCCAGGCTCGATCATGAGAAGCGGCTTCGCCGCAACTGGCGCAACGCGTGTGGAAAATCAAACCGGGTCTGGATGTGGAGTTAATGTCCTGCAGTTCAAGGAACACGCAGCGGACCTCTTCAATCTCTTCGTCCGGACCGAGAATGTGCTCGTAGCGTAGGAGATATCCAAAACCAAGTTTGCGAGCCTCAACTTCCGCTTCGTCGCGGGTGTGGAATGGCCCGTATTCGGCGCGCAGTTGTTCGGTCGAATCACAAGCCATCCAGAAAATGTCTTTGTACGCCATGCCCACCCTCAGTGTGCTTTGCAGCGGATGAAGCCTTTCTTGCTGCCTGCACCTGAAACGCTGGGGCAGCGAGAGAGAAATCCACCGTTAGCAGAGCAATTCGAGGACCGGGATCGAGGCTCGCAGGCGCCCGTTGCCGCTCCTCTCCGGCAAGCCAAAGGGAGCAATGCATTGCTAACAAAGTACACGAGTTAGCTGCCGGCACGCCGCGAAACCTCCAATGCGCCAAGCAAAATTCAGCGCGGCACCAGTGTGCAATGTGTTTCGCTTGCCGGGTGATAAATCGTCTCGGTTATGGCCTGTTGCTCCGCGATACTGTCTTATCAGAATTTCCCGGCTACCCCGAAAGCCCCAGACATTTGCGGTGCGCGAGGTCGCTTGGGCGCACCGCCGGGTTTCCTACACCACCCCTCCAGCGGCCGTGGCTTGGCCCTTACTCGTGCGGCGAGGAAGCTGTGGTTCCTCCGCGATCGCTAGGCTCCAGCCATTGGTTGTGGGCGCGAGCCCATTGCCAACTTGAACGTGCCAGTTCGCCCCGCCGTGGCCCGCCACGTACAGCGCCAGTTCTAGCCGGGTCCAGACTCCGAGTTTATCGAATGCGGTGCGCAGGTAATTCTTCACCACCTGCTCGCTGGTGCGGAGGACGCCAGCGATATCTTTGTTAGTTAGGCCCTGCCAAACCAGGGTCGCGACTTGAATTTCTTTAGCGGTTAGCCGATCGCGGGGTTGCATGGTGGCACCTGCTCCTTGATGAACATGGCCGTAGCGAGTTTCACCCGCTTCCGGCCTTCTTTGATTCCGGCACGCAAGAAAAGTGTGCGCAGATGTTGTTTTACGGTGCGGGGGCTAATGTTCAAGTGGCTCGCGATTTCTTTATTGCTGCATCCTTGCACCAGCAACCGAAGAACTTCTTGATCTCTTGGAGTAATCTTGATTTCGTTGAGGTTAATCATCGGCGTTTCCTCTACTCCTTCAGTTCAGTCTTGGGGTCGCGACCCACCCAAATCCTTAAGCATCTTATTCGCCACGTGTTCGCCCCTCAACACCTCACTTTAGAGTCATACAGTTACGTGCCCGTTTCGATTTGACTCCCCGGTTCCTGAGGGATATTTCATAATTCAGCTCCAATTCGGCACCCCCATTTGGGAATCCGTTCCGAAACCACCCTTATAAACCCCGTTTCCAGACGCTCAAACTTGCACTACAATGGCTTGCAGTCTGGACGTTTTATCTCTCCTGCGACATCATGCCCACGAGCCAGCCCGATCTGACGCGACCGCAGCCCATGCTGGATGAGCAATCCTTTCAGGGCTTGCTCGCAGCCGCGTTCACGATTCAGGAACATAACGAACGTCGGAAACGCGCTACCCAAGCGGAAATTTCGGAAAGCCACCCTGAGCAGGGATCAATTCCTGTTTGTGAAAATTGTGGCGCTCCGAAGACCACCGAAAAATCGCGGTGCGATCGTTGTGCAACCGGCGAGTTTCGTCCAGGAGAGCGTCTTCAGCGCAATTGGGCTTCGATGTGGTTGATGAGCCAAGAGCATGCGCTCTCGCAGGAGAGTTGGTCCGCGAGTAACGCTAGCGACCTGGCAACCTCGTCGATCCCGCCTAAACGTAAACCCCAGTCGGAATCAGCGCCGGCTCTTGCCGCTTCCAATTTTCTGGCGCGACCGCTTCACGGCACCCCTCAAAAGAACCCGTCAATTTCGCCGGCAGCGGACGTTCGCGACAGTCAGGCGCGAAATCATGCAAGGGAAGTCGCCCCAACCGGGGCGATGATCAACGCCGCGGCAAATCAACTCGTCCGGAAGGGTCCCGCTACGGAGCCAATCTCGGATTCGATTCAAACTGTCCCATCATTTTCGTTGTTCTCTGAAAATCGCAATTTCCATCCCACCGAGGGCACGATCTTCCAATCGACTTTGACCGAAGACATCGTGCTGGAGGCACCCGAGGGAATAACCGCTCCGGCTGAATCCGTTTCCGAGGATACGAGCGGCGCGGAACCCGACGCGCAGCCGCTTCCTCCACGCTCTTTCTTACAACACCTCGCGGACCTGCGCGTAACATTGCGCTTCAACCGCGCCAATCTTTATCTTGGATTGGCCGTGCTTGTTGCCGGCTTCGCGCTGCTGTGGCCCGCTGCGACCGCACCAAGACGGCCCGCGCTCGGCCTCTGGGAACAGGCACTCATAAAACTAGGAATCGCTGAAGCTCCCGCGCCCGCCATCCACTTTCAGGGAGATCCCTCCGTCCAGGTTTGGATCGATCCGCACAGCGCTCTCTATTACTGCCCCGGCGAAGACCAGTACGGAAAGTCCACTGACGGACGCTTCAGCACGCAACGGGAAGCGCAGATGGATCGCTTCGACCCCGCCGGACGCAGCGCCTGCGAGTAAGCGACGGGGCAGGTGGCTCGTGTCCCCAAAACAAGTTAAGACTATCCGCGTCCACAACAATTCTTCTGGCAGAGCACCTGCAGCCCCACGTGATAGGCCTTGAGCAAACGTCGATGAATGTTCCGAGTCGTTCAACGCGTAACATCGAGCGCAAGGGATACAATACTCAGCGGGCAGCACATCAGCGACTGCCCCAATTTTTAGAAGGTGGCCATTCAATGTCCTTAAATACAATCCATGATTTACCCGCCCTCCGTCGACGAGCCTTCTTGGCCGTCGCTCCAGTTCTGGTTCTTGCGCTCTTCACCGCAGGCGCGGCTTCGATTCTCAGCCAGACCACGAACGCAAAGACTGAAAGTCCCAAAGCCGCAGGCGCGCAGCATGCCGTTGAAAGAACCGGCTCCGCAGCCGACGTGGCGCGGGGAAAATATCTGGTCGAAGGTGTCGCCATGTGCGGACAGTGCCATACTCCGCGCGACGCGAACGGGAATCTCGACCGCTCGCGCTGGTTGCAGGGGACCCCGATCCCGTATCAGCCGTCGCGGCCCGATTCGAACTGGCCCATCAACGTGCCGCGAATCGGAGGCACGATGCCCGCAAACGATGCCGATATGATCAAGTTGCTCACTACAGGTATCTGGACCACGGGCGCCTATCTGCGTCCCCCCATGCCCCAATTTCGGATGGACCGCGCCGACTCCGAAGCGATCGTTGCTTATCTGAAATCCGTAACGCCTGTTCAATAGCGATCGCAAGAACAACAGTGCCGCTAAGCGATCCGCCGCTTGTATGGGAATCTCGCTCTCTCGCGCCCGAAATGTTCCTCACCGTTCGGCAAATTCCGGCGACGGTCCACTGTTCAAGAACGCACGGAAACGGCCCCTGGCACCCGATTTCAGCCAGCATTACCACGGTGAAGCTCGCCCACACTAAGTTGAAGAAATTCAATAGGATGGCCGATATCATTCACTAGTGTCCTGCGGACCGATTGCGCGCGCTCTGCCCCTCCTGCTAGTGCTATCAGCGAGTGTGTCCGCACAAGAATATAGCTTGCGCGCCTTCGGGAACGCGGAAGATCTCAACAACCTCGCAGTCCGGCAAATCTACCAAGACCGCCTCGGCTTTATCTGGGTGAGTACAGAGAACGGCATCTTCCGCTACGACGGTGAGCGCTTTGAAGCCTTCGGACTCGCCGAAGGGATTCCGCTCACCTCGGGTGCAGCATTTGGCGAAGCTCCCGATGGTTCTCTTTTGACCGGCGGCACCTTCGGTCTCTACCACCTCGTGGGCAACCGCTTCGAAAAAGTCTCTGCCACTTTCAAAACAGTCAGCTGGGCTCAGGGCATTCAGTCGGATGGGAAAGGCCACACTTTCATCGGAACCGATAACGGCATGGTCGAACTCGAAGCTCAGCCCGGACATACGGGATTCGCGACGCACACCTTCCCGCAAACGCCAGGAACCTCCGGGCCCGAGGTTGATGGAATTTTAGTGGATGGCGATGTCCTCTGGTATGGATGCGGACACGAACTCTGCCGCAAAGGCCCCAGCGGAACGCGAATGTTCGGAGCAGAAGACCGACTTCCAGATCGCGCCGTGATGGTGATTCGGAAAGATCGCGACGACAACCTTTGGGTGCGGGTTCGGAACGCAGGAGTATTCGTTCTGCCCGCAGGCCAAACCGAATTCCGCCGGCCGGATGCGCCGATTCCTGGTAGTGCAATGGGCGTTCCAGGCATCGACTCTGACGGGCGGGTTCTCCTCCCATCTCCCAACGGATTGTTGATCCGGAACGGAAAAGGCTGGCAAAAATTAGATCAGTCGTTCGGCCTTCGTGGCGCCGTCTACGCGGCTCTCGAAGACCAGCAGCACTCGCTGTGGATCGGGCTTGCAGGCCGGGGACTGGTGCAGTGGCGCGGATATCGAGAATGGGTGAACTACTCCACGATCAGCGGTCTGGCGAGCGACATCGTGTACGAGATGCAGCCCCAGCCCGACGGAACGCTCTGGGTTGGTACCGAGGGAGGATTGCTGCGCGGAACCCGTGTGCAGGATGAAATCCGTTGGAAAGGAGTTGCAGGCCTGGATGGTTTTCCCGTTCACAGTGTTCGCGTTGGGCCCGAAGGGGATGTATGGGTGGGAACCGAGGCACACGGAGCAGCGCGCCTGCATGTCCGAGCCGGTACCGTCGAATGGATCGGAGATGCGCAGGGTCTCTCAGGCAAGTCGCCCTACACGTTGCGCTTCGATCGCGAACAGCGACTGTGGGCCGCAACCGAGGCGGGACTCTTTCTCGCGCGCCCTCCCTATCGCAAATTCTCTCGCGTCAGCGAACTACCCTCGACACAAATGTGGACGATCGCAGAAAGCAGCGACGGCACCATCTGGGCTGGCGGCAGCGGAGGACTATTTTCATATTCGAACCGACGGTGGAGGACGTTTACCCGCGCCGACGGTTTAAGCAATCAGGAAGTGCTTGCTCTCGGCGCCAGCGCCACCGGCACGATTTGGGTCGGGTATCGCTTCGGTGGCGGGATCGATCGCGTCTACCTTCACGCTGGCAAATTCACTGTCGAGAAAGGCGTCCAACGTTCGGGCACCGATGGATTGGTATATTTTCTTGAATCCGATGCCTCAGGCCGCTTGTGGGTAGGCACCGAGCGTGGCGTGGACATGTGGGACGGTTCGCGTTGGAGCCACTACGATATGAGCGACGGGTTGGCTTGGAACGATTGCAACCTGAACGCGTTCGCCGAAGAGCCGAACGGCACCGTCTGGATCGGAACTAGCGGCGGACTATCACGTTTCAAGCCGCTTCCACGCGTCGGGCCCGAAGCGCCCATCAGAGTCGTTTTCACCAAACTCGTCATGGGACAGAGGGATGTGTCGGGACAGACCAACCCATCCACCACGATTCGTGCAAACTCTCTCATCGCCAGATACTCCGCATTGAATGCTCCCGGAGTAAATGGCGTGCTCTTCCGCTACCGGCTGGCGGGAGCGGATCCCTCTTGGACGGAGACCACTGAACGAGAACTCCAGTTTGCGGAATTGGCGCCTGGAAAGTACCGGCTCGAGATCGAAGCGCAGGACGGCGATGGTCAATGGAGCACAAGCAAAGCCGAGTTTGCCTTCAGAATCCTGACACCGTGGTATGCGTCGCTGTGGTTCTTCAGCATCTGCGGACTCGCGCTGGCGCTCCTCGCCTGGGCTGTGCTCCGGGTGCGGACGATGGGCCTGCGAAGGCGGGAACTCGAACTCGAGCAACTGAAGGTGGCGCATGATGAGATTCGCAATCTCGCATTTTTCGACCCGCTCACAGGGCTGCCCAACCGGCGCCTTCTGTTAGACCGGTTGCGGCAAACTCTCGCCGTCGGAGTTCGAAGCCATCGCAAACGAGCGCTGCTATTCGTCGACCTTGACGACTTCAAAACGCTGAATGACACGCTCGGCCATCACATTGGCGATCTTTTGTTGCAGGAGGTCGCGCGGCGTATTAGCGCGCGCATTCGAGAAACGGATACTGTCGCGCGGCTCGGCGGTGACGAGTTTGTGGTTTTATTGCAGGACCTCAGTGATACTCCGGAAGATGCGGCGGCGCACGCGAGAATTATCGCGGAAAAAATTATTGACACCGTCTCGCAACCGTACCTGCTGGCCGGTCGCGAGTGCCGCAGTGGTTCCAGTATCGGCATCACGGTGTTCGGCGATCCGCAAGACAGCACGAACGAAGTGCTGCAGCAGGCGGATATTGCTATGTATCAGGCGAAAGCCGCAGGGCGCAACACCATTCGTTTCTTCGCTCCCGCTCTACAGGCCGCCGTCAACGCCCGCGCTGTGATGGAAGAAGACCTCCGCCAGGCGCTCCAGACAAACGATTTCGTGCTCTACTATCAACCGCAAGTGGAGCGCGGCCTCGTGATCGGCGCTGAGGCGCTCATTCGATGGAACCACCGCACCCGAGGCCTTTTGTCGCCCGGTGAGTTTATCCCCATGGCCGAAGAGACTGGCTTGATCTTGCCTCTGGGCGATTGGGTGCTCTCTGAAGCGTGCAAACAGCTCGCGGCCTGGGCCGGTCAAAAGACGACCAGCCATCTCACGATTGCCGTTAACATCAGCGCCCGTCAACTACTCAATCCCGAGTTTACGCAAGTCGTCCTTTCCACCCTTGATCGCACGGGCGCACCCCCGCAGAAGCTTAAGCTCGAACTCACGGAGAGCATGTTGGTAGACGATATTGACGATGTCATCGAAAAGATGAGCGCCCTCAAAGCCCATGGGATCAGTTTTTCTCTGGACGATTTCGGCACCGGTTATTCTTCCCTGGCGTACCTGCGACGCTTACCGCTGGACCAATTGAAGATTGACCAAGCCTTCGTGAAAGACATTCTTGTAGATGCGAGTAGCGGCGCGATTGCGCAAACCATCATCTCTCTGAGCCGCGCTATGGGTTTGTCGGTGATTGCCGAGGGTGTGGAAACCGAAGGCCAGCGCAATTATCTCGCACGCATCGGGTGCCCCGCCTTCCAGGGCTTTCTGATTAGCGCGCCGGTACCACTTGAGCAATTCCAATTGCTTCTGCCATGCCGCCGGGCAAACTCCGCCAAGTTCCCCGAGTAGCAATTCGACGTCTCTCTTCCTTCAATCGCTCAAGACAAAGCGAAGTTCTCTCTATTTTCCCTTCAGTTTCATAATCGGTTTCATAAATGGGTTGCGGCCGAGAGCGCCGACGGTAAACTCGTATACCTAATGACGAGGAACGCCAAGTATTGGATTCAACATCTCAGTCTTGAACCGCACCCCGAAGGTGGATGGTATCGCCAGACCTATCGAGCCGAGTTGCTCTTGGCGAAGCAGGCATTACCCGAGCAATTCCAAGGCTCACGCGCAGCCTCGACCGCAATTTATTTTCTGCTGGAGCACGATGATTTCTCGGCATTCCACAGGTTGCAGTCTGACGAATTATGGCACTTCTACGCAGGCGGAGCCGTTCTCGTCCATGTGATCGACCCCCAAGGCATCTATTCGCAGATCAGACTTGGAAGCGACCCAGAGGCTGGGCAAAGATTCCAAGCGGCCGTAAAAGCCGGTTGTTGGTTTGCGTCCCATCTGGAAGAAGCGGTCGAAAACAAAGATGACGCATTCGCGCTCGTCGGCTGCACCGTAGCCCCGGGCTTCGACTTTGAGGATTTCGAATTAGCGAAGCGGACCGAACTGGGACAGATCTATCCCCAGCACCGGGAACTAATTGATCGATGGACGCGGAGATGAAACGGAGAACAACACATCGAAGGCGTAGCTTCGAGGAATTCCATCCTGGCGGCGAAAAAGCCAGCCGCCAGGATGGGGAATCCTCATTCTACAAAGCCTTTGTCGCAGACACCTAGGCGTGATATACCTGCTCGTTCTGACGCGCCTCGTACCATAACGCCAGTTCAACGCGGTTCCACAGACCCAGTTTGTCATAAATTAGACGCAGATAATTCTTTACTACGTGTTCAGTGGTCCCCAGAGAATCGGCGATCTCCCGGTTCTTGCAGCCCTCGGCCACACGTTGAATGATTAGTTGCTCGCGTTCGCTGGGCCCGCGGTGGGTTGCTGTCTCTCCTGCCATAGCTGCCTCCTATAGAGCAAAGTCGCGAGTTTCACCCGCTTGATGCCGCCCTTGATTCCAAACCGCAAGAACAAACGGTTGAAATGCGCTTTTACCGTGCGCTCGGCGATGTTGAGATCGTGAGCGATTTCTGAGTTGTCACATCCTTGCAACAGCAGGTTGATAATCTGCCGCTCGCGAGGCCCTACTTGTTCGAATTTCTCTTCCATAAAATGATCACTGCACCTCACCGATGTACGTGGCCGCGGTTGGTGACGCTCAACCTGCCCCCTCGGCACATCTGATTCAGGTCTTTGGTCACCAGTTTGCATTCGCGCGGCCAAATTCCCCGTTTCGATGTTAACTAATTGTGAAAACCGCCATTTGCGATGTTTTTCCCCAAAAATGTGACGGTTACGAAGGTCACTTCGAAGGCATCGTCTACAGTGATTTTGCTCAAGCTCTAAGGTGAATTGCTTAGTACAAAGTTCCCAGTGTCTGCCTTCCAAAGTACATATTTACACAGAAGTACATCCGCAACATCCCCCTCCCCACTCCCATATAATTGGAGTGTGGATTTCAAGCTTGTCAGCACCTACAAACCGCAAGGCGACCAGCCACAAGCGATCGAAGCCCTGAGCCGGGGAATTTTCGACCGGGAGCAACATCAGGTTCTTCTCGGAGTCACAGGGTCGGGAAAGACGTTCACCGCCGCCAAGATCATCGAGGCGGCGAACCGCCCCGCGCTGGTCATGGCCCATAACAAGACGCTGGCCGCCCAGCTCTACCACGAGTTCAAGAACTTCTTTCCGCATAACGCTGTCGAATACTTCGTTTCCTACTACGACTTCTATCAGCCGGAGGCATACGTGCCTGCCGCGGACCTGTATATCGAGAAAGAGTCGACGATCAACGACGAACTCGACAAGCTGCGGTTATCCGCGACGCGTTCGTTATTCGAGCGCCGCGATGTCTTGATCGTTTCCTCGGTCAGTTGCATTTACGGGCTGGGATCTCCCGAGGCCTATTACGGGATGATGCTCTTTCTGGAAAAGGGACAGAAGATCAAGCGTGCCGACATCACGCGCAAACTGGTGGACATTCTTTACGAGCGAACCGAAGGAGACTTTCGCCGCGGAACCTTTCGGGTACGCGGAGATGTGATCGAAGTCTTCCCGACGTACGATGACAACGCCTACCGCATTGAGATGTTTGGGGACGAAGTGGAATCGTTGACTCAGATCGATCCGCTTTTCGGCACAGTCAAGCAGAAGTATGTGCGGCTCCCGATTTATCCCAAGACGCATTATGTGATGAAAGAGGAGACACGCGCGTCCGCTGTCGCTTCGATCAAGGCCGAGCTGGCTTGGTGGGAAGCGGAACTGGAAAAACAGGGACGGCTGGTCGAGTCTCAGCGTATCCATCAGCGCGTAATGTACGATCTGGAGATGATCAAGGCCATGGGCTACTGCCATGGCATTGAGAATTATTCGCGGCATTTTACGGGACGCATGCCCGGCGAGCCTCCACCGACGTTGCTCGATTATTTTCCGCGCGATTTTCTGATGTTCATCGATGAGTCGCATCAGACAGTGCCCCAACTCCACGGGATGTACCACGGCGACCGCTCGCGCAAACAAACGCTGGTGGAGTACGGCTTTCGGATGCCTTCCGCGCTCGATAATCGTCCTCTGACGTTCGAGGAGTTCGAACATCGCACCAACCAGATTGTTTATGTGTCGGCTACCCCCGGGCCATACGAACTTACCAAGTCGGCTGGAGTTGTGGTGGAACAGATTATTCGTCCTACGGGACTGATCGATCCGCCCGTAGAGATACGTCCCGTTAAGGGTCAAATCGACGATCTGCTGCATATGATCCGCGACCGCGTAGCCCGCAACGAGCGCGTGCTGGTTACTACTTTGACCAAGCGCATGTCCGAAGATCTGGCGGAGTACTACAGCGAAGTGGGGGTCAAGTGCCGCTACATGCACTCCGAAATCGAGACGCTGGAGCGGGTCAAGATCCTGCGCGATTTGCGGAAGGGCGAGTTCGATGTTTTGATCGGCATCAACCTTCTCCGCGAAGGTTTGGATCTGCCCGAGGTCTCACTAGTAGCAATTCTTGATGCGGACAAGGAAGGCTTTCTGCGGTCGCCCGGCTCTCTGATTCAAACCATAGGACGCTGTGCGCGCAATTTGAACGGGCGGGCCATTCTGTACGCGGATCGAATGACCGACTCGATGAAGAAAGCGCTTGATGAGACGAACCGACGTCGCTCGATTCAAGAAGCTTATAACCATGAGCACGGCATAACGCCTGAATCCATTAGCCGGCCGCTAGATATGACGCTCGCCGGCATCGTGGGCGCCGACTATGCTGATTTGACGGACATTTCGGCGGACGGAATTCCCGACATTAAATCGCAGGAGGAACTGGATTCCTATATCGCTAAGCTCGAGAGTGATATGCGCGAGGCTGCCAAGCGGTTTGAGTTTGAGAAGGCGGCTAAGTTGCGCGACACGATCAAGGAACTGCGGACGAAAGAGTTTCTCTTCGCGTAGGCTTATTGGTTAACCAGAACTATTCGTAAAGATTGAGTAACTTGGCCTGTCCACATTCGGCACAGTTACGCTTGCCGTGTCCTAAATTACTACGCTCTTTGTATCATCTCTCACTACTTCTGTAGACCTTTCGTGGATTTGAGCAAATTGTGACCCCTGTTAGCTTGTAATCGGTACGAGGAAGTGATAGTTCCTTGTTATATCGGCGCGACTATCCGGGGACCGACGAAAACTGCGCGAGCCCGGTTGAGTGTGGAGTAAAGACAGCGAATCGAACGCTGCGAACAGTCGCCATGGCTCCCAATCATGTTGTCCGAAAGCGGAGAGGATGTTCCGCTGAGTCGAGCGCCCCTCCCCCCGAAGTGGGGTTACGCGAGGATGATGCCAGCTTTCGTATCCTGTTCATAAACCACCCCCAACCGATGTGGGTCTATGATCTGAAAACCCTGAAATTTCTCGAGGTCAACGACGCCGCGACTCAGCGCTTCGGATACTCTCGCGACGAATTCCTGGCCATGCGGATTACCGACATTCGTCCGGCGGAAGATGTTCCCCGTCTGCTGGAAGATGTGGCCGATACTCGGTCTGGACTACAGCACTTCGTGTTACGCAGGCACACGCTCAAGAACGGCACCGTAACCGATGTGGAAATCACCTCCCACACTTTGATGTTTCATGGGCGAGAAGCTGAACTGGTGGTAGTGCACGACGTCACGAGTCGAAACTGGGCAGAACGGCAACTGCACGAGAGCGAAGATCGTTATCGCGAATTGATTTCTGGGGTAAAAGACTACGCCATCTTCATGCTCAGTCCATCCGGAAACGTAATGAGCTGGAACGATGGAGCAAGACGGATTAAAGGATATGAGGCCAGCGAGATTATTGGCAGTCATCTTTCGCGCTTCTACCTGCCAGAAGACGTGCAGGCAGGGAAGCCCGAGAAGGGCATACAGGAGGCTCTTGCCGAGGGACATCACGATGACGAGGGCTGGCGACTGCGCAAAGATGGATCACGGTTTTGGGCCACCACGGTGCTCACTCCGGTTCGAAATCAGAAGGGCGAGCTGCAGGGATTCTCAAAAATAACTCGCGACACCACCGACCGCAGAATGACCCACGAGGCGGTGAAGCTGGCTGAACAGAAGTATCGCGAGATTTTTGAAGAAGCAATCGTGGGCATTTTCCAAACCACGCCCGACGGTAGGCTGCTGAGCGCTAATCTCGCCATGGCAGCTCTCTATGGTTACGCATCCTCGGAAGAGATGGCGGCCAGCGTCGCCGACGTTCGGTCCCAACTCTACGTCGATCCCGAGCGGCGAGATGAGTTCAAGCGTTTGCTGCGAGAGACCGGGTGCGTGCGGAATTTTGAAGTGGAAGTCTATCGCAAGGACGGCACGAAAATATGGCTTGCCGCCAATGCGCGGGCAGTTCTGCAAAACGGAGTAATCGTTCGCTACGAAGGCACCTTTGAAGATATTAACCAGCGCCGGTTCCTGGAAAAGCAGCTTGCACTGGCGGAACAGAGTTACCGCGGCATTTTCGAGAATGCGGTTATTGGTATTTTTCGGAGCACTCCCGAGGGACGGTACTTGACCGTAAACACTGCCATGGCAGAAATGCTGGGCTACGACTCACCTGAAGACCTGATGACTTCCGTCACCGACATTGGGCGGCAAGTGTATGTCGACCGCGCGCGCCGTGACGAATTTCAAAAGCTGCTGCAAGAGGGCGGCTTGGCACACGACTTCGAAATCCAAGCCTACCGCAAAGATGGAAGCAAAATGTGGCTCTCGGCCAGCGGCCGCGCCCTCCTTCACGACGGAGCAATCATCGGCTACGAGGGGATGAACGAAGACATTACCGAGCGCCGGCTGCTGGAAGATCAACTCCGGCAGGCGCAAAAAATGGAGGCTGTAGGACGACTGGCGGGTGGCGTCGCGCACGATTTTAACAATATGCTCGGCGTGATCGCCGGATACGGCGAACTGCTGCAGCTGAACCTTCCGCCAAGAAGTCCCCTTCGCAAATACGCCGACGAGATCAGCAAAGCCGGTCGCCGCGCCACCGCCCTGACTCGTCAACTACTCGCTTTCAGCCGGAAACAGGTGATCAGTCCGGTCGTACTCGATCTCAATGCCGTGGTCGCCGAGATGGAAACGATGATCTGCCGTCTAATTGGGGAGGACATCCATGTCTCGTTCAAGCACCAGTCCGCGCCCGCTCCCGTGCGAATCGATCCAGGACAGGTCGAGCAAATCCTGATGAACCTGGCCGTCAATTCCAGGGACGCGATGCCTCGCGGTGGTACTCTGTCCATCGAGATTGCGGACACCGAACTGGACGAAACCTACGCGCGGCAAATCGCCTACGCTAAGCCTGGCAGGTACGTAATGCTGACCGTTAGCGACAACGGTTGTGGGATAGACAAGGAGATCCAGCCTCATATCTTTGAGCCCTTTTTCACCACCAAGGAAGTGGGAAAAGGCACTGGCCTAGGACTATCGACTGTCTACGGCATCGTGAAGCAGAACGACGGCTACATTCGAATTTACAGCGAAGCCGCAAAGGGAACTACCTTTAAAATTTATTTCCCGCGCGTGGACGCGGCGTTATCTGCCTCGCGACCGATCGAAGACCTCACCCTGCCGTTCGGCGCGGAAGTGATTCTCGTGGTCGAGGATGAAGCGCCTCTGCGCAAATTGGCTCGTACCTGCCTGGAGAGCCACGGGTACACCATTCTAGAAGCTGCCAACGCTGCCGCTGCCACCGAACTCTTTCGACAACACAGCGGAAAGATCGATTTGTTACTCACCGATGTCGTTATGCCGGGAGCGAGCGGGCGAACGCTGGCGGAGGGACTGCTCGAACACTGGCCCAACCTCAAAGTACTCTACATGTCGGGTTATACCAGCGACTTGATCGCACAACAAGGAATTCTGAACCCAGGTATTCTGCTGCTCGAAAAACCCTTCACGCTGCAAGCTCTGCTCGCGAAAGTGCGGGAAGCGCTGCACCCCGCGCAGATCGGCAAAAGCGCCAGCATCAGTTGATCCACTTTTTTGCGCTCGACGCTCGACCGCTTCCCGGCACTATCAGGAGCAGATCATGGTCGGCGAAAAACAGGACCATCGATAGTAAGATAAGTGCGAAACTCGGCGAACCATTGCGGATGCAAAGTTGGTTCCAAGCGACGCGCAGGAGATTAGGGCGGATTTATGACTTGTCGTTCGGCAGCGCCTCTATGTGGCGCGCGAAATGGTTGCTCTGCCGAGTTCTTCTTCGTTACCTGCCGGCGGCCGCGCTGGCGGCTTTCGAATTGAGATCGCGGTTCCCGCCGCTGAGCTCTTTCTCTATCGAAGAAAACCGGCAGAAAATTTCGTGGAGGCGCATAGCCATGCTACGGATGGCGTCAGCTTGCATCTGTACCGAGACGGGCAAGCCAGGTTCATGGACAAGCAACTCGGCATTCCCCAGAACTGTGGTTAGCGCGTTGTTGATATTGGTCCGCATCTCGACCATGTAGCGTCCGAGGACGGCCTCGTTCTCCGCAGCGGCGCGAGCCTTATCAGCAGTGCGCGCGGATAGTTCGGCTTGATCACGCCGCAGAATCTCGCGCCCGAGTAAACCGGCGATCGCGGGCCAAAGTCCGAGTTCGCGGCGCAGGTCAATAACCGCGCCATGAATGTTGTAGAACTCGCGTGAGGGATCGGAGTGAATCACAATCGCCGGTCGACCGGCGGCGGCCAGCGCAAGCTTCAACCCCTTGTTCAAAGTTTTGTTTGGAAGCTCGCGTTTGTCGTTTTTCTTTTCCACCGAAGAAGCATCGGCAATCGCGAGATCGTAGTGGCTGCCTTCCAGCCCCCGCGCAAATCCTTCGTCGAGGACGACAAACTCCGGACCGTCGGAATGAGCCGGCGCCTGCGGCCAATGCGCCGTAACCTCGCGCGCGAACGCGGGATCACTCGCCAGAATCAGTACGGTTGGGCGACGACTGGTCATCGGAGCTACGTAACTCGTAAAGTGGGGAACTGTGGCGAATCTTGATCTCGGCACACGGCCAATCCGTGGCGAAATCGAATCGCGGTCTCAAGTCCTAAAGGCACCAATCCTGATCCGAAGCTCACTTACTTTGTTACCGCTCCGGACTTCGGGGAAGATGCGGCAGCGCTCTTGGCCATCGGATTCTTGCGAGCTCCATTTTGCAGCGCATCGTCGACTGCGGCTCGAAGATCGACTAGCATCCGCAGCGGCTGTCCCGAGGAATACTCGGCGTGGAACATGACCTTCCACGATTGGCAAATCATCCGCAGACGTCCGATTGGCTCCTCGGCCGAGAACTGCGCGCGACGGCAATCGATGGTCGCGATGCCTCGCCGTTCCAATTCGCGCAGACCATCCTGAATCGCATTCAGGTCGTCGTGCATGAGACGGAAAAAGATTCGCCGGATCATAAAACTGAACCGGGTAAAAGCTACCATCGCCGCCGGCTCAAAATAACGGGCAGCACTCTGCGTCTTGAGTTTACGGCCCTGCTCGAGCGTGCCACTGTGAAGCAGTTCGCTGAGACGCTTAGAGCGGGCGGCGGATTGCAGGATCGTTTCGAGGGAACTCAACCATGTGGGCAACGTCGTCTGCTGCGGCCCAAGTACGGGTTCGAGCACCTGGGCGACGTAATCGAGATCGACATCCGCGTCATCCATACCCGATGGCGCACAGAGCGAAAAGTACTGGACCAGAAGAAAGTCAGTCTTATCGCGGTCGCTCGTCGACTTCGCTGTCTTCTGCATGTGATGTACCAGAAGATGCCGCAACACGACCTCGTTGGCGAGAGGAGTCGTCTGCAGAAATTGGCGCAACTGGTGAACTTGTATCTGCGAGTCGACCTGTTCGAACCAGGCGGACGCCTGCTTGACCGACTCGGCGGAGGGCAAAAAGTTGTCGTCAACCGGGCACACCGAGACATCAATCACAAACTCGCGCACGAGTGCCGCGTAAATGGATTGCAGGGCCGTCAAAGTAATACCCTGCTCCTCGAGCGAAAGACCGACGGGCTTCTGGAGAGATGCAGTCATGATTTCACGATCCAATTGGGTACATTTTTTAGGAAGCGAGCGGCAACCACCGTCCGCTGCGAGTGATATTGAACGGCGACCACGGAAGCCTCTGCGCAGAGCGATCCGTCAGTGCTTTCGACGAGAACGCGGTCGGCAAACTCCAGTGGATGGTCCACGGCAAACAAGACTTCACGGGCCGTGCCAAACTCGATGACCGTGTTCTGAAAGAAAACATTTACGGTATCATCATCATTCTGACCCTTGCCGTTGCCACCCCCATTTTCATTTTCAGCACCTGCAGCGCGGCTGAGTTTGATTGGGATTCGCACGCGCGTGGCTTCCGGAAAAAAGCGAGCCAAGCGACTTACCATGTCTTCTTCAAAAGCACGAGCAATTGCCTGGTTGGGCACGTTAGACCTCGACTCCCATGAACCTGAGCAGCCGAGTCTCCCCTCTTCCTGGTTTGGAAGAGCTACCGAGAGACTCGTTCTGCTTTTGTCAGCATAACGTGGTGCACGGTTTAGTCCAAAGACTTGAAGGTCATGACCCTCCGAACAAGTCGAACAAATGACTGGGAATTCCGCAGATTGGGCGCTCAACAGGACCGACTTTTGTTTTTCTTCCCCATGCGGCGAGTCTCAGAATGAAACCCGCGTCTCATTCCGGAACGGGGCTGCGGAATTTCGCACGGACAGGAGTGTCTTCCGTCCCTACGACCAGCACTCTCCAAACCTGCCTGTTCCCGGTTCGCCTACTGCAGGGTCGCGGCTGGGTTCGACTCTTCTCGTCCGCTGATGTTGTAGCGCTTCAGTTTGCGGTAGAGCGTGGCCCGGCTGATGCCCAGCATTCTTCCGGCCAGGGCCTTGT
This sequence comes from Terriglobales bacterium, assembly GCA_049520915.1. Lineage (GTDB taxonomy): Bacteria > Acidobacteriota > Terriglobia > Terriglobales > Acidobacteriaceae > Acidiflorens. Next base: position 69,278 of record JBEKPH010000014.1, read on the forward strand.
CGCCTTTGACTTGAGAGAACACTCGCTCAATAGTGGCGCGCTCAATATCCTCGAGATCGGTAGCCCGGGCGAACGACTCCGACGCCTCGATCCTTCCCCTTCCATTTAAATCCGCACCTGGCGCTTCGCAATACGCAATAGACGACGGCAGATCGTTGACCTCGATGACGCGCTGATCTCCCAGGGCGACAGCCCGCTCCAGACAATTTTCGAGTTCGCGCACGTTCCCCGGCCAGTCGTAAGCGAGCAGAGCTTTCATCGCGCTGCTCGAAACCTGTACACCCCGGCCAGGCGCGAGGCGCTCGAGAAAAAACGCGGACAGGATGGGGATGTCGGAGCGGCGTTCGCGCAATGGCGGCAGCGAGATCGTGACCACATTCAGCCGGAAAAAGAGGTCTTTCCGAAATGTACCTTTCTTGTACTCCGAGTCCAGATCGCGGTTCGTGGCCGCCATGATGCGCACATCCACTTTCACTTTTTGATTGCTGCCCACCGGGCGCACTTCCTTCTCTTGCAGAAAGCGCAGAATCTTGGCTTGCATCTCGAGCGGAAGCTCTCCAACTTCATCGAGGAAAATGGTGCCCGTATCGGCCGATTGCAGCAGACCCTGTTTGGAGCGGAGCGCGCCCGTAAATGCCCCTTTTTCGTAGCCAAATAACTCGCTCTCGATCAGGGTGGGGACTAACGATCCGCAGTCGACCGCCACAAACGGACGGCTCGCCAGAGATCCCCGGAAATGCAGGGCGCGAGCCACCAGTTCCTTGCCCGTTCCGCTTTCTCCCGAGATCAGCACCGGAGTGCGAGTGTCCTTCAGACGGGAAATCAGGCGCAGCACGTTCTGAATGCCGGTCGAATTGCCAATGATGCCGTGTAACGAAGTTTCAGTTTCAGAACGATCGCGAAGGTAGACATTTTCTTCGACCAGACGGATTTTATCGGCCATGCGGCGCAAGAACAGACGCAGTTCATCGAGCGGCGCAAAGGGCTTGGCGATGTAGTCGTAGGCCCCCAGTTTCATCGCCTGGACAGCCGTTTCGACCGATCCGTGTCCAGTCATGACGGCGACTTCGATGCGGGGATGAGCGCGTTTGACTTGCTCGAGAAACTCGATGCCCGACATATTCGGCATCACCATATCGGTGAGAACAATGTGCACGGGCTGCTCTTCGAGAAGCGCCATGGCGGCATCGCCACTCTCCGCTTCCAGACAGGAGAAGCCGAGCGATTCGCCCACAGTCATGCACAGGCGGCGAATGGTGGACTCATCGTCAACGATCAGCAAGCGTATGCGGAAGTCTTGAGTCATAAAATCGTTGGTCGTTCGCCATTGCTTTTCGAACTTCTGTCGCTTGTGGTTAGCAACCGGAGTCCAGCAACGCTTTCGATCAATCTCGTATTCCAGGCTTGCATCACAAAGTCGCCTTGCCCAGTGTCTGTTCGACTACGGTGATGAAGTCGTGTACGCGAAATGGCTTTTCCACGCAGGGCGCGCCCGTGCGCTGGAGCGTAGCGGCGGTCTCCTCGTTCGCGATATCACCGGTGATGAAAACCAGGCGCGAAGCCAGTTGCGGGCGATTGGCCGCGATCCAGGCATACACCTGCGCACCGTCGACTCCTCCCGGAGTGCGCATGTCAGAGATGACGCCGTGAAAATCGCGTTTCTCCAGTAATTGCAGCGCTTCCGCACCCGATTCGGTGGGAATGACCGTGTATCCATGGCCTTCGAGCACGGCGCGCACCAGCGCCATGACGGCAGGCTCATCTTCAATCAGCAGCACAGGTACGCAAGCAGGTTGAGTTCCAGTTTGAGTCATTTGGGATGTACTCCTGCGACCGCTCCGAAGGACGCCGTCTCCGACACGATCGGTAGTCGGACAATAAAAGTCGCGCCTTCAGAGTCCGGATTATTGTGACAAAGAATTTCGCCGCCGTGTTCGTGGACGATTCCATAACAAATACTCAGGCCCAATCCCGTTCCTTTACCCACATCCTTGGTGGTGAAAAAAGGATCAAAAATCTTTCCCGGGTCGGGTATCCCCGGCCCGTTGTCGCGAAACGAAATTTCCACGAACTCGCTGGCGCGGGCGCTCATGATTTCTATCCGCGCGGGACGCGATGTCTCACGAACCGCATCGTACGCATTGTTCAAAATGTTGAGAAACACCTGTTGCAGCTGATGGGAATCGCCGATGACCGCGGGCAGAGACTCGTCCAGGCGCTCGACTACTTGCACGCCATGGCTGATGAAGTCGTACGAGCGCAGGTGCACTGTACGCTGCACAATGTTGTTCAGGTGAACCGGCTGGCGCTGCGGCGGATTCTGGCGCGCAAAGCTCAGAAGATTTTGCACGATCTGCTTGGTGCGCTGCGCTTCCTGCAAAATAACCCGCAGATCGCGTCGGGCGCTTTCCGGGATCTCGGGATTTTCCATCAGCAAGTCAGTGAATCCGAGAATGGCGGTGAGAGGATTGTTCACCTCGTGGGCCACGCCAGAAACGAGTTGTCCCACGGCCGCCAATTTCTCGGCGTGCATTAACTTGGCGCGCAGCATTACGGAATCGGTGACGTCGGTCATGACCACCACGATGCTGGTGACATGTCCATCTTCACCGCTGATGGGACTGAAATTGACGGAAAATTGTCCCGTGACTCCGTCACCGCGTAACAGCGGCAGATCGAAGTTGTCGATCTGCTGTCCGCGGGAAACCGCGGTCAGAACTTCGCGCAGCGAAGCGCGTCGCGTCGAGCCGCAAAGATCGGATAACGAACGCCCAAGGAGCTGAGACTGCTGGAATCCGAGCCCCCCCCACCGCCGATTAGCGTAGCTCACCACGCCGTCGGTATCGGTAACCAGAATCAGGCTCTGGGTGTGATTCAGAATTTTGCTTGAAAAGTCGCGTTCCTTTTGCAGTTCGGTCTGTGACTGGTGCAACCCGCTGACATCCAGCATCAGGCCACGGTGTTGCACAATGTTGCCGCCCTGGTCGCGCATGGCGAAACAGTTCATGAAGACGTGCACAGGCGACCCATCTTTGCGTCGCAATACTTCTTCCTGATTGCGCATGCCGCCTTCGGCTTTCAGCAACTCCACAAGTTCCTGGCGTCGTTGTGGAGAAAAATACACCTGGGTGGGAATATCGAGTTGAAGCACCTCGTCACGGCTGCTATAGCCAAGTATCCGGACAAGAGCGTCATTCACTTCAATAAAACGACCCTGTGGTGTGGAGACGTAGATTCCTTCCTGAATATTGTTGAACAGTTCGCGATAGCGGCGCTCGGCCTCGCGCCGGTCGGTGATGTCCTTGAGTACGTGAACGGTTTGCAACTGCGTGCTGCTCGCGGCATGAATGCGCGAAGTGGAAATCAAATAGGTGCTTTCCAGCACAGGATGCACGTATTCGTCGAGGCCTTCTCCCGAGCGGCAAAAGGGGCAGGAGTGAGGCGACGCTGCGGTCGTCAGCGCATCCAGAGCGCGCATGTTGACGCCTATTAATTGATCGGGAGCGAGTCCGATGAAATTCGCCAGCGAGCGATTGACGCGGAGAATATTGTTCTGTTCGTCGTGAACCACAATATAGTCGCTGATGGCATCGAAGATCTCCAGCCAGTGCCGGTTCGCCTGCTGCATGCGGGTGAAGAGGCATGCGTTTTCGAGCGCGATGCTCGCATGTCCGGCGATCGCGCGCAACAACTGGTGGTCTTCGCTGGAAGGCGGCGCACCACGGTCGGCGAGGCAAAGAACACCCACCAACTCCCCCGCCGACCCATTCAGCCGGACCATCGTGCAATCACCCCATCCCAGACTCGATGCTAGAGCGCTGCCCAACACGTCGACAGCCGGGCCAAACGCAACATCGGTGGGATACTTCGGTAAAGCCCCGCTGAGCGCCTGACTGAAGCGGCGAAGCAACGATTTGTCATCGACTTCGGAAGCGCCGCAAAGCAAAACCGTTTCGCTCTCCGCCGTCTGAAATAAGCTCAGAGCCACCGAGCGGCTACCGAGCAGTCCCGCGGTGCGCAGCGCGAAGTTGCGCATAAATTCCGGCAGATGCAGCACCGTATTCAGTTCAAGCGCGATTGTGACCAGGGCCTCGGCACGGCGGCGGTGCTCTTCGGATTGGTGCAGGTTCTTCGTCAGTTCGAGAGCAATCGCCACCTGTGCAGCTAGAGCGCGGGCGCGGCGGACATCCTCATCATTGATGGGCCCGGCTTCGATGCGGTCGAGCACTCCAAACATTCCGAGCACATCGCCCTGCGAACCGAGCAAAGGGACGGCCAGAAGCTGGCCGATCTTGAAAGTCCGGACAAAATCTAAGTTCGCGCCAGGAGTCTTCGACGCGTCCTCGGCGACGAAAACCGTCTTCTTCTTCAGCGTGCGCGTCGCCACACCGTCGTAAAGCGGTATATCCACCGGCCGCGCGATGCCATCCTGCAGTCCCCAGCGTATGTGAAAGGTGGATTCTTCCAGCAGTCCGATGAAGCAGCGTTTATAGCCGAGAAAGCTGGCCGCGCGGACGACCGAAGTCTGCATGAACTCGTCGAGCTTTCCGGCGGAACCCAGTTCGAAGGAAATCTCGAGGATTTCGTGGAGTTCACGCGCTTGCGCTCGGGCCATACCATACAACTCAGCGTTGGCGATCGCGACCGCGCCAAAACCAGCGAGCGCGGAGATGAGGGTCTTGTCTTCTGCGGTGAACGGCTGGGCGAGACGGGGATAGACCAGGATCGCGCCATGCGAACGCGAGGTTCGAAAGGGAGCGGCGATCAGCACGCCGGGCGGCGAATCTCCTCCGAAATGAGAAGCCCCGTCGATGCTCACCGTGATGCGCTCACCGGCGGCCACAGCCCGCGTGGCGATCTCGAGTGGCGAGCGCAGATCGTTCTGCTGAAAGCGAGCCCGAATCGTCTCGGCGAGTCTGGCATTGTCGGTCGAAACCGCCTGCAACTGGAACAGTTTCTCCTGCTGCACGAAGACGAGTACTGCCGGGGAGTGCAGTAGAACCCGAAGACGGTCCGCAATACTCTCCACCACGGACGCGGTATCTGGCAACCCGTGTAATGCGGTTGCAACTTCAACCAAAATGCTGGCGCGGCGGCGCTCTTCGCGAGAAAGCTGGTTCAGTCGAAGAGCTTCGAGCGCCGTGCCGAGCTGCGCCGCGATGATCGTAGCGCGCGCCAGATCGCTCTCATCGAAACCAACTTGCGGCGCGCTTCGGAGGAATGTAATCGCACCAGCCACCTCTCCCGAAACCAGCAAAGGCGCCGCCAGTGCCGAGTGCGCGGCGCAGGAGACTATCCAGGGATAGCGGGCAGCATCGAGATTGTTGACGAAAAAGGGACGGCGCTTTTGCACTGCGTCCATCGCGATGGACGCATCCCCCGGGTGGCGGCGGATGCCGCGAAAGGCTGCGGCATCGGCTGCGTCGCATTCCGCGCCGACCAACTCCCCATCCGCCGAGCGATTCCAAAAATAAGCGCCAGACGAACGGAAGAACGTCCGAGTCAAGGTGCAAAAGGAACGAATCAGCTGGCCGGGATCGCTGTTTTGCAGCGCGGAGCGCGAGAGCTCAAGCAGCAGCCGCTGAAACGTCTCATCGGATTGAGACTGATCGCTGGGACCCGGGTTTCCGATATGGGGATTCAGTGGTCACCAATTACAAGCTAAGCGGTTGAAAACAATTGAATTACTACTAGAAGCTACGCTTCGTTCTCAAATTGAGTCAAGAAAATAGCTGGGGCAGTGCCGACATGGGAAACGCCACGAAAGTGATACGTCTGTCTCATTCTGCGATCTTTTTGGTTGGCTTTGCCGATCGGTAGAGATAGCTAGGTGCTCATTCCTCTGTCGGGAATCTCCCTACAGAAGAAGAATAACGCGCGCCGGCTTCGGCATCGGGCAAGCGCTCGCGCGAGTGAGGACCGGCGCCTTCCTCACGCAGTAGATTCGGAATCTCCCGCGGCCCTTCTAGTTCGTCACCAAAGTAACTCAGACTACGAACTTTTGGTATCAGGTGATGCGGGCGTTGCACGAATATAGGACAAAGCTCAGCAATGAGGGAGGAAAGCCATTTTATGCAAGCCCTAAAGCGCGGGTTAGCGCTGGTTCTGCTTCTCGTGGTTGGATGGTCGGCATTCGGCAGCGCCCCAGCGTGGGCGCAGGAAGAAATCAATCGCAAACCAAAATCGAAGGTGGCGCCGATATATCCAGACCTGGCCCGCCGCATGAACATCACTGGAGTCGTAAAGGTGCTGATCACTGTCACCCCCAGCGGGACAGTGAAAGACGCAAAGCTAGTTGGCGGACACCCGGTACTCGCAAACGCCGCTCTTGACGCCGTCCGTAAATGGCGTTTCGAAACTGGTCCTCTAGAGTCGACCGGGGTTGTGGAGTTCCGCTTCGACGCGACTCAATAGGACCGGTACCGGCGTGAAGCACGAGATGAGGAAGGTTGGAACATGAACATTGGCAAAAAACTCTATCTAAGTTTCGGCATCATTCTGTCCACGGTGCTCTTGCTGCTCGCGATTAACCTGCTTGCGGTGCAACGCGAGCACGAAACCAAGGCAGCAGCCCAACGATCGATCGACATGACGGAAGCAACCTCGGTCGTGCGTTTCCAGATGATGCAAAACCGCCTTCACCTCCAGAACTATCTCCTTAGCGGTGATACACGAGACGTGGAGAAGATGACCGACGGCGAGCGGCAGTTGAGTGATGCGCTGCACCATGCCGAGGAGCTTTCGAATTCACCCCAACAGAAGAGCAATCTCGACAAGGTCCAGGGTTTGGAGCAATCGTGGGGAAGCGACTTCGCAAATCCGCTGGTCGACAAACGACGAGCGGTGGACAGTGGCAACGCAACTGTGGCGGAACTGCAGATTTTCTATCTGCAAAAGGATCCCAACTCCTGGGTTTCGCATTCCAGCGACGTTCTCGACGATGTTGACCGCGAAAATCGCAAGATCCTCGACGAACGGCGCCATACCGACGAACTCGCTGCAACCGGAACGATTCTCGCGGCAGTCATCAGCTCTCTATTCGCCCTCGGCCTCGGCACCATCATTGCCTACCGCACTGCAAGCGGCATTACGGGACCGCTCGGCCGGTTGATTCATGTGGCCGAACAGATCGGACAATCCGGCGATCTGGAGCACACGATTGACGTCCACGGCAAAGATGAGATCGGGCAACTCGCTCGCACCTTCGACTCCATGGTCAAGTACTTGAAAGAAATGGCTGGAGTTTCGGAAGCGATCGCGGGCGGTAATTTATCGGTTGAGGTTCGTCCGCGTTCCGCCAACGATACTCTGGCCAATGCTTTCATCCGCATGGTCGAAGGCTTGCGCGGGATGGTCAGGCACGTTCGCGACGCCGCTTCCCAGGTGGCCAGCGCTTCAACTCAAGTCGCCAGCGCCTCGGACGAGTCGGCGCGCAACAGCCTGCAGACGTCGTCGGCTATCGATGAAGTTACCAGCACGATGCACGAGATGAGCGTCAACGTGCAGAACATGGTGAAAAGCACGCAGACGCAAGCTTCGAGCGTCAGCGAAACCTCGGCCTCGATCGACCAGATGGTCACGTCGATTCAACGTGTAGCAGACACTGCGAAAGTTCTGCTCGATATTTCCAACCGCTCGCGCGAAGAGGTGCACAGCGGCATCGGCACCATGGAAAAAGCTACCGACGGCCTCAATCGCATCAATACAACGATTCGCTCCTCCGGCGAAATTATCGACGCACTGGGTGGGCGCGCCGACGATATCGGAAAGATCGTCGAGGTGATTGACGATCTCGCCGAGCAAACCAACCTGCTGGCCCTGAACGCCGCCATCGAAGCAGCACGGGCAGGCGAGCACGGACTCGGATTCGCAGTCGTCGCGGATGAAGTCCGGAAACTGGCAGAAAAGTCAGCACAGTCCACCAAGGAAATTTCCGAGTTAATCGAGAGCATCCAGAAGGAATCCCGCAAAGCTGTCGATAACATGGAAAAGAGCACCACCATCGTGAACGAAGGACTGAATCTCGGGCAGGAACTGAATGCCGCGTTGCGCAAGATTTCGAACGTGGTGACCGAGGTCTACAAGTTCGCCCAGGAAATCGGCGCCGCCACCAACGAGCAGTCGCACGGTTCGGCGCAGATCGCTCGCGCCACCACACGCTTGAACGAAATCACGCACGAAATCAACTCGGCGGTCGAGGAACAGGCTTCCGGAGCGCAAGCCGTGGTACAGGCCATGGAGCGAATGCGCGAACTGGTTCAATCGTCCACCTCGGGCTCGACGGAACTGGCCGCGTCCTCCGATCAAATGTCGAAGATGTCGCGCGGCTTGCTCGACTCGATGGACCGTTTCGCGTTGCGTCCGGATGACCGATCGAACGATCGGTCGAACGATCGCTCAAATGACCGGATCAATGACAATCCGTCCCGGCAGGGCAACGCCCGTTCGACGGCAGCCGGGTCTCGTTGAAGGAGTGGCATTCATGAGCCGCGAAACGCATATTGTTGGCTTTCGTGTGGGGCGCGAAACCTACGGAGTCCCCATCACGTCGCTGCACGAAATCGTCCGCGTCCCGGAGATCACCGCCGTTCCCGACGCGCCCGACTACCTCGAAGGTGTCATCAACCTACGCGGCAAAATTGTTTCGGTCGTGGACCTGCGGAAACGTTTCGGGCAGCCCTCGGCCACACTCGACCGCCGCAGCCGCATTTTGGTCGTTGAGCACCGCGGGCGACTAGCGGGCATGATCGTCGACTCGGCGTCGGAGGTTCTCAAGATTCCCGAAAGCGAAATCGAAGCAGCCCCCGCCATGATGCAGGAGGGCGGTTTGGACTGCGTGACCGGCCTCGGCAAGTATCAGGGCCGTCTCATCATTCTGCTCGATATCAGCAAGGTGTTGGCGGCGCGCGAACTGGGAAGCGACGCACCGGCAGAAAAACCAGCGGCAGCCGGCAGTGGCAAGGCGCCGATGGTGGTACCGGCATCCGGGCCATCCGTAAACAAGAAGAGCGCCGCCGCCGGAAAGTAGCCAAAAGAGCCTAGCCCACATGAGCCTAGCCGAGACACCCGAACTCACCGACGCGGAACTCAAACTTCTGCAGGCCCTCGTTTATCAGGAGTGCGGCATGCACTTCGACGACCGGCGCACACCCTTCCTGCAAGATCGTCTGCAGCGTCGCCTGCGCGAGTGCCACCTCGATTCCTTCTACAGTTACTATCGCCTCCTCATCAGCCAGCAGGGCAAACAGGAATTGTCCCGCCTGCTGGAAAATCTCACGGTCAACGAAACCAGCTTCTTCCGCAACAAGGCGCAGCTCGACCTGTTTCAGAATGACATCATGGACGACCTTCTGCGGCGCAAGCGCGACCGCCGCGATTACAGTTTGCGGATCTGGAGCGCCGGCTGTTCCACCGGGCAGGAGCCCTACACCATGGCCATGCAGGTGGCCGATGCGCTCTCTTATCACTATTTGCGCAATCCTCTGCCCTACGAATCGCCGCTTCCCAAACCGCTTGTTCCCGCGCCGTGGCGGGTCGAAATCCTGGCGAGCGACATCAACTACTCCGTTCTGCGCACCGCGCAAGAAGGTTCTTACAGCGAGCACCAGATGGCCGGAGTCGACTACGGCTATCGCCTGCGCTACTTCGACAAAGTGGGCGAGCGCTATGCCGTCAAGAAGAATGTGAAGGAAATGGTCCACTTCGACTTTCACAATCTGAAGACGGAATACCTGCCCCAACGCAACGACGTGATTTTCTGCCGCAACGTCATGATGTACTTCGATGAAGCCGAGCAGAAACGGCTGGTCGAAAAGTTTTATCGCTGCCTCAATCCCCAGGGATATCTATTCGTCGGCCATGCCGAAAGCCTGTTGGGACTGACAGATAAGTTTCAAATGGTCCACCGCAACAACGGCACTGCGTACCAAAGGGTTGAGGTGAAGATGTGAGCAGTCCCCCCGAAGACCGCATGACCGAACTTCGCCAGCTCTTTTTTGAGAGTGCTGGCGAACTCGTGCAGAAACTGAACGACGAAGCAATGCAACTCGAGAAAGCGCCCGGCGATGCGGAGACTTCGCGCAGTCTGCGCCGGACCGTGCACACGCTGAAGGGTGACGCTGCCGCCTGCGGATTCCGCGAACTGAGCGAACTGTCGCACGAATTCGAAGACGTGCTGGCCCTCGAGAATACGGCGGCAGCATCATTAGTTCCCGAGATCGCATTGCGGGCCGCCGACGTCTTTGCGGCCCTGCTCGATGCTTACCAAAAGGGGACCAAGCTTCCGAGCATCCAATCCCTCCGCGCCGATATTGCCAAACTGGCGCACCCCGGTGTCGCAGTCAAAGGGAGCAAGAAATCCGGGAAAAAGAAAAGTGCAAGCCAAACCGCGAAGACTTCCGCAACCAAGGCGAAGAAGAAAACTATCACCAAGGTTCCATGGTCGGAATACGAACAACTCGCCATCAACCAGGCCTTAGCGGACGGCAGACACACCTACCATGTGGCTGTACAGATCGATCCGCAATGCGCCATGCCCATTGCGGGCCGCCAGATGATCCAGTTGGCGCTGTCGGGTCTTGGCGAAGTTCTCGCTCTCTATCCCTTGGAAGCCAGCCACGACCCCATTACGCAGATCGACGCCGCGCTCGCGTCGGAGGCTCCGACAGAACAGATCCGGGCAAAGTGCAGCATCCCAACTATCGCGCTCCATGCCGCCGTTACAGAGCTGCACGTCCAGGAGCTGCTGCACACACTCTCCCAGAAGCCCGCCGTGCCTCCCCCGGGCAACCTTTCCGGAAGCCTCGAATCCCCGCTCCACGATTCCGCCGTGCTGGAAGAAGCCTCGGCTCTCGAGGACGCGGCGTCGACCACTGCCGGATTGCTTGCCGATCCTTTCAGCGATGCATCCGGAGCCGGCGAGACGGCCCCCGTCGCAGCAACGATTCCAAGTGGTCCTGACACTCTGTTACGGGTGGATGCGGAGAGAATCGATAGCGTTCTCAACCTGGTAGGTGAACTGATTCTCGCGAAATCCATGCTGCAACAAACCATCATCGAATTCGGGCAGCGCTTCCCAAAAGATTCCTTACGCGGAAAATTCTCCGATGCCATGGCCTTTCAAGGGCGGGTTCTGAACGACCTGCAACACTCGGTCATGAAGATTCGCATGGTGCCGGTCGATCAACTCTTCCGCCGTTTTCCGCGGATTGTGCGCGACGTGGCGTTGCATTGCGGAAAAGAAGTCGAACTCAGTGTGCGCGGCGGCCAAACCGATCTCGATAAAAGCATCCTGGACGCCATCGCCGAACCTCTCACCCATCTCGTGCGCAATGCCATCGGACACGGTCTCGAGACTGCGACTGAGCGAACGAGCGCTGGCAAACGCTCGCAGGGAACGTTGCGCTTGGCCGCTTATCACCAGGGAAATCAGGTGGTCATCGAAGTCACTGATGACGGAACCGGCATCGACGCGGAAAAAGTCCGCCGCCGCGCCCTCTCGCAAGGATTATTAACCGGTGATCAGGCAGCCCGACTGACCGAGAACGAAACGCTCGAATTGATTCTGCAACCGGGCTTCTCGACCGCAGAAGAAATCACCGAACTCTCCGGTCGCGGCGTGGGATTGGATGTGGTGCAAAGCGTCGTGGGGCGCCTTAAAGGAACGGTACAGATCGAAACCGCGCCTGGACGAGGCACGACCTTCCGCCTGCGGCTGCCGCTGACACTGGCCATTATCCGCGCGCTGATGTTCCGCGTAGAACAGCGCTTGTACGCTCTTCCCCTGAACGCAGTTGCCGAGATCGCCCGCGCCTCGGAAGGCGATATTCATCAGGTCGAGCATTACGACGTTCTGCAATTGCGCAACGACGTGCTACCCCTATTGCGGCTGGGCGCGAAACCGGACACTGGGCCCGACCCTTCCCGCCGCAAGATTTTCGTGCTGGTGATCAGCAGCGGTGAACGCAAGTTTGGCGTCATCGTCGACGGGCTTGAGGGCGAGGACGAACTGGTGATCAAGGCGCTCGACGACCAGTCCATCACCACCGACCTGGTGAGCGGAGCTTCCATCCTGGGCGACGGCCGCGTGGTGCTGATCCTGAACATGATTGGCTTGGTCGAGCGTTTCACGCGCGGCCGCGCAGACGTAACCGGCCCGCGGATGACTGGGTTGCTTTCGAACGCCGTTCCCGCTTCGCATTTCGCGAAGGCCGAGATGCAGTTGCGCGGCGCCGCCGGAGGACAATCATGAGAAAGCCCCTGCGGGTGCTCGTGGTCGATGACTCGGCCCTGATGCGCAAGCTGATTCCGAGGATTCTCGAACAGGATAGCGCGATTGAGGTCGTGGGCACGGCGATGGACGGCAACTTTGCCCTGAAGAAAATCGAGGATTTATCTCCCGACGTGGTGACGCTGGATCTCGAAATGCCTGGCCTCAACGGGATTGACACCTTGAAAGAAATCATGCGCCGCTGGCGAATCCCGGTCATCGTCGTCAGTTCCCACAGCACGGCAGGCGCAGCGATCACGCTCAAAGCGTTGGCCCTCGGAGCCTTTGATTTCGTCGCCAAGCCCGAGGATGTTTCAGCGCGCATGCCGGAAATTGCCGCCGAATTGATCAAGAAGATCCGGGCTGCAGCCCAGAGTGCGGGAGTCCAAACTCAATTCCTGCCGTCCGACGCGCATCACGGCGAGTTGCCGCCCAAGTTGCGCCCGATCGCGCCCACCCACATTGTGGCGCTTGGCGTCTCCACCGGCGGACCAAACGCCTTGCAGTATCTCTTCGCCCAATTGCCGGCCGATTTCTCGGGCAGCATCGTGGTCGTCCAGCACATGCCCGACGGTTTCACCGAGCTCTTTGCAAAGCGCTTGGACGAGACTTGCCCGATTCGCGTCAAGGAAGCCCAATCGGGTGACCTGCTGGTAGCGGGACGAGCCTTGATCTGTCCCGGAAACCGGCACATGCGCGTCAAGAAGCTTCCGCTCGGCAACGTGGTCGTGCTGGCGGACGAGGTACCCGTGAACGGACACCGCCCCTCGGTCGATGTCTTATTCCATAGCGTGGCCGAAGAATTCGGTTCGCAGGCGATGGCCGTCTTGATGACAGGGATGGGCGAAGATGGCGCCACCGGCCTTGGCGAAATCAAGGCTGCGGGCGGCTATACCGTGGCGCAGAGCCAGGCAACCTGCGTAGTCTACGGCATGCCAAAAGCGGCCATTGAGCGCGGTTATGCCATGCGGGTCGCGGACCTCCAGGACTTGCCCGGAATTTTACAGTCACAATGTGCGCCCGAACGTGGCCGCGGGGATCATTCCGAGGCCAAGCGAGCGACCAGCAGCGGAAGTAACTAGAGTTATCTACCCGAAGGTATGTACGACGTGTTTAAGTGTTAGGTGGGGAGGAGCATCATGGAAAAGTTTGCGCCCGTAAAACGGAGCGAAGACGGACAGCCTGTACGATATTTGATCGTAGACGACTCCGTATTTGCCCGCAAGAATCTGGCCCGAATGGTAGAAACCTTTGGCGGCCAGGTGATCGGCGAGGCCGGCGACGGAGTTTCTGCTATCAGCGAGTACGAACGGTTGACACCCGACATCGTTCTCATGGATATCACCATGCCGCAGATGGAAGGTATTGAAGCGGCGGAGAAAATTGTCCGCGATCATCCGAGCGCCCGCATCGTCATGGTGTCGTCAGTCGGATATCAGGAAAACATCGTGGCTGCTCTGCAGCGCGGCGCCCGCCATTTCGTGCAGAAACCGGTGAAGCCGGAAGTTCTCTACGAAGTGATCAAGTACGTGATGCGCGACGATGGAACCACAGCACGCGGAGCCGGCGCGGGAGCCTAGTCAATGCGGATGGACCTGATTCAGCCTTTTATCAACTCGGCCGACGCCGTGCTGGCCCAGGCGTTGCAGTCGCCGATCTCCATCGAGAACCTGAGCATGGAAGAGGAGGCGTACCGGCGCAAAGGCGTGGCTGCCGAGGTCGGTCTCACGGGCGAAATCGAAGGGCGAATTATCTTCGACGTGGATCTGGGAACCGCGGTGCAACTCGCCAGCCGTCTGGCTGGCATCGCCGTCTCCGAGACTGACGAAGACCTCGTCCGCGAAGCCGTCTGTGAACTGGCCAACCAGATCATCGGCAACGCCGTGACCACGCTCAACGACCAGGGATTTCACTTTCATGTTCGGCCCCCATCCTTTCTGACAGCAGAGCAAGGCAGCAAAAGCAGTGAAGACACGGAAGCGCTGGTGATGGGTTTCCGCACAGCCAGCGGCGACGTCTTCATGAATGTTGCGCTGCGTTATCATCGCCGCCGCGCGGTCGAACGGGCTGCGGTCGCCGGCTAAGGTTCGCTCCAGTCTCGTTTCACCCGGTCTCGTTTCGCCGGCTTTCGTTTCAACGACGAAAAGCCTTGACCCCGAAGTTCAAGTCTTGGCCGTATTCCGGTCGTCCCCGCTCACGACCCCACGAAACTCCCAATTCGTCCGTCACTCCCACCTGCAGCCCACAAAACCTGAGACCTGAAACCTAAGACCTGAGACCTGCACAACAGGGCGGCGCATCCCGAGGCCAACGTCTCCCCCATGCCGGCCCCAGAGGTATCCGTTCACCGCGGGATCCGCCCTGCCTCCTCATCGGCCAGTTCCCTTGCCCGCTTGAATATCTTTCGGAACATCTCTTTCGTCAGTTTCCCCGTCTGCGTGTTCTGGTTCGAAGGATGATATGACGCTAAAAGGATGCGTCCATCCGGCATCGCATATTCGGCGCCATGACGGAATTCGTATCCCCGCTTGCTGCCAATCTGTTTCTTCCGAAGGAGGTAGTTGAGATACGCCTCGAATCCAATTCGTCCCAACGCCACGATCACGCGCAGATTCTTCAGTCCTTCTAGTTCGCGCTCCAGAAAGGGCGCACAGTTGGCGAGTTCTTCGGGCAGCGGCTTATTGTCCGGCGGCACGCAACGTGCCGCGGCCGTTATATAAAGACTAGTCAATACCTGGCCGTCATCCCGCGAGAGTGCCGTAGGCAGCAATGCGAACCCGGTTTCATGCAATACGGGATACATGAATGCTCCCGAGGAATCACCCGTAAACGGCCGCCCCGTTCGATTGGAGCCGTGTGCCCCCGGCGCAAGTCCAAGAATCAGCACGCGCGCGTTGGGATCGCCAAAACCCGGAACGGGCTTACCCCAATATTCCTGGTCGCGGTAGGCGCGCCGCTTTTCACGCGCGATCGCCTCACGATAGACCACCAGACGCGGACAGCGCGTGCAATTCACGACTTCCGCGTTCAGAACCTTGAGCCATATAGGAAGGGGCATTTGTGATTTGCTACCGGACAATTGAGATCGATAGGGCTTCAATTACAGATTACAAATTACCAAATTACAAATTGCTCCGAGCGTCTGAGCCAGATGGCACCCTCTCGTTACTTTGGTGGCTGGGATATCCCCCTTCGCCGTTTGACGTTGCTCTTCGTGAGTCTTTACACTCAAGGTTGCGGACGCTCCCTGCAACAGAGCACTTCTGTGGCGACTTCGCGGCCGCTGCCGCATTGGAAAGGTAATTGTGAGCCCAGCTGAAATTAAAGATAGTACGAGCGCCGACAACCCCGTCACGGAAAGCACTCCAAAAGACAGCGCGACCAAACGTGAGATCGAAGTCGAGATTCCCGTCGCGGACGTGAACCGGCAGACCGAGTCGCTCATTCAGAAATACCAGAAGGTGGCGCGCATTCCCGGCTTCCGGCGCGGCCATGTCCCGGCCTCGATTATTCGCCAGCGCTTTTCGGAAGAAATCAAGACTGACATGGTCGAGGCCCTCATTCCCCGCTTCTTCCGGCAAGAGGCCGAGCGCCTTAGCCTGCACCCCGTGTCGCAGCCTCGCGTGACCGATCTGCACCTGCATGATGGCGAACCCCTACGCTTCAAAGCCGCTTTTGAGGTGTTGCCCGAAATCAAGCTCGAAGGCTACAAGGAACTCCGCGCCGACAAGCCCGAAATTGCCGTTTCCGAGGAGGACGTCGAGAAAGCTCTCGCCGATGTGCGCGAGCGCCACGCCACGTTCAACCCGATCGAAGGTCGCGCGTTGGCCGATGGTGACTTCGCGCAAGTTTCGCTCGATGGCCATCCCAAACCCGGGGAAGCGAAGCCCGGCGAAGGCAAAGCCGAAGGTCAACCCGTTCATATGGATGAGGTGCTGGTTGAAATCGCCGGTCCGACGACTATGCCCGAATTCACCGAACACCTGCGCGGAGCCAACCCGGGCGACGAGCGGACTTTCGACGTGAATTATCCCGGCGATACGCAGGATAAGCGCCTCGCGGGCAAAACTTTCAGCTACACGGTGAAAGTGCAGGCGATCAAACAGAAGAGTTTGCCGGAACTGAACGACGAGTTCGCCAAAACTCTGGGCGAGTTTCAGGCGGTGGATGACGTCCGCAAAGCGATTCGCGAACAGATGGAAGCCGAGCGCAAACACGAAGCCGAACACGCCGCCAAGGAGAAATTGGTAGGCGAATTGATTCAGCGCAACGACTTCGAGGTTCCCGAGTCCCTCATCGAGCAGCAGATCGACATCCGCATTGAACGCGGCCTGCGCGCTCTCGCGGCACAGGGCTTAACCTCTGAACAGATGAAGAAAATGGATTTGAACCGTCTTCGCGTAGGGCAGCACGACCAGGCGGTGCACGATGTAAAAGCTGCTTTGCTGCTCGAAAGAGTGGCGGAAGAAGAAAATATTCAAGTCAGCGAGGACGAGTTCAATCGCGAACTCGAAGCCCTGGCAAGGCAATCCAAACAGACTTCAGAAGCTGTGCGAGCTCGTTTGACACAGGATGGGGGCCTCGATAGAATCCGAACACGAATCCGCAACGAGAAGACCCTCGATTTTCTGTATCATCAGTCTGCATAGCTTATAACCATAGGGATGCGGACTATTTCGATCCTCCCCTGAGCGCCAAAAACGACTGCAGGGCAGGAGTGTGGAAAGGGTGAACTTAATGCTGGTACCGATGGTAATCGAGTCGACGGGCCGCGGGGAACGGGCCTACGACATCTATTCCCGGCTGCTCCGCGATAACATCATTTTTATCGGCACGCCGATTGATGACAATATCGCCAACCTGGTGATTGCGCAGATGCTGTTCTTGGCCCAGGAAGACCCGGAAAAAGACATCCAACTTTATATCAACTCGCCCGGCGGTTCGATTACGGCCGGCATGGCGATCTACGACACGATGCAGTATGTGAAGAACGACGTAACCACGATCTGCATCGGCCAGGCGGCGTCCATGGCGGCTCTGTTGCTTTCCGCGGGCCAAGCCAAAAAACGTCTAGCGCTGCCCAATTCGCGCATCCTGATCCATCAGCCCTCGATGGGCGGACTTTCCGGCCAGGCGACCGATATCGACATCCATGCACGCGAAATTTTGCGCATGCGCGAGATTACTAATCAGTTACTGGCCAAGCACAGCGGCCAGAAGCTGGATAAAGTGGAAAAAGACGTAGAACGCGACTTCATCATGAATTCCCAGCAGGCGAAGGAATACGGAATCATCGACGATATCATCTACAAGACGAGATAGAGGGTAGGATCGGCATACGGAAAGCGATGCGGGGCAGCCAGCTGCGGCTAGGCCACCAGAAAAGGAGTAGGGCCGAGTGAAAACCAGATCGGGTACGGAAGAGATGCTGCGTTGTTCGTTCTGCCACAAGTCGCAGGACGCTGTGGCCAAACTGATCTCGTCCCCTAGCGACTATCCCCGTGCGTATATCTGCGACGAGTGCGTAGCGGTCTGCAACTCGATCCTCGAAGATGATCGCACCGCGACTCCGGCGGCTGCGGTACCCAACCAACTGCCCAAGCCGCAGGAAGTGAAAACTTTCCTCGACGAGTACGTCATCGGGCAAGAGCAAACCAAGAAGAAACTGGCTGTCGCCGTCTATAACCATTACAAGCGTATCTACATGAATCGCCAGCGCTCGGGCGATGGTGTCGAACTGACGAAGTCAAACATTCTGCTGATTGGTCCTACCGGCACCGGTAAGACCCTGCTGGCGCAGACGCTGGCGCGTATGCTCGACGTGCCCTTCGCCATTGTCGATGCCACCACCTTGACCGAAGCCGGCTACGTCGGCGAAGACGTCGAAAACATCATTTTGAAGCTTCTCCAGGCGGCGGAAGGCGATGTAAATCGCGCCCAGACGGGAATCATCTATATCGATGAGATCGATAAGATCGGGCGCAAGGACGAGAATCCCTCGATCACCCGCGACGTATCAGGCGAGGGCGTACAGCAGGCACTGCTTAAAATATTGGAAGGAACCATCGCCAACGTCCCACCGCAAGGTGGACGCAAGCACCCTCACCAGGAATTTACCCCGGTCGATACCACGAATATCCTCTTTATTTGCGGTGGCGCCTTCGTCGGTCTCGAAAAGATTATTGGTCGCCGGATCGGCAAAAAAGCTCTCGGCTTCCGCACTGGAGCGGAGGAGGAAACCGAACAGACGGTTGCCTCATCCAAACGTAACTTCGAACTCGTCTCTGAGGCGCAGCCGGAAGATCTCATCAAATTCGGCCTGATTCCCGAATTTGTCGGCCGCTTGCCCGTCATGGGCGTGCTCCAGCAGTTGGACGAGAACGCGCTGGTCGAGATTCTGACGCGTCCCAAGAACGCCATTGTGAAACAATATCAGCGGTTGTTCGAGTTCGAGAATGTGCGGCTGAAATTCAGCGACGATGCGAACCGGGCCATTGCCCGTCAAGCTATGGCCCGCAAGGTCGGTGCCCGCGGCTTGCGCATGATTCTCGAAGAGCTCATGCTGGAGCTGATGTATAGTCTGCCCAGCCAGAAGAAGGTTAAGGAATTTGAAGTGACCCGCGAGATGGTGGAAAAGCGCAATGTCTCGCTGGCCATGATCGAGAAAGCGGCCAGTTGAACTGGTCCTTAGTCATCAGTCACTAGTCGTTCGCGAACTGAAACCGTGAACGACTGGAGTCTAACGACTAACGACCAACGACGATCCAATAAGACCAGAGACGGGAGACTGTATTTTGTCGAACCCCAGTTCCAAAGAGAAGTTCGAGAGCAAGAAACTGCCGATGATGCCCATTCGGGACGTAGTCATCTTTCCGTATATGATGACGCCGTTCGTCGTGGGCCGCGAGTCCAGCGTTCGTGCCCTCGAAGAGGCTCTGGCTAGCGACAAGAAGATCTTTCTCGCCACCCAGCACGACGCTAGCATCGACGAACCCAAAGCCGGAGACATTTTCCAGGTTGGCACCATCGTCAATATCGTGCAGAGCCTCAAGCTCCCCGACGGCAACATTAAAGTTCTGGTTGAAGGTATCGAACGCGGCAAAACGCTCCAAGTCGTCGAGACAGACGGGTATCTCCAGGCAACGGTCCGCGTAGCTCGCTACGCCACCGAAACCACGGCGCAGATCGAAGCCGGAATGCAACGCGTCACCGGAATGTTTGAGCAATACGTCAAACTTTGCCAGTCGCTGAACTACGAGACCATGATCGCCGCTGTGCGCATGGAAGATCCAGCCAAACTGACCGACACCATCGCCGCCAACCTGCAACTCTCGATCGAAGAAAAACAGGGATTGCTCGAAATCTTCGACCCCGCCGAGCGCCTGAACCGTATCGGCGACGTCCTCGACGTCGAAATCGAAAAGCTCAACATGGATCGCACCATCCAGTCGCGCGTTAAGCGCCAGATGGAGAAGGCGCAAAAAGAGTACTACCTCAACGAGAAAATCAAGGCTATCCAGAAAGAACTGGGACGCGGCGAAAAAAGCGAATTCGACGAACTTAAGAAAAAAGTCGAAGCCGCTGGCATGCCGAAGGAAGTCAAAGACAAGGCGATTCAGGAACTCAAAAAGCTGGAAGCGATGCCTCCCATGTCCGCCGAGTCCACCGTCTCGCGCAACTATCTCGACTGGCTCTTGGCTGTGCCCTGGAAGAAGCGCTCCAAAGAAATTCGCAACATCTCCCGCGCCGAAAAAGTTCTGAACGAAGATCACTATGGACTGGAGAAAATCAAGGAGCGCATCCTTGAATTTCTCGCCGTCCGCCAATTAGTAAAGAATCCCAAAGGCTCGATTCTCTGTTTTGTCGGACCTCCCGGCGTCGGCAAAACTTCGCTAGGAATGTCCATCGCCAAGGCCACCGGCCGCAAATTCGTCCGCATGTCCCTCGGCGGAGTGCGCGACGAAGCTGAAATTCGAGGCCATCGCCGCACCTATATCGGTGCCCTGCCCGGTCAGATCATCCAGATGATGAAAAAGGCCGGCACCAAGAATCCTGTCTTCATGCTCGATGAAGTCGACAAGATGTCGATGGACTTCCGGGGCGACCCTTCCGCCGCGCTTCTCGAAGTGCTCGATCCCGAACAGAACTTCATGTTCGTCGATCACTATCTCGACGTGGAATACGACCTCTCGCAGGTGTTTTTTGTCGCCACCGCTAACGTGATGCACACCATTCCGGCCGCTCTCCAAGATCGCATGGAAGTGCTGCGCCTGCATGGCTACACCGAGCACGAGAAGGTTGAAATCGCCAAGCAGTTTCTGGTCAAGAAGCAGATGGCGCAAGCAGGACTGACCGACGCCAACATTCAGTTCTCCGACGACGCCATCCGGCAGATCATTCGTGGCTTTACGCGCGAAGCCGGGGTGAGAAACCTGGAGCGCGAAATTGGCAATGTCTGCCGCAAAGTTGCGCGCAAAGTCGTGAAAGAGGGCGCCACCTTCTCGGCCGCGATTCAGGCGGACAAAATTGGCGACTACCTCGGCATCCTGAAGTTCCGCGACACCTTGGCACACGAGAAGAGTGAAGTCGGTCTCGTAACCGGCTTGGCTTGGACCGAAGTGGGCGGCTCGATCCTGAGCACCGAAGCCATGGTGGTCGACGGTAAAGGCAAGCTCACACTCACCGGCAAACTCGGCGACGTGATGCAAGAATCGGCGCAAGCCGCCATGTCCTACATCCGCTCGCGTGCCGCACGTCTTGGACTGCCTCGCGATTTCTACCGCAACTTCGATATCCACGTACACGTGCCCGAAGGCGCAATTCCCAAAGACGGCCCATCCGCAGGCATCACCATCGCCACCGCGTTGGCCAGCGCGCTCAGCCGAATTCCCGTGCGCCGCGATATCGCGATGACCGGAGAGATCACACTCCGCGGCAAAGTGCTGCCCATCGGCGGCCTGAAAGAAAAACTGCTTGCCGCCCATCGCGCCGGCTTATTCGAAGTGATTCTGCCTCAGGAAAACGAAAAAGACGTAGCCGAAGTTCCGGAAAACCTGCGCACCGCCATGAAGTTGCACTTCGTCGATAACATGGACCAGGTGCTGAGCATTGCGCTCGAGGGCCCCCTGCCGCAAATGCCTTCCGAAGCCGAAACCATGGCTCCGATTGCGACCCCGCCTGCCGCGGAGATTCCGACGGCGCGCCAATAGAGCTGAATTACGCCTCGCCGAACCCGCTCGTCGCAACGGGGCGACGAGACGAGCAGGCCCTCGATCATCCAGCAAATTCGAGATGTAACGTTACTGAGTTAGCCGGAACTCCGCATGCGTCGCCGCGCTCGAATTGTCTCCAACCCAAACGTCAAACTGTTCCGGCTCGATCACCCATTTCTTCTCCAGCGGGCTCCAAAATTGCAACTCATCCTTCCCCAGCGTGAAACGCACCGTCTGTTTCGCGCCCGGCTCCAGAGCAATCCGCTCAAAGCCTTTCAATTGACGAACCGGCCGCGAAGCACTCCCTGCGCGCTGATGGATGTAGAGTTGAACCACGGCATCGCCCGCGCGGCTGCCTGTGTTAGTCACTTCAGCCGAAACCTCGATCGCGGATCCCGCTCGCGCCGTCGCCGTCACCTTCAGATTGTCAAAAGCGAACGTCGTATAACTGAGACCGTAGCCGAAGGGATAGAGCGGCGTGCTCAGGATATCCCAATAACGCGACTTGAAGTCGGACGAAGTCTCAGGAAGTTGCGTCAGGTTATGGTTATAGTAGATCGGCAGTTGTCCCGTACTGCGCGGCCAACTGACGGGCAAATGCGCCGAAGGATTCGCATCACCAAATAAGATGTCGGCAATTCCGTTGCCGCCCTGGCTGCCCGGATACCAAGCCTCCAAAATCGCAGGAACATGTTCGGCAGCCCACGAAATGTCGAGTGGACGCCCGTTAACGAGCACTAGAACGACGGGTTTGCCAGTCGCGGATACCGCCTCCAAAAGTTCTTCCTGGCCGTTCGATAGTTTCAGCGAGGATCGCGACGCCGACTCCGCGCTCATCAAATCGATTTCACCCAATACCATCACAGCCACGTCACTCTGCCGCGCCAGAGATACCGCTTCGTCAATTGCCTTCTGCGCTTCCTGCGGAGTTTGCTCCGGCTGTTCCTTCAACGCTTTCAACAAGTCGATATTTTCAAACGGCGAAGGAATGTTTCGCCGGAGGTTGGGGCCGTGAGCGAACCCGACGTGCGCCGCAGATCCGACTTTTCCCTGAATGCCCTGCAGAATGCTGACGGTCGCGCCTGCCTTGACCGCCCCGCCCCACATGGAAAGAAGATCGGCCTGCGCGTCTCCCAGCGGCCCAATCACGGCAATCGAATGGATCGTCTTCCCCGTCTTATCCAGCGGCAGAACTGCGCCATCGTTCCGCAAAAGTACCACCGACCGTTGCACCGCGCGCCGGGCCGCCTCTTGGTGCATGGGGTCATTCAGCGTCGGCTCAAGGCGCGATTCATCGGCATAAGGATGTTCAAACAATCCCATGCGGATTTTCGTCTCGAGAACGCTCCTTACCGCCTCGTCGATCTGCTGCACCGGGATGCGTCCCTGCTGCACTTCGATTGGGAGATATTTGAGATAGGTGCCACTGGCCATATCCATGGTCAGGCCCGCGGTGAAAGCTTTGTGCGCGGCGTCTTGCAGATCGCGGGCATATCCATGCGTCACCAGGCTCTTGACAGCGAAGGCGTCGCTCACCACAAACCCCTTAAATCCCCACGACGACCGCAACACCTCGTGCAATAGCCACGGATTCCCGCTGGCCGGCACGTCGTTCAAATCCATGTAGGCGCTCATCACGCTGCCCGAGCCCGCATCCAGCGCGGCCTTGAACGGAGGCAGGTACACATTCCACATTTCTTCTTCAGGCACATAAGAGGAATCGTAATCGCGTCCTCCATCGGCCGCTCCATAGCCGGCGAAATGCTTGACGCAGGCGAGAACGCGATCGGGCGCTCCCAGTTGCCTCCCCTGGAACCCGAACACCTG
>JBEKPH010000015.1:0-80128 GCA_049520915.1 Terriglobales bacterium
ATTTTTGTCGTCGAAACGGCCTACAACTGGAAGCCAACGGAGTACATCAAGAAGAAGAAAGCGCCGTTTCCAGAATCTCCCGAGGGCCAGAGGGATTTTTTCGCAGCGGTGAATCGAGTGGTCCAGGAAACGCCGGGCGGCTTTGGCAAAGGACTTTTTTGGTGGGAGCCAGCCGTTCCTCCGAGCCCGATCAGTTCGCGCAGCTTCTTTGATGACAGCAACAACGTGCTGCCGGTGATCACGGTGTTTGACGGAAGCAACAAGCGCTGAGCAAGACTAGATTCCCAACGAGCGCGACCTCTAGAAGAAAATCTTCATAGCTAACTGAATGGTGCGGTGCCCCAGCTTGTTCTCCGTGAATCCGGCGGTTGCCGTGTTGGAAGGCAGGCTGCCGAAGGCGGGAAAAGCTAGATACAGATTTGAATCGTATTGGACGAAGGCGTTTAGCGGGTGATTGGCTATGTTGAAGGCCTGGGCGCGAATCTGGACGCTCTTCGCTTCGCTGATCTTGAAGGCCTTGTAGAGTCCGATGTCGTCGCGCTCGTAGCGCGGACCGTGGATATAGGGCAAACGGTAGGTGCCAATGCTCGGATTGTTGCCGACGATTTCCTGCTGCGGCGCCTGGAAGCAGGCGGCGTTGAAGTACTGCCCGCTTTGCAGGCCGGCAGTGGGATTGCAAACCAGCGTCGGAACCGCCTGTTCATCCGGCGTTCCCAAAACGTTTCGGTTCGAAAGATCCGGCGCATTCGAGCCTGAGCCGTAGAAGTTGATCGTCCGATTGTGGACACCGTCGTATTCGTTGCCGGTGTTGCCGTTTGCCGAGCCGGAAGCCGTGAAGTCCAGCGGCGTGCCCGACGAGAACTGTTCGATGCCGTTGAATTGCCAGCCGTCGAAGATTCCGTTGAGAACCTTATTGTTGCCCATATACTTTTCGCCGATGTTAGGCAGATTGATCACGTACGAGACATTGAGGTTCTGGCTGCGATCAAAGGGAGCGGGTCCGTAGCAGCGGCGCTCGTCAAAGGGATCTTCGCAGTTGTAGGCAAGAGTCTTGCCGTATGTGTAAGTTGCCCAAAAGTTGATGCGGCCTGTTTGCTTGGAGGCTGTGACCTGCGCCGAGTTGAAATACGAGCTCAGGTTGTGTGTCACCGTGCTGAATTCGCCATCCAGAGGATACGGCCGGCATAGAGTGTCGTTATAAGAACCGGTTTTGTAACCTTCGATGGTGTCAAGTTCCTGCGGGCAACCTTCCGGGACGGCATTGGAGACGCCGTATCCAGTCAGATTGTGCGAGGCATTACCGATGTATGCCATTTCCACGTGAAGTGAATGGGCAAAAGCCTGGTTGACCGCCAAAGTATACGAGTAAGTGACGGGCAAGCGATGATCGTTCATGTCTGCAATGCCATACGAGCCGAGAGGTAGAAAAGTGTTGATGGCCGGAATGTTCGGGATTGTCGTTAGGCCATAGAAAGTTGTGAAGGTTTCGTTGGGCGGTGCCTGGACGGCAGAGAAGGCGTTGGCGCCCGGGTCGCTGTAGTAGTTGGTGGAGAAGCCTCCGCGAACGATGGTATTGCCGGTGCCACGGAAGTCCCAGGCGAATCCGCCAGCAGGCGCAATCTGAAAGCCTTGCGGACGGCCTCCGCTAATCGAGATGCTTGGGGTGGTTGCGTGAGTAACCAGACCGGGAGCTTCGGCCAGCGTGCCACCTGGGTTATACAAGGCCGGGTCAAAGACAACCATACGGCCACCGGTCTCAGACCAGGATCCAATGTGGTTGATACGCACGCCATAATTCACGCTCAGGCGCGGGAGAATCTTCCATTGGTCCTGAACAAAAAAGTCGGTGCGCTTCTCGCGCATGTTGGCGATGAAGTTCTTCGAACTTTGTTGGTATCCCGCGATCTGCCCGGTCAGCAGGTCCGCGAAGGCGTTTCCCGTGTTATAGGAGCCATTGTATTCTCCCGTAATTATTGTGCTGTTTTCGGCGCCTTGCGTCAGTTGGCTGAACTGCTGGTGGGCGAAGTAAACCCCGGCCTTCAGGAAGTGAGTGCCGAGGATTTTGCTGATGTTCTCGTTCACAACATAAATCTGCTGCGGTCCGTTGATCGTTGGATAGCTGCCGCCGGGTAGGTAGAGCGACGCGTAGCCGCCACCGCCATATGCAGGCTGGACGTTGGGAAGAATGTCAGACCCGTTCGCGAACAGGTCGGGGGCGGTGTATCCCAACTTTGAGCGGGAGACGGCCGCTGCATCGTTAAGGTAAGTGCGGAAGCTCAGTCGAGTGTAGGCGAATGTAAGTTGATTGATTAGCGTGGAACTGAAGGAAGTCGCAAGATTGCCCACGACCGAATTTGACGAGTTACGGCCAATCTGGTCGCCGGGATACTCGCTCGGCGTGAAGTTGTCGTAGTAGCCGAAGGGGAAGGGCACCGACTCGTGTTCGTGGTTGTAACGGGCAGAGAGGCGATTCGCGTTGCTGATGTTGTAGTCGAGCTTGAAATTCTCCTGATCGCGCGGCTGAAAAGTGACCACGCTCGACACCAGGTTGAAGCCGCCAGTCTTGGTGGGATCGGCATCGGGCAGGGGCAGCGCGTTCATCAGTACCTGCCCGTTCGGGTCTATGGATCCTGGATTAATGACGCCGCTTGTCGGAGTCGTGCACAGGCTCTGATTGTTACCGTTGTTGGCGCACGGCGTCGTAGTGGCGTAATACGCGACGTTGCCGTTGAGGCTCTGCATATAAGCCGTGTCGCTGAAATCGCCCGTGCGCATGGCTGCGGTGGGAGTAACCGATTCGCGGATGTCGAGCAACGGATCCTGCACGTACTGCAACGCCTTCTCATAGGCGGCAAAGAAGAAGACTTTCTCTCGGTCCTTATTGAATTTGGTCCCGGGAATGATCACCGGGCCGCCGATATTGGCTCCGGCGTAGTAGTAGCCGTCGTCCGGCTTGGCCAGTGCGAGGTTTTTTACGCGCCAGTCGGTGTCATCCAGGGCGTTGTTGCGGACGGTTCCATAGATCTCGCCGTGAAAATTGCGCCCTCCGGATTTGGTTTCGGTTTGCAGGACCGCTTACGATTTGGGTCAAGTCGAAGCGGTTGCCGTTTACGCTGTAGGCGCTGGCATTCTGAGTGAAGCCGGCGGTCTGTCCGCTATAGGTGTCGCTGTTGAAGTTGCCGGAGTCGGCGGCTCCGGGAACCAGTCCCAGCAGTTCGATGGCGCTGCGCCCCTGGATGTCGAGGTTCTGCACCTGCTTGGCTGTGAGCGTGTAGGAAATTTCGCCGGTCGAATCGGGAGTGACGGAAGCTGCCTCCGCTGTGATGGTCATCGTTTCGTTGATGGCCTTGACCGCCATGTGAAGGTTGGGAATTTCCACGTGGTCGGCGATGTGGATCGCAATGTTGCGGCGCAGGTCGCTGAATCCCGGCTTCTCGAACTTCACGTCATAGGTGGCGGCAGCCAGATTGGAAAATGAGAAAAAGCCGTGGGAATCGCTGGTTGCGGTTCGTTGCGTCTGGTTCGTCGTGTCGATCAGCGTGACAGTCGCTCCTCCAATCACGGCACCTGAGGCATCTTCGACTGTGCCCGTTACAGTCGCCTGACCGACCTGAGCCTCCGCCGGCACCGCAACGCAAAAAGCAAAGGCGAAGAGAATTGCCACCAGAGTTCGGCGGAAGATCACTAACGTGGTGCTCTTCATTGTGCGTTCTCCATTGTGCGTTCAGCCCCAAAGTTGTTGGGAGCCGTCGCAGTTGTGCCCGAAGCGTTGCTCACTTGCTGTATCACTTCCGCTGCGCTGGAACGACCGAATCTTATGCCTTGGGCTGGAATTGCGAATCCGACAAAAGTAGGAGTGGCCTATTATCTTTCGCGAGACGTGGCGTTCAGTTCGCCGCTTCGCCGCAACTGACGCTTCTGAAGCGTGGGGAGTGTGCTAAATTCCACTTGCATCCTCAGGACGGAAGTAGTTTCACTGTCGTTTGGATGTGATTGTGAGGGTCCCAGGAAGTGCTCCGGAGAGGAATTAGCTTCGCGTTGCTGGCCGCGTTTACCGCCTGCGCCTTTGCTTCGCAGGGCATTTCCTCTTCTCCGCTCGACGCGTACACCGAGCGCAAATGGCAGATGCAGGATGGGCTGCCGGAACAGATCGTGCAGGCTTTCGCGCAGACTGCCGACCATTATCTTTGGATCGGAACCACGGGCGGACTTCTTCGTTTCGATGGCGCGAGCTTTGTTCTCTATGACCGCGGAAGCACTCCCGCCTTTCGCGACAACAACATTTTTTGCCTCAAAGTTTCGCGCGACAACGCGCTCTGGATTGGCACCGAAGGCGGCGGGCTGATTCGCTATCAGAACGGAGTCTTTCGCGCGTTCTCCGCTGCTGACGGGCTGACCAATGCTTTCGTGCGCAGCGTGGAACAAGACGCCAATGGCCAGATATGGATTGGCACCGACGAGGGTCTGTTTCGCCTCGCGGGAGAACGTTTCGAGCGCATCGACGGAACCGGTTGCGTCCCCTCGGTCGCCGTGCATGCGCTTCACGAAGATCGCAGCGGGCACTTGTGGGTCGGCGGATCAAAACTGCTGAGGCTGGAAGGCTCGTCGGCGACGGAATATCACCTGGAGGGCGAGGCCAGCCAGAACCGTGTCAAATCCATTCTCGAAACCGAAGACGGAACGGTTTGGGTCGGCACCGTCTCTGGGCTGCAGCGGCTGCTTCCAGAGCAGTCTTCCGGCGAATCGCAAAATAGAGCGCTAAAAGAGAAGCCGAGAAGCTTTCAGCGCGTTAAGGGATTCGATGGCACGGTTCGCTTTCTGCGCGAGACTTCTGACGGCCGGCTGTGGATCGGTACGATCGGACACGGGCTCCATATTTATAGTCATCAGCAGTTTTCAGAGATCACCGCTCCGACACGGCTGCCGAGCAACACCGTCCTGAACCTGTTTGAAGATGTCGAGAACAATATATGGGTGGGCACGCAGGCGGGCATGCTGCGACTCAGCAAAACTCCTGTGCGTACGGTGGCATTGCCCGACGCTTCCGATTCCGACGCGGAAACGGTTTATCAGGACGTGGATGGCGATGTCTGGATTGCCGCCGCCAACCTTTTTCGCTTTGAGAAAGATCGCGCCACTCCGTACCAATTTCCGGCGCTGGCCGGCGTGCGGGTTCGCAATGTTTTTCGGGACCGCGAAGGCACGCTTTGGATTGGGACCGACGGCCGCGGCGCCTACCACCAGGTCGGCGCGCAACTCGTCCATTACACAACCGGACAGGGGCTGGTCAATAACTTCGTGCGCGCCTTTCTGCAAAGCCGCGATGGTAGCGTCTGGATCGCGACTGACGAAGGCGTAAGCCGCTGGGCAAATGGCCGCTTGACCAATTACCAAATGAAGGACGGGCTCTCTTATTTCAGTACGCGATCTCTTCTCGAAGATCGCAACGGAGATCTGTGGATCGGCACTGATCGCGGGGTCAGCCACATCCATGACGACAAGTTTGTCAGCGATGACGCGGTGCGTGCGCTGCTGGAGGAAAAAGTCTGGGCGATCCATCAGGATCCCGAGGGCGGCTTGTGGTTCGGAACCCGCACTGGCGGCCTCTATCGCTGGCAACGAGGCAAACTCACGCATTACACCGTGGCGCAGGGTCTGGCGAGCAACAGCATTTACGAACTCGTCGAGGACCACAATGGCAACCTCTGGGTAAGCGGGCCGAACGGCATTTCTGTGATGAATCGCCGTGATCTTGAGAAGCTGACCGATCATCCGGAGATTCGCGTGCCGGTCACGCTGTATGGAATCTCCGAAGGACTCGAAACGATTCAGATGTGCGGCGGCGAGAAACCAGCTGGCATTCTCACCGCGCAAGGGGAAGTCTGGTTCCCGAGCAGTAAAGGACCCGTGCGCGTTGCGACCGATCAGCCTCCGCCTTCGAATCCGGCGCCAGTGGTCATCGATCGCGTTCTGGTGGATGGCCTGCAAGCTCCCGCTGCAAGCCGGATTTCGCTGCAACCGACTAACGCAAAGCTGGAATTGCATTACGGCGTTGTTCTGCTGCGCTCACAAGAACGCATCAATTTCCGCTACATCCTCGATGGTTTCGACAAAAATTGGAGCGAAGCGTCGGCGGCACGCACTGCGTATTACACCAACCTTCCACCGGGCCGCTATCATTTTCGCGTGGCGGCCTACGAGATGAACAATCCGGCACAGATTGCTGAAACTTCATTGGAGATTGTGCAGGAGCCGCATTTTTATCGCACGCTTTGGTTCCTCGCGTTGTGTCTTGTGCTCGCTGCGGGTGCCGTCCTCGGGATTTACCAGCTGCGGTTGCGACAACTCCGTTCGCGCTTTCAGGCCGTGCTTGACGAGCGGAACCGGCTGGCGCGCGAGATGCACGACACGTTGATTCAAGGCTGCGTCGGCGTCTCGGCGCTGCTTGAGGCGCAGTCGAGTATCGGCAGCGCGGGCGGTAGCAACGGGCACGATCTGCTGGAATATGCGCGCACGCAGATCCGGTCGACGATTAACGAAGCGCGCGAGGCAGTATGGAACCTGCGCCAGAATTCAGGCGCGGTGGCGAGCCTCGCTCCGCAGCTTGAGGGGACAGCTCAGCAAATCGGGCGGGAGTTTGGCATACCGGTGGAGTTTCGAGTGGTCGGCAAACCATTCGGATTCGATCAATCGACAGTGCATGACGTGCTGATGGTGACGCGGGAGGCGCTGTACAACGCCGTGCGCCACGGCCAGCCAAGCCGCGTGCAGGTTGAGGTGTGCTTTGAGGACCAACGTTGCCTGGTGAAAATCAGCGATGATGGGTCTGGATTCTCTTACGCGACTTTGCCACCATCGTCATCCGCGGGACATTACGGGTTGCTGGGCATGCGCGAGCGCGTGGAACGTATCGGCGGGAAATTTATTCTGAATAGCCGGATCGATGCCGGAACCGATCTGATCATTGAAGTGCCGCGAACGGTCGCGGCGGCGCGCAAAAACGAGATGCCGGAGGTGACGCTGTGAAGCCGCCCGAGAAAATGAAAGTGATGATCGTCGACGATCATCCGCTGCTGCGGGTTGGAATCACAGCCATCGTCAATGCGCGATCGGATATGACGGTGGTGGCTCAGGCGGAGACCGGGGAAGAAGCAGTGACCCTATTTCCGAAATACAAGCCCGATGTAACTCTTATGGACTTGCGTCTTCCGGGGATGAGCGGCGTGGCGGCGATTACGGCCATCCGCGCGACGCACCCGAGCGCCCGTTTCATCGTGGTCACGACTTACGATGGAGACGAAGACATCCACCGCGCTCTAGAGGCCGGGGCGCAAGGCTACATTATTAAGGGAATGCCATACCAGGTGCTGGTTGAGGCCCTGCAACGCGTGCATAGTGGCAGACGGTTTCTGCCTCCTCCCGTGGCTCATGCCCTGGCGTCGCGCATGCCGGACTCCGATTTGAGTGCACGCGAACTCGAAGTGTTGAATCTTCTGGTGGGCGGCAAGAGCAACAAAGACATCGCGCAACTGCTGGGCATCACCGAGGCGACGGTGAAGAGTCACGTGAGTGCCATCCTCATGCGATTGAATGTGGAGGATCGAACGCAGGCCGTGGTAACGGCGCTGCAGCGGGGGTTGGCGCATTTGTAGGAGCCGTCGCTGGTCGATTGCTGTTGGTCGTTAGTCGTTAGGATCTCGCTGTCGGGAACGCGTGACTACCCCTCGGTGATCGGCTGGCATTGGTGACACCAGAATGTCGTGCGCGCGTCGAGGCCTTGCTTGCGCGATTGGATCAACGTCCCGCAATGGCGGCAGGGCTCGTTGCGCCGCTTGTAAACGAATAAGCGCTCTTCGTGATTGGCGCGTCCGGTTGTTCTGCGCATTCCCATGTAGGTGACAATGCCGTCGCCAGAAGCTTCGCCCACGTTGGCCAGCAGGAACTTTCTTGCCGTGTCGACCAGGCAGGCTAGTTCTTCGGCGCGCAAGCTGGCAACTTTGCGAAATGGATTCACACCGCAGGCAAAACACACTTCCGACTTAAAAACGTTGCCCATCCCGGCCATGATGGACTGGGTCAGCAGAGCTACGCCGACTTCGAGATCGCCATGAGAACGCAGCTTCGCGATCGATTGCGCCGGATCGAACTCAGGCGCGAGCACATCCTGGCCGAGGGTTCGAAAGCCGTCGCGGCGAGGCAATGTGTCGGAGGTGTGAAATTCTGCCACCGGAACGTTGAACGCCACCGCCCAAATCTTCGCCGTCTTGATCATGACTCGCATGTCGAGCGGCCGCCGCTGCCAAGACTCTCCCGGGCGGTAGATGTGCCAACTGCCGCTCATCAGCATGTGTGTCAACAGAATCAGGTCGCCGGAGAAATGCATGAGCATCCATTTGCCCCGCGATTCCACTTTTTCGACGGTTCGGCCAGCGAGAGGCGAATCGAAATCGACTCGCGAAAGCTTGGGCAGTTGGGTTTCAAATCCCGTGACGAGTTGGCCGGCCAGCGCCTGGTTCAGGGTGCGCGCCGCGCGGAAGATGGTGTCTCCCTCGGGCATCAGGCAGTCTCGGGCGCGTCGGAATTCGCATCGGAAAGAATTTCTTCGTCGTCGGAGTCTTCGTCTATCTCGATCGCGGCGCTGTCGAGATTGCCCGGCATTGCCAGCGGTGTGATCCTGCGCATTTGAAAGCCGACCGCGGTATTCACAAAGCCAGAAGCCTCCAGGAAACGCGCCATGAAATGCTGCCGCGCCGGTTCCGCATTAATCGTTCCAATCAGAAATCCGGTCTTACCCCCTTGGCGCTGGATGGCGATCTCGGCGAACTTTTTCGCGAGTTCGCGAGCGAAGCGGGTCCGTTCGGGCTCCGACTCAGGCAAGAACACTTGTACTTCCTGACTCCTGCGCCGCAGAAAGGCCGTCAGGCTTCCATTGATCAGAACCACTCCGGCGCCGCTGGTGCGCGACATGCCGTGGGAAGTGACCGCGCTATTGCCGTCCGCAGCAATCGCGTCCGCGGTCATTGCAGAAACTCCGTCGTCCGCGGTGCCCACGTTGGCATCAGCCAAGTTCGCGGGATCAGCTGGCGTCGCGTCGCCATCTTTGCGTGGCCAGGGAAGCACCGTGCCATAAGGATTCGCCGGATCTGTCGCTGCCAGAAACAGCACATCCAAGGCTTCGCGTTCGGAACGCAAGCTGCGCAGCCGATCGACTGCAGCGGGCATGGCAAATTGCGCAGCGCCCAGCCCGCCGACAAACATGCCGCGGCGCACCCATCCACCATCTTCCATCGTCTTTAGCGCCGGATAGATGGTCGGATATCCGCCGGGAATATTTTCCGCAATTGCCGTCTCGCGCAGCACGATACCGTGCCGGACCAATAATTGCTGAGCGATGTTCGCGCTCCATTGCGTGACTGTGATTGGAGTGGCGCCCAAATCCGGCGTGGCGAGAGTAGAGCCAAAGAAACTCGATGCCACTCCTTGTTGCCGGATCAGCGACCATCGCCCTTGTGCCGGAGTTCCAGATCGCGAACGCAAACGTCGCAAGAATTCAGGAGATCCCGGCGGCACGCTATTCACCTGCTCCCGCTTTTCGCGCTTACTGGCATTCGAGCGCAACAGTGCGCGCAGCGGATGAAACGTGTCGTTCGTGATTTGTCCGGCCCAAACCAGCTCCCCTAGAGCGTCATGCGTCTCGCCGGGAAATCCACCGCCTACACCCGCGTGAATACTGGCGAAAAATGACGCCCCGCTTCGCGCCAGAAATTCCGTGATCTTCTGCGCCCGCTCCGACAGTGCGAGCGGCTCGCGGCCAACATCCATGGGAGCGAGTAAGAGTGGCAGCGATTCGGTGAGGTAGAGCGTCACCCGGCCGTCGCGATTTCCGATCTGCTCGATGCCTACCCACACGACCTGTCCCGACGCCATCACCGCGTCGAGATCGGTAGCCTGATAGTTGGCAATACGCGCCGGAAGGATCTCGCGTTCGAGTTCGGAAGCGAGCAGAGCGGCGCCTTGCAGGCTTTCCACCGTGTCGAGGAGCGCATCCACGCCGCGTCTTCGTACGGCAACGCCCTGCCAGCGCGCCATGAAGCGCGCAAACGTATTCTGCTCGACCGGTTCAATCTCCCGCCGCAAGCGCGCAAGACTCTTGCGCCGAACCTGCTGCATCACATCGGGATCACACCATTCCCGATGCGTGCCGCCGGGCCGAAACTCTCCCTCCAACAACTTGCCCAGACCATGGAGAGCGCGAAGGCATGTTTCAACCTTCGCAAGTGGCAGGCCATAACGACTCGCAACATCGGCGGCAGTAAAAGGTCCGTGAGTGCGAGCATAGCGCCGCACAAGTTCGCGCAGAGGGTCTGCCGACTCTTCGAGAAAGGTATCGGCCAATCCTGGAGGAAGAGGCGTGCCCAAGGCATCTCGATAACGGGCTGCATATTCGACGGGAATGTAGCGCGTGTCTCCGGCAATGCGAACTCGTACTGCACGACGCGCGTTGACCAGTTCAGTGATCGTGGCTGCAACCGCCGCGTTTTCGGTGCGTGCTGCTAATTCGGACTCGGTCAGGTCGCCAAGCTTCAAGAGCAGGTCATGCACACCGTCCGCATGCCGCGCGTGATACTCCGGGTCGAGGGCCTGCAACCGTGCTTCGACCTCGTCCAGCGCAGCCAGATCCAAAAGCTCGCGCAGATCGTTGTCGCCGAGCAGTTCCTCAAGTTGCGACTGGTCGATGGACAAAGCCTGCGCGCGCCGTTCGGCCAGCGGGGCGTCGCCATCGTAGATATAGTTCGCGACATAAGAAAAAAGTAAAGACGCCGCAAAAGGCGAGGGCTTTGTCGATTCGACGTTCGTCACACGAATCGAACCACGCTGCACTCCGGCGAGAATCGACGCGACCGCGGGCAGATCGAAGACATCGCGAATGCATTCGCGATACGCTTCCAGCAGAATCGGAAAGGTAGAAAATCGCGAGGCTACGGCGAGCAAATCAGCCGAACGTTTGCGCTGCTGCCACAATGGAGCGCGCACCCCTGGCCGTCGTTTGGGCAGCAACAGCGCGCGGCTCGCTGCTTCACGAAACTTGGCGGCGAAGAGGGAAGTGCTGCCCAGTTGCCGCAGCACCAACTCTTTAAATTCCGCCGGAGAAGGCAGCAAATCTTCGGGACGAATCGGCTCATCACTATCTGGCAGCCGCAACACGAAACCATCGTTCGTCCACATCGATTCGACTTCAAAGCCATACTCCGTGCGCAGTTTCGCGGTGACCGCCATGCACCACGGCGCATGAACGGCGCTTCCGAACGGAGTCAGCACGCACACGCGGCGATCGCCCATCTCGTCGCGGCAAGTTTCAATCACAATATCTTCGTCGCTCGGAATCCGGCCGGTGGCCGCGACCTGATCCTCTAGATACCGCAGCAGATTTTCGGCAGCCGTTGCATCGAGGCTGTGCTCCTCCACCAATTTGGTGAAGGCCACTGGCCGCGGCAGGCGCAGAAGTTCGCGAGACATCTCGCCAATGTGCCGACCGAATTCCACTGGGCGCCCAGCCGAATCACCGCGCCAGAAAGGCATTTTGCCGGGCTCTCCCGGAGCGGGCGAGACTACAACTTTATTGTGCGAGATTTCTTCGATACGCCAGGTCGAAGCACCGAGGACAATCGTGTCTCCGTTGCGGCTCTCAAAGACCATCTCTTCGTCGAGCTCGCCGACGCGCGCTCCCTTCGTGGCGCCGGCCAGAAATACTCCGTAGAGCCCGCGGTCGGGAATTGTGCCGCCGTTGATGATCGCGACTCGCTGCGATCCCTGCCGCGTCGTCAGCTTGTTGCCGACCCGGTCCCAGGTGATACGCGGACGCAGTTCGGCAAACTCCTCCGAGGGATAGCGCCCCGAAAGCATATCGAGCACGCTTTCGAAAATCGATCGCGTCAAGGCCGCGTAAGGAGCAGCTGAACGGATCAAGTCAAAGAGATCGTCGACCGCCCAATCGTCCATCGCGACGGCAGCGACAATTTGCTGCGACAGCACATCGAGCGGGTTTCGCGGATAGTGCACCGATTCCACTTGCCCCCGATACATGGCGCGCGTAATTGCCGCGCACGAAATTAAGTCGCCGCGAAATTTTGGAAAGATGACCGCGTTGCTCACCGCGCCCACATGGTGGCTCGCCCGCCCAACGCGCTGCATTCCGCTCGCGACCGATGGTGGCGATTCGATCTGGATAACCAGGTCGATTGCGCCCATGTCGATGCCTAACTCGAGGGAAGAAGTTGCGACAATGCCGCGCAGCTCGCCCAGCTTTAGTTTGTCTTCAATCTCCTTGCGTTGCGCTACGGCTACGCTGCCGTGATGGGCGCGAACCAGGGCTTCGCCGGCGAGTTCGTTCATCGCTCCCGAAATGCGCTCGGCGAGGCGGCGGCTGTTGACGAAAATCAACGTCGAACGATGCGCGCGTACCAACTCCACCAACTTGGGATGAATCGCGCTCCAGATCGAATTGCGCTTGGGGCCTTGCGACGCTGGACCGCTCGGCAGCGTCTCAAGGTCGTTGAGGCTCGCCATATCTTCAACCGGAACTTCCACTCGCAGGTCAAGTTGCTTTGGAGCGCTGGCATCGACGATCGTGACCGGCCGGTAAACGGGGGCGAATGCGCCCGTCTCGAACTCTGAGAGAGCCTCATCGGGGATGCTGTCAGCCATGGTGACGGCGAGCTCGGCCGTGTCTGCCGAACTTTTCGTGCGGCTGGGTTCCTCTGACGATTTGGAGCGTGACTTCGAAGTTCGCTTGGCCTTCGACTTTGACTCGTTCTCGACCTTGCCGTTGTTTTCGGTCTCGGCACCGCCGAGATAGCGGGCGACTTCCTCCAGCGGCCGCTGGGTTGCCGAAAGTCCAATGCGTTGAATCGGGCGCCCCACGAGGTGTTGCAGCCGTTCGACGGAGAGGGCGAGATGCGATCCCCGCTTGCTCGGCACCAGGGCATGAATCTCGTCGAGAACGACGACTTCCACACTTTTCAGGACTTCGCGAGCGTTCGACGTAAGCAAAAAATAGAGTGACTCTGGAGTTGTAATCAGAATGTCGGCAGGATTGCGCGCAAATCGCGCCCGCTCGGCCTGCGGCGTATCGCCCGTCCGAATCGAAACTGAGGGCTCGTGAAAGGGCTCTCCGCGCCGTTGTGCGGCCTGCGCGATGCCCACGAGCGGAGCGCGTAAATTGCGCTCCACATCTACGGCTAGAGCCTTGATCGGCGAAATATACAAAACACGGCAGCGTTTCGAATTCTCGGGGACGGCTGAGAACATCAGGCGATTGATGCACCACAGAAAAGCGGCGAGAGTCTTGCCACTGCCAGTCGGAGCCAGAATCAATGTTGTTTCGCCGCGCGCAATTGCTGGCCAGCCCGCAATTTGGGGAGCTGTCGGCGCTGGGAAGACCGCTTCAAACCAATCCCGGACGGCGGGATGGAAGATTTCGAGAGCGTTCTGCACAACTACGGTGGATGCGAGCTTTTTATCTTTTGCCAAGAGAGGAGTGATCCAGTATTTTCCCACGCATTGGATGCGCCAGAGCTGACAGCGGTCGCGGGCGGAGGGTAAGCGGGGCGCGCGGAAAGCGCCAGAATAACGACCGCCCCGCAAAGAGCGAACTCGACGAGCAGGCTAAACGAACAGGGAAGTGGAGTCCGTGGCTGACTATGGGCCGTGTTGCGGAAAAATCACCGAGCCGCGAAACTACTTACCAGGAGCGCTGGTTGCCGACGATGACGGCCGCGACTGGATGATACCAATTCCAGCGCCGCCGATCGCTCCCGCGAGCAGTCCCAACAAGATCAGGACCGGTATGCTTTCGAGCAATGAGTTCTTTTTCGCCATTTCTGAGTTTCTCCCTGAATTGCGGCTGTGTGTGCCTCTATTTTAGCAAACTATGTGCCGTTCCCTCTGAGGACATAACTATCTTCAGAGTGATAGAGATACGGGGCACCCGCTCGCGCGTCTTGGAGGGAAAGTGTAAGCTTTTGCATCTTCAAAGGGAGCAAAGCATACCCAACGTAGAATCCCACAGAATCGCAAAGCTTAGAATCGTTTACGCCAGAGCGACCGTTTCTCGAGGTCAGTGGGCAAACCAACTTATGAGAACAATAAAGTTCTACTTTCTGATCACTATGCTGAGTGCAGTCTGCCTTACGGCACAAGCACAAGATCAAAAAGATCCGAACCTCCCGAACTCGTTCCACACGATCGCCATCCGTGCCGCTCTGCTCATCGATGGAAAAAGCGACACAGCGATACCCGACGCGGTCATCCTCATCGACGGCGAAAAAATTACCGCTGTCGGCTCCCGTTTGCCCGTTCCCGCCGGAGCTACCGTCATCGACCTTGGCGATTCGATTCTGTTACCCGGCCTGATCGACGCGCACACGCACTTATTGCTTGAAATGGACGGCAGGAATGTCAGTCTGCAAGACGTCGAGATGTTGAAAGTCGTCGCCACCGAAAGCACGGCCGAGCGTGCGTTGCTGGGAGCCAAACTCGCGCGCGAAGACCTCGAGGCCGGCATCACGACCGTGCGCGATGTGGGCAACTCAGGCGTCAACGGAGATATTGCTCTCCGCGATGCTATCAATCGCGGATGGCTTCCCGGGCCGCGCATTATCGCCTCGACCCGGGCTCTTGCCGCACCCGGCGGCCAGTTCGGACGGCTCATACCCGAGGCTCAATCCATCATCGAACAGGAATACGTCACGCTCAACGGCCCAGAAAGCGCGCGGCAAGCGGTTCGCCAGGCGCTCTACAGCGGAGCCGATTGCATCAAGGTCATCGTCAATGGAAGTCCTGCCGACGTTACGCTCGACGAGATGAAGGCCATCGTCGATCAAGCCCACACCAGCGGTGTGAAAGTAGCCGCCCATGCCATCGGCGTAAAGGCAGTCGGTGTCGCAGTCGAAGCTGGCGTGGATTCCATCGAGCACGCTTACACAATTTCGGACGATGAACTGAAAATGATGGCGCAGAAACATATTTTTCTGGTGCCGACCGATGGCACCCGGCAGGAATATCTCGACATGGTGTTTGGTGAGCGCCAACCCACGCCCGAAGAACTTGCCGACCAGGACAAGTGGATCAAGCCCAGCGTCGTCGGCAATCGCGACCGCCTGCAACGCGCCCGAAAGTTCGGCGTGCCGATTGCGGCCGGCTCCGACATGTACTTGACCATGCCGCATCAGAATCGGGGCCAAGCCAGTCTCGACATGGTGGCGGCCTACGCCGAAGAGGGAATGCCTCCGATGGAGATCATCCGCGCTGCCACAAAGAACGCGG
The DNA here is from genome assembly GCA_049520915.1 of Terriglobales bacterium. Classification (GTDB taxonomy): domain Bacteria; phylum Acidobacteriota; class Terriglobia; order Terriglobales; family Acidobacteriaceae; genus Acidiflorens. The sequence continues at coordinate 15,325 of JBEKPH010000015.1, forward strand.
CCGAGTTGCTCGGCTGGCAAGACCGCATCGGCACCCTGGAGAAGGGAAAATTTGCCGACATCATTGCCGTTCCCGGGAATCCGCTGAAGGACGCGTCCGCACTGCAACATGCAAACTTCGTCATGAAAGGCGGAGTGGTGATTAAGAATGAGAGTAACCACCACAACTGAACTTTACAGCGCAGCGGACGGGCGGACGTCGAGCGCCTTCCTGTTACTGTGATAGAAAAGAATGGAACGCTAATATTGAGGTGCATTGATGACAGAACCAAGTTACGAGGAACTCAAAGCCCGCCTGGCCGATCTCGAGAAGCAGGTGGATACGAAGAAAAAAACTGGCGCCATGGAATTCCGCGTCAGCGAAAAAGGTGGAGTCAGTGTCTACGGACTCGGCCGCTTCCCCGTCACCCTCTACTACGAGCAGTGGACGCGGCTACTCGACGCCGCTCCCGATCTCAAGACTTTCATTGAAGACAACAAGAGCAAACTGAAGCTGAAGCAGGGCTAGCCTTGCTCGGAGATTCGCCGGTGTCCGCCGAAGACATTCTGAGCCGGCCGCAGCCGCCGCCGGACGATCGCGTCGCCTATGGGGCGGATCCGAATCAGTTTCTCGAGGTGCGGATTCCCCGCGCGAAAGGACCGCACGCCGTCCTGCTGAATATTCACGGCGGCTACTGGCGGGCCAAATACGATCTCGGCCATGCCGGTCAGCTCTGCGAAGCGTTGCGCATGGCGGGATTCGCCACCTTCAACATCGAGTACCGGCGTGTTGGCAACGCCGGCGGCGGATGGCCGGGAACGTTCGAAGACATCCGCGCGGCCTATCGATTTATTCTCCAGCAGCGGTCGCATTTCAATCTTGATCCCAATCGTCTCGTCGTCATGGGCCATTCCGCCGGAGCGCAGCTGGCGCTCTGCCTGGCGGCACACGAAAGCAAGATCTCAAGCGTCATCTCGCTCGCTGGCGTTGTCGACTTAAAGAAAGCCTTCACGTTGCACCTGAGCCACGATGCTGTCGCGGAGTCTCTCGGTGGCACTCCAGAGGCGGTGCCGGATCATTACCGCGAAGCCGATCCGACGGAACTCCCCATTCCCCGCGCCCGCCAGTGGCTCATTCATGGATTGGCGGACGACACAGTTCCTCCGGAGTTCAGCCGCGATTACGTCGCCGCGAAAAAGAAAGCTGGCGAGGGGGTAGAGATTCTCGAGATTCCGAAGGCCAGCCATTTCGATTTGATCGATCCGGCCTCGAAGGCGTTCGAGCAAGTGAAGAACGTGGTCTTGGACTCGGCTGCCATACGGCGTGTTGGAGGGTGAAGGTTTGAGTGGACTTTCTCTGGCTAAGCTGAAGGGATAGGGTTAGTGTGCCGAATCTATAGGTAAAGCGCAGTTGTTGCGTTACACGTGTTCTGCTCGGACAAGATGACAACAAAACAAAACGTAACTATCAGATTGAGTTGCGAGACGCTGCGGAAGGCGAGGATTCTGGCAGCTCGTCGCGCCACCTCCCTCAGTGGTCTCCTAGCCCAGCAGATCGAAATTCTTGTAGGCGAAGAAGACGCGTACGAGCGAGCCCGTCGCGAGGCTGAAAAGCTGCTTGAAGAGGGTTTTCATTTAGGAGGGGTGATTCGCCCCACCCGTGACGAATGGCATGAACGGTAAGGCCTTTGTCTACGGCAATTCTTGACCTACGCCCATGAATACGAGGTAGAAGAAATGGTGCGCCCGGAGAGAATCGAACTCCCAACCTCTTGGTTCGTAGCCAAGCACTCTATCCAATTGAGCTACGGGCGCGTCCGACACAGTTGTCTGTGCGATTTGTAGAATTATATCGGAATCAGAATGTTTCGCCCAACTCTGGCATCCCTTTGATCACTAAATATGATCATCAAAATAATTGCCAAAATTTGAGGGCTGCGTTTGACCGGAATCGCACGCATTTTTTCACCGCTCAAATGCCGCACTGGACGCCGAGAATACGACTCAACATCCGCAATTGCGGAGCAACGTAAAAGTTTCCGCTTCTAACGCAAAACCTACCCGCTCGCAAGCCGGCGATTCACGTGTTGCCAACAATTTAGAAATGGCACGCAACATGCTTCATCTAGTTCAGACGAAGTGGCGCGCAACGGGGCATTTGGGAAAATACTTCGGCCAGAGGTCTTTCCGAATGCCCCTTGCACTTTAGCCAGTCTCAGGCGCGCTCCGTCCCGTTTCGGAACCCTCCCCCGATGAACCTCCTGGAAGTGGTAGTCAGGCTAAAGGTCTAGAAGCGGACGGAGCGCTTTCTGATCTTTCCCCGCGTTCTCCCCCGCCTCCCCCTTTTGCCGACCAACCACTGAATGCTCCCGCTGAACAAAGCTATCGGTGTGCCCGTGTGTAGGGAAACAACCTACGCCAAAATCAGCTGTTCTTGCACGTCGATGCCGGCCTGGCGCAGCAACTTCACGACCGCATCTGCCTTGAGTCGCGAGGCGTCGAATAGCACCCGCACCGTCCGTTCCTTCTCGTTGAACTGGACGCGCTGAATCCCATACACTTCGCGCACGCTATCAATCGCCCGCAACTCGGCTTCGCCCGGCTGGGTCAAATAGCGAAACGCGGCCTCCAGATATGTCATCGCATTCTCCTGAACAATTAAAAATGATTAGGAAAGGTTCGAGTGTTCCTCTCTGAGTATCTAATAGGTGAAGGTTTACGCCAAGTGCCATTTGTTGCGTTCCGACAAAGACATTTGCGCGTCCCGGCCGCGAACAGTTCGGGTTCCATCGGCAAGCTCAGATTTCGGATAAACTTTCGGCAACCAAACTTATGGATAAGAATCCTGCCGGTGGCGTCGCTCCGTCCCAAGAGAAAGAGAAAGACCCCGTCTGCGGGATGGATGTCAATCCGGCGACTGCTCGCTTCAAGACCGAGCACGGCGGCAAGCAATATTTCTTCTGTTGTGCCGGATGCCTCGCGAAGTTCCAAGCCGATCCCAAGAAAATACTTTCTTCCCCGCCGAAGGCCATGGGATCGGCTTTTGTTGCTCTCGGTGCTCTGGGCGGAGCGCAAACTGCCGGCATTAAGAAAGTGCCCGCCGCGGCTGAACCTTCTGGATCCTCTACAGTTGGTGCGCCGAAGAAAGACACGCGAGCCTACGTCTGCCCGATGTGCCCCGAGGTTCACCAAATCGGCCCCGGTCGCTGTCCGAAATGTGGAATGGCGCTGGACCCCGAAACTCCCGCGCCGCGCGTGACCAAAACTGAATACACGTGCCCGATGCATCCCCAGATCGTGCGCGACGGGCCCGGCGCATGTCCTATTTGCGGCATGGCCCTCGAACCGCGCACGGCCACGATCGACGAAGACAATCCCGAACTTCGCGACATGACGCGCCGCTTTTGGATTGGCGTGGCATTGACCGCGCCGTTACTCGCGATCGCGATGGGCACGATGTTGTGGCCGCGAGTGCTCATGGTTGGCATCGACGTGCACTTCGGAAACCGAATCACCGGCTGGCCGTTGACTTCGATCCTCCCCTGGCTGGAACTGGTGCTGGCGACTCCCGTAGTCCTCTATTGCGGCTGGCCGTTCTTTCAGCGAGGATGGGCCTCCATCGTCAACCGCAGCACCAATATGTTCACGCTGATTGCGATGGGCACGGGCGTCGCCTACGTCTTCAGCGTTGTGGCAACATTGTTCCCGAGTATCTTTCCGGCGTCGTTTCGAACCATGGGCGACCGCCCGGATGTTTACTTTGAAGCCGCCGCCGCAATCGTCACGCTGGTTTTACTCGGCCAAGTGCTGGAACTCCGCGCGCGCAGCCAAACGTCGAGCGCCCTTCGCGCGCTTCTCGATCTCAGTCCGAAGATGGCGCGCGTGCTTTCCGAAGATGGCTCAGAGCGCGACGTGCCTCTGGAACAAGTGAAGTCCGGGGACCGGCTGCGCGTCCGTCCCGGAGAAAAAATTCCCGTCGATGGTGTCGTGCTTGACGGGGCTAGTGTGGTCGACGAATCGATGATCACGGGGGAATCTGTCCCGGTGGAGAAATCCGCCACCTCGCGCGTGATCGGCGCGACCATCAACGGCAACGGATCTCTCATCATGCGGGCGGAGCGTGTTGGCAGCGAAACCATGCTGGCGCAGATTGTGCTGATGGTGAGCCAGGCGCAGCGTACTCGCGCTCCCATTCAACGCCTCGCCGACAAATTTGCAGCGTGGTTCGTTCCCACGGTTATCGCCATCGCCGTCGTCACATTTATTGCGTGGGCGATCTTTGGACCCGCACCTCGTCTGGCTCATGCAATCGTCAACGCCGTTGCCGTCTTGATCATCGCGTGCCCCTGCGCCCTCGGCCTCGCGACGCCCATGGCCATCATGGTTGGCACCGGACGCGGCGCTCACGCCGGCGTCCTGATCAAGAATGCCGAGTCGCTAGAAACGCTCGAGAAAGTCGATACCATCGTCTTCGACAAGACGGGAACGCTGACCGAGGGAAAACCGAAAGTAGTCGCAATCTCGACCGAACAGAACGTGCCGGGCGTGTCAAGCAACGATATGCTGCGACTGGCCGCGAGCCTGGAGCGCGCCAGCGAACATCCCCTGGGCGCAGCGATTGTCCGGAAAGCGAATGAAGAGAAGCTAACTCTGAGTGAGCCGACGAACTTTCAATCCATCCCCGGACAAGGCGTACGCGGAATCGTGGAAGGGAAGAGCGTTTCGGTGGGAAACGCCGCTCTGATGGGATCCGTCGGAGCAGCCGGGAAGAGCCCAGCGTCTGCCGTTCCGAATTCCACCTCGATCTACGTCGCCATTGATGGCAAGTATGCGGGCAGCATCGCGGTAGCGGATCCAGTGAAGCCCTCGACCGCGAACGCGCTGCGCGAGCTAAAAGCGCAAGGCATCCGCTTAGTGATGCTCACCGGAGACAATCAGGCGGCCGCGCAGGAGATCGCAAAGAGCCTGGGAATCGAAGAGTTCAAGGCCGAAGTTCTTCCCGCGCAAAAAGCGCAGATCGTAGCGGCACTTCAGAAAGAAGGCCGCATCATCGCCATGGCTGGAGACGGCATCAACGACGCTCCCGCGCTGGCGCAGGCGCAAGTCGGAATCGCTATGGGCACTGGCACCGACATTGCCATGGAGAGCGGCGGCATCACCCTACTTAAAGGAGACGTTGAAGGCATCCTGCGCGCCCGCAAGCTCAGTCAGGCTACGATGCGCAACATCCGCCAGAACTTGTTCTTCGCATTTTTCTACAACGCGATCGGGGTTCCGGTCGCCGCCGGCGCACTCTACCCGTTTTTCGGACTGCTCCTGAGCCCAATCCTAGCCGCCGCCGCCATGAGCTTTAGCTCCGTCTCGGTGATTACAAATTCGTTGCGGTTAAGAACGGTAAAGCTGTAGCTTCAATCAGAATTGTCATCCCGAGCGGAGCGAGGGATCTGCAGGTTTAGACATCCAGCTTTAGAGGGGTTGGTCTTAACTGAGAACTGAGAACTGACAACTCGTCTACAGCTTGGTCAAATACTCCGTGATCTCGGGACTCGTCCAATCCACTGCGCCAATAAATTTCCGCCGTATGACTCCGTTGCGGTCGATGATGAACGTCTCCGGCCAGCCAAACGTACCGTAGAGCGATGGAGCCTTCCGGCCTTCGTCCCGCACGGTGACCATGTTGACGCCATATTGCTTGAGAAATTTGTGATACTGCACGTCATCTTCATCGACACTGACGGCGAGCACCGTCACGCCTTTGTCCTTGAGGTGCGCCTGCATCTGCACCAGCGACGGAGTCTCCTCAATACAGGGCGGACACCACGTCGCCCAGAAATTCAATACCACCACCTGCCCGCGAAACTGGCTCAGCGTGACCTTATGATCGGAATCCTGCACCGTGAAGTCGGGAGCATTCGACCCGATTCGAGCCGGACGATTCCCGCTGTAGCATCCAATCAGCCCGCATAGCAATCCTAGAGATAGCAGAGATAGAAGCGCGGGCAGTGGCGCGCGGGGGGCTGTGGCAGAAAGGGTTCGTCTCACACCGCTATAATAGCGAAAAGTGCGGAATCGTTCATCAACGCGTGGTTCGCGAAGCCGCAGTTCCCGGCGCGCTCGGCTGGCGATTGATCAAGCAACTACCAATCGCCCAGCCATCGATCGCCCGTCTCCAGATAGCTTTCCATCAACACTGCTGGTACAGAAGATAGCTCCGCCCGAAGTCTCTATCGTGATTCCCGCCCGGAACGAAGAGGTGAACATCGGAGATTGCTTGAAATCGCTGACGTCGCAGAGAGGCGTTCGGTTCGAGATCATCGTGGTCGACGACGCATCGACCGACCGCACCAGAGAAATCGCGCAAAGCTTTGCCTCGGTGCGCGTGATCTCCACTTGGCTCTATTTGTACGCGTCCAAGTCTTTGCCAGGCGCTAGATGGACCGGGAAAAATATCGCGCTCTTCGTCGGCGCACGCTCGGCCAGCGCCCCCTGGATCCTCTTCACCGACGCCGACACCATCCATCTTCCTGGCTCGGTGGCTCGAGCTCTGGCCGAAGCCAAGAACGAGGATGCCGATCTTCTCTCTTACTCTCCCGAGCAAATCGTGGCCACGTTCGCCGAGAGAGCCGTCATGCCCGTAGTCTTTGCCGAACTCGCCGCGCAATATCCTCCGCACAAAGTTCGCGACCCACACTCCGGAATCGTCGCGGCGAATGGGCAATATATTCTCGTCCGGCGCGCTGTCTATGAAGCCGTCGGCGGGCACGCAGCCGTTGCCTCAGAAATTCTTGAGGACGTCGCCTTAGCTCGCCGCTTCCGCGATGCCGGCAAAAAGATTTTCTTTCGCTACGGAGGCGATGCCGTCCGCACTCGCATGTATCGGAACTGGCCGCAACTGCGCGAAGGATGGACCAAGAATCTCGCTCTCCTGTTCCCGAACCCGGGAGTGCTGGCGGCAAAGGCGATGATCGCGTGGCTGGCGTCATGGGCGGCGTTGCTGGTGGCCGCTGTCGGACTCGCCACTCACCATCAAGTATGGCTTCTTCTCGCAGCACGATGGCCTTTGCTCTATCGCCGAATCCACACAGCTCATTTCGCGGTCAGCAATAATCTCTGCGCCATCGCCGTGGGCATGCCCATGTTCGCCTACCTGCTGCTCCGCTCGAAGCGAGCTCACGCCCGAGGCCAAGTAGAATGGAAAGGCCGCTCGTATCAGGTCGAGGTGAAAAGTAAGTCGGAGCCGCCTCGAACGCGACCCGCGACCCATATGCCGCCCCTGGCACCGCCCAAACTGAGAACTGATAACTGAGAGCTGACGACTCCTTATGGTTTACCTGACCCGCAAAGCCGAATTTTCCGCCTCGCACTACTATCACAATCCGGCGTTCACGCCGGAAGAGAACCAGCGCGTATTCGGCAAGTGCAATAACCCGAACGGACACGGCCACAACTACACGCTGGAAGTCACCGTGAAAGGCGCCGTCGATCCAAAGTCGGGATTTGTGGTCGACCTTAAGCAACTCAAAGAAATCATGAACAGGGAAGTGCTCGATGCGCTCGATCACCGCTTCCTCAACAAAGAAGTGCCCGAATTTGCCACGAAGATTCCGACCACGGAAAACCTGGCCATCGCTATCTGGCATCGTCTCGCGCCAAAACTCAGGTCGGCGCAACTGCATCGCGTACGCGTCTACGAAACTCCCGATCTTTTCGTGGATGTTTACGGCGAGGCGGTGGGCGAAAATCTTCACGGAGCGGCATGATCGTCCACCTCACGCGGCGCTACATGTTTTCCGCCTCGCACCGCTTGCACAGCGAGCATTTTTCAGAAGAAGAAAACCGCGCGATCTATGGCAAGTGCAACAATCCCTACGGACACGGCCACAACTACATGATCGAAATCACGGTGAGTGGGCCCGTCGATGATCAGACCGGCATGGTCTGCAATCTGGTCGACCTCGACGGCTTCGTGCATAGCCAGATACTCGTGCGCTACGATCATCAGAATCTGAACGTGCTCTCGGAGTTCGCGAATACCGTCCCCACCACTGAGAACCTCTGCATCGCGATCTACGAAATACTGAAGCGCGGCTTCGAGAAAGCTCATCTACAAAAGGTGCGGATTGAAGAGACTATGATGAATTCGTTCGAATATGCAGGAGATGATAGTCGCTAGTCGCTCGTCTTTAGGCGTTCGCAGGGTCGCAGTTTGCTAACGACAATCGACCAGCGACTGACGACCGAGATCCTATGAAATCGACCACTGAGCCGAACACACTGACCAGCGCCACCTACGAAGAACTTGTTCGCGAGATGATCGTCCGCCTGGGAGAAGATCCTGACCGTGAGGGCCTTTCGCGCACGCCCGAGCGCGTCGCAAAGGCCATGCAATTCCTCGTGAAAGGCTATAAGGATGACCCCGAGGCCCTTCTGCGCAAAGCGCTTTTCACCGTCTCTTATGACGAAATGGTAATCGTGAAAGATGTCGAGATGTTCAGCCTCTGCGAACACCACATGCTGCCATTCTTCGGCAAGGTGCACGTCGCTTACATTCCCAACGGAAAGGTCATTGGCCTGAGCAAAATCCCGCGCCTGGTCGAAGCCTTTTCGCGCCGTCTGCAGATCCAGGAGCGTCTGACCACGCAAATCGCCGAAGCGATCCAGAACACCATCGAACCGCAAGGAGTCGGCGTCGTCATCGAAGCCCGCCATCTCTGCATGATGATGCGCGGCGTGGAAAAACAGCACTCTTCGGCCGTAACTTCTTCGATGCTAGGCTGCTTCCGCAACGAAGAAGAAACGCGGTCTGAATTCCTGTCATTAATTCGCCAGCGCCCCAACAGCCTATGATTTCAGTAGAGACGCGGCCCCGGCTGGCGAAACGGGAGTTTTAGGCCCGAATTCGTTACGCGACGCCGTGAGCGGATAACGCATCTAATCGATTGAAAGTTGGGCTCGCGAACGACGAGCGACGAAAAGCGAACGACGGTTAGAGCAATCCCATGACTTTCCTCGAGCACCTCAAATCGCTGAAAGACCCCGAGCAACGCGCGGCTTGGACGATTGCCATCGCCGCCGATGTTTTGCAGATCGTCGCCTTCCCATTCTTCGTTGAAGGTGGCCTGTCGCCCGCGGATTCGCTGCTCGATCTGGTGGTCGGCTTCTTTATGATCCGCCTGCTGGGATGGCATTGGGCATTCCTGCCAAGCGCCGCGGCTAAGCTCATTCCCGGTGCCGATCTCTTTCCCACGTGGACTGCGGCCGTCTGGTTCGTGACCCGCAACCAGATCAGCGAGTCTCCAAGCGCGGATCCGATTTCGAATCCAGATCGCCAGCCCGGTGAGGTTGAAATTCTGCCACCCGAGCCTGCACCCCAACCGCGGCGCTAATCTCTAAACATTGAATACCTGATCACTGATCGCCTGGCGTTGCACTACCAAGTCCCGTAGCGCTGCCGGTGCTGTCGCTCGGGAAACAACTTCACCAGCAGCACTCCCACCGCAAACCCGCCGAGATGCGCCCAGACCGCAACTCCGCTATTCGCATATTGAGAGGTCATCAGAAACTGCAGGGCGAACCAATACCCCAGCACCAGCCACGCCGGTAGCCAGAGAATGAAGACAAAGAACCAGGTCAGCACGCGCGCCTTCGGATACAGGATGAAATACGCTCCCATGACGCCGGCAATGGCGCCACTTGCGCCGATCGTCGGCATTGAGGAATTCAGGTTCAGCAGGATGTGCGTGAGGCCCCCGGCAATGCCGCAGATGAAGTAAAAGACGAGATAATTGAAGTGACCCAGATAATCTTCGACGTTGTCGCCGAATATCCAAAGGAAGAGCATGTTTCCCGCCACATGAAAGAGCGACCCGTGCAGGAAAATCGAAGTAAAGAGCGGCAGAATCGCTGCCTCGATGCCGGCATGCGAATGCCCTGTCAGGATGGCAATCGTGCGGTGCGGTTCGACGCCGAATTCGTGAATCAAGGCGTCTGCGGCGCGGGGGCTCTGGAACTGTAACGAGGCTTGCCAAAGGTAGATCGCCACGTTCGCGATAATCAGGAAATAATTAACGAACGGAGTCGAAAAAGTTGGCTGGTCGTCCCGAATAGGAATCATTTAGTTTGGAGTCTGGTAGTTTGGAGTTAGGAATCGAATCCCCTTAGTCGCCGCAATCCGCAAAATAGCTTTCACTTTACCAATTACAAATTACCAGATTCCCACTTTATGAACGGCATTCTTGTTATTGATAAACCGCCCGGCCTCACCTCGCACGACGTGGTGAACCGCGTCCGCCGCATCCTCGGCCAGCGCTCGGTCGGCCATCTCGGAACTCTCGATCCCGCGGCCACAGGAGTTCTGCCCATTGTGCTCGGCAATCTCACCCGCCTCGCGCAGTTCTACGCCCACTCCGAGAAGACCTACGAAGGAACGATTCGCTTCGGCTTTGCCACCGATACCTATGATGCCGACGGCGAGCCCACTTCGCCGCCTCAGGAGGTTCGCCTCGAACTTGAGGCGCTTCGGGCTCTCGCTGCTCAATTTCGGGGCGTGATTCAGCAAATGCCGCCGCCCTTTTCCGCCAAGAAAATTGCCGGAGTGCCCGCTTACAAGCTTGCCCGCAAGAACAAAGAAGTCGCGTTACAGCTCGTCGAAGTCGAAATCAAGGAATTCGAGATTCTCGAGGTCGCCGCCGATCAGGCCACTTTTCGTGCGCATGTAACCTCAGGCACCTACATACGGTCCATCGCTCACGACATGGGCGGCCAACTCGGATGCGGCGCTCATCTCGCCAGCCTGCGCCGCACCTCCGTGGCCGAATTCGCCATCGCGGACGCGCACACGCTCGAGGCTTTGCAAACCGCGATCCGGCAGGGAACTGTCGAGTCGCTTTGCGTCCATCCCCGCAAACTCGTTCCGGATCTTCCCTGTGTCACGGCAACCGAAGTAAACGCCGCTCTCATCCGCAGCGGCCGCGCCGTCAACCTCCCTGAAATGTCGCGTGCCCCGCAAGTCAAAGTCTTCTTCGGACAACGCGACCTCATCGCCATCGCTACGCGCATCGCCGGCACTCTCTTTCACGCCGGAATCGTCTTCAGCGCCTCCGATCAATGACGTCGATCCCGTCCGTTTTCGCCGCGACATCTCTTGGCGTAAACCCGCCACAAAGAAGAGACGATCACTTAGAGCTTCGGTGCCATACCGGCGTTCTGTGTTTCGTCTATAATTCGGACAACCTCTCCAAGAGGGTAGTTTCGCGCGGGCCTGCTTTCACCCATCTCAAAAATAATTGGAGTACCTTTATGTTTAGGAAAGTTTCACTGCGACCCTCGCTGCTCGCAGTCGTGTGTCTAGCTCTCGCTTTTGCCGGGCAATCCGCCCACGCCTCAACCGTAGGAGTTGGAGGCTGCACAAACTTTGTCAACTTCACAACCATTAGCCAGGCGATCAGTGCGGTGCCATCCGGCAGCACGATTATGGTTTGTCCCGGCAACTACTTTGAACAGCTTCTCATTACCAAAAAGCTAACTCTCGAAGGCGTTGCTTCGGGCAATGAAAACGCAGCTGTAATTTATCCTCCCGCAGCTGGCCTGGTTACAAATACGAGCGACGCTCGAGGAGCAGTTGCCGCTCAGATCCTGGTGCAGGGCACAGCCGGCCCCGTCAAGATCACGAACCTAACCGTGGACGGAACGGGAAATAACTACACCAGTGGCGACCTTCGCGGCATCCTGTATCAAGATGCATCCGGGACGGTTTTGCACGTCGCGGCTCGCAATCAAATACCAGGCGGCACTCTGAATGGCGACCAATCTGGGCAGGGAATCATGGTCGAGACCACCTCATCATCCAGCGCTTCTTTAACCGTCGAAAATAGCTCCGTCCACAACTACAACAAGAACGGCATCGTCGCTCGTTACGCAGGAGCTTCGCTGACGGCAACTGGCAACTTTGTCCAGGGTGCAGGCGCTGTTTCAGGAAGCGCCGCGCAAAACGGCATTGAAATCGCCTTCAACGGCGCGACCGGTTCGATCAAAACCAACGTTGTTATCGACAACGTTTATTACGACCCAACCAGCTCGAGTTCAGCCGGTATCTTGCTCTACGACGCGAAAGAAGATGCAAGTATCCAGGTCAGTGGCAACACAGTCGGCAATAGTCAGGAAGGCATTCAACTCTTTACCGACTCCCCAGGAACCTACGGCGACGGGGTGACTGTCAGCACCAACAAAATCTTGGGCACATCTTCCTTTGACGCCATCGATGTCTGCACCAGCGACAACGTCATCAACGGCAATACTATAGTCAACGCGGCGGAGTCGGGTGTGCACTTTGACAGCTCCTGCGGTGCTGGCAATGCCAACAACGCTTCTACCAACACGTTCATTGAGAGCGCCTGCGCGGGATACCTGGAGGATTCTGGCACCTCGAACAACAATGCCGCAGGAACCTATCTTGATGTGCCTTTTGAAATCGCCACCAGTACGGCCGGTTGCTCCATACCGCAAGCTCAACAAGCCCATGGCCGAACGGGAAGCAAGATCCGACCCTAACTCCTGATATTTGCTCCCTACAAAATGAGCCGGGAATCGAAGATGCCTAGAGATTCCCGGTTTGTTCTTGGTGCTCCGCCCTGGTCTTGCTGTCTGCAACAGGGCGGGGACTTTGCCTCCAACCGTCCGCACAGACGAAGGCCCTAGCCAGCGCGGTTATACAAACCCTTGCAGACCTAACGCGGTTACGCCAGTCACCTAGTGCCGCGCGCGCCGGAGTGAAACGATAAGGTGTCCATTTAAAGCGGACATCTCAATCCTGTGAGCGCTAAAACGAACTTCCCATTTTTCCGCCGGATCTTCAAGAAACTGACCGGAAGGTGGGCCCGCCGAATTTATGTCTCCATTCTTCTTTTCGCACTGTGCTTGGCCACAGTAGCCCGAGTCCGTTCCTATTTAATGGCTCGCAAGATCCAAGCAGTTCTAGCGAGGCTGGCGGAGATACGAGTCGACGAGACCACCGAAGAACAACTGCTGAAGGCTGTGCCTTACCTCGGGCGAAGCGAGCGAGACGGGGAGGTTGGCGGCATCGCCGAGCACTGGCGCCACTTAGAGCTCTCCAACGAATCGGATTGGCTAGTACAACCGGACATCGCCGATGGCCCAGATTTGTTAGGAAAGATCGCGCGTTGGTTGGGATACCGTTACATGAGCTTCGACGCCAGCGTCTTGGTGCATGATGGCAGGGTGTCTCGCGTTGAATACGGGTTCGCCAAACAGTGGGGACGCCCACGACAAGTGAGTTATACCGTTTCGGCCAAGAGTGTTCACGGATTCTGGTCGCCTTACCAACGGCCGCTCGCTGTAACGAGTGAAGACGATGAGAGCCCACAGTACCGCGTCAACTACAAGCAGGTTCCGACCCTAAGAGGGCACGAGAATGGCTTAGATGTAACCTTCACAAACGACGCCCCTCCCGAACTCGCCAAACGGGCGTTTCAACTGAACCTCAGTTGCTTCTGGAGGCTGCGAGGGTGCGAAGATGCACGCGATATTGCTCCCGGCCTTTGGCAGGACGCGCGGGCAATCCGGAAAACTGCCCTAGACCGGTTACTTTCCGAAAAGTGCCCTGACTCAATCATAGATGGACGGATGCGATACCTACCGGACATCTCGGTATTGCTGCTTGAGGTCACCGGTTCCAGGAGAATCGAAGTTAACGAAGAGGGAGACAGAGCCGAAGACTGGTTTACAGACTACCAGTTGAAAGAGGTGTTCCGGGGAAGCAGCCATGGCTCATGGAAGAACGTTCGCTTCCGGCAAACCATTCCTTCTCCGATTGATCGCACGCAAACGATTGCAAATCAGATCTGGCCACCGACAAAGATCGGGAGCCAGGTGCTGTTCTTCGGGAGCCTCTACTTCGATTCCTGCCGGATCATTCCCGCCACGCCGTCGGCTCTCGAGATCATTCGCAAAACGCCCGCGCCACCGAGGAAACCCGAGGATCAGATTTTGGGGCACTTGATGTAGGCCAACACCACGCTAGCCGGAGACGTCTGCACACCCACCCCGACTCGTGGAGCAAAACGCTCGGCGGCCAAACCCCGACCATCCCCATTTACACCAAACCGAAAATAAGAGCAGTGTTGTGAACAAGCCAGGGTGCCCCGTCCAAGTCGCGTTGGTTGCGGCAGGACGGGGCACCTTCGGGCTCCCGCAATCGGAGGCGGGTGAAACCCTCAGCGGAACTCCGAACAGGGAACTACTGACTATCTCTGACGCACCTGACGTCTCCTGTAGTCGGGTCGGTATGACGATGCTGTCCCGCCGGGCATGGAGCGCTCTGGCCCTGCTGGCCTTCGTCACCACGATGACCCTGTTGGCCTTGTTGGCCGGACTGTCCCTGGTCACCCTGATAGCCCTGTTGGCCGGACTGTCCCTGCACACCTTGCTGTCCCTGTTGGCCAGATTGCCCCTGTGCGCCAGGCTGTCCGGGAGGCCCTTGCACCGGCGTTGCGCTTGTATTGCAACCGCTAACAAATATGGCTAGAAACATCACGACCGCAGCGAACAACGTCTTCAACTGTTCTGTCTTGCTCAGTTATTCACGATTATTTTTAACGTCCAGTCGTTGCGACACGAGGGCCTCAGGCGAGCCACGAAGTTTTGCAGGCGATTAGCGTAGACACTTGCGGCCCCGACTCGAAGAAGTGCAAGCCCCAGACGCCCAGTAAAGCAATGTCCGATAACAGGTATTATGTTAACTCAAGAATTTCACGCCGCCCGCTCTCGTGCAGGTCTGCGAGGCCCTTCAGCTAGCTCGCTCGTGCAGCAGTTGCGCTAGTTCCTCACGGAACTTCCTTAACATCTCCAGCCGCTCCGGCGTCGCCTCGACCACTTCACTCTTCGCCTGAAATACCTTGCGCCCGTTCACTTCGGTGAGCACTCCCATCACCTCGCCCATGCGCCAGCCCGGACTTCCCAGGATTTGCACTCCGTCGACTCCTGGCACCAGCAGCACCACGCATTCGCCACGCACCACGCCCACGCATTTGGGATAGCGCTCAAACATCTGCAATTCGAATCCCGCGACGTACAGCCGTTGAAGTTGTTCCGCCGAATCCGGCATAGGGAAAATACGCTGTGTATCACGGCACGCCTTCGACCTGATGGCTGACGGCTGAGAGCAGACGGCTGTCTTTCTACATCTTGTACTTCCCCAAATCATCATCGTCGAGATCTTCGAGATACTTGCGCAGCTCTTCGCTATTCACCACCGGCACTGGATTCGCCGTCTGCTTCGAATTCTTTAACACTTCATCCTCAACGAAGATGGGACAATCCACCCGCAGCGCCAGCGCCAGCGCGTCTGACGGACGCGAATCGATGCTCACCACGCGCCCATCCCGCTCGAGCCAGATCACCGCATAAAACGTGTCGTCCTTCAGTTCGGTCACGACGACCTTATGCACCATCGTCTCTAGCCCCGTCAAAACATTGCGGATCAGATCATGCGTCATGGGACGCGGCGTGCTCACCTTCTCAATCTCCAAAGCAATCGCGTTCGCCTCGTAAACGCCCACCCAAATCGGAAGCACCGTATCGCTGCCGATATCCTTGAGCAACACGATCGGCAAGTTCGATACCGGATCCATCATCAAGCCGCGAATTTTCATTTCCACTTCCATAAAGCCCTCAAATCTTACGAACGCATGTCGCTGACACCCGCCAGTTCCCTTTCAGTGGTCACCAATTCTCCCACCAAACTATTGGGGAAACTTCCTGTCACCCGTACGTCGACATAACTTCCCGTAGCCAGTTCGATGCCAGCCGGCACGGTAAAGTTCATTACCTTAATCTGCGACGTTCGCCCCACCCACTGCCCGCGCGCCGGATTCTTCGCCTCCACCATCACTTCGAGCACTTGGCCCACGTGGCGCCGGTTCCGCGCCGCTCCTATCTGCTTCTGCCGGTCGTTGATCACCGCCAGCCGCCGCGCCTTCTCCGCATCCGGCAAAGCGTCCTCCAACCGAAGCGACGGAGTGTTCGGCCGGGCCGAATACTTGAACGTGAAAACCGAGTCGTATCCAACCACATCCATCAACGAAAGCGTCTCTTCCAGGTCAGCCTCGGTCTCGCCGGGAAAGCCAACAATCAGATCAGACGTCAGCGAGATATCGCGCTTCGCCGCCTGAATCCACGAGATCCGCTCCAGGTATTCGTCGCGCGTGTACAGCCGATCCATCGCGCCCAATACCCGCGTCGACCCACTTTGCACCGGCAGATGCACGTGATCGCAGAGCACCGGAACCTCATCCATTACTTGAACAATGTCACGCCCGAAATCCCGCGGATGCGAGGTCGTAAACCGTACCCGCCGGATTCCACCCACCGAAGCCACCGCTGCCAGCAACTCCGCAAAGGTCTTATTCCCAGAAGGATCCCGATAAGAGTTCACGTTTTGCCCGAGCAGCTGGATTTCGGTGTATCCGAGATCGACTAGCTGACGCGCCTCTTCAAGAACAGAGGAGGAAGTCCGCGACCGCTCCTTCCCGCGCGTATAAGGAACCACGCAGTAGGCGCAAAACTTGTCGCATCCCTCAATAATGGTGATATAGCCGCGATGCGGATTCGTGCGCGCCGTAAACTCCGTCTCAAAGCACTCGTCGGTCTGCCGGTCGTCCAGTCCAGTCACCCGCGACTGCCCGGTCTCCAGTTGCACCAGCATCTGCGGCAAATTCCGGTAGGAAGCCGACCCGCACACGAGCGATACATAAGGAGCGCGCTCGAAGATCTTTTCTCCTTCTTGCTGCGCCACGCACCCCAGCACGCCAAATTGCTTCCCCTGCGCCCGATACTTCTTATAATCGGACAGCCGGTTGAACACCTTCTGTTCCGCTTTATCGCGGATCGAGCAAGTGTTATAAAGCACCAGCCCCGCCTCTTCCACCGTCGGAACCTGCCGGTATCCCTCGCGCAGCAGCGTGCCCACGACCTTTTCCGAGTCGTGCGCATTCATCTGGCAGCCAAATGTTTCGAGGTAAAACGTCTTGTCCACGGCTTCCGACATTGCCCCAGTATAAACCAGCCCCGAAATGCACAAGGGACAGGCGCCGCTGCGCCTTGTAGTTCCCACCTCAGCTTATAATTCTGCCGAGAACTGCATGCCGAAATCCTGTTCCAAATCCACTTCGTCCTCTTCCCTGCCGCTCGACGTTCCCTTCTTCCCGGTCAAGCAGCGCAAGCCGATTCCGCACGAGTTCGTTCTCGACGAAATCGCCTCCCTATCGCCCCGCACGCGCCTCATGTTCGGATGCCTCGCCATTTACGTTCAGCAAAGAGGAGAGGAAAGTGGCCGAGAAAAAATTGTTCTCTTCCTGCGCGACAAGCCGGCGAGCCCGGAAGACAATGGTGTCTGGCTCGCCACCACTTATGAACATCACGAGAGCCTGCGCGAGGAATTCCCCAGCATGCGGTCCATCAAGGTGCTGGGCAAAGACGTGACCGGATGGCAAGTCTTGCCTGCCGACTCCGACGACTTCGAAGAATCGGCCCGCCGGGCCTGCGAACTCGTTCTCGCCTACGATCCAAGAATCGGAAAAATTCCTGGCGCGCGTCCCAAGCCGCAGGCCAAGAAAAGCGGTCACAAAAAGAAGCCCGCTAGTCCAAAACGGCGTTCCTGATCCTAAAATTCAACCCGCAACGCTACCTGGCCCGTCCGGTATCCGGCGTTCTCCGCCGTTTGCGGCGCGCTCAACACTCCAAACGTCGGATTGTCGATCTGCGTCGCGGGAGGCGCGAAGTTCGTGTGGTTCAGTACGTTGGTGAAGGTCGACTCGAAACGCATCCGGACAGCTTCGCTCACCCGAAATGTTTTCGCCAACCCGAGGCTCGCGGTCGCCGTCCCCGGACCTTGCAAAATCCCCACGCCCGCGTTTCCAAATCTTCCTGCACCGGCCGGTGTCGGCGAAAATGCGGCCACGTTGAAATAATGCGCGCGCGACTGCCCCGCATAAAAATTTGTTGAGGCCTGATCGGGACGCAGAAAAGCGCCGCGATTCACCACGTTCGTATTTGACTGATCGTAGGAGTCGCTGATGCTCGGCGTTAGCCACGGTCCGGTTTCAATGAGGGTTACGTTCGTCAATTCCCAGCCGCCCAGTGCCTGGTCTTTCCAGCCGCCGCCGTTCAGGAACCTGCGTCCCATTCCGAACGGCAGTTGGTAGGCGCCAGTAAAGAGAAATCGTTGCCGGCGCGTTCCTTCGACGTTCCCGTAGTCGCTCCGCACATGAAAACGATCGGCGATCGGAATACCATAGTTCACTTCCCCGGCAAAGGCCGCCGGTGTATCACCCTGGTTATCGGCGAGATTTTTCGCGAAAGTGTAGTTGGCATCGAAATAAAACCCATGCGCCAGCTTGTGGCTCTCTTCGATCTCCAGCGCGTTGTAGTTAGCCTCCCCAGCATTGAAGGTACTGTAGAGTTCGAACCAATTGTGATAGGGTGCGCGCGGATCGACATAAGGACTCGCTGCCGTCGTCTGATACGGCGTCATGCTGGCGGGAATCTGATTCAGATCTTCTGTGATGCTCAGACGATAGGTGTGCATCCCGACGTAGCTCACGCGCAAGCTATCGCTCGACGTCAGTTGCCGCTCCACCGTTAAATTCCATTGGTTCGCTTGCGGGTCGCGGTAATTGGGATCGACTCCCTGGTCAAGGCTTCCGCCTCCATACTGCACGCCAGTCGATGGCGGAGCGGTATTCGGAAATTGAATGAGCGGCTGACCGCCCGTCACACTGTTCGAATAGGTATGCAACGCCGAGGTTGGATTGCCGCTGTTATTGAATGAAAGTGGTCCCAGATTCGTGACCGTGAACACTCCAAATCCCGCGCGGATGACTGTCTTCGTATCATTGAACGGACGATAAGCGATCGCCAACCGCGGCTGGAAATTGCGCTTGTAGGTATTACGCAACGACTGCGGCAGATGATCCTGGCTCGCCGTAATGTAGTTGCTGCAGGGCAGCGCCGTGTAGCCGAGGCTGCAGGCATTGAACGACTGCTGGAAGCCGACGTTCGACGCCTCCAAATTCTGCGCCGTCAGATACGAAGCGAGATTGTCAGGCACAACAATCGAGTCGTTTCTCTGATCGAAATTCGCCAGGTTTCCGCCGTTTTCCCTGAATCCCGGAAGAATCTGCCAGCGCAATCCATAATTCAGCGTCAACCGGCTCGTTACCTGGTATTCGTCCTGGCCAAACAGGCTGTATTGCCAGGCCGTGCCCGCTACATCGGGACTCGATACCGCAAAAAAGATATTCGCCGGCACTCCTTCGAGGAAATCTCCAAAGGCATTCCCGGTATAAGTCTGACCATTCCCAAAAGTAGGAGAAAAAGTGAATTGCCCGAAGTCATCCGATGGTAAGAACGTCTCAATATCGGCGTAGCGCACACGGCGTGCGTCGATGCCGCCTTTGAGCGTGTGCTTGCCCTTCGTCCAGGTCAGATTGTCGGTAAGCTCCGAAGTCTTCGATTGCGTGACGCCGGTCTTGTCCCGCCCGATCGGGGAGAATCCCGTTCCGGCGCTGAAATTGAACGTCGGGAACGCATGGCTCGTGGGATGCTGGCTGATGTTCACTCCCGTAAGGTCCAGTTGCGTCAGAGCGTCCGCGCCCTCAATCGGAAAGCCCACGCTTGTGGTCACGTTCGTGAAGCCGTAGCGAAATTCGTTCACGAGCCGCGCGTTAATCGCGTACGTATACGACACCAGTAAGCTGCGGTTGTGAACGCTGTCCGAATCGTCGGGCAGAAAAGGATTGGCGGCATCTTCCGTTATATTCTTCCGGCTGAACCGCGCATAGACCGATTGCTTCGCCGTCAGATTCTGGTCCAGTCGCAGATCGGCTCCATCTGTGCGCGAAGGTGTTGCCTGAAAATTCTCGTAGTTATAGTTGGACTGGCCCTCCACATTGGGCAGCGGATAATACTTTAACAAAGCCGTCGCTGTCGGACTGATGCTCCCAGCGGGGATCACCGGACCTCCCAACGCCGTCAAATCACCACCGCGCTCGGCTTGTGTCGGAACCAGAAACTGTTGCGCCACCGCTGTCGACCGCCGGTTTCCTTCGTAATCAAGAAAGAAAAATGTTCGATCCTTGCCGTCATAGAGGTGCGGAATTCTTATGGCCCCACCCAGCGCCCCTCCGAACGTATTGAAATGTTTCGGAGCCTTGCCGTTGAACCCGTAAGGACTCGCATCCAGTGCGTCGTTCTGTAGATACTCAAACAGGCTGCCATGGTATTGATTCGTCCCACTCTTGGTCGTAAACGTAACGTCGCCCACCTGAGAAAACTCAGCGCTGTTATTGAACGACGTGACTTTTACTGCGGCGATTCCCTCCTGCGAAGGATAGGCGTCCTGTAGCGCTCCATTCTGCCGCACGTTCGCCGTCGAGATGCCATCGACCGAGAAGTTCACCATCGCCGAACTCGCACCGCCGAGCGCGATGTTTCCCGAACTATCTTGCTGCACATTGGGGGAAAGCGCCAAAGCTCCCAGCGGGCTTGTCGTCGTCGCTCGATTATTCAGCGGAAGCTCCGTGATCTCGAGATTGCTCCGAAAATCACTGACCGTGCCATTTTCAGTATCAATCTGATCCGGGGAACCACTGACCTCGACCACTGTGGATGCGGTCGCGACCGTCATCGTAACGGGAATGCGCAGCTCCTGCCGAGCCTCGAGTGTCATCGACGGTACTATCGCATCCGCCAGCCCATCGTGATGAGCCGTGAGGCTGTAGCGACCAGCCTTCAGGTTTTCCACCACGAAATTCCCAGATTCGTCGCTGTTGGACTGGCGGTCAAAATTCTCGTCGAGCGAATGAACCGTGATCACCACACCGGGAAGCACCGCTCCTGAAGTGTCTTGCACCGTCCCGCGAATACTTCCGAACGTGGACTGCGCTTGTGTCGAGCAGACGAAAGCCGTGACCACCAGGAACCATATAACGACGAAATGCTTCTGCACGAAAATACCTCCGGCGAGCAGTGTCAACCCCGCTTTCCGGAAGATAGAGCGCCGCGCATAAGAAATCCGTAAGGATTTCCTATGAAAGTAATGAGGCTTGCCAATCAATTTCTTCAATAAATGCGAGTTTTCGTCTCGAAGTGTCGCCCTGTCGAGACGCAACGCCCCAAATCAACTTTCTTCGGAGCCTCGCCTACCAATCGAGATAGCCATAATGCAAAACGCATCGCCCGTCGACATCGCGGTGCTAGTCGTGGAACTTGCTCCCGCAGTTCTCTTCAGATTTCTACGTCGTGACTTCGGTGGCGCCAAACAAATCCCTTAACAAAAGCTCGCAACCCCTTATAATTGCGCGACCCATGGCCCTTACCTCTGGCACGAAGTTAGGTCCCTACGAAATCCAGTCTCCCATTGGCGCAGGCGGTATGGGCGAGGTTTATCGCGCGCGCGACACGCGCCTCGATCGAACCGTTGCGGTCAAGATTTTGCCGACGCATCTTTCGGATAATCCCGAAGCCAAGCAGCGCTTCGAGCGCGAGGCTCGCACCATTTCTTCGCTGAACCATCCTCATATTTGCACTCTGCACGACGTGGGTAGCCAGGACGGAACTTCGTATCTCGTCATGGAGTACGTCCAGGGCGAGACTCTCGAAGCTCGCCTGCAAAAAGGACCGCTGCCTCTGAAGCAGGCACTCGATTGCGGAGTGCAAATCTGCGATGCCCTCGAAAAAGCGCATTGCGCCGGAATCGTTCACCGCGACCTCAAGCCCGGCAACATCATGCTGACGGCATCGGGTGCAAAGCTCCTCGACTTCGGCCTGGCGAAACCCGCCGCCGTCTTTCTCGGATCCCAGCCCATCAGCACCGGTCAGGCGCATCTCACGCCCTCGACTCCGACCATGAACATGTCGATGCTGAGTGCCACTCCCGGATCGCTCACCCAGCAAGGCACAATCGTCGGAACGTTCCAGTACATGGCGCCCGAAGTCGTCCAAGGCCGCGAGGCCGATGCCCGCAGCGATATCTTCAGCTTCGGATGCGTCCTCTACGAAATGCTCACGGCGCGCCGCGCGTTTGAAGGCAAGTCGCAACTGAGTGTCTTGACCTCAGTCCTCGAAAAAGATCCCGAGCCACTCGGCACGCTCTTGCCGGCGACTCCCCCGGCGCTCGATCACGTCGTCAAAGACTGTCTCGCGAAAGAGCCGGAAGCGCGTTGGCAAAATGCCGCCGACATTGGTCGCGAATTGCGTTGGATCGCCAGCGGCGCTGCGAACGCCATTGCGGCCGCGCCGGAAGAACCCCGCAGTCCAATCCGCGAACGCCTGCTGTGGGCAGCAGTCGCCGTGCTGGCACTTTTGCTCGCCTCTTTGCTCTGGATCACCCTCCGCGCGCGTCCCGCCGCGCCCTCATTGCGGTCGTATCTTCCTCCGCCCGCCGCGACTGGCTACGACTTCACTGGCGATTTCTCCGGACCGCCCGTGCTTGCTCCCGATGGATCGGCAGTCGCATTCTGCGCTCGCGGTCCCAAGGAAGCCGATTCGCTCTGGGTTCATTCTCTCGGCGAACTCGCAGCCCGGAAGTTGGAGGGTACCGACGGCGCGTCGTTTCCTTTCTGGTCCGCTGATGAGAAATTCCTCGGCTTCTTCGCCGATGGGCATCTGAAAAAAGTTTCAGCCAGCGGCGGTCCGGTCACCGTCCTCGCCGATGCGCCAAACGCACGAGGCGGCGCCTGGAATCAGGACAACGTCATTCTCTACGAGCCCGATTATCGGGATTCGTTGTGGCGCATCAGTGGCGCTGGTGGCGCTCCCGCTCGCCTCACCAAGTTTGAAACCAGCAAGCATACGACGCATCGCTGGCCCCTGTTCCTTCCGGACGGCAAGCACTTCCTCTTCTTCGCCACCAATCACTCGGGCAGTTCCGAGCAAGGCATCTACTTTGGCTCGCTTGCGGACGGCAGTTACAAGTTCGTGGTCAACGCCGACTCGCAACCGCAGTTCGCCGCCGGATATTTGCTCTACCATTTGCAATCGCAATTGCTGGCGCAAGCGTTCAATCCCGAAACCGGCGTCATCTCCGGCGATCCCATCACCGTGGCAAGTTTTGTGGAGTACGACGCCGGCACGTGGCACACCACCTTCACCGCCAGCCAGAACGGTTTGCTCGTCTACGAGCCGGGCTCGAAAGCGCTCGGTACCGACCTTCTCTGGCTCGACGAGACAGGCAAGACGATCGGAAAGATCGGCGATCGTACGTTTTACAAGGGCAGCGGACGGCTTTCTCCGGATGGCAAGCGCCTCGCCGTCGCCATGGGAGATCCGGAAGCGGATATTTGGGTGTTTGATCTCGCGCGTGGTTCGCGCACCCGCCTCACCTTCGGCGGTGCCACTCATCTCGATCCCTCGTGGTCGGCGGACGGCCAGCGCATTATCTACGTGCGCCAGATGGGTGCCACGGCGCAAGAAGGCACATCGTTGCGCGCCCGTCTCGCCAGTGGCGGAGGCCAGGAAGAGATCGTGATGGAGCGCGCTTCCTCTGACTCGTCCGCCCCAACACTGAGGCTGCTCCAGCCGCAATGGTCATCCGACGGCCGCTACGTCGTTCACATGGAGCAGAGCGGCCCGACCGGTGCCGCCATCTGGGCTATGCCCACCACGGGCGAGCAGAAACCGTTTCCCATCCTTCAGCCCGTCTCTCCCCAAACTCGGATCATTCAGGTCCGTCTCTCTCCCGACGGTCGCTGGATGGCGTACAGTTCAACCGAATCTGGGCGCGAAGAGGTTTACGTCACCCACTTTCCGACTGGCGCGGGCAAATGGCAGGTCTCACAGACAGGAGGGACCTTCCCCGTCTGGCGCGGCGATAGCAAAGAAATCTTCTTCCTCGGTACCGACGGCGCCGTCCGTTCCGCAAAAGTCAACGCTAAGAGCCAAGACTTCGATTTGGAACCAGTCCAGACTCTCTTTCAGGTCAGCTACACCTCGCCGGTTGGGAATCCGTACGACGTTTCATCGGACGGGCAGCGCTTCGTCTTCACCGCGCTGCCAGAAAGCACATCGGCGCCGCTCGTCCTGGTCACCAACTGGACGACTGACCTGAAGAAATAGCTCTCCCTGCGGCGCAAAGAGCATCCACCCCAGTCACCATCAGCGCTTTTCTCCGGCGAAGTTCTAGCTCGTCGGAGCTTTCGCGACCGCCGGCCGAGTTTCCACCGTCTCGCCTCGCTCCACAAACCCCTGCATCCACGCAATCACGCGGATCCAGCCTTGATAGTGATTCTTCGCATGCTCGCCTCCCAGCGCGCCAAAGCCGCTGTGGCGTAAACGAGCGGTCGTTCCTTCGCCGGATTCTTCGAGATCCCACCGCACCAGCGTCTTCACCGGACCCGACCAGCTCGCAACCCAGGTAAACGAAACCATCCGGGGCGGATCAATCTCCACGTACTCGCCGCCGACGTGATACGGTTTGCCGTCCACATCGCTGACGCCGTCCGAGCGCCATTCTCCTCCCGGACGTAAATCGGCTTTCCATCCGGTGTGGTGATACATGCCTTTCTGTCCCCACCACTGCACAGTCTGGCGCGGATCGGTGAGCGCCTGAAACACGCGCTCCCGCGGAGCCGCAATATAAACCTCAGCCTCAATCGCATCCTGGTCGTGAGAAATTGTCGCTGTCGCCATAATCTAAGTAGCCACCTTTCCCGGCGAACGCGTTTCCAGCGTCTCGCCATTCTCCACATATGCCTGCATCCATCCCAGAACGCGCGTCCATCCTTCCGAATGGCCCTTGGCCGCGTCTGGCGCCCCGCCAAAGCCCGTGTGCCGGATCTTCAGCAACGTTCCCGTACCAGCCCGCTTCGGACCGCTGGGATGGAGTCCATGAACGTCGGCGGGTTCCAACTCCCAGCGGACAACCGTTTCCAGATTGCCTCCCCAACACGGGATCCAGGTATGGCTGACGAGTCGGGGAGGATCGACCTCCAGGTACTCGCCGCTCACACGGAAGGGCTTGCCATCGGCACTCACTCCCACACTCGACCATTTGCCGCCGGGACGCACATCGGCCTTCCACTCAGTAATTTGATAGACGCCGTACTGGCCCCACCACCGCGGAATCTGACTGGCGTCCGTAATGGCCGCGAAGACGCGCGCCGGGGGCGCGGCGATGAATACTTCTCCAACAACGTCTTGGTCGGGAGTCACTGCTAGGGTCGCCATGGCGAATTAATCCTTTCTGTGTGCTGCAAATTGCTGTTCGGTAAATTTCTTCAGGTTTTCCATTACGCCTACCCAGCCGCCGCTGTAGTCCTTGCGCGACGCCGGTTCTTCCGCCAGGCCGCTGTGCGTAACCTTCACGCGCGTTCCCGAAGCTGTCGGCGAGAGTTCCCACCGCACCACCGTCTCCCGGCTCGGATCGACATGCCAGTTGCCCAGCCACGTGTAGACCAGGAGTCGCGGCGGATCGTACTCGATGATCTCGCCGCTACACTCGAATTCCTTCTTGCCGTTCACCACGACGCTGCCCGGCACGGTGGCATAGCTATAGCGGCCGCCGCGCCGTGCATCCATCTTCCAATACTTCACCGGACACTCCGAATTGTTAAACCACTGCATCAGTTGATCCGTCTGGATGAGCGCTTCGAAGACACGCTCCACAGGAGCCGCAATCTCGATATCGCAGACTACGGCGTCCTGGTCGGGCGTGATCATGGCTTTCGGCATGACATTCTCCTTATTCAGCTTCTGGCGACGTGGCCTTCGTGTTGCTACTTCGCCCGCTCCAGCGTGAACAATTCCCGCATCTCTTTGCCGTGATCCAGGAACACCCACTCTTCCGTCTGGTGGTCGGCATCCGGATGCGCGAAGGTTGCGCGCTGCATGTGTGCGTCGCCAGGACCGATGTTGGTGCCGTCGAAGAACTCAAAGCTCACCGACTTCGCATCCGCCGATGTGATCTTCATTCGTGGCTGGTTTCCAGCGCCGCAGTAGTGCGTCATTACCAGCCGGTCACCATCCAGATGAAACATCGTGATCATGTCTTCGGGGACGTTTTTCACATCCATCCCGCGAATCTCACTCATCAGCGCGGAACCACCCGCGGTCATACGAAACGTCACTTGCAGCGACTGCCCCTTCTGATTCGTTCCAACCCAGTTCCCTTCCATCCCTTTCAACACGTCAAAAGATTTGTGCGCGTCTGACTCGGCCAGAACCAGGCTCGCGGAGAATAGAACGATGAGGGTTGCGGCGGCCGTTGCGAGTTTGCGAAGTTTCATACTTTCCTCCTGAATTGATTTGAGTTTCTATTTCCTTTTCTTCGGGCCCGTAATCGAGAGTCCGGCCGCTGACTCGCGGGCGTACTCCTGTTCAACAAACGACTTCAAATTGTTCAGGTTCATCTGCCAGAACTGGCGGTATTGCTCGAGCCACGTATCGACGGCCTTCAGTGGCTCAGCGTTGAGTTGGTAGACGCGATGGCGTCCACTGCGGGTCTCCACGACCAGACTGGCTTTTCGCAACTGCCGCAGGTGCTTGGAAATCGCGGGACGGGAGATGGGGAAGGCTTCCGCGATTTGCCCGGCAGGCTGGGCCCCGCGGCGCAACATATCAAGAACAGCACGCCGTGTGGGGTCCGCGAGCGCCTGAAAGGTCGCCTCGGGTAAATATGTAACCGAACGGTTCCGCATAATGCGTAACTATACGGTTACATATTAAGTGGCGTCAAGAGGAAAATTTAGATTTTCTCCGCCGAGTTTCTGGCTGAGATGTCCGGCGATGAGTTTCCCGTGAAAACGGCCATTTTCAATGAATATTTCGCTGGTTCGCGAACCCGCCACGATCACGCCCGCCACGTAGATCCCCGGAACATTCGATTCCAGGTTCTCGGGATCGCACACCGGCCGAAGCTGTTCGGGCGACAGTTCAATCCCAATGCTGCGCAGGAAATCGTAATCAGGGTGGTAGCCGGTCAACGCAAAAACAAAGTCATTCTTCAGATGAATCGGCCCCTCGGGCGTACGCACGATGGCGAAGTCGGGGCCAATTTCCTGAACAGTACTGTTGAAATGAGCCGTAATCTGCCCCGACTTGATGCGGTTCTCAATGTCGGGACGCACCCAATATTTGACGTGGTTGTGCATCTGCGCCCCGCGATGCACCAGCGTGACGCGTGCCCCATGCCGCCACAAATCCAATGCGGCCTCCGCTGCCGAATTCTTGCCCCCGATCACGAGAACGTCCGTGTCGAAATAAGGATGCGGATCGCGATAGTAATGGAAAACCTTACTCGAATCTTCCCCAGGCACGCCGAGCTGGTTGGCCAGATCGTAATATCCCGTCGCGAGCACAATCTTCCGCGCGCGATAGTCGTGGATCGCATCGTTCCGGTTGGTCGTGGTGACGCGAAAATTGCCGTCCTCGCCGGTAATCGTCTTCACCCACTCGTACTGTCGAATCTGCAGGTGGTAATGTTCCGCCACGCGCCGGTAATATTCGAGAGCCTCCAGTCGGTTGGGCTTGGCAGAAGCCGTGGTGAAGGGAATGTCCCCAATTTCGAGCAACTCGGGCGTGGTAAAAAAAACCATGTTGCTCGGATAGTGGTAAATGGAATTCACCAGGCAGCCCTTATCGACCAGCAGGCTCTTGAAGCCTGCCTTCTGCGCTTCGATCGCGCACGCCATCCCGGTTGGACCCGCTCCAATCACCAGGACATCGGTCAACGTTTCGGGTTGCTCCTCAGCGAGAGGCAATGGGAGGGTTACGGGAATTTCTTCTACGGGCAAGAGCGTGGGAGGCTTCATCGGCTGTTGGGAAACAGCAATTCTAGCATCGCGCCAAGCCCGCGCGGCGAATCGAAAGCTCAGTTTGTTTCTTATATCCGCGCAATACGCGCCAAACCACATTGCTCGAAAATCTACTTCTTCACCGACACCGAAACACCATCGCGGATCGGCAAGATCGTTGTAAACAAATCCGCCGATTCGCTGATCATCTTGTTGAACTCGAGAATGGCCTTCGTCTGCGCATCAGGATTCGGTTTGCGCAATTTGCCGCTCCAAAGAACGTTATCGGCGATAAACAGGCCTCCACTCTTCAGGCGCGGCAGCGCCAGTCGAAGCACCCGCGGGTAATCGGTCTTATCAACGTCATTAAAGATGATGTCGTACTCGCCCTTTTCCTCGGAGAGAAATTCCAAAGCGTCGCCCACGCGAACCGTGATTCGTTCGCTGACTCCCGCACGCTCGAAATAGCGCCGCGCTTTCTCTGCGCGTTTGGGATCGCCATCGGTATAGACGACGCGGCCGCCTTCGCCCACGGCACGCGCCCACCAGATAGTCGAGTAGCCAATCGCCGAGCCCATCTCAAACACCTTTTTCGCTCCACTCATCTTCGCCAGTTGATACAGGACGCGAGCGACGGCCGGTCCGACAATGGCGTATTTGTTCTTGGCCGCGTCAACTTCCATCTCGGCGAGCACTTCATCTCGCGCGGGCAGCATGTCGTAGAGATAATCTTCTACGTCCGGCGCGGTAATCCCTCCCATGCGCCATTGGGGTTTTGTGTGTTGGTCGGTCATGCTGCTCCTTGCCGTATAAATTTCATTATTGCAATTTCCACTTGTCTCGAGAGCCGAGCAAATTTTTAATTTGTTTCACTGTAAATACTAAGAGGCGCAATAGGGCAACTAGTGCTGCTGAAACTAAGAACAAGTAGCTTACAGGGACAAATTTCAACCACTCAATATATCGCGGCGTGTAAATCTCGCGAAAAAAGACAAAAAACAACAGCAAAAGGAAAACAAAGACATCGGTTATCGTCATTTCATCGCCTGCACTTTGGGAATCGGTGCTAGGAAATCGTCTGCCCTGGCGTCATCTCTAACACGTGAACGTCCGGCACAAGTTTCTGCAACTCGCTCGGCTTTCCCGTCAGCATCGGAAAGGTTCCGAAATGCATTGGGATGACAGTCTCCGGCTGAAGCAGTTTACATGCGTAAGCTGCCTCGCGCGGTGACATCGTGAAATGGTCGCCAATCGGCAGCATCACAATCTTCGGCGCATACAGATCGCGGATGATCGCCATATCGCTGAAGACGTTCGTATCGCCCGCGTGATAAAGCTTTACACCGTTGGAAAATTCGATTACGTAGCCGCACGCTTCGCCGCCATAAATAATCTGGTCGCCATCCTGAATGCCACAAGAGTGAACAGCATGGACCATCGTGACCTTCATATCCGCGATGGTTTGCGTGCCCCCTTTGTTCATCGGCGCAATCTGTTTGACTCCCTTTTTCTGAAGCCAAAGACAGAGCTCGAAAATGCCGACGGCCGTCGGGTTCAGCTTCTTGCCCACGTCCACTGCGTCTCCGATGTGATCGCCGTGCCCATGCGTGCACAGCAGGACGTCAGCCTTCTTCGCATCCTTCTCGTTCTCGGGACACATCGGATTGCCCGCAATCCACGGATCGATGTAAACCGTCTTTCCCTCGGGTGTCACGATGCGAAACGTGGCGTGACCGAGCCACGTCAGTTGGATTCCTTTGAGATTCACGTAACACTCCTTCGTCAAGCAGCGAATTTGAATTCTATTGACTTCGAAAAAAGGGCGCAATGCCGCGTCCCCCACCCGGGACCTAGTCAGATTGATTTAGCCATTCCGGTTCGACTCAATCTCGTGTATAAAGTTGTCCTCCATGTCAGAACTTAAAGTGTTGCTGTCCCGCGAAGCCATCGCAAAACGAGTTTCCGAACTGGGAGCGGAGATCGCCCGCGACTTCCACGGACAATCGATCATCCTCGTCGGGGTTCTGAAGGGTGCCGCGATCTTCCTGAGCGACCTCGCGCGCCAGATTCCCCTCGACGCCACCTTCGATTTCATCGGCGTTTCGAGCTACGGAAACCGTCCAACGGCCAAAGACGATCCCGCCGGCCACGCTGCATGGGATTCGCTGGGCGAAGTTCGCTTAACCAAAGACATGGATAGTTCGATGGCCGACCGCAACGTGATTCTAGTCGAAGACATTCTCGATACCGGCCTCACCTTGAACTACATTTCGAAACTGGTGCAGGCGCATCGCCCGCGCTCTCTGCGCATTGCCGCGCTCCTGGATAAGCCTTCCCGGCGCAAGCAGCCGATTCAGGCCCACTACATCGGCTTCACAATTCCGGATGCTTACGTGGTCGGATACGGTCTGGATTACGCGGAACTCTACCGCAATCTGCCGGATGTCTGCGTGCTGGAAAATCCACCCGAGATTTCGCCCGGACCATAGCCGTTAACGCTGCTGGTCCCACCGGCGCACGCTGCGAAGCCTGTGGAAGAGTCGCCGCCATCGGCTGCTATGATGAATCCTGTGAAAACGATCACCGCGCCAACTGGACGCGTTTCCGAGGTGGAACCTCTTCTGCTCGAAGTCGCCGACGTGGTCAACACCACGCTTGACCTCGATACCACCCTGCGGCGAGTCGCCGAAATCGTCAAGAAAGTCATTGAATACGAGATTTTCGCCATCTTGCTGCTCAACGAGCAGCGGCAGGAACTGTACGTTCGCTTCAGCGTGGGATACCCACCGGAAATCGCCGAGCGCGTCCGCGTCAAAGTGGGCCTTGGCGTCACGGGACGCGCAGCCCAGACGCGCCAGGCCGTCTTGGTCGCCGACGCAGCGCAGGACGACTTCTACGTGGAAGCCGTGCCCAATGTTCATTCGGAATTGGCCATTCCGCTGATCGTGAAGAATCGAGTGATCGGGGTGATCGACCTCGAGGCCCGCGAAAAAAACTACTTCACCGAAGAGCATAAGCGCCTGCTGACCCTGATTGCATCGCGCATGGCGGTCGGCATTGAGAACTCGCGCCTGCACACACGCATCACGCGTCAGGCCCGCACCCTACTGCTCTTGAACGAAATTGCCCGCGAGCTGACCTCGATCCTGAATCTGGATGAACTTCTCAAACGCGTAGCGGAACTACTCAACCGTCTCATCGACTATCAGATGTTCAGCATTCTCCTGCTCGATCCCACGGGCGAAAAGCTGCAGCATCGTTTCGCGCAGCGCTTCGAAGAACGCTTGCATCTCAAGCACGACATCCCGCTTGGCCGCGGAGTCGTCGGCTACGCCGCGCAGATGAAACAAGCCGTACTTGTGCCGGATGTCGGCAAGAGCGAGCGCTACATTGCGACTAATCCCGAAACGCGTTCGGAACTGGCCGTGCCGCTGATCTATCAGGAAAAAGTCATTGGCGTGCTCGATCTTGAGCACACCCGCCGCGGCTATTTCACCGAAGACCACAAACGTACTCTCATCACGCTCGCCGCCCAGCTCGCAATCGCGATAGAAAATGCCCGCTTGTACGAAGAGATTGCCCGCCAAGAAAAGCGCCTGGAGCGCGATCTGGCTCTGGCTCGGGAACTGCAGTTTCGCCTGCTGCCGCACTCCAGTCCGAAAATGCAGAATCTGGACGTGGAAGCAAAATTCCTTCCAGCTCGCGCCATCGGTGGAGATCTCTACGATTTTGTTCCTTATTCTCTGTCGCGCCTGGGCATTGCCATCGGCGACGTTAGTGGCAAAGGCGCGCCGGCCGCCATTTACGCCGCATTGGTCAGCGGCATTTTGCGCTCTCATGCTCCGATTGAGCCGGGTCCCGCAGAGATGTTGTCGGCCGTCAATCTCTCGCTCGCCGAGCGCCGCATCGCGGCGCAATTCGTTTCGATCATTTACGCCGTATGGGATGACGAAAAGCGCACGCTGGTGGTGGCGAACTCCGGCCTGCCCAAGCCGATCTATTGTCACGACGGCAAAATTGAGACGATCGAAGTCACGGGATTGCCTCTCGGGCTCTTTGACGAGGCCGAGTACGACGAACTCACCTTCAAAGCCAAGCCCGGCGACCTCTTCGTTTTTATCAGCGACGGTATTCTCGACGCGCGCAACCGCTATGGCCACTCCTTTGGCCCCGAGCGCGTGGAAGCCATCGTCGCCGGCTGCGCCACGAAGTCAGCGGATTGCGTCGTCAACGAGATTTTCAAAGCTGTTACCGAGCATGCCGCAGGCGTCGATACCTTCGACGACCAGACCGTCGTTGCCCTCAAAGTGAAAGCCGGTCCAGGCAAACGCAAGTGAAACGCGCGCGCGAATCGCTGGAGTTACGGGCGCCTGCGTTCGCGTATCAGCGTGGTGACGGGCGTTCCGCCCGTCCGAGCAACAGCGACGCCGAACTGTACTGCGAATCCGTCTCGCTCAAAACATTGGCTGCCACGCACGGAACCCCCCTCTACGTCTATTCCACCGCCATGATTCGCGCGCGCATGCAGGCATTCGCGACCGCGTTTCATTCTGTTCCGCACACCTTGTGCTACTCGGTCAAAGCCAATTCCACGCTCGGGATCCTCCGCCTGGTTGCCGCCGAAGGCGCTGGTTTCGACGTTGTCTCTGGCGGAGAACTGCAACGAGTCTTGCGCGTGAGCAAGAGAGCGACGGCTAAAGTCGTCTTCTCAGGAGTCGGTAAGACGGCGGCCGAGATGGAACTCGCATTGCGCTCTGGAATCCTGCTGTTCAACATCGAAAGTGCCTCGGAACTAAACCTGCTTGCCAGGACCGCATCCCGCTTAAAGAAACGCGCAGCCGTCGCCGTGCGCGTCAATCCCGATGTCTCGGCGAAAACACATCCCTACATCTCAACCGGACTGCATCAACATAAATTCGGTGTGCCGATTCCTGAGGCGCACGCCCTCTACGCGCAGGCCGCCGAAGAGCCGTACCTGGCCGTAGCCGGAGTCAGCGTCCACATCGGCTCGCAGATTACCGCCGTTGCCTCGTTCCAGGCCGCTCTCGAGCGCGTTGCCGATCTGATCCGAACCTTGCGCAGCCAGGGTCACGACATTCGCTACATCGACGCCGGCGGTGGCCTCGGAATTTCCTACAAAGGAGCGCAGCCCAGTTTTGAAAAGCAAATCGCCGCTTACGCCAAGGCCGTGACTCGCCCCTTGCGTGGCTTGGACCTCGATCTTCTTCTCGAACCGGGCCGCTCCATCGTAGGACCCGCCGGAGTATTACTGACTCGCGTCCTCTACCGGAAAACGAATCACCGCAAGCGCTTCCTGATTGTCGATGCCGCCATGAACGACCTCGTGCGTCCATCTTTATATGGCGCGTATCATGAGATTGTTCCCGTCCTGCGAAACTCGAAAGCCACCGAGACCACCGATGTGGTCGGTCCGATCTGCGAGACAGGAGACTTCTTTGCTCGCGACCGAAAACTCCCGCTGGTGAACGAAGGAGGTCTCCTCGCCATTCTCGACGTAGGAGCCTATGGCTCAGTCCTCAGTTCCAACTACAACACGCGCGGACGGGTGGCAGAAGTGCTGGTGGATGGGAAAAAGGCGAACGTAATTCGCCGTCGCGAAAGTTTTGCCGATCAGATGAAGTTGGAAACCGACTAGCCGCTCGCCACACGCAGACGTCAATCTATAGCGATTCCAGAAAATTCGTCACCGCCCGCAGCACCGGCTCGGGCTGCTGAATAAACAGCGCGTGCCCCAAATTTCGAAATCGCACATGCGCATGATGCGGCAGCAACCGGCTCGCGAGCGCGACGTCGGCATCCGACATCAGCCCTCCTAACTCTGTACTCCCCTGCAAAAGCAACGTCGCGCAACCAATTCCGCGCAGCACAGTTTCCCCGTTCCAACCCTCCAGCGACGAACCGTCCAGCATCATCTCGTACGTCTCCGGATCGGCCTGCTGCACGCATCGCGCCCACGAGCGCAAGTAGGCTTCATCGTTGCCCGGCAAGTCATGGATATGAACGGACTCATTCCCTCCCGGAACGGGCAACACAATGCGGCCAATTCCCTCCGCGATCTGCTCGACCGAGCCACCTTGCTTTGCG
Organism: Terriglobales bacterium; assembly: GCA_049520915.1. Classification (GTDB taxonomy): domain Bacteria; phylum Acidobacteriota; class Terriglobia; order Terriglobales; family Acidobacteriaceae; genus Acidiflorens. The sequence continues at coordinate 49,211 of JBEKPH010000015.1, forward strand.
AGTTCGCGCAGTCCCGAAAACAACGCCGTGTACATCGGATTGCGCAGCCGCCGCACGATGATCATGTTGTCGCCCAGAATCAGCCCTCGCACCAGTTCCGGACTGTGCGAGCCAATCCACATGGCAACGTTACCGCCCAGCGAGTGTCCAAAAACAATTGCGGGCTCCGAAACCCGCGCGCGAAGAAGTTGCGTGACGTCTTCGGGCGTATCGTGGACCTTGATAGCCGTGCAGAACACGCGAAGACTTGCCGTGCCCGCGCAGGTCGGGCGCGAAGATATGCCAGCGCAAGCTGAGCGCCGGAATTAACGGCAGAAATACCTGCCACCGCCGGCCCAGTCCGTGCAGCAGCACAAGTGGCGGCCCATTGTCAGGGCCCTCGGCGTAATTGAGCTCGACTTCGCCGCTAGCACCAGCAGCAAAGCTTCGCTCAATCAAACCAGGATGATTTTCACTCACGACTTTCCCGCCATGCAAAGCTCTCGCTCACAAACAACGTCCTACCGTTCGCCCCACTTCAACTTGGTGGCAAGCACTTCGAAAAATGTCTTCTGAAATCGCAGCAGTCGCGCCGGATGCTCTGCCTTCATGCAGCGAACAATGTCGCCGTCTCGCACCGGCATACCGACTTGCCCGTCGAGGCTCAAATACGCTTCTTCTTCGCCGGTCTTCACCTGAATCTCGATCTCGACCGAATCGCGCACGACTACGGGCCGATGCGTCAATCCATGCGGAGACACGGGCGTGATCACGAAAGCATCCACATCCGGCTTCAAAATCGGCCCGCCCGCCCCAAGCGAATAAGCCGTCGACCCCGTCGGCGTCGCAATGATCAGCGCATCCGCCTTGTAGCTGGAAACAAATTCCTTATCCACGAAAAGTTCGAAGTGGTTTAACCGCGCAATGGCACTCTTGCTGACGACGAGTTCGTTCAATGCCGAATGGGTCGCGACCACCTCGCCGCCCCGGAAGAGCGAGCAACTGATCATCGAGCGGCTGTCGACCATGTAACGCTCCCGCTCAATCGCCTCCAGCGCAGGATACAGATCCGCCATCTGCAGTTCCGTCATGAATCCCAGCGTGCCGAGATTCACGCCCAGAATCAGCGTTCCGACCTTCGCTACCGCGCGCGCCGCCGAAAGCAATGTGCCATCGCCGCCCAGCACCAGAGCCAGATATGGCGATCGCTCGGCCAAGTCACGTCGCGCCATCGCGTCGCTCATCGGATAATAAGCTGCGCTCTCCAGATCAGCCACCACACTGTAATGATGCTGCTGCAGCCAGCTTTCGAGTTTGGGCAACGCCTCAGACAACTCAGGACGTCCCGGTTTCGAAATAATGGCAACGCACTTTTGCTGGGGCTGGACTTCCACGCCCTTCGGTTCATCACCCGGCTCGGCAGTGGGCGGATCTCCCAATTTTTGGTCGGCTAACTTTTCAGACATTGGACTCCGATTGTACAGAATCAAACGTTGGCAGGCGCCGGAAACTCAGCGTGCAGCAGAAATTCACGATTGCCTTCGCCGCCGAGTATCGGAGACTCAATGCTCTGCGCGTTCCTGCATCCAAGTTCCGCAAGCGCAGCCTCAATTCGGACAACCGCCCCGCGCTGCGCCGCTTCATTGCGCACAATCCCGCCCTTGCCCACCAGTTCCCTGCCCACTTCAAATTGCGGCTTCACCAGCACTACGATCTCGCGGCCGCGACTGCTGGGATAAAACGACACCGCTCGAATCACCGCGGGCAGCACCAGGCTGGCCGAGATAAACGAAACGTCCATCGCAATGAAGTCGACAGCCTCGCCGACATCCTGTGGTTCGAGATACCGCGCGTTCTTTTTTTCCAGGAGCCGCAGCCGCGCATCGTTGCGCAATCCAAAATCCATCTGCCCATAGCCCGTATCCACCGCGATTACTCTGGCCGCGCCTGCCTGCAGCATGCAGTCGCTAAAGCCTCCGGTGGAAGCGCCAACATCAAGACAGATTTTTTCGCGGAGATCGATCTTCCAATGCTCGAGCGCCCTTTCCAACTTGAGGCCGCCGCGGCTTACGTAGCGCAGATCGTCGCCCAGCAGCCGCAAACTCGACTCGGAGTCAATGGCAGCGCCAGCCTTCTCGATCTTTTGTTCGTTTACGAGAACTTTTCCCGCAAGAATCAGCGCCTGCGCCCGTTCACGCGACGGCGTCAGCCCGCGTTCTACGAGTAGCTTGTCGAGTCGTGTCTTCGCATGGGTCATGTGGGCCAATCGAGAGGAGGAATCAATACAGTAAGCACCCGATGCAGTGCAGAATGCTGAAGCGATTCGTTAACAGGAGGTTACAAGATTAACGTCCCGGTTTTCCACAAACTTTTCCTCTATCGTGTTGAAAAGTTCGGCATATGTGCCGAGAGTTGGTCAGATGCAAGACAAAAGTTACGGCGTGAAAAGAAAAACCGCCGAATGCGTCATCGCAGTCGGCGGCCCTCAAATTCTAAAATCCAAAAGAAAAGTGAAAACGGAAACTATCCCGCTACTTCTTCCAGCGTCTTCTCGTCGATATCGAAGTTGGCGTGCACATTCTGCACGTCGTCGTTATCGTCGAGCGCTTCCATCAACCGGATCATCTGCGCCGCCTGTGTCCCTTCCAACTTGATGTAGGTATCCGGAACCATCGCCACGCTCGAAGACGCCGGCGTAATCCCAGCCTTCTTCACCGCCTCCAACACGGCTTCGTAGGCGGAAGGCTCTGTCAGGATTTCCCAGTTCTCGCCTTCATCCTTCAAATCCTCGCCGCCCGCTTCGAGGATGATGTTCATCAAATCATCTTCCTTCGCGGCCGACTTCGGAATCACGATATCACCCTTCTTGTGGAACATGTACGCGACCGCTCCCGCCGCCGCCATGTTGCCGTTATTCTTCCCAAACACGTGCCGGATCTCGCTGACCGTGCGATTGCGGTTGTCGGTCGAAATTTCCGCCAGCAACGCCACGCCGCCCGGCCCGTATCCCTCGAGCACGAATTCTTCGTACGTCAGCCCAGGCAATTCTCCGGTACCGCGCTGGATGGCGCGCTTGATGTTATCCGCCGGCATGTTTTCCGACTTCGCCGCCAGGATCGCCGTCCGCAGCCGCGGATTCATGTCGGGATCGCCGCCCGACTTCGCCGCCATCGCGATTTCCTTGATGAGACGCGTGAAAATCTTGCCGCGCTTCGCGTCGAGCGCGCCCTTCTTGTGCTTGATTGTTGCCCACTTGGAATGGCCGGACATAGCTTTACCTCACATCCTAATTTCTATGAGACGAGAACTTGTTGCGCATTGAATCTCGGAATTTTGGGTCCGCCCGCGGAGGAAATCACAGATCAGCCTCGACGTACCAACGTTCAGGCGAAGCAAAATTATAGCATGAGGCCTAGAACCGCCTGAACCCCCAAAATTACGGCCCTCCCTGAAGTATGGCGGCCCGGTTTTCCTTCGTGAACCCTTTGTGCCCCTTGTGGTCAAAGGGTTTGCAAACCGCTTCGAATCCCTGATTGCGGCCCGAAATTGCTCTTCGCAAATCACATTTTGCCACCTCCGAACGGGTGTACAATCGCCACATAAGACCGTAGCTTCACGGGATTCTTTCCCCGCGTTCGAGGCTCGAAAATGGATGTCCACGTCAGTTACAAGCTTCACAAAACTCCCGACATCGAAAAAGAAGTCAGCCACCAGATCGAAAAAATCCGGAAGCGGATTCAAGTCTTCCGTCCCGACCTGGTCCGTCTGAAGGCAGTCATCGACGAGAGTTCTGCTCGCGAAGGCGTCGTCGTTACGCTCAACCTGCGCCTGCCCTCTGGACAGTTGACCGCCGAGAACAATGCTCCTCACCCCACCGCCGCCATTAAGGCGGCTTTTGACGAACTCATCCAGCAGATCAGCCGTCACAAAGAGATACTGCGCTCCAGCCACAAATGGCGCCGAGGACCGCAGGACTCGCCCGAGCCCGGCGTCCCCTTTGAGCAGACATTAGCCGCGGTCTTGCCACCGACAATTTCAGCCGACGACATCGGCTCCTACGTCGACGCCAATCTTCCGCGTCTCGAGCGCTTTATCGATCGCGAACTCTACTTCCGCCGATCCGTCCAAGAGATTCCCGAACATGGCCTTTTCACCACCGAGGTTGTCGACGAAGTGATCGCTCGCGCTCTCAGCGACCAGGATCGCCCCGAGAAGCTCACCCTCGAACCCTGGCTCTATCGCCTTGCGCTACAGGCCATGAACGAGATGACGACGCGCCTCCAGGAACTCGACAATCCCGTTCACCTTGAGGACGGCCGCCGCCGCCAAAACGTAGAAGCTTCGGACGAACTCGACCTGCAATTCCACCAACCTGACGAGCATTGGACGCGAGAAAACACCATTCCCGATCGCCGTCTCTCCACCCCAGAACAATCAGCCTACTCCGACGAAATGATCGCCCTGGTGCAAGCTGCGCTTGGTGGCGCTGATCGCACCGACCGCGAAGCCTTTCTCCTTTATGGGATCGAGGGCTTCTCTCTCGATGAGATTTCGGCCATCACGGGCCGGCATCTGGAGGCCGTGCGTGATTCCGTGCAGCGGGCACGCGACTGTGTTCGCCAGGCTCCTTCGATCGCCAATGAGTTCCACGGCGAACCTCTAGCCAAAAGTCGAATCTAAAGGTCGAATTTAAAGACTGATGGGGTGGCGCCAAACGCCATCCCTGGCAATTCATATCAATATCGAGGAGCATCGAGATGATGACCCGGGACGAAATCCGTGAATTGGCGGCTTTTCAGGCTGACGAATCAAAAGGCGCTACCGCTCTGAGCTTTTACTTCCAGCCCGATCCTCCGCAGGATCGCTCCCATCGCAAGGAAGCGATCGTCGCCAAAGACATCGTGAAGCAGGCCTTGATGAGCGCCGGCGCCGTCGGCAAAAACGGATCGCTCCACGCCGACATTGATCGCGTTCTCGAAGTGGCCACCAACCTGCGCGGCTCCTCGCGCGGAAAAGCGGTCTTCGCCTGCTCCGCCCAAAATTTCTGGAGAGAGTACGACCTGCCGCCACAACTCGGAGGCACTCACATCTACCTTCAGTCCCGTTTTCAACTGAAGCCGCTGGCGGCTCTACTGGGTGCGCAGCCTGCCCTCTGCGTCGCCGTCGTCGATCGCCAGCGCGCCCGCTTTTTCGATCTGCGCCTCGACGACTTGCGCGAGCGCGAAGCTATCGTTCATCTACTCTCGCGCAATTCTTCCCGCGATGGCTACAACGGATACGAAGGCGGCCATGCCGAGCGCCGCGTCGCTGAAGAAGCGTTGCAGCATTTCAAGTCGGTCGCCGAACGACTACGCATCGACCGCGAAAAAGGTATCTGGGAGCGCGTCATCATCGGTTGTCAGGATGCCAACTGGTCTGAGCTCGAATCTCAACTCCATCCCTACGTTAAAGAGCGCTTGATCGGCCGCTTCTCCGCCGACGTGGCCAGCGTTTCAGAAGAAGAGATTCGCCAACACGCCAGCGCTCTCCTTCGCCAGTGGATCCTCGAACGCGGTTCTACAAAAGTGAAGCAGGCTCTCGAGTTGGCCAAATCCAACAGCCGCGGAGTCACCGGTCTGCGCCGCGTGCTGCAAGCGCTCGAAGCCGGCGAGGTACAGGCGATTTTCCTCGACGAAAATTATTCCGCCAGGGCCGTCCATTGCCCGAACTGCGGACATCTCGATGCACATCTCGTCACCTCCTGCGTAGCCTGCGGACATCGCACCCGCGAAATGCGCGATGTGTGCGACGCGATTATTCCCATCGCCATTCGCCGCGACCTCGAGTTGTTTTATCTTCCGGAAAACCCCGAGCTCGATCGCGCCGGCAACATCGCCGCCCTACTCCGCTTCCGTTCGGATCAAACGAAAACCGGCCCCATAGCCGTAGCGTCCTAACTCCGCGTAGATGAACAGTCCGTGTGGTGCGGACACTCCTGTCCGCGTGTGTGCGCCTGAATCGCACGCGCGGAACACGAGTCTATTAATCCGACCGCGACCCCTGAACAAGATCGAATTCTCATGGTGATTCCCCGGCGCCTAAGCGAAAATGAGAAGCATGATCCACAAGATCCTCCCCGTTGGCCCCTTGCAGTGCAACTGCTCCATCATCGGAGACGAGACCACGCACGAAGCCATGGTCATCGATCCCGGAGATGACGTCACCGACATTCTCGCCATCATCAACCAGTACAAATTGCAGGTAAAGCAGATCGTGATCACTCACGCCCACATCGACCATGTCGGCGGAGCCATGAAACTCCGCGCCCTCACCGGCGCTCCCATCCTTCTCAATCAAAGTGATTATGCGTTGCTGAAGTTGCTCGACGTGCAGGCACAGTGGCTCGGCATGATTTCACCCGGAGAAGTCACAATCGAGTCCAGCATCGCCGACGGCGAGTCGCTGCAGGCAGGCAGCCTGAAGGCAAATGTTCTCCACACCCCCGGACACACCGAAGGTAGCGTCTGCCTTTACTTCCCTGCTGAAAAATTGCTCATCGCCGGCGACACTCTTTTCGCCGGAAGCATCGGACGCACCGATCTCCCCGGCGGATCATTCGAGAAGATCATGCATTCCCTGCACGACCGCGTCCTCACTCTTCCCGATGAGACGCGCGTAATCCCCGGACACGGCCCCGCCACCACCATAGGCGACGAGCGCGAGCAGAATCCCTACCTGCAAAAATAGATTTCTCGTGTGGTGATGTTCGTGTGGTGACGGGCGTCCCGCCCGTCCCAGTTGGACTTCAAGTTGAGCTTGAAGAAGAAACGATAATCAGCGCGATTTCGCCGTCCGAAACGAGCCTTACTTCTGCGTCGGTGCCTGGTTCTGCGGAACCGTAGGAGGCGCCGCTGGCGGCAAGGTTGCCGGCTGCGACTTGGTCGTCGCAGGCTTCACTCCCGAGAGCACTGAAGTCGGCCCCGTCTTCCGCGCCGCAAAAATCGACAGCGTGATCGACGTCAGCATGAATATAATCGCGGACCATGTCGTCGCACGCGAAAGAACCGACGCCGCGCCGCGCGGACCAAACGCCGTCTGGCTACCCTGTCCGCCAAACGCCGCTGCCAGATCGCCGCTCTTGCCACTCTGCAGCAGCACAACAGCAATCAGAAAAAAACAAACGCCAACATGCACGATCGTGACCAAAACTGTAACCAACATGCAAGAAACTCCAAAGAGAGCCGAAGCTCAGATTTCCAATCTCAATTTTCGACAGATTTGCTGTCGCGAATTCTTAGCAGGATTGCGATGGTCCGGAAGTCCGGAAGGGCGAATCTATTCAGCCCTATCCCGCAACTCATAGTGAACACTGGACCTTAGTGATTTTATCCAGTGTTTACGAGGCTGGCAAGCCTATTCCTCGCTTGCGTCGCCCTCGACCGAATTATACCGTTTTATCCCGCTGACCGCGACTTCGCGTTTCAATCGAGCCCACGCTAGTATCCTGCAATGTGACGGAAAAGACAGAGATCCCCCTACCCCCGCGTCGCAAGCGCTCTCTTCGATCCATTCTCAAATGGATCGTCATCGGCCTCGCGCTCCTTTGGTCGATTCCCGCGCTGATCCTTCTCGCCGCCAAGTGGATCGACCCGCCCGCCACCGCCGTACACATCCAGCGCCACTTGCAGGCCTGGGTTCACGGCACTCCGTATCACAAACATTACGAATTCGTTCCGCTGAAACAAATTTCGCCCGATCTTCAGCACGCTGTGGTTGCCGCGGAGGACGCGCGCTTCTACCAGCATCACGGCTTCGATTGGCACGAGATCCAAATCGCTGCCGAGGACGATCTGGAAGGTGGCCGTAGCCGCGGAGCCTCCACGATTACGCAGCAACTGGTGAAGAATCTATTTTTCGGAACGGGCCGGTCTGTCTTGCGCAAGGGTGCGGAGTTCACCCTCGTGCCGGTCGCCGAAATCGTCCTCGGCAAGCGGCGCATTCTGGAGATCTATCTCAACGTGGTCGAATGGGGCCCTGGTATCTATGGAGCCGAGCGTGCCTGTCGTTACTACGATGGAACCGCAGCCCGCAATGTCGATCGCGAACAGGCGGCCCGGTTGGCCGCGATTCTGCCGGCTCCGTTAAAGCGACGGCCCGAGCGCATGAATAAGTACAGCGGTCTCATCCTGGAGCGGATGCGACAGATGGGTTGGTGATCACGGGTCGCTGCCCCCGGTGTAATGCTTCAGCTCTTGATCGGGCGCTTTCGCTCAGATGCCTGCATACCACGCGTAGCCTGCATCCGGGCTAGCGCCGCCCCGACCTTTGCCGAACGGTTTGAGATTGTCCGTCAGCGTCAAATGATTGATGTATTTCACATTCTTATAACCGAGCTGCCGCGGCACTCGCACGCGGACAGGACCTCCGAAGGGCACGGGAAGCTCGTTTCCATTCATGCCCAGAGCCAGAAGCGTTTGCGGATGCAATGCGTCCGCCATGTCGATGCTTTCCCACCAATCCGATTGGATCGAGCGGTAGACAACGTAACGCACCTGCGGGAGCGCGCCGACGCGGTCGAGAATGTGAGAGAGCGGCACGCCGGTCCATTCGGCGATGTAAGTCCATCCCTCTTCGCAGCCGATCATGGTGGTCTGCGTACTGCTGGGGAAACTCCTGAGCTCCGCCAGCGAAAATGCAGCGGGCCGCGCCGCCATTCCGTCGACAGTCACCCGCCAGTCGACGAAACTGGCGGCCTGGAGCCGTTTGAATTCATCACCCAAGGGATCAACTTCATTGGCGAAGGGCTTCTCCGAAACCTGGCTGCGGGGAAATTCACGAGCCATGGAATGCCGGCCTAAGAGTCGCTGCGCCGCATAGGTCAGCGTTTCTCCGGGACCGTAAAATCCTCCCCCATCCGGCGGGATGAGTCCATGGTGACGCGCAACTTTGGCAGCGACGGCGATCCCGGATGCACCCGCGGCTACGGCCAGTCCGGCGGTGATAAATTTGCGTCGAGATGTATCGCTCATAGCTTCACTCCGTTGGTGGGTTAGCGTGGCCCGTAATCATTTTTCCTGAGATCATGGCGCGCATACGATTGCGAAATCCAGCAAGAATGACCATCAGCACGTGAACGAATAGGAACAGCACCAGAAGTATGGTCACCAGAAAGTGCAGGCTGCGCGCCGTCTGCTGGCCTCCCAGCAGCTGAACGGCCAGAGGGAATTCCGAGGTGAATCCGAACGACAAGGCCAGTCCAGTCCAGATCATCAGCGGAAACAACACAAAAATTACGACAAGATATGACAGGCGTTGCAGCACGTTATACGACCACGCCTCATCCGCAGCGGGCCGCTCAAAGTGCAAATGTCGAACCACCGAATTGCCAAGCTCCTTGAGCGAAAGGTCAGAAGCCTCGGGAACGAGATTGCGCCGGAAATGCCCAGCGAAAAAGCCGAACAGCACGTAGAGCAAACCGGTTCCGACCACCAGCCATGCCGCCTGAAAATGGAGATAGCGGCTCCAGCCGTTCTGATCGGGGAGCACGTATCCATAGCCGGTGGGGACGGTATCCCGTGAGGATGGCAAGTGCAGATTGAGCCACGGGCGCATGTTTACGTTGCCCGTCTCACCCCAGTAAAAACGCGGATGCGAAAGCACGATCTCTCCTCCGCTGACCAGGAGCGCGAGAAACGCGAGCGTGGCAATCCAATGGGTGACGCGCACGAGCGCGGAGTGGCGCTTGCGCGGCGCGGCAGTCGCGAAAGAACTCCGCTCGGCGGAAGGCGACAAATTGCGCCCGCGGCGGTCGTCACCGTAATCGCCACCACGATCAGTGATCGGCACACTTGCATTCATAAAGAGCACCCCATCCCTGGTGCTCGGGATTTTACAACAAGCGCACGATGGGCGCCGCCGAGAATTCGCCGTGCCCCGCAGTCAACAGGTCGTCGCGGCCCGAAGCCGGCTTCTCGCGAGCCATGCCATTCGCGTCAATCGTGTGGTGTACCCTGATTCTTGCTCGACAAAGTGTCTATGTACGCCGGTGCCAAGAGTTCGTCAGACCCAGACGACTCTCAATCACCTCAACCGCCCGCAGAGATAAAGCCGGCGCATGTCTGGCTGATGGCCTTCGGCGTTGGCGCCATCGTAGCCAACATCTATTACATCCAACCCCTGCTGTCCGCGATTGCAACCGCCTTCGGCATCTCCGTGCCCCAAGTCGGAACAGTAGCCATGCTCACCCAGCTTGGCGCGGCTTTGGGCATGTTGCTCTTTGTTCCCTTAGGAGACACCAAGGAGCGGCGACGGCTCATCGTTTCCCTGCTCGTGGGCGAGTCTGTGTGCCTGGCCCTGATGGCGAGCGCGCAAAGTTTCGCGTGGTTGGCGTTGGCAAGCTTTGGCATCGGGCTCGCGGCATCCACCGTTCACGTCATCGTTCCGTTCGCCGCTCACCTTGCTTCCCCATCACGCCGTGGAGCGGTCGTTGGAGCCGTGCTTTCCGGACTGTTATTTGGGATTCTTTTGGCCCGAATCTTCAGTGGCCTTCTGGGCGCGTCGTTGGGATGGCGCGCAATTTACTGGTCGGCGTCGGTGCTCATGCTCTTGCTCGCCGCCTTGATCCGCGCCGGCCTGCCCAGAAGTAAGCCGGACCTGAAACTATCCTGGCTGAGTCTGATCCGATCTACCGCCGACCTTATTCGCACGCAGCCCGTCCTCCGCGAGGCCGCCATACTTAGCGCCATCCTTTTCTCCGCTTTCAGCGCCTTCTGGACGACCTTGGTCTTCTTCCTGCAAACGCCGCCCTATCACTATGGCAGCGCTGTCGCCGGTCTCTTCGGATTGGTTGGCGTCGCCGGCGCCCTTTGCGCCCCTTTCGTCGGTCGCATGGCCGACCGCTACGGCGCGAGACGAAATGTTCTTATCTCGCTCTTAGTGGCGCTGACTTCCTTTTTCGTCCTTTATGCCTTCGGTCGCCACATGCCTGGATTGATCGTTGGAGTGATCTTGCTCGACATCGGAGTGCAATCCGGCCACGTCTCAAACCAGACGCGAATTTACGGCCTTCTGCCCGAGGCCCGAAGCCGTCTGAACATGGTGTACATGATTTGCTTCTTCATCGCCGGAGCCCTCGGTTCTTATGCCGGCTCCGTCCTCTGGCAGCAGTTTGCGTGGGCAGGAGTCTGCGGTCTCGGATGCCTTCTTCTAATCGCAGGATGCATCGTCTACGCCGCCAGCGGGCCGAAGGATCGGTCGCTGCTCGCCAACAGAGGGTGCAAGGATTCGTTGGGGTAGGAAATTGGTGCGGAAGGGGGGATTTGAAAAGTCCTTCCCTCGCACCCTCAACGACTTGCAGGGAACTTGGACGCTCTGTTTAGCCGCTTAGACAGTATAAGGCTCGCCTAACGGACTGTAAACGGACTGCAACTTGGCTGCGCACATTGCTTGTGGCTTGAACGACTGCCCCGCGTCTACAATCTCGACGACGCATCATGGACAATGTCTCGATCATTGATCTGGTTTGGCTAATTCTAAAATTCTTGGTCGCGCTAGGACTGGTAGCTCTGGCTGGCTTTGTACTTTTTCTGGTGTGGGCAACCATCAAGAGATCGGCGGGCACTTTCGCTGCCGCTAGCCGCAATGCCAGCGAAGGTATTATCGTTTTGCTTGTCTTTGCCCTTGTTGCGCTTGTGGGTTTTGTGATTGATTTCTTTTTCCCACACTTCTTGCGCTAGGTCGATGTCGCTATATCTGGCAAATAAATGTAGAGGAGGCAAGAGCGGCACTGTGTCTTAGCCTTCGTGTTCGAACGTCGGTTAACTCCTACTATTTCGCGTCGTCCCCAACGGTGAATTTCAGTGGTTGGTGAGGAGCTGCTGGGTGTGCTGCGTGGGCAAAAAAGCGCCTAGTGCTAGCACCGAGACTCTGCGCTCCGCGATCCCCGAGAACTTGTCAACAAGGTCGCTGTGCTTTACCGAGAATCAGGTCAAATTCACTGTTTGCGTTTGCGGTCATCATCGTGCTTTCTCAGAGCATCACGGAGCATCCGGTATGGCTCGCGAGCCCGCTCAATCTCGGCACCCCAAACACCGCCCTCATCGGCGTCGGAGAGAGGGGGGCACTGGTGGAGGCGTCATTTTGTTTAGATGATGAAGCGTTGAACTAAGCAAATAATACTGGTCGGAAAAGTCTTCCAGTTGTACTGCCTGAATGCTGGAATAAGGCTTGGGCATCTTTCCCTTGCTCACTCCACCAAAGCAAACCGGAATGAGCCGGGTTTCTTCTCTGACCCACGCAGCGCCAGCCTCGAAATTGACCCACGGCCTCTTTACCGATACTGGGCTAAACAGCGAAATAACGACCTTAGCAGTGCGTAACTCAACGATTATGCGATCTAGCCACTGATCCCCGGCATAGACCTGCCATTGGTCAGCGGATAGAAAGACGCCATTATGATCGCTAAGATGTGCCTGAAGAAATCTTTGGACTGCTTCGGCGACGCGCACTTCCTCGTGAATGAAGCTAATGAAGATGTCGGCCATCGCCGGGATTGTACCTCACCAGCCGTTCGCACCGCCTTCAAGGCGGGCTCCCTGTTCCAAATACAACTGTTTCCAAGCACACCCCGCAGCCGAATTCCGCCCTCGTCGTATCACGCACTTGCGGGGGATGATTTCGGAGGGTTTTTGGAATGCTCCTGCAAGGCGCGGCAAGCGGTACCGACGCCGATACCCAACTGCTCCGCGACTTCACGCCACGATGCACCGGATGCCCTAAGGCGAGCGATCTGGACGGCGTCCACCGTCCGTCGTGGTCGCCCCAGCGTCATTCCACGTGCGCGAGCCGCAGCCAATCCAGAACGAACACGGGAGCGGATCAAATCGCGCTCGAATTCGGCGATGCTCGCGAAAATTCCGAACACTAGCCGACCATTTGGGGTCGATGTGTCCACGCCCTCGTGAAGGGAAACAAAGTCGATGCCGAGTGCACGGAATTCCTCCAGCGCATTCACCAACTGGCGAAGGCTTCGGGCGAATCTGTCGTATCGATAAACAAGAACTGCGTCCACCTTACGCTTGCGGCAATCCGCCCATAACCGATCCAGTTGCGGTCGCCGCTCGCGAGCACCGCTGATGCCTTCGTCAATGTATTCGCCGCCGACTTTCCAGCCGCGCCGGGCGACGAACTCGCGCAACTCGTTCATCTGCATTTCCGGATGCTGGTTGCTTTGCGTCGAGACCCTCCCATACAACGCGACCTTCATGCCTCTCCTTCCACGGCGGCGTAGCAAGTTGGCATGCTCACTAGATCGGAAGGAGCGGGAATGCATGTTTCTGTGGAATGCACGCGACCCGCTTGCCACGTGAAGAGCACATTGCACACGAGACAGCGGCGGCATCCAGCTTCCACCACGAACACTTTGCCGATTTTGTCCATTAAGCAGCCGCCTTTTTGCCGGCCGTCGTCGCGAGCTTCAAAGTCTTCCTGCTTACCCGGTGCGGCAACTTCACCAGCTTGCCGTCGATCCGTACTCCCTTGTGGAACCGAGTCAAACTCACCCTAAAGCTATGGAGCGGGTCATCGGCGTCCTTTTGGTAGCGACCAACGGCCCGTGCAATCTTCTCCAGCGTTTTGCCCGCTTTCCACATTTTTAGAACTTGTTGGTACGGAAACGCACGGCGTTGGATCGGCTTCTTCGCGGCAGGTTTCGTGGTTTTCCGTTTAGCCTTCTTCACCGTCTTCCGCACTTTCTTGGGCGCGGATTTCTTGGCTGCGGGTTTCGGCTTCGACGCTTTCTTCAGCTTGGGCACCACGGGCTTAGCCTCTTCTTTCTGCGCAACAGCAGCGGGCAATACGACCTTGTCGTTCATGCTTCCTCCATTTGTGGTGTGGAACTATTTGGGCGGGGGGATTTAGCTTCGGGTCGTTAGGGCGACCCGTGAACTCTGCGTCGAGCCGTCGAGTGCTTAAATCAGGATAGGAACCTACACGAAGTATACGGAGGCCACAGGCGTTTTCGCTATTTGCAAGTCATTGCAGGGCCACGGGTTGCGTTATTTAAATCTGAGGGACGGGGCTTAGGGGCCACGCCGCTTCGGCGAGGCTGCAATTCTTACTTAGTGTAACCGCCTGTTCTCGCCAACTGACCAGTGATCGGTGTCTAATGTGGATGTGAGAACCTTCGCATCAAGGGTCTGCGCGTCGTTCTGCGCTGTGGTCTTTGCCGTATCTTTCGCAGTCACGGGAGATACGCCGCGCAACCGCTATCCTAACGAATTAGGGGAGTTTAAATTCTATGCGGAATATCTGGCTCCGCTTGAACCCGGTTTTTCGAGCGAGGAAGAGGTGCGTAAAGTTCTGGGCGACACGGCAGCAATACGACGGAATGGCTGGACAATAAACACAACGTACGCGATGAAGGGTGGCCCTGTGTCCAACCCCTCTTTGGGTCCGTTAGCAGAAATAATTCTCAGGCCGGACGTTATCATTCCGATGGCAGCAGTGAAATTTCCTGCACGCTTTGCCCAATGCCATTCATCTTTGTCCGAGTTCAACATCTCATTCGATGTTTACAGCGATACGTCCGGGCTAGAGTACTGGCTTCATCAGGACGACTCCAAATGGGGGAAGAAGGGTGATCTTTTCCGAATCGTCTACGGACCGAAGAGAAAGCCCTTCCCGCCAAGAACGTTCTGTTAGCTGTTGTAACATCGCGATTTCACCAACTACCCCACCCGGTTCTCGGCTGGCCCAGTTCGGGCAATTCTCACTTAGTGCAATCGCCTGCGTACAACACTTCTCGCTTCGAGCGATGCCAAAACCCCAACAGGAATGACACCACTACGACTATACCGACTACGATTCCCCAAGATGCAACCTCAAGGAGACCGTTGATGTGGGCTTGCGTGAGATCGTCCGTTGGGGTCCGGCCCTGAGCAAAGAGATGCGCTGTATAAAGCCGCTCGATGCTGCGCCATGCCATTATCGCGGCAAGTAAGGTCAGAGGTAGCGACACCCCGAGTTTTAGGGCTCGCGACGGCGTCCGTGACTTCATGGTTGAACATCATACGCGGTGTAGATCGAATGACTGTTGAAATATCGTGATTTCACTAACAATCCGGGTTGCGAGTGTAAAGGCCTGCTTACGTCAGTTATCTTGCCGTCGGAGCCGGTTGACGTAATATCCGAGCGTATGAAACTGACTCTTTGGAAGTGGATGTTCTGGTGGGGTTCGATAGGGCTGCTCGTCCCCGTAGCCCTCATTCTGCGTTGGAAACTTCTAGGCTCGACTTTTGGTCAGATTGAACTGATCCTCTGGCCGAGTTCAATCCTGCTCATGGGACTTGAGGGGCAACGCAGTGCTTTTATCATCATCCTGTCCTATGCGGTGGTCATCGTGGCGAACATAGTTTTCTACTGCGTCATCGGGCTACTGACGTGGCCGTTGATCCGCCTTGCGCTGCGCCGACGCGGCCTAATCTGATGATTGGCGAAACATCGCCATTGCACCAACTACGGTTTCGACAGCCGGGGCTGGTCGCACCGGAGCCGTCTACGATGAGCCGCGTCTGGGGGCGGCAGCATTCGGTCGTGTGACTCCCCCGCATCAAAACACCGAAGTCGCCGTGAGCCCGTGCCGCGATGCCAATGCCGGGTACCGCCGTACCAACGCCCAATAGTTTTTGCGTGCCCTCCATACTGGAACTCTGGGGCTGATCTGCGGATGGCGTGCGCGGAGCAACCAAAAATTAATTTTGGTGAGCAGCAGGGCGTCCTTTATTTCGCTGCGGGCATTCATTCGTTGAAAATCCTCCATCGGCCGTGTTTGCCCCCGTTTTCAGCACAAATCGAGATACAGTTTGCTGATAAGAAAGCACTTCGCTTCCATCCCGCTCGATTTTGCCTCTCTCTAGATTGACTTTGGTAGTCGGGGAACCAGCGATGATTGGCGATGAATGTTTCTGAAACCGCCGTGCCAGCGGCGATTATGGCCAGCACAACCTGCTAGCCCCATTCTCGCGTAATGTCGCTGACCACGGGAATCTCTTCCAATAGTTCCATGTCGTCCGCCATGTTGATCCTGAGTTCGTCTCCGCAATCCTCGCACCACTTAACCCGTTCATCAATGTCCCCGTCCTCGCCGATCCCGTACTCGCACTTGCTGCAACGCCATTCTCGATTGTCGCTGAATGGAGCGAACATACGGTCAACGAAATCTTCCATGTCTTCACCGGGAGCGGGATGAAGCATGGGGAAGCGTTCGTCCATCGTGGTTGACCAGCGGGCTTTCTCCACCTTCCACGCGGGCGGATTTTCTTGATTTCCCACGATAACGTCATACCAAGTCAGCCGTGGAGCGGGCTTGTTGACGCTTCTAGCGTCCTTCTCGCGTTGCACCTTGTCCCGCAGGTAACCAATCGCCTTGTCGGCTTTGGGAATGAAGAATTCGAAGTAAATTTGCTGGAAATTCTTCTCCAGCGTCCGCATGGGGTCTTTGGATGATCGCAAATACGTCGCGGTAAAATCATTGCCATAGTTGGCTCCATCGTCGTCCCGCAGCCTCGTGCACCAAACAATGAACCAACGGAATTCGCCGAAGGGCAAGGAGACCCGATGCATCAGTTTCTCCATGCGTGGAGACCATGCTTCCAAGACACTGCGTTTGGCAAATGCCTTGGGTCTTCCAATCCCATCCAAAAACAGATAGGCCAACTTCATCCCATCCCCGGCATCTTTGGTTATTCCAGCCATACCCTACACTCCTATGGTTTTGAACCGTTTTTGACTTGTTTTTCGATCTCATGGACACAGCGAGAGGAAGATGAGGATTAGAAATTCAGGATGGCGAAGCCATCCGCCTCTCAATTATCCTTCTCTTTATCTGTCTCTGTTTCAATGTCAAAAACAATTTCAAAGGCACTCTCACTCCCAAAGCCAATCTCTATTTCACTCTCAATGTCTTTATCTTTAACAACCTCAAGGTCAGCCGTGGTTGTCGGTGGAAATCCGGGGTTAACCACGGATAACTACGACAGCAGGTCATCCACATCACCTTCAATGCCGTCATCTTCAGTGGGTTCAGGAACTTCCAAGTCAGCATCATTATTCTCGCTGAAGTGCTTCTTTCCTTTTCGCCGATTTGCCTGACGATCACTTCCTTCTATCAATTTTAACCAGTCCCGTTTGAGCCTCTTGTGGCCCCATACTTCCACCCATTTGCCATTCAGCTTCATCTTCGTTTCGTGGAATTTCACCATGATGGCAAGTTTGTTTTCTTTCCAGACATCCAGTGAGGGCGCATCGGCGAGAGCGCAGAGGCTCAAGTCATCTTTAGGGAGATTGGGTCGGGTCGAGCAGTAGAATGCCCCTTGCAGCATGGCGCGATAGAAAGCTCGCTGCTGGTGGGTCATCACCCTGCTGACATAAAGATCATTCCAAAAGTCTCTGTCGTTCCAAAATTGATACGGAGGAACATACTCCTGCCCGTTTTGCTTTTTCGTTGATTTCTTCTTTGCCATAAATGCCTATGGCCAAATGGATTTGATTTAGTATCCCGACTAGACCACTCGACCCGTTAATTCTGACCCTGTTGGATGGGCAAAGAGAAAAGGGATAGGAAGGGTCAGCCACCTATCCCTGTCAAGAGTGTCCCCACTCCGTCTCAAAGGCTTAACTCCCAACTACTGATTTTTGGGGGGCCTTTTGCGTTTGCGCCTGTCCATCTTTCGGCTTCCGAATCTCTTTCGGCGCGAGTTCCCCTAAATCGGTGCGAAGCATTTGATATTCAGCCGGATTCCCGGGAGCGCGATGCAGAAATCTGGCACTCATGCGTGCTTCGGCGGCTTGCACGTTGATAAATTCGGCCATCACAGTTGGGTCAAACCGGATCGTGTCGCCGATCCGGATGCTAGGAATTTGCCCTTGTCGCGCCCACTTTTGAACTGTCTTCTCGGTCACATCTAGCAGTTGAGCAACTTCTCCGACGTTCAGCGGCGCGGTTCGTTCCCTCAATACTTTTACGATTGACATCCTTTGCACCTCTTCTGGGTTGTTCGGAGGCGTTCGCCTCCTGTTGAAGGGGTGCGTAGTTGAGAAATCGCAGAATTGTTTTCTGTCGTCCGTGCTTTTACGGGGAACTATTCTGGAAGGGAACTTTCATTATGGAAGGGTGTGCGAGAGGTACGATTCCCCGTGGAGGAGAAGATTGTGCGCGGTAAATCGACCGTGTTGAGTTCACCGCGCCCGCTGTTAGAGCGTATCCGGTGCGGCGGCCGGCAGTTGCCAGCGCACCCCGCCTCGCGGCCCGCTTCTCAACCTCCGCACGCCAAGATTGAGGATTGCTTTGTCTATCGTTTTCTTGCCGACACCAGCAGGAGGCAGCGCGTCTGGCGGGTAATTGTACCGACACAGGCCGTTCTTTATGTAGGTGTCGGGAATCGGCATTGGGCCATTCTTGAGATACCGCCGCAACCACGCCTCGGCTTGACCCACCTTGGTAGTTGGATCGTCAAAGTCCCTCCTTCGACTGCTTGGCAGAGAATGCATCCGACGCTAGCTGACGCGCCGCGTCCTCGGTGATAACTCGGTAATTGCCCTCGTCGCCGCTGTAAACCACGTGCTCTTTGGCCCATGCACCATCTACCCATTCCCGTACCCTGCGCCTCGCCCCGCACTCTCCGATAGCCGTGCACTTGGCCAGGACTGGTACATCTTTTGTATGCGGCTTTTGCTTCACGAGCCAGTCGCCGATCATGATCCTATGATCACGCCCGGCGTATCGCACACACACGCTAAGGGTGTCCAATTTTATGTGCGGAGGCAAAACGCGGTTGACTACAGTTGCGAGATAGTCATGCAAGATACTTTCGGCCTCGCCGCGATCCGGCTCCGCTGCCAGACTTTCCGTAATTGTCTCGTCCCTCAGATTGTCGGGCACCGTCTGAAGGGTTCCAAGCCGCTGCAACAGGCTGGCGTTTTCGCCGTTCAGCCGTACAATCTCGTTTTCCAGTTCCGCCATTTTCGGATCGTCCGCAAGCTGCTCCGCGACCTCCGGCAGCATGAGTTTCGGCACCTTGATCCGCTTGGCGGTTTCCCCGTCCAAATCCTGATGGGCTACCACCGCTTCCTCTTGCATGGTGGCGATAATTTCCTGAGGGCTAGCGTCCTTCGGGGCGTTCGCGAGCAGTCCGATCATAAAAAGGTAGCGATCCGCTAGGTATGCGTTGTTCGCTTCCTCCATATTTAGCGCGGGGCCGGGCTTGCCGCTCTTGTCTTCCGGCTTGGCTTGGTCGATCAGCTTGCGATAAAAAACGCAGGATTTATTGTGGATATCCGCAAGCCGCCCGCAATGAACGCAGCCTCCGCGCAACTGGGCAATCTTGTGCTGCATGGATTTGAAGGCGTAATCAATGTCGTACTCTGCGCGAAACGATTCGTACCATTCCGCGAATCCCGCCTTAATCCCTGCGGCCTTTCTGAGGTGGGCGTTCGCTCCGCGTTCCGACAAATATGATTGCACCTCTGCGATGTAAAGGATCATCTCGGCTTCAGCACTGAACTTTTTCTTTGCCGCATCATGCGCCCCCTGTTCCGCCTTATCAAATGCCGTTTTGAATTGCCCGGCATCTGCGAAGGCCGGGGCTTCGTAGACGATCTCCGCGATCCGTTCCCCAAATTCCTGCGTCGGATCAGGTTTACTCGCCGCAATTTGCGGCAGGTTGGTCGTAGGTAGCTGTGTGTGTGATGCCATGTTGCCAGTCCCTTCTTTTCTTGATTCCCTACCACAGGAACCTTGGTAAAAGAGGGGTTTTTCTCCCGCCTTCGGGAGTTTGATGTTTGAAAAAGGCATTAGGACAAGAGGGATTTGACCCGTTAGTGCATAAAGACAGGACGAAGCTACAGGACGATCTGTTCCATGAAATTTGCCGAGCGCAGACTAAGTACAGAACTTGGCAATTACTTGAAAGTTCATCGCGAATCCTTCGAATCGTTGGGCCGCAGGCTTGGACAGTATTTAGCCCGTATGGAACCTTTCGTATCTACTAAACAGGTCGCTCAATTCTTGGGGTTAGCACCCCGTACTGTTGTCCGCATGGCTCGTGAAGGTCGCATCCCCGCGCATCCTGTTTCCGGAACCGTCCGCCGAACGTGGCGCTTCAAGCTAAGCGAGGTCGGAAATCATTTCGCTTCTCTGCTCTCAAAGCCTACTATCGCTGCTGGCGTCCAAGTTCCTGCGGAAAGACAACAATGAAACAGCGCAGGAATCGCCGTCAGGAGGGGTCGGTTTTTCTAGACCCACGAACGAAAATTTGGTCTTTCCGTTATCGAGATGCTAGCGGGAAGCGCAAAGCTGAGCGGATCGGCACCATGAAACAATTCCCCACGAAATCGAAGGCAAAGGAAGCTGCTGTTCCGATTCGAGATCGGATTCTCGGACTGCAGAAAACGGAACTGCAAGCCGTGGCATTGGATCGAGTGGCAGATCGGTATGAAGCTGAACGCATGCCAGTCCGTCACGCCACTAGTCGCGGGTACAAGGGAAAGCTCAAGATCGTGCGGGCCAAGTGGGGCAGGTCTTTGCTTCCGCTGAATCCGGACGAAGTAGAGTTTTGGTTGAAGGAAGTGAGGAACCAGAAAGGCGTGCTCTACAGCCAGAAAAGCAGGGAGCACCTGAAAAGCATGCTGTGTATCTTGCATGACGCAGCGATGTTTTTTCGCTACTTGCCTATCAGGAGGAACCCAATGGAATTGGTCAAGGTTCCGGTTGTGAAGGCGGCTCCGAGATCAAAGCCACGCATCATTCTCACCAAGGATGAATTTCGTCTGCTGTTGGCGCGATTCGCTGGCATGTATCGGGTGATGATTTTGTTGGCGGGTTGCGTCGGGTTGCGACGAAGCGAAATCTTCGGCCTTAAGTGGTCCGACTTCGACTGGTTGAAAAATGAAATCTTCATTCAACGGAGCCATGTGGAAGGCTACGAGGACGAAACGAAAACTGAGTCCTCCAACACCCTCGTGCCCTTGCATCCGACGATTGTCGAGGCCGTGTTGGCGTGGCGTCAACAATCGGCGTTCAGCGCGGACACTGACTATGTGTTCGCCAGTCCAGTCTTGATGGGGAAGAAACCGCTAAACCCCAATAGCGTCCAGCGGGATTATCTCCGTCCTGAATCCATCAAAGCAGGATTGAAGCCGCTTGGTTGGCACGCGCTGCGACACTCGTATCGGACACGGTTGGCAGAGAAGAAAACGGGGCCAGAAGTGCAGCGGGATTTGATGCGGCACAGCACAATCACGATGTCGTTGGACGGCTATGGTCAAGGCGTCCCAGACTTGAACCGGGAAGCCAACTATGCCGTGGTCAGCGATCTGTTGCAATGAGCGAAACCGCTTAACTGACTGTTAACGGACTGTGGCGGATGGTAAGTAATTGAAAAATTGGTGCGGAAGGGGGGATTTGAACCCCCACGCCTTTCGGCGCCACCCCCTCAAGATGGTGTGTCTGCCAATTCCACCACTTCCGCTTTTCTATCAATGACTTGCAGGCTAATTGAGGGAAAATCGCAGCCTGCACGGCGCACGCCGGAACCAAACCTCCAGCCCGGATTTCGCAGCGGAACCCACTGCACCCGGCATCGTGCTTCCTCAATGTTTATACACGCTCAATCGGCCCGGTTCAAGTTGACCGCTGCCCTTCTTACTCACACATCGAACTGAAACATCAATCGCTCCCTCCCAATAACAATACGGCTTTTCCTTCGTGAACCTTCGTGTCCTTCGTGGTGAATGCCTTTGCCTTAGTCCCGCACTCGAGGCACAACTCAGGGACGACTTCCGACTTCCCGATTGCGTCCCGCCCCCGATGCGTTTATCGTGGGAGCGCTTTCCGACTTCATCCACCTATGAATGCTCGCGTCTTCTTCTGGTCGTTGACTTCCGCCCTTGCCGGGTTTCTTTTCGGATTCGATACCGTCGTCATCTCCGGCGCTGAAAAGACCATTCAAGCTCTCTGGGGACTCACTCCCGGATGGCACGGCGTGGCCATGGGCTCCGCTCTTTACGGCACGGTCATCGGCGCTCTCATCGGAGGCTGGCCTGCCGACCGCTTCGGCCGCAAAAAGACACTTCTCTGGATCGGCGTTCTGTATTTCGTGGGTGCCGTCGGCTCCGCACTCGCCAACAACGTCACTGTATTTATCATCGCCCGCGTCATCGGAGGCCTCGGCATCGGCATCTCCACCATCGCCGCTCCTCTTTATATCTCCGAAATCGCGCCGCCCAAACACCGCGGACAACTTGCCGGCATGTTTCAGTTCAACATCGTCTTCGGCATCCTCATCGCCTTCGTCTCCAACGCCCTGCTCGCCGGAGTCGGCGACAACGCATGGCGCTGGATGCTCGGCGTCGCTGCCTTCCCTTCTCTGATCTACGCCCTTTTCTGTTTGGGACTTCCCGAAAGTCCGCGCTGGCTGATCGCCAAGAAAGGCGATCGCGCGGCCGCCCAGATCATTCTGCAACGCATTCAACCCGACGCCCCACCCGCCGACATCGAAGCCGTCACCAACGAGATCGTCGCCGCTTCATCCAAAGAAGGCGAGTCCGCCGCGCGCTTCTGGACGCGCCGCCTGCGCAAACCAATCCTTCTCGCCATCCTGATCGCGTTCTTCAACCAACTTTCCGGTATCAACGCGATCCTTTATTTTGCGCCGCGCATCTTCGAACTCACTGGCCTCGGCACAAAAGCCGCACTGCTGCAATCCATCGGCATCGGCATCACGAATCTGATTTTCACTTTTGTCGGACTCTGGCTCATCGACCGCCTCGGTCGCCGCACTCTTCTTTATATCGGCTCCTTCGGATACATCGCCTCACTCGGCCTGACGGCATGGGCCTTCTTCACGCAGCACTACTCCATCGTGCCCGCCTGCATCTTCGCCTTCATCGCCGCCCACGGAGTCGGCCAAGGCACCGTCATCTGGGTTTTCATCTCCGAAATTTTCCCCAACCGCCATCGCGCCGAAGGCCAGGCTCTCGGCAGCTTCACCCATTGGATCTTTGCCGCCTTGCTCACAACTTTCTTCCCGCACATGGTGACCTATTTTCCAACCGGCTATGTCTTCGCTTTCTTCTGCGGGATGATGGTCCTTCAACTCATCTGGGTTGCGACCATGGTTCCCGAGACCAAAGGTGTCCCCCTCGAACAAATTCAGAAAGAGATGGGTATCGCGTAGCTCTGCGATGTCGGCGGAATCGTCATGTCTCAACCCAACCGCAAATTAAAAATCGTCGGCGTCGGAGAAGTTCTCTGGGACCTCCTACTCACCGGACCTCAACTCGGAGGCGCGCCCGCCAATTTTTCCTACCACGCCCAGGCCCTCGGGGCCGAAGCCGCCATCATCACCCGTGTCGGCCACGACGACTACGGACGCGAGATCATCCGCCGTCTCGGCAACATGGGCCTGCCCGAAGCCGCCATCCAGGTGGACGAATCCGCTCCCACCGGAACCGTCAAAGTTGAACTCTCCGGCGAAGGCCTCACTCACTACACCGTCCAGCAAAACGTAGCCTGGGATTGCATTGCCGCTACGCCCGAAGCCCTCGCCTACGCGAGTTCCGCCGACGCCTTCTGCTTCGGAAGCCTCGCCCAGCGTAGCGCCGCCTCCCGCCACACCATTCAGAAACTCCTCGCCGCCACGCCCGCGACCGCTCTTCGCATCTTCGACATCAATCTGCGCCAGAACTTCTATTCCCGCGAAGTCATCGAACAATCACTCGAGCATTCGAACGCCCTCAAGATGAACGACGACGAACTCCCCACTCTAGCGGCCATGTTCAATCTGGAAAGCCCCTATGGAACAAGCACGTGTGGCGCGGACATTCCTGTCCGCGTGTCAGAGCCAAATAAGACGCTGGCCTCGACGAAGCCGCCGACTCCAACCTCGCAGCAGTCTCACACGCGCCACCAAATTAAACGTCTCGCCGAGATTTTCAACCTCCAGCTCGTCGCCCTCACCCGCGGAGCCCACGGCAGCCTGCTCTATCAGCGCAAGGACGGCATCGATCGCTGGTCCGACTGCACCTCGCATCCCGTGAAAGTCGTCGACACTGTCGGCGCCGGAGACTCCTTCACCGCCGCCCTCGTCCACGGCCTGCTTCGCAACATGGACCTCGACGAAATCAATTCCATCGCCAACGAAGTTGCCCGCTACGTCTGCTCCCAATCCGGAGGCACTCCAACTCTACCTCCCGAATTCGCCAACAGATTCTCGCCCGCCGCTGCCCCTCTCCAAAAACGCATCTCATAATTGTTTCGAAAGTACGCAGTTTTTGCTTTGAAGGGGCCCGGCTTCAGCCGGGCCGAAAAAGTCGCTTTAGAGAAGGGGCTTTAGCCCCTGAGGAAACTGCTTCCGCCCGTGACCGCCTCCGACCACGTCCGCATCACCGCCTCGGCCCTCAAGCACTGGGCCATCGCCCAACTTCAGGATTCCCTCGCCATCGGCCTCCTCTGGCTCCTCGGTCTCTGGATCCTCCGCATCCCCTGGGCGATACTCTGGGCGCTGCTCGCCGCGACCCTGCAGATCATCCCCCACTTCGGCCCCATCCTCTCGCTCCTCGGTCCCGTTCTCGCCGCCGTTCTTCGCTGGCAAGACTGGCAGCATCCCCTCTACGTCCTCATCCTCTACGCCGTCATCATCGTCGTCGATGGACTTCTCCTCCAGCCCTACATCATGCGCCGCGCCACCCGCGTGCCCATCTGGGCCTCCATCCTCGTCCCGCTAATCCTCGGCTTCCTAATTCCCTTCTGGGGATTTCTACTCGCGCCTCCGCTCCTCGCTGTCTTCTACGCCTACAAAGCTCGCCGCACAAAACCAGCCCCGCCGAACCAAGCACCGTCGACAGAAGCACCGCCAAACCAACCCTGACCCCTCACCCCATCACCGTCGGGCTCGGCGTCCCCACCTGCCCGCGCAACCCCGTCCCACAATACGGACAATAAACATCATTCGCTCCAATCACCCGCTTGCACTGCGGACAGCTCGGCGTGAGCCTGCAGTTACACGCCGGACAAAAATTAAACTCCGCCCGCACCGCTCCCCCGCACTGCGGACACGCACTCGGCCGCGGCTGCCGCAAAATAAAGTACAGCAGAATCCCCAGCGCATTCGGGATCGCCACCGCCACCACCGTCCACAGCGTCGGACTCATCCCCCGTCGCTTCGCATCGCGATTGATATAGCCGATGAACAGAAAATACGCGCCCCCCACCATGCCGGCGAGTAGCCCAACCAGCGGCCGCGCCCATGGCGGAGGCCCGCCGCTCTTGTGATGCGGAATCACGACATCGAACAAAATCTGCGCCGCAATCACAGCTATCCCCGCGATCACCCACGCCCACGTCGGAACGATCTCGACCTCCGCCGCCAATAAACTTTGGTTTTCGTTTCTTCCCTGACTCGCCTGCATACTCGTACCCTCTTTCCTTATCTCAATCTTGTTACGCGCCGCCGCCCAAATTCGATCCCAGACTCGACCCCAAACTCGTCCCGCTCAAACTCGAACTTACATTCGCCCCATTCAAATGCGTACCGCGATCCAGCAGCAATGCACTCGCTACCAAGGCCGGCACGATCCAGACGAACGTAAATCCCGCCTGCCACACCCAACTCGAAACGCCCACCCACTCGCCCATCCACGCAAAGCCTCGCCACAATAAAGGAGTCGTAACCGCCGCCGACATCCCCACAAACACGCACGACAGTCCCACCAGCCACATCCGCTCCCGCTGTCGCCGCAACTCCAACGCCCGCGCCCGCACCCGCATCTGCGTCGCCCGCACCAGTCCCGAACCCGCCGCCAGCGGATGCGAACGCAACGCCCGAATCGCCCCGCCCGCCGCCTCCGCATAATCACGGCACGCTTCGCACTCCTGCAGATGGACGCGCAACCATCCCCGCTCTCCTTCCGCCCGCGCATCGTCGGACGAGTCCATCGAGTCCCTCGCGTCCGCGCCCGACAGCGCAATCAGCCGCCGCGCCCGTTCATGATCACTAATCGTCATGCCGTCTTCTCCAATCGCCCCATCAGCAAATTGAGCCCGCGATACAACCGCGACTTCACCGTCCCCAGCGGAGCCCCCGTCACCGTCGCAATCTCCTCCAACGCCAGCTCATCCTGGAAGCGCAACACCACCGCCTCCCTGTACTCCGCCGGAATCCCCACCAGCGCCGCATTGATCCGCTCCGCCTGCTCATGCTGCTCCACCACCTGCCACGCCGCCGGACGCGTATCCGCCGGCTCCAGCGGAGCATGCTGCTCGTCTTCCATCAGCCCATCCAGGCTCACCGGACTCTTCTTCCGCAAATAATCAATCGTCAGATTTCTCGCCACCGCGTACAGCCACGTTCCAAATTCATGCCGCCCGTCATATAAATGTCCGCGCTCCAGCACCCGAATCCATGTCTCCTGGAAAAGGTCTTCCGCCAGCTCCCGATTGTTGGTCAGATACACCAGATAGCGCAGCAGCCTGTGCTGATACTGCTCGATCAGACGGTCCAGCAACTCTGGATCCCGCCGCCGCAGCCCGCGCGCAATCGCGCTCGTTTCGGATTCCATCGCATTCCACGAACAGTACGCTATGGCGTTCATGCTACCCGTATATACGGACCACCCGCCAATAAAGATGCCGTCCCGCATCCCATTCCACACCATCGCCTTACAAGCCCCTACCCAAAGCTTGTCATCCCGAGCAAAGCGAAGGACCTGCTCTTATGCTGCGATCGCCAATGACGCCAGCCCCTCCCCCAACTCTGTCATCCGACCGGAGCTGCCCATCGCAAAGCGATGATCTGCGGAGTGCAGGGACCCCCACATCTAAAACGGATTGTGCAGCGTGATGATCAGAACTCGTCGTCCGTTTCGGGAGCAGCCTTGGGAGCACTCCGCAGAAACTTCATCAGCCCGGCCCCGATGGCCCATGACGGCGTCGGTTCAAACCACCGATTCCCTGTCGAACCCAGGATAGCGACCAGCCGATAGCCATCACTTGTAGAGTTATCGAACAGAATGGAGTCGTCAGCCCGCATTGTCGCGATGGGAAGATTTTCAAGGCTGCGCTGGTAGCGTCGCCGGACATCTTTCTCGGGAACATCGTGACCTCCCGCCAGAACCCGGTTTCTGATTCGAGCCAAATTGATCTCGACACTTTCTGTTCCTATATAAACCAACCGGACCTCAAATTCGCGCGCCTTCGCGTCCAGCATCATTTGCAGATAGTTCCTTCCAGACAAGGTTGTCTCGATCGCAAAGCTCTCACTCTTCGCTAAGTGCTCCGCAGCCGATCTGAGGGCCTGACGGGCAGCCGCAATGGGAGCCAGCATGGACGTCGTTGCTTGGAGCGTGTTGGCGATGGCGTCGGGATCGAGCAGCGGGATTTCCCTGAACAGTGGATTCCACCGAGTCAACGTGGTTTTACCAGATCCGTTGGCTCCGGCAATGAAGGTCAGTCTGGGACGAATCACTTCGAGGAAGATGCGGATTTCTTCTGCCGCTCGACCAGAATCTCCTGCAACCGCTTCTTCTCAATGGCGACCCCGGCGCGGGCGGCTTGGGCCATCTTTTGTGCCACTTCCACAAGATTCTCAGCCATGAATTAAGGATACCCCAACGCCAGTCGTTTTGGACTTACTTTGACGGGCCTAAAATCAACCATTTGGCCGACCCGCCGTGCGCCAGCCCTCCAGCCCTCAAGCCAAGCCACAATTCTCCCAGACCCCACGCTGGACATCATCCTTAGCAACCTTGCGCGTCCCATCAGCACCGTATCTGACAACCTCGTTCAAGCGCGCCTCGGTCGTCCTCTGCAACCGGAGAAAGCCCCTCAAAAATATCGAGCGTTCAGAAGCGAGAAGTTTACGAAAAGGATGTGTGTAATGAATTCCGTAGTGACCAATACAGTGACCAACACCAGGATGAACCTCGTCCCGTCTCACTCTCGCTTACCCAAAATTCACTCTGCTCTTCACGGCGCTCTCGCCGTTGCTCTGTTTTTCGCCCTCCTCCTGTGTGCGGCTCGCCCCGCGCAAGCTCAATATGAGACCTTGCTCTATAACTTCCCCGAAGGCCCCTACGGCGAAGTCCAAGGTCCGCAAGCTCCGCTCACTCCAGACGGGGCTGGCAATTTCTATGGCACCACCGTTGGCTATGGATCTTCTGATAACGGAAGCGTATTTGAGGTCCTGCCGAACGGCAGCTACTATGAAGCCACAGTCTTCAGTTTCCCAGGCGGCGCGGGCGGATCTTACCCAGGCTGATCACCCGTAGTCTTCGACAAACTCGGAAACCTCTACGGCACGACCGCCTTCGGTGGCGCGAACAACTGCGGCCTTGTGTACGAACTGACCCCCACGGGCACAAACTGGACCGAGACCGTTCTCTACAGTTTTCCACCCTCGCCCCAAAGCGGTACCGATAACAACTGCACTCCGCTCTACGGAGTCATCATCGACCAGGCCGGAAACCTCTACGGCACAACTTCCTACGGCAGAATCTCCAATGGTCAACAGGGAAACGGCCAAGGCGGAGCTGTTTTCGAGCTGAGCAAGTCCGGAGGCGACTGGACCGAAACGCTCCTCTACACCTTCCCGTATGGAGCCTTGTCGGGTTTAACCACGGATGCCGCCGGTAACCTCTACGGCGTCGGAGCCAACGCCAGCGATTATCCCTTTGCCTTCCAGGTTTCCCCCAATGGCAAAGGTCAATGGAACGCCAGTCTTCTTTACACGTTTCTTGCCTACGACAACCCCACCGCCGCGCCCGTACCGAGCGCAGCAGGTGATCTCTACGGAACAACCGCGACCGGCGGCGCGAAGAATTCCGGAACCGTCTACCAACTGAGCCCCATCACCACAGGCAAGAAAGAAGGACAATGGAAATATAAGACCCTCTACACTTTCAACGGCCAGAGCAAAGGCCCCGACAATCCCTTTGGCGCGGTCGCGCTCGACGCCTCCGGAAACATCTACGGCGTCTCGCAATACGGCGGCAAATACCGCTACTACGGAACCCTCTGGGAGCTCTCGCCCAAGGTTGGTAAAACGGGCTACACCGAGAAGTTGCTCAACAGCTTTAACGGCGAGGACGGCAACGATCCCATGGCCGGCGTCACTCTCTACGACGGCAACCTCTACGGCACAACCTACCAGGGCGGAGCCTACTCGGCCGGAACCGCCTACGAAGTAACTCCCTAACCTCGATCCGATAACCGCATGGGGATTGGCCCACCCCTTCCACCTTACGACTACCTACCGAGGCCCGGTGCCGGTGCCCCAGGTTCGCGCCCGTCTTTTGGGCGCTAACCTGGGGGACTCAGAAACACCCTCGCCACTCCGCCCCGCACTTCAATTTCCCGATCCCCCGCCGTCCATTCCGACTCGATCTCCACCACGCCAACTTCCCGCAGTGCGTAGTGTCGAAAACTACTCCACTTCCACTTCGCCGGATACTTCACCAGTCCCCGCTTCACCGGATTGCGATGCAGGTAGCGCAACTTGATCGAGAATTCGCGTGCGTCTCGCACATTGCGATCGTAATAGCGCTTCTGCCAGAAGGATCGCAGTTCGACCCGGTGCTCTCGGCTCCGCAGCCGCTTCGCAAACGAAAGCTTCACATAGTGGATCGCTTCCGCCAGCACACCCTGTTCCGGTTCACTTATCAGCAAATGGACATGCTCCGGCATCACGACATACCCGTAGAAACACATCGAAAACCGGCGGCGCATGTCTTCGAGGCATTGCACAAACAAATCGTAGATTTCAGGAGAGCGGAAGTTCTGCTGCCTGCGGTAGCAACTGAACGTCACGAAATGGGAGTGTCGCGTCTGCTGGAAGCGTTTGAGTCCGCTCGGCATGGCGAGAGCCTACATCAGCCAGCCGCCGCTGTCTGTGATCCCAGGTTAGCGCCCAACCCCAGGGCGCGAACCTGAGGCACCAGGCTTTTCGAGAAGGGGCCTTTCTCCACAGTCGACGGACGGCGTTTTGTATCACCAATCAATAGGCAGGTGGCCAACATCTGCGGTGGGTAATATAGCAGTCCACTCGGTGCCCCAGGTTCGCGCCCGGTCATTTAACGTCCGCGATTTTTTCACTTCTCTGGTTTTGGGGCGCTAACCTGGGCGGGGAGATCCCTTAATCTGGAAGTCTTGAATTACTCGGTAAGCCCAGGTTGGCTCGCCTTCGGCTACGCGAAACCTGGGGCACCAGGCTACGCGAAACCTGGGGCACCAGGCACCCGGCTTAGAGGAAATACGGGTGGGGCGATCGGATCAGGGATATGTGGATTATCACTGGAAAGGTACCCCTCCCCCCCTCCCCCCTCCCCAACCCTTGGTCCAATGAAATCATTCACTTAGAGTAAGTTGGCTCGCAAAGTATTCGAAAATATAGACTTAAGCTTATTTCTTGCAACTCTTTTGCTCAGTGATAGTTAGATGCGATTTTTCGGAATTTTCGATTTTATGCCTGCCAAAATATTCAGGAATAAGGACTTACATGTAAAGTATTCCGGAATAAGGGGTTACGTCATGGTTTTCCGACTGTTTTCGGGGTTCTAGGAGTCAGGCCCCAATCCTAGTCGCGCATTCGCCCTCATGACCGAGCCTGCACGGGTGGAACGCCGTGCCTCCAAATCTCTTTGTTTTTTCAAGGAGCGGATGGTGCTGGAGCGCTTCAGTCTCCGTCTTTTATGGTTGGGCTTTTCGCGCGGCTAAGTCAAGAAGTTTCTTGCCGAGACGTTGGGCATGGTTCCGCTGTAACCGTTCGTTTTAGCTTGTACATGTACATTGTTGTAAGAGACTGCTGGCTGTCCGGGGCGGATACAGCGCGAAACAATACATCTGATTTGCGTGCGGCGTGAGAGTGGGCGGGAGGACCCATGGCGGAGACGTTCGAAGCATACCGAACTCGA
>JBEKPH010000016.1:0-77828 GCA_049520915.1 Terriglobales bacterium
ACTACCGGAGAACACCGGGGAATATAGGGGGAAGGCCGCTTTCTACGTGTATCTGCTCCCTGCGGTCGAGAAGTTGGTTTTCTCGGCGTCTCGGCGGTGAAGTGGGCCGTTCCCATTGCACAAACCCCCGCCCTCCGGCATAATATTGGTTTGTCTGTCCATTGCTAGTCACCCCGCCGGACTCTTCCGGAAAAAGGATACTGAAGTCTGTGTTAATGATCCGACTGGCGCGCTTCGGTGCGCGCAAAAAACCGTATTACCGAGTCGTAGTAATTGAGAAGGAGCACGCTCGCAACGGCCGTCCGGTCGAGGTTGTGGGAACCTACAATCCCCGCACCAATCCGGCTACCACGGACCTGAAGCGCGAGCGCATCGACTACTGGGTTTCGAAAGGCGCCCAGCTATCCGACCGCGTCCGCAAACTTGCTTCTGCCCCCGCGCCCGTTGCCGCTTCCGTCGCGTAATCGCGCTTAGGAACTACACTCGCCAATTCAGGAGTCGTGCATGATTGAACCGGCCGCCAGCAGTCCGCGCGCCATGATCGAGTACATCGCCAAGGCGATCGTCGACGCCAAGGGCGAGGTCTATATTGACGAGTACGAAGACGGGAACGAAACCGTGATCGAACTCGAAGTAGCCGAGGCCGATCTGGGCAAGATCATTGGACGCTCCGGACGCGTCGCCCGGGCACTGCGCCATATTCTGAGCGCAGCCGGGTCGAAGCTCAACAAGCGCTACGCCCTCGAGATCATCGAGTAACGGGTCGGCCGGCAGGTCGAGAACGACAAGAAATCGACATGGCGTTGCCCGAGCGAAGCGGCGAGTGGATTACCCTGGCGGTCGTGATCAAGACGCAGGGACGCCACGGAGAAGTAGCGGCCGAGTTGCACACCGACGTTCCGGATCGCTTTCGCGCGGAGATGGAACTGTCGGCACTGATGAAGAACGGCGAGCGACGCGACGTAAAGATCGAAGATTTGTGGCCGCACAAGAGTTCCCTGGTTCTAAAGTTTCAAGGCATCGAAACCATCAATGACGCCGAGCCATTCGTAGGGGCCGAACTTCAGCTCCCCAGTAGCGAACGCGCCAATCTGGAAGCTGGCTGGACCTATTTGAGCGACCTGATCGGTTGCACGGTATTCGATGGCCAGCAAGAAATCGGCGCGATCGAGGACGTCCAGTTTGGCGCCGGTGAAGCGCCGTTGCTGGTAGTGAGAAATAAAGATGGAAAAGCGAAGCTGCCCTACGAGATTCCCTTCGCCGAGGCGTTTTTGGAAAAGCTAGATTTGAAGCAGAAGCAAGTCCGTATGAATTTGCCGGAGGGCTTGCTGGAAGTGAATGCGCCGCTGGCAAAAGAAGAGAAAGAGAAGCGTCGTTAGTTCAGGGTCGTTCGTCGTTCGTCGTTCGCTGCTCGTCGTTCGCGAGGCCTGGTCGGCGGATCATTTGCGATCGGACGACCAACGACTAAAGACCATCGACCGGTTCTCGCAATGAAGATCGACATACTCACGATCTTTCCTGACTTTTTTGCCGGACCGCTGAATTTTGGCATCATTCGCCGGGCGCGCGAGACGGCGTTAGTAGAAATCGGCATTCATGATCTGCGGGCGTTTACGAAAGACAAGCACCGCACCGTGGATGACCGCCCGTTTGGCGGCGGCGAGGGGATGGTCCTTAAGCCGGAACCGATCTTCGAATGTTTGGAGTCGCTCGGCGATATTGCCTCCCGGGACGAGCGTTTAGGCGGAGACACTGTGGACAAGAGTGTGAAGCAGTCAGTAATTCTGCTTTCTGCTCAAGGCCGCAGGTTAGATCAGTCGTTGGCGGCGGAACTTGCGGCGCTGGATCGAATCGTCCTGATCTGCGGACGGTACGAAGGCGTGGACGAGCGCATCAACGAGCACCTGGCCGACCGCGAAGTTTCAATCGGCGACTACGTGCTGAGCGGCGGAGAACTGGGTGCAGCCGTTATAGTAGATACAGTCGTAAGGCTGATTCCCGGGGCAGTCGGCAATCAGAATTCAACGCGCCAGGAGTCGTTCACGGATTCGGTAGCAGAGGTTACGATGGGAAACGGCGACGCGCCGAGTTCGACTTGCGTCTCCGGCGGATTGCTGGATTATCCGCATTACACAAGACCCGCGGATTTTCGCGGCATGGCGGTGCCCGAAGTTTTGGTTAATGGAAATCACGACCAGATTCGCAGCTGGCGAAGAAAAACGGCGTTAGCCAAGACGCTGCGCAACCGTCCCGACTTACTGGATCGCGCAGCGCTGACTCCGGAAGACAAGAAATTACTGGCCCAGATCAAGGGCGAACACTAGGAAGGAAACGTTATGCGCAACCCAATTATCGAGAAACTACTGGCAAAATCGCGCCGCACCGACATTCCAAAATTTGGCCCCGGCGACACGATCAAGGTGCTGGTCAAGATTCGCGAAGGCGAAAAAGAACGCCTGCAGGCCTTTGAAGGCGTGGTCATCGCCCGCAAACACGGCGCCCAGCCCAGTTTCACCGTCCGCAAAATCAGCTTCGGACAAGGCGTCGAGCGCATCTTCCCTGTCGACTCCAAAGTCATCGACAAAATCGACGTCATCCGGTCCGCCAAAGTGCGCCGCGCGAAGCTCTATTATCTGCGCGGACTCAAAGGCAAAGCTGCCCGTCTGAAGGAAGTCGAACAGCAGCACTAGATCTGGACTGCTGGGATATTGTGTGGGGACAGGCGACCGCGCCCGTCCGAGCGGGGCGAAGCCCCGCTTCCACACAACTCGCTCTTCTACCGTTTTCCTCACCCTCTTGCGTGCTCGTCTTTCTTCGGCGAAGATGCTGCTAAGCATCTGTGGCCAAATCTTCTCGCACATCGAAAAAATCTCCGGCAGATAAAATCTCCGCTGCTGCCGCCAAGCTGCGTATGCTGAAAAAGCTGCGCTGCACTCTGAAATTTGAAAAGCGAGCCTGGGCAACTGGAGCCGAACTCATCGCAGGAGTCGATGAAGTCGGACGCGGATCGCTCTTTGGGCCCGTCGTCGCGGCCGCCGTTATTCTCGATCCCACATACCGCATTCGAGGTCTTCGCGATTCCAAGCTTTTGCCCGCCGAGCGGCGCGAAAAACTGGCTCTGCAAATTCGTGAGCACTCAATCGCATGGGCGATCGCAGCCGTGGATTCCGCCCGCATCGATCAAATCAACATCTACCACGCCTCGCGTCTG
Organism: Terriglobales bacterium; assembly: GCA_049520915.1. Taxonomy (GTDB): domain Bacteria; phylum Acidobacteriota; class Terriglobia; order Terriglobales; family Acidobacteriaceae; genus Acidiflorens. Next base: position 3,212 of record JBEKPH010000016.1, read on the forward strand.
GCGATGCTCCGAGCGGTTCAGCAACTCAGTCCACAGGCGAGCTACCTTCTGATCGACGCTATGAAGATCGAATGCGAGCTGCCGCAACAACCCATCATTCACGGAGATGCGCTCTCCATCTCAATCGCCGCCGCATCGATCATCGCGAAGGTCGAACGCGACCGCATGATTTCCGCATGGGATCCGGTTTTTCCCATGTATCACCTGGCTTCGAACAAGGGCTACAGCACGCCCAAACATCTGGCGGCTCTTCGCGAGCACGGACCATCTCCGCTGCATCGCCAGTCATTTGCGCCGGTCTGGAATGCGCCTGTCCCGCAAGAAGTCTTGAGTTTTATGCTCGAAGAAAGCGGGACGGGAGAGATTGTTGTCGAAGAGTTGCTGGCTAAGTGAATTCTGGAGTGGGGGCTTGGACTCTGGAGCGTGAGGTCCTTCGCTTCGCTCGGATGACAACCAATCAAAACTGCCCTCCTGCACGAAGCGAGCCGTCAGTCTATTTCGCCCGATAGATTTCCGACAGCAAATCAGGTTTTGCTTCATCCCGAACCAGATGCGGATATTTCTCACCGTCGTGATAGTCCAACTTCACTACGCGAAAATATTCGGTGTTCTCGACGATCAGCTCAATCGGAGCCGTGCTTTTCTTTGCCGCGTGAATCGCGTCATGCCACGCGTCGAGCGAAAATTTCCGCCCATTGACCGCGACAATCTTCATCCCGGGGCCAATCCCTGCCCGAGCCGCGATCATTCCTTCCACCGTATCGCGCACCACGCCATCGCTATTCACGAACATGCCTACGGAATAATGCGCTCCAAGCCCTTTGGAGTCGCTAGCCTCAGCCCGCTCCAGGTCCGAAGGATTCTCGTCGTACACCAGCTTCCATCCACTCCCCTCAATCCCACCGAGCGGAGCTCCCGGACCGTGGCTGGACAGACGCTCGGTCCAAAACGAACGCCAGTCGTAAGGAGTAATCGCGTTCAGGCCATTCACGATGTCGTCAAACGTATATGTTTTAACCACCGGTGCACCACTTGGTGCGCCGTGAAAGGCCTTGCAGAAATCATCCAGCGATTTCGCGCCCTTCGTCTGCTGCCGGATAATCACATCCGCCCACAGCCAGTTCAGCACATCTTCATCGTAATAATCGAGGCCGCGACGCCAGTCTTCCCAGCCCTTGGGAGCGTCCTGCATCGTCGGAACTCCGTCCGCCGTGTCTTGCAGATTCCGCCAAACACGGCCGGAGCGATGATCCAAGTCGGCAGCAATCTCGGCCAAGGCATCGCGCGCTAAAGCGGGAGTCCGCTCTCCACTTCGCGCCGCCAGCGTGTCTCCCAGATAGGAGGTCAGCCCTTCATACACCCAGAGCAAATCGGTCTGCATTGGCACTTCGTAATCGGGCGTGGCGAGATCGTAGGGGCGCCGGTATTTTCCATTCCAGGAATGCACATACTCGTGAGATAACAAGCCGGCCGAGACCTTACGGCCATCTTCTTCGATCAACGATCGTTCATCGATGCGGCTGTCGTTGGATTCGTGATGCTCCAAGCCAAAATGTGCCACGTGATCGCTCAACGTCAGCAAGAAGTGATAATCGCGGTAGTGCCAACCGCCGAATAAAAGCCCTGCCTGCTTGACCAGATTGCGATCGTGCTCCCAAACCTCTTCGGGAGCATCGAGCGCGGCCGCACTATCAGCGGCCAGATCCAATTCCACAGGAGGTCCGGTCTCACCCGACGACAGCGGCACCAGTTTCATGTATTCGCCTGCGAGCACTGGACCATCCACCAGCATGGTCAGCGACACGGGAGCAAAATGAATCTCGTTCCCCGCCTGATTCGCAATCTTGAGCGATGTCCCGAACTTCCATCCCGCGGGCAGTTTTACGCTCGCGCTGTAGGTCAGCTGATCCGAGGCATACCCAGCCGGATAAAGCAGCAGTGTGTTCCAACTGAGTACGTACAATTTTTCCGTTGCCGACATTCCCGAGCTATAGCCCGGCTCGTACGCTGCCGGAGAAGCGTAGTCCAGGTCGGCAGTAATTTCGTGCTCGCCAGCCGGAACCTCGACATGGAAGGTAAATCCATCTTGCAAATCGCGGCGCCACTTCAGCGTCTTCCCGCTTGCGGTAAATTTCAAGCCCGTCAAATCCGTAATCGGACCGGTCGGGCCATGCTCGCCGGGAAGCCATTTCGGATAGTAGAGAGTGAGCGTCCCGCTCTTGGCCGGAATCCGCAGCTGCGCGTGAAACATCTTGCGCGGGGCATTCGAAGCGTCCACCGCAAGCGTGATTGTCGGAGAATTTTCAGCGAAAGCCAAGAAGGAAAACGACGAAATAACCGTTACGATACAAAGAAAATCCCTGACCCAACCGCGTGACCCCATTCCGCCTCCAGATTGTTCGTTCGTGTGGAGACGGGCGACTCGCCCGTCCAAGCCGAGACTCGGCAGCACCACCGAAAACGATGCCCTCTTCGCACCCACGAACCGTACGCCAATATATCAGCAGCCCATCGATCTGCCGTTCTGAGCCGGCAGTTCGAGGTTCAGTTCGCCCATTTCCATTGGGATGCGCCTGCTATCATCCCCAAGTGCCCGCCCGCGGAAAATTTATTACCTTCGAAGGCCTCGACGGCACCGGCAAGAGCACGCAAGTGGAAAAACTGGCGCGCTCGCTGCGAGCCCACGGCCACTCGGTAGCGATCACTCGCGAGCCGGGAGGTACTTCTACCGGCGAAAAAATTCGTGAACTTCTGCTCCACTCCGCCACCGCCGGACTTTCTCCCTTCACCGAGATGGCGCTCATGTTCGCCTCGCGCGCGCAGCATATTCACGAAGTGATTCTCCCAGCGTTGGCGGAAGGACGCATCGTTCTCTGCGACCGCTTCACGGATTCGACGGAAGCGTATCAAGGCGGTGGCCGCAAACTCGGTTCCAAGCCGGTGCTTCAGCTCCATCAACTTCTCTGCGGCAATCTGCAGCCCGACCTGACCATCTTGCTCGACAACGACGTAACCTTCAGCCTCGAGCGCGCCCGCCGCCGCAATCAAATACACAAAACAATCCGCACAGAAAAAGGACCGGAGAAAGACGAAAACCGTTTTGAACAGGAAAACCGGGCCTTCTTCGGACGCGTCCGCCACACCTACCTGGCCATCGCCGCCCGCGAACCACAAAGAATGCAGGTCATCAATGCGAGAGGCACCCCGGCCGAGACGCACGCGGTTATCATGGAACTGGTAAAAAAGAAACTCAAGATCTAGCGGCCTAGCACATCGACTAACTGACATGGTCTTGAGCGAACAGCCAAGAGCCAATAGCCAAAAGCGTTTCTCCCATGCCCTTCTCCGATTTCGTAGGCAATCCCGAAACCATCCATCGCATGCGTGACATGCTGGCGCGCAACCGCTTTCCGCACGCTGTCATCCTCTCGGGAGCGCAAGGCTGCGGGAAATACACGCTGGCCCTGATGCTGGCGCAAGCCATGAACTGCCTTGAGCCACCAACCAACGAAGACGGGCTCCCCGATTTTTGCGGGCATTGCTCCAACTGCACTCGCATCGCGCAATCCGCCAATTTGGACGCGCGTCTGACCGAAGCAGTAGAAGCGCGCGAAAATCTTCGCGAAACCGACAAGAAAGAGACTCGCCTCTTCGTTCAGACCCATCCCGACGTGCTGGTTATCCCGCCCGACCCGCCGCAACTCATGATCAAAGTCGATCAGGTTCGCCACTTGATCGACACCATCTACTACCGTCCAGGGGAGGCCCGTGAGCGCGTCTACATCTTTACCGACTCGTCGTTCATGAAAGAAGCCGCGAACTCTCTGTTGAAAGTTCTGGAAGAGCCGCCCGACTTCGCCACCATTTTCCTGCTCACCGAAAACGCCGGAGAATTCCTACCCACCATCCGCTCGCGCTCGATGACCTTCAATCTCGGAGCGATCGCCGCCGGCGATATTGAAGTCCGGCTGGCCAAGCTTCGTCCAGATTGGAATCCTCGTCAACGCGCTCTGGTAGCTCGTCTGAGCGAAGGCGCAATCGGACGCGCGCTTTCGTTCGATCTCGAAAGCTACATCGCCGCCCGTGCTCATGGCCTGATTCTCTTGAAGTCCGCGTTAGGCAGCGCAGATCACACCGATCTCTTCAAGACCACGGAAACCTACCGTGCCGGGGCTGAAGGCCGCGCGAAAATCGACGCCCTGCTGCGGACTTTGTACTCGATTCTCGAAGACCTGATGTTCTTGCAATCTGGGGCGGAAAAACTAGTCCGTAATACGGATATTCTGGGCGAACTAAGAAAGCTCTCCGAATCGGCGGACTTCGCCTGGCTGCAACGCGCTTCCGAAGGGTTGGCTGAAGTCGAGCGCGGCCTCCGTCGCAATCTGCTGCGCAATCTCTCTCTCGACGCCTTCGTCACCGCCTTGGAACGCGTTTCCTAGTCCTGTGGGCGACCAAATTCGCATTGCAAGACTGCGCCCGGAGCCCAGAGCGCGACGAAAGGGGGTGTCCGTCAGTTAAGTGCCACAGCTCACAAATTATTGTCATCCCCGGCCTGCTGTGATACCGTACCTGCAGTTCACACCTCTGGACCCACAATCACAGGCTTAAGTGTTGTGGCATATTCTGCACGCCCAGTGCGCAGCTGGTGCGATTTTGCGATTAGTGCCATGCAGGAACTGCAATGAAAGACGCGCTCGACTCCATGCCAGCCGAACAGTCCGCCGGTCTCGCCACCGACCAGGAAACTTTTGCGAATCGTAAGCTGATTCGCCCGACCCTTAATCGCAATGGCGCTGACCACGCGCATAATAATCACAGCAACCACGGCCATAATCACGTGCCTCCAGAACGCCGAGACAGAGATCGAGATCGCTCCCCGAGCGCCCCCGCGAAGAAAATTCCTCCCACCGAACAGACCAACGCCGAGAATTTCTATTACCAGAAGCAGATGCAGACCAAGACGCCCATGGTCGTTGTCTTGCGCGATGGAGAAGAGCTTCACGGCTACATCGAGTGGTATGACAAACACTGCATCAAGCTGAACCGCAGTGGCTCTGCCAACCTGATGATCTACAAACCCGCCATCAAGTACATGTTCAAAGAAGGCGAGAACAGCCGGAAGTAGTTGGAGTCGGCATTGTAGAGTAGCGACGGTCGATTCGGTCGTCGCTTTAGCCTTGGCCGGCATTTTGAGTCTGAATCTCGGAAGTCCAATATCGGAACTCCGCCACAGTCCGCGACCTCGCGCGTACCTTTAGAAGAATCCGCACCCCGTCGATTGCACTTCCTCCGAATTTTCCTCTACGTTGTTGCCTTTCTCTATCTCGCTGGCACAGTACTTGGCGGCATCGGTCTCGGTTGGATGGCCATGCACCCGTTCCGTCATCCCATATCGCAAGGCGAAGAGCGCAACGCCCGTGCGACCGCGCAGCAGGAAGGAATCGAATTCCATGACGTTGAAATCACAACTGCGGACGGCAATATCCTGCGCGCGTGGTTCATGCGACCGCCTGACACAAACGGAAACGCCGTACTCCTTCTCCACGGCGTGTCAGACAATCGGATGGGGATGTATGGCTACGGACAATGGCTGCTTCAGAACCACTATATGGTTCTACTTCCCGACGCTCGGGCGCACGGCAGCAGCGGAGGTGAGATTGCCACTTACGGGATCTACGAGTCTGACGACATTCACCGCTGGGCCGATTGGATCGAAAGCAACGTGCATCCTCATTGCATTTTCGGGCTCGGCGAGTCAATGGGCGCGGCACAGCTGTTGCAGTCACTTCCCTACGAAACTCGCTTTTGCGCTGTTGTGGCCGAATCGCCGTTCGCCACATTTCGCGAGGTCGCCTACGCTCGCTTCGGTCGCGAGTTCAATACGGGACCCTGGCTAGGCAAGACTTTTTTTCGTCCTGCCGTGGATGTCGGCTTCCTCTACGTGTACTTCCACTACGGCCTGAATATGGAAAAAGCCTCGCCCGAACGCGCCGTCGCCGCCACCAAAATTCCGGTGCTTCTGATTCACGGACTCGACGACACGAACATCCCTCCGTACCACTCTGACAGAATCCAAGCGAAGAATCCGTCGGACGTAGTCGTCTGGAAAGTGCCGGGTGCCGTTCACACCGGAGCGCACAAGGCCGCTCCCCAAGAATTCGATCGCAGAGTGCTGGAGTGGTTCGGTACGCGGTCGGAAGCTCCGTAGAGAGTCGCGGTGGCCGCGTCTTTCATTATTTCTGGGATTTCTCGAGCGCGTTCAAACGTACCTGCGCGTCTGTAAAATCCGGTGCATTCTTGAGCGCCTCTCGATAAGCCGCGGTCGCTGCTGCAATCTGCCCTTTTTCCTCGAGAACACGTCCTTGCCAATAGTCCGCGAGCGCCGAGGGCGCAACCTTCGCGGCACGGGCAAGATCCTCCAGGGCGGCATCGAGCTTTCCCGCGTCAAACTCGATCATGCCCCGTCCAATCAAACTATTCTGCTCCCTTGGATTCGCTGCGATTGCCTGCGTGAATTCCGCAAGCGCCTCATCCTTTTCTCCTAGCTGATTGAGCAGCACACCGAGATTGTTGTGCGCCTGCGCCGCTTCGCGTTGATCGGAGGCGTATTTCACCGCGAGTTGATATTCCTGCCGCGCTTCCGGCAATTGATTCGCGCGATGCAACAGCGTGCCCAGGTTATAGTGCGCGATTGCCATGGAAGGTGTGATTTGAAGAGCACGCTGCAGGTGAGCTACGGCCAGGTCCGGTCGTCCCATCTCCATTAACGCCGACCCTAGATTCCCTTCCGCTATCGAATTCGCGTTCGTTACTTGAATGGCATGAGAGAACAAACTGTAACTATTTTTCCAATATCCAATTTGTATGTACGTCGCCGCCGAATATCCCAGCAGCACCGCAGTCGCGATTGCCACCTGACCGGTGCGGCTCAGCGAGATTCGCGCCGCGCCCTCCGAAGCCAGCCACACGCCAATTACGAACAGTCCCCATAACGGGACGTATGCATATCGATCAGCCCACCCCTGCCGTCCCACTTGAACGATGCCAATCATCGGAACCAGCGACACCAGGAACCAACCCCATCCGGCGACGAGGTAGCGTCTGCTCCGTAGGATCCAAAACAATGTTGTAATCGCAATCAGCACCACAGCCGATGCCAACACCTTCCAAATCTCAAGCGTACCTTCGGGATGGGGATGGAACACAGCCAGGTTCGATGGGTATATGGCCTTTTCGATGTAAAGAAAATAGGAGTAGATGGCATTCTTTACCCGCATTCCTAACGGCAACGCCGCCATCAATCCGACTGCGCCGCCGACCCGTTGCGCATAGATTGTGATGGCAGCGCTGGCCATCGACAGCAAGAAAAGGGGTATCTTCTCAGTGATCAGTCGCGAGAGCGACGTCCCGGGAAATCTCTCCAGCGGCCAGAAATCAATCAGCAATAAGACGAGCGGCAGAGTGATGGCCGTCGGCTTCGACATAAGGCTCATGGCAAAGAGCAACGCCAAGAGCGCATAACGCCCCACGCCGGGCCGCTTGGCGTACCAGCCGTACGCAGCCAAGCTTAGGAGAAAAAAGAAAGTGCAAAGGACAGTCTTACGCTCCGCGACCCAGGCCACCGCTTCGACATTCAGCGGATGAACGGCAAACAGTCCTGCGACCACCGCGCTGCGCCCGGCAAATCCTGTGGCTTTCGCCAATAGTATGAACAGCAGCACCACATTCACTGCATGCCAAAATATGCTTTGCGCGTGATGCCCCTCCGGTCGCAGTCCAAACCACCGCACATCCAGCATGTGCGAGATCCAACTCAGGGGATGCCAATTCGCTTCAGCAGTCGAACGAAAAGCCCACTTCACACTATCCAACGTCAATCCCTGCATGACTTGCGGGTTTTCAGTGACGTAAGCGGGATCGTCATAATTGACGAATCCATTTTTCAGGGTGGGAGAGTACACCGTCAAAGTGCCAAGAAACAGTAAGACAGCGAATAGCGGGTCGGCGTTTCGGCGCTTCGGCACAACTAATATTTAGCAGGCTCAGCCAGTCCGCGATAGTCCTTGGCAGATGCACGTTGGGCGGGTCACTTCGCTGACACTGTCTCCATCTGATCAAGCCGGTTGTTGAGAAGCCGCAGATCAGAGTCGAGCAGCCCCTGTCCCGAAAGATCGATCTCCAGAAACTGATGCAGCAATTCTGCCGGAGGTTTATCGAATCCATTCTTCAACAAAGAAACGTAGCGTGGTACAAACCACTCCCGTCTCGTCGTGTAAAGCTCGTAATACTTCAACGCCAGCAATCCGCCATACACATAATTCACGTCGTACAGCGGATCTTCATACATGAGCGAAACCATCGCCCAGCGCGTCTTCAACTCCGGCGTCGATTCTGGAAACTGGGAAAACTTCCCGTCGATTTGCAACGTGACCTTGTCGAGGTCGTCGGCATTGCGAACCGTGCCAGCCGACACTCCGTCGTAAATTGCCTGCTCCAGCAACGCGTCTTGCACGCCATAGAACGCGTCGAGGCCTTTAATACCCATCCAGCGCGCCAGATAATAGCGCTTCAACTCGGGAGTCGCTGCATTTTCAGCCATGAAATCCGCCAGGACTAACTCATTGAACGCCGCGAACGATTCAAACAGGAAATGCGCGCCATGCTGGTAGGGTACCGGCACTCCACTTTTTGTCATCAACTGACGGTGCACCGCATGCCCGCCCTCGTGCGCGATCACCGAGAGATCTTTAAAGGTTCCGTCATAGCGACCGAAAAACAGTATGCTCGTGCTGTCACTTGAGCCGATCGAAAACCCTCCTCCGTAGCGATTCGCCGCACCCCCGGGAAGGACATCCGCGCGTCCATTCCTTGGATCGAGCAACGCATCAAACTCCGCCTGATACTCGCTGCCAAGGCCGGCAAACGCCTCGTGATAGACCTCGCGCGCCTCCGCCAGCGTCGTAACTGGGGCTACGAAGCCTTGGACGGGAGCCGCCAAATCCCAGGCCCGTGGGGTCGTTCCGGACGGCGGAAGTCCGCGCAGCTGAATCGTTTCGTAGCGCTTGGCAACTTCTCCATGTTGCGCCATTGCATCGAGCAATTTGCGCGTATCCTCGGGCTTGCAATACAAGCTCTCGTATTTCCGGGCCGGGGCGTCGTCATAGTGATGCGTCTTCGCCAGAAGGTTCTGCGCCTTGACCGTGTGGATCAGCGTGAAGGCGAGCAAATTGCGTTGACTGGCGAATCCGCCATAGCGCTTCTTAAATCCTTCTCCTCGCACATGCCCGTCGGGGTCTGCCGCAATCAGGCTCCGCTGCCGCACCACATCCAGCGCTCCAGACGGCGTCTGGGCCGTGCCAAACGAAATGCCCGCTACAATCTGCTGGTACAAATCGTATTGCCAGTCGCCAATCTCGGGTTGGAATCGGTCCAGCAAAGCCTGCTCCGTCCCCGGAAGCACATGCGTAGCATCGCGCCGAATATCGGATATTGCAAAGCGGTATGGCGCTAAACCCGTTTCAGCATTGAGGAATGCACTCATCCGATCTTCGGGTATCGTAAGAATCTCCGGATCGAGAAACGCCGTCTTCGCGTCGACCTCCGCCTCGAGCGTGTGCTCAGCCTCGCAGGCCGCGTCTTTTCGGTTTTGCGCGCACCGCAGATGGAGATACCCTTCGTGCTTCGCATACAGCTTCTGGACCGCATCATACTTCTGCAGCGCGCCGAGCAACTTCGGCGCCGAATTGATCTGCCCCTCAAGCTGATCCAACGCAAGCAGCGCGGCATTCAAATCAGCGCGCGCGGCGACCTCATCCTCAGGAGTTTTAAAGTAGTAGCGCGATAGATCGGCGGAGAGGCCTACAGAAGAAGGCGCGCTGGAAGCACCGGAGGGACTGACAGAAGATTGAGATTGGAGAGAAATTCCGAACCCGAGAACGAAGCAGAGGAGCATCCAGCCCGCGCGATGCTTCATTTCTTCCTCATTCCAAATAGACGGTCGGCCGCTCAATTCGATAGCCGACCGTCCAACGAACATTTTTACAGCTTCGGCAGCACAATGCCCTTCTGGGACTGATACTTCCCTTTGCGATCTTTATAGCTGACCTCGCAAACTTCGTCCGACTGAAAGAAGAGAATCTGGCAGAGGCCTTCATTGGCGTAGATCTTGGCGGGCAGCGGTGTGGTGTTCGAAATCTCGAGGGTGACGAAGCCTTCCCACTCCGGCTCAAACGGAGTGACGTTCACGATGATGCCGCAGCGGGCATACGTCGACTTACCCACACAGATCGTCAGCACATCTCTGGGAATCTTGAAATATTCGACCGACCGCGCCAATGCAAAAGAATTGGGTGGCACGATCGCGACGTCCGCGTTTACCGAAATGAACGAACGCTCATCGAAATGTTTGGGATCGATCACGGTGCTGTTAACGTTGGTGAAAATCTTGAACTCGTCGGCCACGCGCAAGTCGTAGCCGTAGCTCGAAACGCCGTATGAAATCACTCCCGCACTCACCTGTTTTTCGGAGTACGGATTTATCATGTCGTGCTCCTGCGCCATGCGCCGGATCCAGCGGTCACTCTTGATCATGAAACCCCTTTTTGATTTGGTAATTGGGTAATTTTGTAATTTGGCAATTGAAAAGCGGATCGCGCGAGGCGGAATTCGTGCCGCGACGGTTTTCAAATTACAAAATTATCAGATTACAAAATTACAAAATTGCTTTCGGCTGGTGCCAGCCATATTACGAGATTGATCCCCCGGTTGACAATCAAACCTATCTCCCTTAGCATCAATGACTTGAGGGAAGCAAATCCTCGCAAGGCAAGGAATACGTGTGATTAAGCTCGATATCATCAACGAAGTGGTGAACCGCACCGGCATCACGAAGACTAAGGCTGAACTCGCCGTGGAAACTGTTTTCGAGAGCATGAAAAAAGCGCTCTCGAACGGCGATCGCATTGAACTCAGAGGCTTTGGTGTCTTCAACGTGCGCCCACGCAAAACCGGAATCGGACGCAATCCCCGCACCGGCGCCGAAGTGTCCATCCCACCCGGCAAGGCCGTCCGCTTCAAGCCCGGCAAAGAATTGCAATCCATCGACTAGTGCTCGCGCAATTGCAGAGTTTTAAGGTCAGAGTGGAGAATTAAATCCACCTCTCTGCAATCTGACCTCAAACCCTCTGACCGCGCCTCGGGTCTTTGCAGGTAATATCAAGTAGGCCCGAACGCCGTATGTCCGAACCCACGATCCCTTTTCCAACTCCCCTTGAACGGGCGCAATCATCCGGGCCCCGAGTGTGGCTCATTCCCCGGCGTCGGCAGCGCTGGCCGTTGTACGTCCTTTTCTTCGTGTTGACCATGTTCAGCACGATGGTCGTCGGCGCGCGCATGATGTTCTACTTTCAGCGGCAGCAGTCGATTTTCGGACTAAATGACGAAACTCTCCCTTTTTTCCCAATTGATTGGATCCGGCATCATCCCCACAACCTTCTGATGGGCCTTCCTTTCTCTCTCACACTAATGTTCATCCTCTTCGCCCATGAGATGGGACACTATCTTTACTGCCGCCACTATCGCGTCTACGCGACGCCGCCGTTCTTCGTACCTTTCCCCAGCCTGATCGGAACGCTCGGCGCCTTCATCCGCATCAAAAGTCCCATTCCCTCCCGGGCCGCGCTCTTCGATATCGGTATCGCCGGCCCGATCGCGGGATTCATTCCGTCTTGTATGGCGTTGCTTTACGGTCTCTCAATCTCGCAACCAACCGTCCCGTTTCACGCCGCTGACACTCGCGCAGGGTTCCCGCTCGTCTTCTATCTGGGCGCCAAGTTACTGCACATTGGGCTGCCGCTTGCGGTGCTCTCGCTCCATCCCATCGCTGCGGCCGCGTGGGTTGGAATGTTTGCGACTTCCTTGAATCTGCTTCCCGGGGGACAACTCGATGGTGGCCACATCGTCTTCTCGATCTCGCCACGCTGGCACCGTTGGATCTCCCTGGCGACGGTCTTGGTCATGCTGCCTCTGGGCAAGTATTTATGGACGGGATGGTTCCTCTGGGCCGTGCTTCTCACTTTGACCCTTCGCCATCCGCGGGTTCCGAAATATCCAGATGTGTCCGGCTGGCGACGCCCCATCGCTCTTTGTGCCGCGTTAATGCTGGTCTTAACATTCACTCCCGCGCCGTTCACCAATAGCTCAGGACGGGATGTATGGCAAGAGCTTGGACCGGGAATCGTTCAGGAGGGTCGCGACACCCTGCATTACCTCGGCAACGAGAGTCGCCAATTGCTTCACCGCAAATAATCTTTCGATCGAAAGGTTTGGCGACGGGCGAATAGCGAAAAGCCAACCGCCGATTCTTTACATCAGCCACACCGCATCCACATCCACAATGACCTGCGTGCGCGGAATCTTCCGCGCCGCCGCTTCGGCCAGCATTCCGCGCAAGAGCGCGTTCATTTTTTCACGGCTCGGCGACTTCAAAATAAAGTGATAGCGATAGTCGCGCTTCAAACGCGTAATGGGAGCTGCCGCCGGACCCAGCACCCGAATCCCTTCATGGCGCGTCTTCTCAAACCAGCGCCCCAACTCGCCCGACCAAGTCAGCGCTTCATCCAGTTTTTCGCTACGGATCAGGACGTTCGCAATGGCGCTGTACGGCGGATAATGCATCCACGCGCGAAACTGCAGCTCTTTATCATAGAATCCGGCAAAATCGTGGCGCGCTGCAAACTGTACTGCGTAGTGATCCTGAAAGTAAGTTTGCAGAATTACCTTCCCCGGCGAATTTCCCCGCCCCGCGCGGCCTGCAACCTGCGTCAGAAGCTGAAAGGTTCTTTCGGCGGCGCGAAAATCGGGCAGGCCCAACGCCATGTCAGCTCCAACCACTCCCACTAAAGTCACGCCGTGGATGTCGTGTCCCTTGGCGATCATCTGCGTGCCGACCAGTATGTCGAGCGCGCCTTCGTTTAATGCGTTGAGCGCATGTTCGAAATCCTCACGCCCACGCACCGTGTCGCGATCCAAGCGGCCAATGCGTGCTTGGGGAAACATGCCATGCAGCAATTCTTCCAGCTTTTCTGATCCCGTCCCGACGAAGTACACATATTCGCTGCCACAGATCGCGCACTTGTCGGGGATCTTCGCGACGTGGCCGCAATAATGACACTCCATCTTGTGCTCGCGCTTGTGGTGCGTCATCGACACGGCGCAGTTTTCGCATTGCAAGGTTTTCCCGCAAGCGCGGCACAACACTACGGGAGAATATCCGCGCCGGTTGAGCAGCACCATCACCTGCTCTTTTTTCTCGAGCCGTTCGCGAATCTCCTCCGCCAGCTTGCGCGAAATCACCTGCTCCTGGCCCGTCTCCTGGAATTCCTGCCGCATGTCGACAATCTCCACGTCCGGCAGCGGGCGCTTTTCGACGCGATCTGGCAGCTCAACCAGCGCATATTTATTTTTCTTGGCGTTGTAATAGGACTCGAGCGAAGGCGTCGCCGACCCCAGCACCACCGCTGCGCCCGCCATCTTGGCTCGCATCACGGCAACGTCGCGCGCGTGATAACGCGGAGTTTCCTCCTGCTTGTACGAAGAATCCTGCTCCTCATCGACGATCACCAAGGCAAGATCGCCCACCGGAGCAAACACCGCCGACCGCGTCCCGGCCACCACCCGCGCCTCGCCGCGACGTATGCGATGCCACTGCTCCGCCCGCTCTGCATTCGACAGGCCCGAATGCAGGATCGCGACTTCATCGCCAAACACCTGATGCAAGTCCGCCGCTACCGCAGGCGTCAGTCCGATCTCAGGCACCAGCAAGATCGACGAGCGCCCCGCATCCAGCACTTGCCGCATGCACGCGAGATAAACCGCAGTTTTTCCCGATCCCGTGATGCCGTGCAAAAGCAGTCCCGCAAATTTGCGAGCTGCGACCGCGTCGCCAATCTGCGCCAACGCCGCCTTTTGCGCGGCGCTGAACTCAAATTCAAACGGGGACTGTCGCGGCTTCAACTTCGAAGCCGTGAATTCTTGCGGCTCATCCGCCAGTTCAATCAAGCCGCGGCGCACCAGCGTGGAAAGCGTAGTCCGAGGCACATCCAGCGTCCGCAACGCCTCGACCGGCAAGCGACCACCCGAAGCGGCCAGCGTGTCGATCAAAGTCTGCTGATTGTCATTGAGTTTCTTGGCAGTTGTGGCCGTGCTCGCGTGGGGACGGGCGCCCTCGCCCGTCCAAGCCGAGCGAGGCTCGGCAGCCTCCGCATCCAGCAGCACCGCGACTTTCACCAGACGCGCCGCATCCTGCGCCGCCGACAGATCCTCTCGAGCAATCCATTTCTTGCGCACCATCCCCGCCAGCAGAGGGCGAGAAATTCGAGTCGCTCCGCGCAAGCTCGCTTCACGGACGCTCTCGCGCTCGCCCAGATAGTCGAGTACGCGAAACTCCACCAGTTGCTGCTCCGGAGTGCGCTTTGATCGCGCCGGAGAGCCGGACTCCCCTGCCAAATGCAGCGCCATTCGCCCGGTGTCAGTGATGCGATACGAAATCGCTCGCTTAAACTCGGCCGATAGCGGCAGCATAGTGCGATACACTTCGCCGATCGGAGCGAGATAATAATCGGCAATCCACTTCCCAAGTTTTAGAAGTTGTTCATCGAGGACGGGAGACAAGTCGAGCGCCTCGATCACTTTCTTGATCTGAATCTTCGATGCACTCTCTTGCGGCGGACGATCATGCAGCTCCACCACAATCCCCGAAAGCCGCTGCTGCCGAAACGGCACGAGCACACGCCCGCCAACGACCGGCTCCATTCCCGGAGGGATGGCATAAGTAAACACCATGTCGAGTGGCACGGCTAGGGCGACGTCGCAGAAGAGGGGCATGTGGTGAAATGAGGTTGAACCCTTGTCATTCTGAGCGTAGCAGAACGATTCCGCGAAGCGAATCGTACTGCGGAGTCGAAGAACCCCTGCGCCCTTCGATCATCCGCGACATGCAGGAAATTCTCGTCACAGTCCCTACGCGTTCGCTTTCGGCCCCTTCAAGCCCAATTCCTTCATCACCATCTGCAAATCTTTCCACGCCTCGCCTTTCTGCCGCGGATCGCGTAGCAGAAATGCAGGATGATACGTGACCGCCAGTTTGCACCCATCCCACTCGGGATCGATGCTCCGAATGCCGGGCGGCTTGAAGTCATAAAAGCGGCCGCGCAATTGAATCATCGAAGCATTCATCGCCAGTAGCGTCTTCGCCGCCGTAGCGCCCAAGGCCACGATTACCTTCGGCTTGACTGCTGCGATCTGCCGCATCAGAAAAGGAGAACAAGTCGCGCACTCCTCGCGCTCGGGCTGCCGATTTCCGGGGGGACGACACTTCACAATGTTCGCAATGTAAACGTCTTCGCGCGCGATCCCCATCGCCTTGATCATGTTGGTGAGCAGTTGTCCAGATCTTCCCACGAACGGTTCGCCCTGTTCATCTTCATCCGCTCCCGGCCCCTCGCCCACAAACATCAATTCGGCTTTAGCATCGCCCACGCCAAAAACAATCTGCTTCCGCCCCTGCTTATGCAATGGGCAGCGCGTGCAGTCGCCCAGGTCTTCGCGAATGATCTTCAGCGCCTTCACCGGATCACTCACGCTCTGCTCGGGCTGCAATGCGATCGCCTCGAGAAGATTTTCTTCAACCACCGGCGTCGCACTCGCAGCGGACTTCCTCGGACTCATCTCTTCTCCTGAATCAAGCATGTACGGCGGGGCAGCCTCTTCCAGGTCGACTCTCGGCTCCTCGATCAGTTGTTGCGCGGCGTTCGACGGGCGCCGGTAAAAATCGTAGATCCCCATTTCGTTGTAGTAGCGAATGCGGGCCGCAAGCGCGCGCCGAACTTCAAGATCGAATGGAAGAGACATCGCGGATAAGAATAGCAAACGTGTGAAGCAAGCGCCCCGTGTGAGGCAACAGAGACCGCAATCTGGCCGAACACGACAGCGTCAAGCCTGCAACGCAAAAAGCCCGTCCCCTGAGGGACGGGCCATTCTCGCAACACACAGACTGCAACCGACCTTACTGGCCCGGGCAAACCTTCGCTTCGTCATTCTGGAACGCAAGCCAGCTGTGGACGGACGTCGATGGCGGAGCACCGAAGTATCCCAGGAACACCAGCGATTGCAGGTTATAGGTGAAGCCGTTCAACGTATACGGATAACCTCCGTAGTTCGCGGTGCCTTCGAGCGGGTCGCCCACTTCGAGAATGCTGTTGTCGCGGCAGTCGACGCGGTTATCGACAAACGGATCGTCCATCCACTCGCCGAGTTCGTGCGATAAAGCCGAGACATCTTGCGAGAACGAACCCGGGCTATCTACGTAGGTGGAGACCGAGTAGGTCTGGCCAGAAGGCTGGGCGCCGTTCGCGCTGTGATAACCACCGATGCAGCATCCGCCTGAAGTCAGAAAGACATCATAGGTGATGAAAATTGGCAGAACACCCGGAGTAATTTTTTTCTGGGCCGTCATCCAGGTTTGCAGTTGGGCGTCGAAGGAGTTGATATCGTAAGTTCCGACGATGCCGCTTCCGAAGGGGTTGGAAATGACCGTTCCCAACGAGGGATCGGTCACCGTGATCGTTTTCTCGGCCAAGATCACGGGTTTCCCGAGCAATACGTGATAGCCACTGTTGCTGGCTACCGTGGACCAGAAGTTGCCACGCTGAAAGGCGTCTTCGTATTGCGTGGTTCCGAGATCGGTGCCGCCCTGCGTGAAGTCCAAGCTAGGGTCGAACAAAGGCGAAGCGATGATGTTGTTGATCACCGTCTTGCCGTTCGCGAGTACTTGTTTCTTTGGATCGAATGTCGCGTTTCCGTTCGCCTTCGGATACTTCAACTTTACGGGGATGATGTACACGGGCACGGTCGTGCTCGTATTCGTACTGGTCGGGTCGGTGCCGATCATCGTGAACTTGATCGTCTTCTTCGTGAGGTCTGTGAATGTACCATTCCACTGCACGAGAGTAGTCGGATTCGGTTTTGGCGCTAACTCTGGGTGGTTCGGAAGCACGGCAAACATCGGCTTCGCGTCCAGAATTTCTGGATACTTGGTTTCCTGGGCAAAGGCAACGCTGGCACTCGCCAACGCAAGAGACGCAGTAATCACACCGACCGCAAAACACTTGTTCATAGTTTGAGTTGCTCCTGAAAGATTGTTTTGAAAAACCCTGTTACCGACAGGGGAAACGGGAGGGTTCACGGGGCGCTATGAAACATCAGCTTGCAAAGCATTCTGGTGGAGACGCGCCGGCAAGTCAAGCGATTTGCGGAATTTGCCTTGTTTAATCTTTCAGCGGGACCATCGTGCGATCACCACGACAAAAAGTTGCAACTTTTAGCAACCCTCCTTGCGCTTGCGGCATGGTCATCACGGGCCCGTAACAGTACACGGCGTGTCCATTTGCCGCGAAGTACCATTGTCCGCCCTTCCGTTTTGCTGTCTGCTGGCTTGCAATGGGCGTGAGCGGCGCTGGAGGTGTAATTTTTGGGACAGGCAGTGACAGGACTAACGCCAGGGCTAGGGTCTTCATGATTAGGGTCTCGCTTGTCTCACGGCGGAAGTGCTCGCCGCTTTTCGCAAATTCTATTTTTCGGAATGATTTTTCTGTCTCGAGCGCAGTGCCTTTTTTGGGTCTTTACTACTCGCGCTAGTAAGACGATTCCTTGAACACCGATTCCGAATTTTCTAGATGACTCGAGTCGAGCGCCGCACATCTTCCAAATCCGCTGCCGGCTTTTCTGGGACCACCTTCATCGAACGAGCGGATTTGCCGGGGAGTTTGGTTCCTTTGTCCAATGCCTTTGCTCCCGCCGCAGGGGTGGCGGAATCTTGACCCGGCTGGTCTGCGGGCGTGGCAATTTTGCTTTGAGGTTGGTTATTCGCATCGCGCGCAATTTTGTCTTTGAGCGCAGCCAATTGCGTGCTGTCTTTCAACATCTCTCGGATCAAACTTCGTTGCGACTCGATCGTCTGCCCCTGCTCGAAAACCAGCATGGTCAGGATGCCGTAGGAAACGATGAACAAAATCACCAGGAGCGGCAGAATGGCTACCGGCCGCGCTTGAATCTTCGGAGCTGCAGTTTGCGAGCTGTAAATAACGGTCAAGGTGGCCCCCGAACTCGCCCGTGTGCTCCGGGCTTCGCTAGGGAATAGTGCACCCGTTAAACCATATGGGCCGAACGAGGTAAGTAGCTGGGAAGGCTGGGGTTAGCAGGCGAAATCGAACGCACGCCGCTTCTCTGGGTGCAAGCATCTGCACTTTTTGAGTAACGAATAATGCGTTACGGACGTAAGTTGCGCCCCCGCAAGCCCTCGGAAAGGCCCGGTCAGACGCTACGAGACAGGCCTTCACAGTCCTCGGATCTGTGAACGCCTTCAAGGAATCGAACTTAATTTCCCTTTCGATTCCTCCCGTCTTAAAGCTCACCCGAACGCAGACGACGAGCGCCAGCTCGCTTGGAGAGACGAGGACGAGTTAGCCGGCGAGAAACCTCAGGGCTCCTTGTTCCGCTTAAGGTATTATGTTCGCTTGTCCGATCAAGGATAAGTGCGTAACCGTTTATGCGCCCTCTTATTCCGCTCGAAAAGTTCCGCCACTTCGCCGAAGGACTCGATCATCCCGAGGGATTGGCCTTCGACGCGGACGGAAATCTTTGGGCGGGCGGCGAACTGGGACAGGTTTACCGCATCGGACCGAAGGGCCGCGTGCAAGAGATGGCCACCATGGGCGGCTTCTGCCTGGGACTGACTTTTTCCCGCGACCAAGATCTTTATGTCTGCAACACAGGTTTACACAGTCTCGTTCGATTGAATCGGAGGGGCCGCGTTCTCGATTCCTGGGACCGCTGCGGAACGCGAAAGTTCAAGACGCCCAACTTCTCGGTTTTCGACGCGGAAGGCAACCTCTACTTCTCCGACTCGGGCGACTGGGAGGGAGCGAACGGTTGCGTCTATCGTCTACGACCGAACAGGCGCATCGAGATGTTTGCTGGGCCGTTCGCATTCGCCAACGGTTTGGCACTCAGCGCGGACGATCGCTTTTTGTACGTGGTGCAAAGCACTCGCGACAATGTTCTTCAGATCGAGATTCGGGGGGATGGCAGCGCGGCAAAGCCAACAGTCTATGCCTCCCACTTGGCCCGAATTCCGGATGGCCTGGCGTTTGACGCCGTCGGCAATCTCTTCGTCACTTGTTATGCTTCCGACAATGTATACAAAGTGTCCAAGCGCGGCAAAGTTCAGTTAGTGGCTTATGATCCCGCCGGCACGATAATCGCGCGCCCAACCAATATCGCTTTCGGCGGACCGAACTTCGATCAGATATTTCTCGCGAATCTTGGACGATGGCACGTCTGTCACGCTCCCGCTGGTGTGAAGGGACAACCGCTGGTCAACCAAAAATGAACCCGGAATCGAAGAAAACCATGTAGCCGACAGCTGCAAAGCCTCGGCGTCGAGTTCCCGAACTAACGAATTCCCCAAAGACCTCTCACTTCCGCTGATGCAAGCTCTCCGCCCATCCTCGACGAAAACAAAATGGCGCACGCGCCAGGCGTACTGTCTGGATAACGGCATCGTTGCGCTAACCACACTTACTGGGGGTGGTCACATTGCCGATTTTCGTCTTCTCGATGCAGCCGGTAGTGGAGTCAACGTCATGTGGGAAGCTCCGTGGACCTCGATGGATCCCGATCAATTCCGCAGCGGCCATATTCGCAAATACGGGCCAGCCCCCATCGGAAAGTTTCTTGCCGCGTTCACCGGCCACGCAGTTTGTGTCGATTATTTTGGCGCGCCCTCCGACGCAGAAATAGCGCAGGGACTATTACTGCATGGAGAGGCGGCAACGTCCCGATGGCGTTTGATGGAGCAAAAAGAAACCGCCGCGGAAGCTCGACTCGCATTTGCAGTTCGCCTCCCTGCCGCGCGTTTGCGATTCCGCCGGGAACTTCGCTTACTCCGCGGTGAGTCGGTTGTCTACTTCGACGAGTGCATAGCCAACGAAGGCACTCAGGACCATTTCTTTCACTGGACCCAGCATGTCACGCTCGGCTCGCCTTTGCTGAATCCCGAGACGAGCGCGATCGCGCTATCAGGAACGCGTGCTATCACCTGGCCTCATGGGTATGAGGGAGCCGCTCTCTTGCCCAACAATCAAGAGTTCACTTGGCCAAATGCCCCGACTCTTGACGGAGGAAAGGTCGATCTGGCGCAGCCGTTTGTGCGCAACGGCAAAGGCTTTATTGCGAGCCTGCTGCTCGATCCAAAACGCGAAATCGGATTTGTTGCAGCCCTCAACTGGGAGCTCGGGCTGTTGCTCGGATACTGCTTCCGTCGCGCCGACTTTCCCTGGGTCGCGATCTGGGAAGAAAACATGGCTCGCCTGGGCTCTCCGTGGAATGGAAAAGTGCGCGCCCGCGGCCTGGAGTTCGGCTCAACGCCGATGCCAGTCGGGAAAGAAGAAACTTTTGCGCGCGGGCCGCTGTTCGATACGCCGACATTTCGACGTATACCGGCAAAGTCGTCGCTGCGCGTGCCTTACGTCGCTTTCCTGTGCAAAGTGAAATCGGAATGGCGTTCGATCGGCGACATTCAACTGAGAGCAGACACAATCATTGTCACCGAGCAACAAGGGCACCAATTAGAGTTGCGGGCCGTCGGCTTGAAAAAGTTGAGCCTGGATCGGCCAGCGTAACCAGATGACTGGGGATGAAAAGTGCCTTCCGGGCCAACCTTGAACCCAGCCGGAAACAAGTCCGGCCCGTACAAGATTATTCCTTGACTATCTCACGGGTCGACGAGTGGCAGGGGAAGGATCTTAATGATTTGATGCGGCGGGACCAATCATTCGACTGCCGCATTCGAGTCGGCACAACTATCGGTGTTTCGTTAAAGGCTCCAGGGTCTGAACCGTGACGAATGAAGGCAAGTGCTTCGGTTCGAAAGTTCGAAAAACTGGCGGAGAGGAGGGGATTCGAACCCCTGATAGAGTTGTTAGACCCTATAACGGTTTAGCAAATTCAACCCGTCCCCTACCTATTGCACGGAATCAATCAGATACGGCCATCTCAAGTGGTCTCAGTTGGGCAGAAATCGGGTGTTCGGCAGTCGATTATGCACCTGAGTATGCACCTCCCGGAAACAAAAGTGGGCAAATCGGACGAACGTCTCAACCAAAGCTGGTTGAGCGTCGTCTCGAAGAACTCCGTCCACATCCGAGCTACGCTCGACATCGGATTTCGCCTTCACCGAAACAGTTGCTCGCGCTCGCTTCTATCGGCGATCTTGCGTTCTGTGAGCCAATGGTTATCACGTCGAAGGGGCTAATCGTTGACGGCTATGCTCGATTTGAACTAGCTCAGCGAGAACGAAGAGAGACGCTGCTGTGTCTCGAATACGAGTTGTCCGAGGAAGAAGCCCTTCGTTGGCTACTTTATCGCCATCGCCCTTCTCAAGGCCAAAGCGCCTTCAATCGTGCGCTCCTGGCGCTTGATCTCGAGCCCTCCCTTCAAGAAACAGCTCGTGTGAACCAGCAATGGGGTGGTCAGAATAAAGGTTCTTCAAGTTTGACAGAAGCTCAAACTGTTAATGTTCGTTCGAAGATTGCTGCCGACGCAGACCTCTCCGCGGGCACTCTCGGGAAAGTGCGAGTGATTCTGAACTCTGCGGATCGCAAGATCCAGGACGCCACCAAAATAGAAGAGATCAGCATCCACAAGGCTTGCCAGTGGAGTCAGCTCCCAGCCCACCAACAGGTTAAGGAATTGGAGAAATACCGGAGTCGGAAGGGCATTAACCAGACGAGTCGCCGGCTGATCCAGAAGCATGTGGCGAGACTCGCGCCGAGCCACCTAATTCCATTGAATTTGGCCGGTCTTTTGAAGCCATTCGCTCCGAATAGGTCGCCGACGCTGGATTCGATCATCGTGGCTGAAATCGACGCGCCAGGAAAGATCGCGTATTTCACCAAGGAAGCAGTGCGCGCACTGAAGTCGATGGAGGAACAAATGGCAAGTGAAAAATTGACGAAGGCGATTCTGCCATCCCAAGTCTCTGCGATCGGAGACTCACTCGGCGGTGCCTAAGAACTTTACGAAATTGCTTGAGTGCCAAAAACAGAACTTTAATAGCGGAGGTCCAAGATGACGACAACACGCCGGACCAACAGCGCCGGAAGGTGAATTGAGACTCTGCGTGCTGGTGGAGGTGACGGAAGAAAATGGGAAATCAAAACTTGATGAAGAAACTTCTGTCATCAAGAGATCTCTGGGATCGACCTGAGACTCGGATGGCAGTACGTAAGAATTTTGCAAAGGTGGCGGATTGCGGGACACCGGCTTTGGGATGCGAAGTATATTCCTCGGGCAGTGAGGAAAAACGTTGTTACCACCGATGCAAATCGCGATTCTGCGCCAGTTGTGGGTATCGGGCCACACTCCACTGGCTGGAATATCAGGAGGCAGTCCTTCCTGACATTCCCTACACAGGCATCGTCTTTACAATGCCCAGAGAGCTTTGGAGCATCTTCAAGAGCAACCGCCACCTCATCGATGACCTGCCAACACTTGGTGCTCACGTCATCCAGCAATGGATAAACAGGAAGTTCGGCGTTAGAGTGCTTATCATCGTCGTCCCGCACACTTTTGGCGGTGACCTGAAATTTAATACCCACCTGCATTTCCTGATCTCAGCGGGAGGTCTCTCAGTCTCAGAGGGTCGTTGGATTCCACGGATCAAGCTGCCGGAGGGTGCGCTTATGCGGATGTGGCGCTACGCGGTTATCACTCACCTCCGGGGTGCACTTCAGGCCAAGGTGCTCAAGTCCAATCTGACCGTGCAGGATCTCAAAAGAGTTCTGACCGTGGCGTACGAACGGCACCCTCGGTGGATCATATTTATGGCCGAAATAGCCTCGAAATCACATTTCCTACGTTATGCGGCTCGATACATTCGCCGCCCGCCACTCGCGAGTTGGCGTCTTTTGGAAGTCACCGATCGGGAAGTTGTGTTTGTGGCAAAGGACACGAAAGCAAAAAGCCTGGTCCCCACGCGATGTCGAATCTCTGATTTTGTGCGTCTTCTGGCACCGCACGTGCCAGACTGGTACCGACATTCCGTTCGCTACTACGGACTTCTGTCGCCACGTGCACGAGGCCGAATGCAAGCTGCCTTGTTCGCACTGCTCGGCCAATCCGCAAAACCTCGGCCCCACCGCTTAACCTGGCAGGATTCTCTAAGGAAATGTTTCGGGGTGGATCCCCTCGTTGACAGCTGCGGCCAAGCAATGCGTTGGGTACGACGGGAGAGGCCGGTTACAGGCTAAGTCTGAACCTCAGTCTGCGCCTCTGCCGGCCGAAGAGTGGCCCCACCAGCTCAACTCTTCGGAAGAGTCCATCCACCCTAGTCGTCAACCCCATCAGACCTGGTGTAAACCTCCGGTATGCGGCTCATTTGAGAGACGCCCGGGGCCGTAAAAACGCTGCGACTCTCAATGGACTCTGGAAAAAGCGATTTTTGTTTTTCCTATAGTTCAAGGGGCGTGTGCAGGTCACTACTGACGGACACAGAGCCTACTTGGAAGCCGTCGAAGCGTCATTCGGAATGGACTGCGACTACGCTCAGATACAGAAGATTTTCGGCGCATCGAACGATAGCCCAGAGATGCGCGATAGCCCTGCGACCTGCATCGGCTGCGACATCAAGGTCGTGAGCGGAGATCCCGATCCGAAGCACGTCAGCACTTCCTTTGTAGAGGGCCAGAATCTGACAATGAGAATGGGCACGAGGCGTTTCACTAGGCTGACAAACGCATTCTCTAAGAAGCTGGAAAATCACGCCTGTGCTGTGTCAGTGCATTTCATGTACGGCAATTTCGTTAGAATCCACCAGCCCATGCGCGTGACGCCGGCTATGGAAGCTGGGCTATCGAATCATGTGTGGGATTTGTCCGAACTGATTGGCTTACTTTCAAACTGAGCCACTATCGGACCGCCAGGTCCTGTTCCTGGGCTTCAGTTCGCTGAAAAGAGTTATCGCGTCCGGTACTATGAACGCGCGCGTCCCCTTCCCCTCAAGTTGTCCGCCGCGCCCTCCTCCAAACTCTGTGCCACTGGGGTAGTGCTACAGTTTGAACTGTAGCACTACCGCCACTGGCAATGCGTTGACACTAATACACCAAGTCCAATAAGCTCGTGTGTCTTCCCCGAAGTGCCGCAAATTCAGAGAGTCCCAGTGTTGAACTCTGTGCTCGTCATTTAGCACCATAGCGTCGTGAGTTAGCGGAGGTTTGGAATCAGATGCCAAATCGGACTAGCACGACCGGCAGTGAGCTCTTCATTGTCGATAACAGTGACGTTGATTGGAAGGTTGTTCGCTATCTCCACGACTGGTGCCAGATTTCCAAAGCCATCGACTGTGCTACGGGCAATTTCGAGATTGGTGCCCTGCTGGCTCTCGACAACGAATGGCAGAAAGTGGACCAGTTCCGAATCTTGATGGGCAGCGAGGTGACGCCTCGCACCAAGAGCGCCTTCGTACAAGCCCTTGACCAGACGAAGCGCCGTCTCGACGAGAGCATCGAAGTCGAGAAAGACAGAAATGAATTTCTGAAAGGTGTGCCGGATATTGTGGAGGGCCTCCGATCCGGGAAGATCGCCTGCCGCGTCTATCGTAAGGAAAAATTTCACGCAAAGGCCTACATAACGCACGCCCGGATGGAAGTGGTCGGCGCTGCCGCACTTGTAGGTTCGTCCAATTTTTCTTTCCCTGGGCTAACCGAAAACATCGAGCTGAACATTCAGATCACGGGTCGTCCCGTAACCGTGCTTCAGGAATGGTACGAAGAACACTGGTCTAAAGCGGAGGACGTAACCTCAGAAGTCTTGACTGTGATCGAGCGCCAAGTCCGAGACTATTCACCGTTTGATGTCTACAGCAAGGCCCTGCAGGAGTTCTTTCGAGGACACGAAATGACCGCCAGCGAGTGGGAAGAAACCCGCTCGAAAATGTTCTCGAAACTCGACCGCTACCAGAAAGAAGCGTACTGGGCGCTCATGAAGATTGCTCGCCAACACGGCGGTAGCTTCCTTTGCGACGGAGTCGGTCTTGGCAAGACATTCGTCGGTCTCATGCTCATCGAGCGACTCGTCCTGCATGAGGGAAAGCGGGTCGTTCTCTTCGCGCCCAAGGCCGCAAAGGAGGCGGTCTGGGAGCCTCATCTGCGTGATTGGCTACCACACATTGGCGGTGGCGCGGACTTCAGCAACCTCGCCGTCTTTAGCCATACGGACCTAAACCGGAAAGGAGATTTCCCCGAGCGGTTCCGCCGGATCGCTGAACTTGCTGACGTTGTTGTCATCGACGAGGCGCATCACTTCCGCAATCCTGGCCGTCAGGGTGCCGACCAGGACGACGACGACCGGTCGCGTTATTACAGGCTCTATGACCTACTGGACGGTTCTGTCCGCCCGAAGACGCTCTTTATGCTCACTGCAACTCCCATCAACAATCGACTGAGCGATTTCCGTCACATGACGGAACTCTTCAGTCGAAGAGACGAGGCCTACTTTGCCCGGACTCTGGGCGTCAATAACCTGCGTGCGCATTTCAACAACATGGAAAAAGCACTTCGGAAGCGCTTGGGCGGAGACGAATCCGGTATCGGGGAAAACCTTGCCGAGGTTCAGGAGACTCTAACTAGCGACGAAATATTCCGGCACTTGGTCGTGCAGCGCAGCCGGGCGTATGCGCGTGAAAGCCAAATCCATGAGAACCGAACCGCAGCGGCGTTTCCCGAGCGGAAGCCGCCAATCGTTGCGGACTACTCGATCCGGCAAACCTATGGCCGTCTCCTCGACTTATTGGAGAAGGCCTTTGAACGCAAAGAACCTCTGTTTACTCTCCCGATTTACTATCCTCTCGCGTATTACAAGGGCGACGACAAGAGCATAGACCCGTTCGATGAAAACCGACAGAAACAGGTGGTCGGCCTGATTCGCACGGGGTTCCTCAAACGCTTTGAGAGCTCCGTGGCCGCGTTTGAACTGTCATGTGACCGCCTGATGAGAAAATTGCTCGCGTTTCTGGAGGTACATAGCGAGACGGAGGCGGAGAAGAAGCGCCTCGACCGATGGAAGCACCAAAACGCGGAAGTGCTCGACTTCGTTACGCACCGTCAATTTGATCTTTGGAAAGATGCCGATGTCGAAGATGCGGACGAGGACATCATCCCAGAGGAGTTTCTTGAATCGGTCACTAAGCTAAGCCGCGACGAATATGAAGTCGTCGAAATGATACAGGAGACATTCCTCGACCTCGACCAAATTGTGAGCTTTCTCGAAGAAGCGAAAAAGTTCGAGCCCCGCCACGACGACAAGCTCAAGAAGCTCATTCGACTGCTCAAGTCAAAAGACCTAGAGAACGAGAAGGTTCTGATCTTCACCGAGTTTGCGGACACCGCCCGCTATCTGCTCCAGCAACTCACAGAAGCCAAAATTGACGGGGTTGCTCAGGTTGACAGCGCAACCAAAGGCAATCGTGCCGACATCCTTCAGCGCTTCTCCCCTTACTACAACGGATCGAACTCGGACAAGCTCAAACAGCAAGGCAAGGCGGAGATTCGCGTTCTCATCTCTACCGATGTGTTGTCCGAAGGACTGAATCTCCAAGACGCCAGCCGGATGATGAATTACGACATCCACTGGAACCCAGTTCGTCTAATGCAGCGGATAGGCCGTGTCGATAGACGCATGAACCCAATGATCGAAGAAGCTCTGCTCCGAGATCACCCGGAGGTCGCGGCATCCAGAGGCAAAGTCTTCTTCTGGAACTTCCTTCCACCCGATGAGCTTAACGCGCTGCTGACCCTCTACACGAAGGTCACGCAAAAGACGCTACTCATCTCAAAGACCCTGGGCATCGAGGGAAAGAAACTGTTCCGACCTGAAGACGACTATGAGGCACTCAGAGAGTTCAATCATGCCTACGAAGGTACGAAGACTGTCGTCGAAATGATGCACCTTGAGTATCAGGCCCTCGTAGAAGAACACCCGGAACTCCCCGACCGTTTGAAAGGCTTGCCCGGAGCATTCTTCAGTGGGCGCAAGCGTCCTGCCAAGGGAACCCGTGGCGTCTTCTTCTGCTATGCGCTGCCCGCGCTGGATAAAGAGACTGGCGAGTTCACCGAGGAAGCGGGCACTACACGCTGGTATCTTCACCACATGGAGAAGAACACGATCCTCGACGATCCTGGTGAGATCATCGAGAGCCTTCGCTGCAAACCCGACACTCCACGGCATTGCACCACGGACGAGAAGACGCTCAAAGACATCCGCGCCAGCGTTCTCAAGCACATTAAAGACACATATCTGAAGCGCGTGGATGCCCCGGTCGGCGTCAAGCCGAAGCTCAAGTGCTGGATGGAAATTAACGAAGGCTAACAACGATGCCAGACCAACGCGAGACGCTGAGGAACATTCGTACCTTTCCGCAACTCATCAAATTTCTCCGTGACGATCTGGATTGGCCGATTGAGTCTGACGATTTCGAAGAGCTGACTTTCGACTACACGCCAGAGGAATTGGGCATCGACTCAGAGAGCGCCGCCAAGATTCAAGAGATCAAGCGGCTACGCCCTCTATCCGCGAAGCAACCTTGGGGAATTTTCTTCGTCAAGTTTGAGCCGAAGCGGCTGCCCGTCGTCGCTCTCCGGCGGGTATTGAGCAGAGTAGTGCTTAAGAAGCGGGCATCAGCCAACAGTGCAGAGCGTGCGGCCTGGCAAGCGGATGATCTCCTTTTCATTTCAAACTACGGGCAGGGTGACGAGCGGCAGATCAGCTTTGCCCACTTTTCTACCCACGAAGAGAAGGCCGAATTTCCGACTCTGATGGTTTTAGGGTGGGATAGCGGCAATACGGCTTTGCACCTCGATGATGTCGCTGACAAGTTGACCACCGGGCTGTCCTGGCCCCAACAGAGTGAGGATGCAGAACATTGGCGTGAGCGATGGCGCTCTGCCTTCACTCTGCGGCACCGCGAAGTCATCACCACCTCGAAAGCCCTGGCCGAGCGCCTGGCTGACTTGGCCCAGAGTATCCGAAAGCGCGTGAACGCTGTTTTGAAAATCGAGTCGGACAAGGGAGAGTTGCGTAAGCTTCATGTCGCTTTCAGGGAAGTGCTCATTCACGATCTTTCCGAAGACGACTTCGCCGACATGTACGCCCAGACCATCGCTTATGGTCTGCTAACTGCTCGCGTTTCTCGTCCCAGCGGCCTTGTGGCCGAAAACCTTCGAGATATGGTTCCGGTTACCAACCCTTTTCTGAAGGATTTATTGAACTCGTTTCTGGCTGTCGGTGGTCGAAAAGGCAAAGGCCTTCTGAATTTGTGCGAAAGCATCTTGTATCTTGGGTTCGTTTAGCGCTTTCGCCGATAAAAGGCCGAGAAGCGAATCTCCAGATGACAGGGGTTGAGATAGAAATATTCCCACGGGTTGACTTGATATTCTCCGCCAGCGCCTAGCGATTCCATAAATAGCCTCAACCCGCTGCAGATGGCGACCTCTCAAACTCGTTTCGTCTCGAAACCAGGAGTACACCGTGGGTCTCGCTACCAGCAGGACTCGCGCCATGTCCGTGACATTTATTGTCAGGTACCGACGGATGCCGGCAAGCTTTTCTTGAGTATCAAGCAGACGATTGGTATCAACAACTTCTCCCGATTCGCCGATTACGCGCACCTCAATTGGACCGCTCGACGTGCGGTTGATCATTTGAGGGTTTGCTGAGTGGGCTGCCATTTGAGGAAGCGCAAAGCCTCCCGTACCAACGAAGAACACAGCCGCCAGAACCGCATTATTCAAGCTAGGCCGGGCACCGCTGGGCACTCCACCTGCAAGCAATTCAGTTGTGCTTTGCATCAGTCTTCACCCTGCCCCATTTTGTTAGCGCATCCGAGGTTACCGCCGCCATGAAGACCTTATCCAATTTCTCATGGAGTTGTTCCAGCGTAGAAATTGCTTTAGCGACCTTGAAATCCGTTACTTGCTCGATATAGTGATCAAAGTCTAGCGTTGTCACAATTTCCTCCTTAGCAAGTTCAAGCGAGTACGCAAGGGTGCTGGTAAGCAAATCGGGCGGAAATGGCTGGCCCGATCGAGAACAGCGCACCGCCAGTTGCCCCACTTCCGTCTTGCCAACAAATTGAGAACTGCTAATCCAATTCTCCACCCCTAAGGAGGCGAAATCCAACCCGAGCAGGCCTTCGCGCAAGTACTCGCGCCACACCTCGTTCGATTTAAGGCGAATTAGGTTGACGTAACGTAGTCCAATGCGCTCCGACAGGTTGATACCGACGACACGATTTACGGCCATTAGAGCTGTCTTGATGTGCTCTTCAAAGGCTTCATAGTTCGAATACCGGTTCGTGTGAATCGCTACAGAGTTGGATTGCAACACGATTCCGAGGGAAGCATCTTTGTCCTGAAATTCGAATCTATCGCTCGAACTGAGCTTGGGAGCGGCGTCGAGCTGAAGCGCCACCTCCTGTACTTGGGCCTTCAAGAAACGTGGGAATCCTTTATGGCGGAGCTTTTCCTGTATCTCGGGAACATACTTCTCAATTGCGACTATCGCCGAAAATCGCACCTGCGCTACTACGTAGATCAGAGGGGCATGACGAAGGTGAAGGGCGGGTAGATTGCGTCTCACGGCTTGAACTTTACATCAAACTTTACACAATGGCAAGTGTCGAAGGTCGTAGCGTATTGGGCCGGGTCCGAGGTTTTAGAGCATTGAACAGGTTTCATGACGGAAGTGGGCCGCTGGGGTTCCATAGAACGTTTGGGCTTCGCACGGAAGTCTAGCACGGTCCCATGAGGGCTCCTCGGTTCAGAATATATACGGAGCTAAATTACACGCCAACAATCGTTTAAGAGGAAATGAATTAGATATGTGGAAAAAATTCGTAGGTAATTGACGACTGGCGACTGGAGCGTCAGATTGGCCTGCAACCGGGGTTCGAGCTGATTCAGGGGAAGGCAAATGAAGAGTATTGGATCTGGGTTCGAAGAGATGGTCGGATTCGGCGCTTCATCTTCACCGATCGATCCACCGCTGGCGGGGTTCGAAGAGTTGGCCATGCCCTTGTTCGACTCCCTCTACAACTTCGCGCGCTGGCTGGCGTACAACTCCAACGACGCCGAGGATCTCATACAAGAGACCTATCTGAAGGCTTTGCGCAGTTTCCACTCGTTTCAGGCCGGCACCAATTTCCGCGCATGGATATTTCAAATCCTGAGGAACACCTTTCTAAGTTCGTGTTCGAGACTCGACCGGCGCATGACGGTTGCAATGGACTCGGAGGAGGACGGACCCGAACTAGCAGTTGACAGGGAAACCCCCGAAACGATCCTACTGAATCGCTCTAATTCCCAGCTGGTGCAGAGAGCCATCGAAGATTTGCCGGTGCATTACCGGGAGACACTCCTTCTTTGTGATGCGGAGGAAATGTCGTACCAGGAGATAGCACAAATATTGTCGATCCCGATTGGAACCGTAATGTCACGCCTGGCCAGAGGCCGGAAAGCGGTTCGCGAGGCACTCCATCGCGAGGAAATCTTCGATGAAGCAGCACCTTGATACCTGAGGTGTGAATCAAGCAGCGATCCTGCGGAAAGAGGAAAAAGCTTATGGCAGCGACGACCCAGGCGGCAACGTTGAACACTCCAATATCCAAACTGCGATCAGCGCCGATGGACCGGATTTTGGCGGTCGAGGACGATGGTGCTTTGCAGAAGATTCTGAAAGGGCTTTTTCCCTCGGAAGGACACGAAGTCGACGCCGCTGCGGATGGCGAGGCCGGCCTGGAGAAGTTGGTGACTCCCGGTCTGCCGCTGGTCATTGTCAGCGCAAGCTACAAGCTGGCGGATAAGGTCCTTCTCCTGGAAATGGGCGACGACGATTGTGTTGCCATACCGTTCAGCCCAGCGGAACTTGTTGCGCGTCTGGGCGCACTAGTGAGACGAGCGTCGCGTGTCTGTTCAGAAGACATATATGTTTTTGATGATGTGATGGTGGATTTCTCTGAAACCGAGATCACCCGTCGCGGAGAGAAGATCGTGGTTACGGCAAAAGAATTCAAGACACTGGCGTTCTTGATAAAGAACGCTAAACGCGTGGTCTCCCGGGATGAACTTCTCAATGAAGTTTGGGGCTACCAGAACTATCCATGTACCCGTACCGTAGACAACCACATCCTGAGGTTACGACAGAAACTGGAGAGAGATCCTTCGCGACCGTTACACCTTCTCACAGTACATTGCCTGGGCTATAAGTTTATGCCGTAAGCCATCGTGTCGCATTCCATAGGTGGCGTACCTGGCTGGTCTGGTACGTGCATTTCCGCGCGCGGCGGCGAGCGAAAGTCTTGCCGAACTACCGTCTGGCACTTGAAATTCTGGGAGTCGGCCTTATCGCCCTGACCGGGCATTTGGGTGGGTTTCTGAGTGGCGTAAACCTACCTGTTTAAATGCCCGGAGGAGTCCCGCATTGCGGTTCGTAGACTGACGGCAAACCGGGACTGAAAAAGTCTCATTACTTAATTCTTTACTCACCCGTTACATCTTGCTGACAACAAGCTGGAATAAGCGCCTCACTCGTCGGTTATCACCGCTGACAGACATCAGAATCGTCTGCTGTGAAACAAATCAAAATCAAAAGGAAAAACAATGAAGAAAGCTACATTTCATACGCTCTCCGGACTATTGACAATTGGTCTGGTGTTTGGCGTCAACTTCGCACACGCCCAGGCTGGGACCCTGGATCCAACCTTCGGCACCGGTGGAATCGTTACCACCAGCTTCGCCGATGGCGTCGCAGGCTTGGGCGCCATCGAGGAGTCCAACGGCGAGATCGTGGCAGTCGCTCAGGTCGACTTTGTCAACAACGTGGGCACTGGGATTGGTTTGTCAGCATACACCCCGGCCGGCGTGCCAGACGACACTTTTGGAACGAACGGGATCACCGTCACCGCGTTTCCTGGCATCACCTTCGACCCGGCCGTGTTTGCGGTTCAGACCAATGGTGACATTCTGGTGGGAGGGACG
This sequence comes from Terriglobales bacterium, assembly GCA_049520915.1. Lineage (GTDB taxonomy): Bacteria > Acidobacteriota > Terriglobia > Terriglobales > Acidobacteriaceae > Acidiflorens. The sequence goes on from JBEKPH010000016.1 coordinate 35,356, forward strand.
GCGACGAACAGTCAAAATCTAACTAAGTTCGGCCTGGCGCGCTACACCTCCGGCGGCGTGCTCGACGCTACCTTCGGCGTCGGCGGCCTCGTGACCACCGTCGTCGGCACCAAGACAGGGACTCCGACCGCGCTTCTGCTACAACCGAATGGCCAAATTGTGATGGGCGGCCTTGCGAATGGCGGGGGCAAGCATTTGGCGCTGGTGCGGTACAACTCTGACGGCAGTCTCGACACGACCTTTGGCACGGGCGGGATCTCGCTGGTGAAACCTAAGGTGTTGGGGCCTGATACGTTGGCTCTGCTCTCTAACGGCGACTACCTGGGTGTGGGACAGAACGCAGCTGGGAAGACTGGCCTAGTGGTGGAGTTCAGCTCCACGGGAGTGCTGCAAACCACGGTCACCCCGGCAACAGTAGCGGCGACCCTTTCGTCGTCACAGGGCGGGCTTTCCCGTACTATTCTCCCAACCGGAAACCCCGCGTTCCCGTCCCCTACTGTTTTTCAGCCGAACGGCGACTATATTATAGCCACGACTGGCTGCACCTTCCATTCGGAATGCCGCGGCACCAAAATCGGCGTGGCGCGTTTCAGCGAAACAGGGAAACTGGATAAAACCTTCAACGCCACCGTCGAATCGTTCAACCCGAACCAGACTACATCATTGGCTGAGGCCGTCGCTCTTCAGGCGAATGGGCAAATCGTGGTGGGCGGTCTGATTTCGCCGATTCTTGGCGGCCTGGTGCGGCTCGATAGCAACGGCACTCTGGATACCAGCTTTGGCAGCGTCGACTCTTTTGGTATCTGCTGCTCGGTGACCACTGATCAGACGGTTACAGGCCTGTTGATCCAGACGGACGGAAATATCGTTGTCATCGGCGATCTTGACGGGGATCTGGCAGTGGCGCGGTATGTGGCGAATTAGACCTGTTGTTTGGGTCGGCGGATCCGCAGACCGGATAGCGCTCGTCGCATACCGGCGCCGAGCTTATCTTGATCCGCCAAGGAGGGCGCTGATCGCAACCACGGTCAGCGTCGCTTTAGGATTAACAAAAGAAACAGCGACGGGCGACGAAGCAGCGGTGCAGTAACCGGGGAGCGTAGGCGGAGTAAATGTTTCTGCATCGGACATTTACTGGTTCTACGTTCCCCTTTGATTTTTTGGGAATAAAAGCAACTCCGGTCAGTTATCACCTCAGAAGGCCACAAACCACGGAGGGCAGATGCCGAACAAGAAGCAAGATCTTATCGATCAGCAGTTGCAAGACCTCAACAACGACGGTGTCGACCGTCGCGGGTTTCTGAAGTGCATGGCTTGGGCGGGCACGGGCCTTGTCTGGACCATGAGCGGTGGTATTTCCGGTTTCTCGGGCGTTTGCCAAGAACTCCGGTAAAATGGGCCTTGGCGAACGCGATTAATCGTTTCTTCCAAGAGTCGGCTCACGTCGCCGATGCTTTTCAGGGGTCTGTGAGGGAGAGTGTCTGTTGCGGACAGAAATCTGACACCGCGCCCACGTTTGGAGCCAATTTGCGACGCCCGCTTGGGATTCGAATGTAGGGCACACTGAGTTGCCCCCGTCACAGCCCATGCGCCACACCCCTCGCCGTTTCTGTTCTTCGCGGAGCACCTTTTGGACATCGCTCAAACCCTCGCCATTTGTCGGTTCTTACTGTTCAACGGTGGGGGTGACTCCCAACCGGGTTCGTACCCTCCGGCGACTGCATCGAGGGAATCGCTTCGATGCCGAACACCTTGAAGCGATGCGCGTGCAGTTCTCCTTTAGAGTTCGGTCCCATCAACTCAATATCTCCGTTTCCTGTACCCTTGCTCACCCCTAGCTCCGCCTGGACTTGCGACCACGAGAGCGCGAAGAGTGGCAATTCGTAAGGCGTCCACAACGACGCGCGGTCGACCAAGCCTCTTACGATTGATTCAGGCGCGTCCTTCAGTTCGTCAAGCTCTTTCCGAACTCTCGACCACGCCACAAATGCGCCAATCCAAAACAGCGGAAGCGTGATGACAAGGAGTATGAAGGCAGGCAGTGGTGCGTCGTGGGCGTGTTTCCATATCGCCAGCAGATACAGCAGGAGTGCAGCGCCTGTGGACGTTAATCCCCACCCACCCGCGTCGTCGATGAATTGTCCGATCTTCTTCATTCGGATGCGGGCTTGTTCTGTTCAACGCGCCTGATGGCGCAGTTGACAATCTTACGCAGCGAGTCGCTCGTGGGGAACGCGTTCCATGAGGTCAGCAAGCATCTGTCGAAACTGCTTCTCAACTAAGCGTGGTGCCTTATTGGTTGATTGATCATTGTAGAATGCCCGAATTTCGGTGTGGGAGTAGTTCTCGTCTGGCTCGACCGGAGGCTTTACGGGATCGTGGACCGGAGCAAACTGAAACTTGCGCTTATCAGGGTGTATCAGTTCACCCGGACTCAGAAGGGCTAAGCTCGAAGGGCGCGTGCTGGGCAGGAAGCCGATTGAGATTGATCGAGTGGGGTTGCTTCGCGACCGCGCCCGAGGTTTGAGTCTGGCGCAGTTGGCCAAGGCTTACAAAATCTCACGTACCAGCGTGGCGAGGGCGTTGAAGCTGTCCGGAGACGCGCAAAGGAACCAGTTTCCCGTCGCGCCTGACGCCGTTCCTGACGGACGACCCTTGGAGAACTAATAATAATGAGGGTCTTTGAACTGCTCGCAACAGCGGCTGCGCAGCTGCGCATGGAATCGGATTGCGAAAGAAGGAAAGAGGTGCCGCTGTTGCCTGAACTGGTTAGCTGGCATTGAAATGCAGGTAAGCGCTGCTTATTGAGGTGGTCGAAAGCCATAATACGAATCTGCCTTGCAGTCCTGATCCCAGAGTTCGTGAATCTTTGGATGTTTAAAGAAACCCTCCATGCCCCGATACCAGGACTCCCAAACACGGCAATCCACATAACCGGCCTTGAAAAAGAAATACTCCTCCGCACAGAGGTTGAAGTAGCTGAAAAGGAGTTCCCTTTCGTCGGCAGACAGCGAGCCCTCGCGTGGCCCAAATAAAATCGTGTTCAAGCCGTCGTTCAGGGCTCCGTAGCGAGCATTGAAATCCGCAAACAAATCCTTGAATAACGTCGCCTCATCGAGGTGCTGGCGATACAGAAAATAGGTAAAACCGGCGACGCCCCCAATGGCTGATACCAACAACTCCGGCCGGTGGCCTGGCGCAAACCGCAACCACGCGACGACGACGACGGCACAGGCGATCAAAAAAAAGAGGGGATACCACCTTCTGTTGTGAAGTCTGAGCGCCATAGATTAGTTCTGCCAGTTTCTGGGTCTTCATTATAGAGCGACCCAGAGTGGGCTATGCAGTCGAATGTCTGGCTGTACCAAAGTCCTCGATTCCACCCGCTCCCAGCCGCGCTGAAAACACGCCGCTTAACGCCGCGCAAATCATGAACCGTGGCTGTGCCGTAATTAATAGATTTTGTTCGATCACCATGGCTTCGGTTTAGTGCTACTGATGCAGAGCATCCGCCGAACGAATGGAGGCTCATGCTTTGCGATGAACGGCCAGTGGGTCAACCTGGGGTAGTAGGGGGAAAGCCCAATAAAACAATCAAAATGGGATCGTAGCCAAGGGAGTTGGGCGGCAGATGTATTCATAGAGGACCCTGCTATTTTGTTCTGGAGAAAGAGGGACTATGGAACTGAGGAGACAGAGGAGGCCTTTGTTGTCTTCAAATATATGAATTATGTGGGCTAGCCACATTCTTCTAGAACGAGAACTTGACCGCTTTTCCTTCACGTTTACTTGTAACTTCTTAGGCAAAACGGGCATGAGTGTCGCGTGGCTGATCGTTTCACCGACTTGGGATGGCGATGTTTTGTCTGATCTGAAGGAGAAGTTGGCTCTTTCTCGTTCTTATGGGGGAAGGGTGAAGTTCCCGCGGCGGCCTCATCTACAAGTTTAGAGTATGTCCGCGAGCGATCGCGCCAGGTAATAACTGGATCGCGTTAAATGGACGTTGTTCGGAGTATCTTATGTCCGCGACGATCAAGCATCTCGTTGTTCTCATGATGGAGAACCGTTCCTTCGATGGTTGGGCGTCGTTCGCGCGCGGCTACAAAGGGTCAAACTATGTTGTCAATCGATACGACATGCGACTAAACAGAGAATTCCAGAAGTTCTCCGTGAGTGGACTTCCAGACTTCACCGTACGTCCCCCACGGCTGTATTTGACATATCTCGGCTTCCTAAGTTCGGCCCCTTCCCTAGGTAGTCCAACCTTACGACTTGAAGGAGATTTCCATGAGCGATCCCATCATTACTCGCGCATCTATTCAGCTGCCAGACGATTTCAAGTTTGGCCAACTGCGGCCGAAGCAAAACGAGCCGGCGGCGGCCAAGCCGGCGCCGCCGCTCGGCCCGATCGCGGCATTTGTAGGCGCGTTTGCCGGTAACGGCTTCAACACCATCTTCCGGCCTAACAATCCCAACTCGCCGCCGCTGCCGATTCCGTTCCCCGACAGCGACAACGTGCTCGAACTCAACCTGACCGCGGAGACTCTTTCATTTTCGAAGAGCCTGGGCAACGTTCCGAATCGCGGCACGGTGCCCCAGAATGATATTGAACTCAACGGCGTTCCCTACGTGCAGCAGATCAACGACATCACGATTCACGGCGAGAGCACGCCCATTCACTTCGAGCCAGGACTGTGGATGGACGTGCCCGCGACCCAGGTGCCTCCGTTCAACCAACCCAGCGTGACTCGTATGGCGTCGATCCCGCACGGGACCACCATCAATGCGCAAGGCATCTTCAAATTGGGCAACCCCGGCAAGCCGACGATCGACCCGGTCGACATTACACCGATCGTGATCGCAACCGGCCAACCGGTACCTCCGGGCACATTCCCCAGCCAAGACGCAAACAACAAAAACACGCCCCGCATTCCGCAGGATCTGGACCCGTTCATCTCTCGCGGTACCATCACGCAGGCGATGCTCACGAATCCCAATAGCCTGTTGGTTGATCACATCAGCAAGCAAAACATCGTTAAGAACGATGTCATCTTTATCTCCACTTCGCCCGACAAGCCTCCGCTGCCACCGCCCGGAAACAACCTGTTCGGCGGGGGTACCGCCAACATCGCATTTCTGCTCGGCGCGCCGCAGACAACGCCTCCGCCCAACCCGAACCCCCAGAACGCCAACGCAGTCCTGATGACAGCCGTCTTCTGGATTGAAACCGTCGAGGAGGAGATCGAGATCGGGCTTCCCTATCACGTAGGCGGCCCGCCGATTTTGCTCCGGGCAACGCCCAGCATTGCCGGTCAGCGCGTTGCTCTTTTTTCTGTAGAGGCCCCGTTTGATCTCAAGACAGGACAGAAGATCACACTTCCGTTCACGCAGATTCAGTACACCCAAACCGTGATTCTGAATTTCAAAGGCCTGAGCTGGCCACACGTGTCGGTGAACACGCTGGTGCCCGCGGATCGGGTTGAAATCGGGCCACATTCCAGCGTCTGGGGTAAGAAGTAAGCGGTTCAGCTTTGAAAGGCGGCGGCCGTCGCAGGACGGCCGCCGCCACACATATGAAGCCTTGCTCAGTTTCAACTGATTGTCCGACGCGCTTTGTAATTGCGCGACAGGAGGACTTATGAGGTCCTGTCAGCTAGCCCTGCTCCTCTACACCTTTCTTTTAGCGCTGCCTGAGAATTGCCTGTGCCAAACCACCATGGTGCCGTGGCTCACGCGCTCTGCAGATAATTCGAGGAGCGGGTGGAATCAGCACGAGACACAACTGACGCAGGCGTCAGTCGTGTCGAAGGGAATTGTCCGGGAGACGATCATTCCAGTTATCGGGGATGCGCGTGGTATGGAAGCTGCAGCCTCTCATCTTGCCTAACGTGAAGACCACTCGCGGAACCCGCGATGTGATGGTGCTTCCGTCGATGGCGGATGTGCTGCGTGGAGTTGACGCACGTGATGGCTCCGGCATCTGGCAGGTTACGCTGGGGACGCCCATAACCGGATCACAAAGTATCGACAGCCATCAAATCAATCAATTCTGGGGCTGCATCTCCACGGGCGTGATCGACTCCGACACGCAGCGCCTCTACCAAGTTTGCTGGGTTTCGCCTGACAAAACCGGCAACCCGCAAACGGCGCGTTATTTTATGTTCGTGCTGAACGTGGCGGATGGAAAAGAAGTAGTTCCACCGGTACTGATCCAAGGACCGAATGGAAAACCAGACTTTTAGCTCGACGATGCGCAAGCAGCGATCCTCTCTGGTGGAGACGAACGTCTCGGGTGTGAAAACGATATTTGGGTGTTCGGGGCGATCTTCGAAACTCAAGCCGGGGTAGCTTCTGGCTTCTGCTTTGCCTTCGATGTGGCGAGCAACACGGTAAGCTCGATGCTGGCAATGACAGCGGGCGAGGGTGCCGGCGTCTGGATGGCTGGACAAGGCGCCGCTGCAGACACGCAGGGCTTTCTCTACGTGCTCACGGGTAATGGGGATTTCGACGGCGCGAGTCAGTGGGGTGAATCGTTCTCAAACTGAAATACACGCCCGCTTCGGGAGGAGTTGCTGCCAAGCTCGAGGTGGTCGACCACTGGACGCCGTGGACTGACCTCGTCAGAAGCGGGCAGGCGGCGGCCCCAGCCGGAAAACTGGCCGGAGTGAGTGCTCCCTCAGAAGCTCTCAGGCCAGTTGGGGGCGGGATGAACATGGCGCTGAACAATGCAAAACGGTTGGAGATGATCGGCGACCGAGGTACCCCAATTGTCCTGGTGTTTCCGGAGATGGCCTCCGGGAATTGGTCAGATGAAGATTGGGGATCGGCGGGTCCGGCCCGCATCTTCTCGATTGGAGTTTGCATTGCTACGGGAAAGGATGGAATCGCGTATCCGATAAAAACGGAGGGCCTTGGCGGGACGACTCCGGCCGATCTCGCAAACCCTAAAACGAACTGTGCAAAACTGGCAGCGCCGCCTGTTTGGCTGACTATGAGTCCGGGGCCGGTTGATCCCTGTCCAACCGATCCCCGCGCATTGAACTTCTTTCCCTGGGGCGACACCGCACATCTCCATATGACGCCGGTGCAGTTCTTTGACCCGGTGCTGCAATCGTGGACAATTTTCGCCTGGGGCGAGAATTCGCAATTGCATAAATGGGCCGTCAGTACCACAGTCCCCGCAGCATAAGACCGGTAGATTGGGAACTCGCGCAAGGCTGGTCGACACCTACTGTCTCGCAACGGGAACAATGATCAAGACTTAAGCGCTCAAAACTTTAAGTTGACAGCCCAAAGCAAATGATTGTATAAGGACTGTCTCCCGGTCAGATTAACTTCCTAGGTGTTTGGGCCCCCACTCGATTTGCGGAGGAATTCATGCGCTCTGGACGATGTGCATCTCTCTTCATGCTCTTATCGGCCGTAGTTATTTTCTCGCTTACATTCAGCGGCCAGGCGCAGGCGAAGACTAATACGACCACGACCCTGACATCTTCCCTAAATCCTTCAATCTACGGCCAGTCGGTTACTTTCACAGCGACCGTAAAGCCGGTCAGCGGAAGCGGCACGCCCACCGGCACGGTGAACTTTGTTAATGGATCGAGCACGGTAACCAAAACGCTAAGCGGTGGAGTTGCAACTTTTACGACTTCAAACTTGAATGTGGGCACGTATTCGATCACCGCAGCTTACAGCGGAGATTCAAATTTCAATACCAGTACTTCGTCGCCACTAAGCCAAGTGGTAAACAAAGCGAGTACGACGACGAGTGTCACCTCGACGCCAAATCCCTCGAGTTTCAACCAGTCAACTACTTTCACTGCCACCGTAACTGGACAGTTCGGAGGCACTCCTGGTGGTGTGGTCACCTTTACTTCCGGCTCGACGACGCTGTGCAGTGGCGTAACGTTGAGTGGCGCCGTCGCCACTTGCTCTTATGCAAGTCTTCCGGTCGGTTCTGACTCCGTCACCGCCGCTTTTTTGGGCAGTCCCAACTACTTGGCGAGCAGCGGCAGTGAGACTCAAATCGTCAACAAGGCGGCCACGACCACGACCGTCACCGCGGCGCCGAATCCCTCGAGCGTCGGGCAAGCGGTAACATTTACCGCAACCGTCACCGGTGCCTTCGGAGGCACACCTTCAGGCTCAGTCACCTTCGCCACGGGCAGCACAACGCTCTGCGCCTCGGTAACGCTGAGCAGCGGGATTGCCACATGTACATCCTCTGGGTTAGGGCTAGGTTCCGACACGATCACCGCTAGTTACGGCGGCGACATGCATTTCTTGCCTAGCAGCGGCAGTGTAACGCTGATCGTAAATAAGGCAGCCACAACGACGGCACTGACCTCGACACCAAATCCATCGGGCTACAATCAATCAGTAACTTTTACCGCGACCGTCACCAGCACCTTCGGAGGCACGCCCACAGGGACAGTGACCTTCACCTCCGGCACTACCACACTCTGCAACACCGCGACGTTGAGCGGCGGAGTAGCCACCTGCGCGTACGGGACGTTGCCCGCAGGGTCCGATTCGGTGACAGCCACCTACAGTGGCGACAGCAACCACGCTGCGAGCAGTGGCAGCGAGACACAGACGGTGAATAAGGCGACCACCACGACGGTACTGACTTCCACGCCAAATCCGTCAACCTACCATCAATCGGTGACATTCACAGCAACCGTGACAGGCCAGTTTGGCGGCACGCTGACCGGTACAGTTACATTTACCTCCGGCAGCACCACAATGTGCAATGCGGTGACACTGAGCAGTGGAGTAGCGACGTGCACATACGTGAGCCTGTCGGCAGGTTCCGATTCGGTGTCAGCCGCATACAGTGGCGACACCAACTATGCAGCCAGCAGCGGCAGTGAAACGCAGACAGTAAATAAAGCCAACTCGACGACGACTCTGACCTCGTCGCCCAATCCATCAAGTTTCGATCAGGCAGTCACCTTCACGGCAACTTTAACCGGACAGTTCGGAGGCACGCCTGGCGGGTCAGTCACATTTACTTCCGGTTCGACCACTTTGTGCAGCAACGTGACGCTGAGTGGGGGCGTTGCTACCTGTCCGTACTCAACTTTACCGGTGGGTTCCAATTCCGTCACTGCTACCTTTGGAGGAAGCCCGAACTTTCTGACCAGTAGCGGTAGTGAGACTCAGACGGTAGATAAGGCGGCCACGACGACTGCCGTCACTGGGACGCCGAATCCGTCAAGCGAAGGGCAATCCGTAACTCTTACAGCAACTGTGACCGGCGCGTTCGGAGGCACACCCACAGGTTCAGTTACCTTCACCACCAGCAGCACAACGCTCTGCGGTGGGGTAGCGCTGAGCAGCGGGGTTGCCACGTGCACAACCTCTGGGTTGCTGGTAGGTTCCGACACGATCACTGCCAGTTACAGCGGCGACCCGAATTTCTTACCTAGTAGTGGTACTTGGACGCAAACGGTAAATAAGGCGGCCACAACGACGGCGCTGACCTCCTCACCAAATCCATCGAGCTACAGTCAATCGGTAACTTTTACCGCGACCGTCACCAGCACCTTCGGAGGCACACCCACAGGCACAGTTAGGTTCACCTCCGGCACTACCACACTCTGCAACACCGCGACGTTGAGCGGCGGAGTAGCCACATGCCCATATGCAACACTGCCCGCAGGCTCCGATTCGGTGACAGCTACCTACAATGGTGACAGCAACCACGCGACAAGCAGTGGCAGCGAAACACAGACAGTGAACAAGGCGACGACGACGACAGCCCTGACTTCCACGCCAAATCCGTCAAATTTCAATCAGTCGGTTACCTTCACAGCGACCGTAACCGGACAGTTCGGCGGGACGCCCACCGGCACAGTCACGTTCACCTCCGGCACGACCACGCTCTGCAACATGATGGGACTCAGTGCTGGAGTGGCGACGTGTGTCTACTCGACACTTCCCTCCGGGTCAGACTTGGTCACGGCATCTTACAGTGGCGACACCAACTACGTCGGCAGCACTTCGTCGCCTCTCACTCAAACAGTGGTTGCGGTTCTCGTGTCGATTGCTGTCAGTCCACAAGGTCTGTCGGTCGCGGCGCTGGCTATGCAGCAATACACAGCCGAGGGAACTTATAACGACGGCTCCACTCAGAACATCACCTCATCAGTTGCCTGGTCATCGAGTAATACAAACGCCGCCACCATCAGTTCCGGCGGCCTTGCTACCGCGGGCAATCCAACGTCGAACATGAATACTACGATTACGGCTACGCTAGCGCCCGGTACGCCCGGCACAAGCACGCTCACGGTCTACCCCGTAAGCACATTCTTTGTGGCTCCGCCTTGTGCCGCCCAACCTTGCAACAGCGTATACGGAAGTGATACTTGGAACGGAGATCTGTCTGAACCCAATGCTGGCCTCACAGACGGGCCGTTTGCGTCTCCGTCGCGAGCACAGTATGCGGTCGAGAAAGCCTTACAGAATGCTCCCAGCATCCCGCCAACCGTTTACCTGAGAGCTGGCACTTACTATCCAGCGACCACAGCATCGGTCACAAGCCCCTATGTAACCTATCCTGGGACTTTGACATTGGGCGCCGCCGATTCCGGTTCTTCCGGCGTCCCTGTAACCTGGGCGGAATACCCCGGTGACATAGGCACACCAGCCGCCATCAGTGGAGGAGTGCCGGTAACCAAAGATCCGGTTTCGGGAGTCGGCCTTAATCTGACATGGATGAATGTCTCGGGCAACCTCTGGCAAGTGACACTACCGACTGCACTGTCGAACAACGTTGCGCTGCAGAACTTCGAGACTTTGTATTACAACGGCCAGCGCCGCTTGCGTTCGCGCATCCATGATAACGGCGGGCCTCCTCCGAATGGCGAGACAGGATATCCAAGCATTGGCTACTTCATGAACAATGGGGTGTGCACGGGCACTCCGTCAACACCCGCGGGCCAGCCAAGTCCAACTCTAGCGTCATGCAACCTGGGGACGTTCCTGCGAGTTGTCAATACTGTCCCGTACAGCAGTTCCGGTCTGACTTGTTCGAGCTCCGAATATGCCGTTGGCACGGTGAATGGCACCACTGTAACGAAGTGTCTCGATCGCTTCGTTTACGCCGATACTAGCGGTGGCGACGCAATTGGGCAGTGGATGAATATGAATGGCTCCTACACCGGGAACCCGGCGAGTCCCTGTACCAATGCAAGCGGTCCCGGCGTTTATCCGATAGGAGACGTCGAGCTCACTTTGATCGACGCATGGACTGTAGACGTGATGAGGATCAACTGCGTCGACACGAACGGCAAAGTGATCTACCTCGTTGGACCTACCCACGGAAGTGGTACCGATACGAGCAAGGATAGTAACTACAACTTCCTGGGCCCGACCGTAGGTCACCGCTACCTGATTGAGAACACCCTGGACGCATTTAACAACGCGCAGAACTCTTCACAGCCTTCGTACGGAATCACCGGAATCTGGTTCCTGGACCGCCACGAGAGTCAGTGGGTATTGAATTACATTGCCAACCAGGGCGAAAATCCTAATACGGCCAACGTTGTGATTCCGCAGCTCGGTGCCGCCATTCCGAGCGCACCGGCAACGGACTATCAAGGTGCGGGTCTGCTCTATGCCACCAATCTCAACTATGTAAACTTCCAAGGCATTACGTTCGAGATGGATGACTTCTATCCAAATAACATTGGGTTCAACAATGACGTTAATGGAGAGTATGCGCTGCCGCAGGCTATCGATTGTGAAAGTTGCCAGAATGTTACTTTCAACGGTATAACCGTGGCGCACACTTCCAGTTCGGGAATTCTCATTGCGTCGGCTTTGGGCAATACCCCCCCGGCCGCGACCCTCGATACGATCACGGGCTCAACTTTCTACGACATCGGAGATAGCGGGATCCGCATTGGGCATGCGCCGGCTTCCACCGACACCTCCGCCGACGTGGTGAACAACATCACAGTCGGCAATAACGTGATCCAGGGCTACTCGCGTGTGTTTGCCGATGGCGAAGGAATCGCGCAGGGCAACGGAAACAACATTACCTACTCAAAAAACACCATCGCTGATGGCTATCACGCCGGCATTTCGATTTGCTACAACACTTGCGGGCCGATTGTGGGCGGCGCCAGCGTCAGCGGTAACAACATCAGCAGCACCAACAATCTGATTTCGAATGTCATCCAGGGCGTCACTTCTGACGGAGGCGCACTCTATTACAACATCGGCGGCTCAAAATCGAGCGCTACCGGCAGCTCGATGACAAGCAACGTCATCGCCAACATCACCGACTCATACATCATGGACAATGCGAGCGTGGCCGGGGTTACGGTGAGCGGGTCGGCTTATGGCGGCGAAGGCCTGTATCTCGATGCACAAACGGCGGATGTTACTGTCGAAAACAATGTCGTTTACAACCTTTCCGGCCACGGGATCCACCTGACGGAAGGATTGGGCTTGTCGACAGAAACGCAGAATACTTTCCAGAACAACATTATCGCGTTTGCCAACCTAGGAATGTTCGTGCAAGGTACGCCGTGGCCGAGTGGCTGCCCGACCAGTCCGATCCTGCAAGTTGACATCACCGACAACATCTTTTTCTTCGACCGCAACGAGAGAACAACCATTAACGGCGTGACCTACCCGGCCTCGGTACCGTCATTTTCCGTGGTGGGAGGCTGCCTGGATTCGTGCGGCCAAGCCTATAACACGTACCAGAAATTCGAAGGCAACGCCTACTGGAGTACGGTTTTGGACTTTGCTGACGACCCCAATGCATTTCAGGTCTTGCAAACCCAGGGCCTCAATCCTTCAGACAACGCGTGCAAAACTCCCGGTACGAGTAACCCAACTATTCCCATGACCTTCAATCAAGCGCCTGTCAGTTGCACCTGGCAGCAGGGTGCCCAAGGAGCGACGTGCACGAATAGTAATGGCGTCAGCGGAACTCTGCCGGTTGCGATTGATGAGGATGCAACTCCAAGCCCGGGAACCGCGACCTACCAGCCGCCATTCACCGGTTCGGGCCTCTCGACCGACACGCCCATGGCGTATTTCTTCGGCACCCACCAAGGGCCTCCGACGCCGTTTGTCACGGGCAACACTGACGCAACGATCACGAACGCCGGGAGTAGTCTGCCTGCGGTTACGACTGTGCCACCGACGTTCCCGAATTACGCGTATGGTAATTCGGCGAATAAATTCTGAGAAAGCTGGGTGTGACCGCCATGGGTCACACTCGGATCTCTACCAGTCTGTAGCGCTTGACAGAGCCGTAACCGGCAGGTCGGACTCAACGGCCCGCGAGGCTCGCGGGATCGCCATTCCGTGAGTCACCCAATCTATCTGCGAGCCTGTCTGGCGCCGCATGGAATCTCATTGAGCGACAGGACGGGTTCCCGTTTCGTATAGACAGAAAGGCGAGTGAACTTTGATTTGGCGATGCTCGATTTTCTTCGTGCCCGCGATGATCTGAGCCAGCCATTCGCGCTTAATAGTCGTCGTTATCCGATCATTGATTTCCATACATTTCCCCGTGAAGTTTAGAATCCGTGTGGTGCGGTCGCTCTACTTCGGGTTTTTCGCCTCGTTTTATTTTCCGCGACACGCTTCCTTCGCAGATGTCTCAATTCACGACCGATGGAGGTGCGGTTCTTGATTTCTTCCGCAGCGATCACGCCCAATAGGAGCAAGCTTCGCACAGATGCGCCAGTTCGGTGCCATCGCAACCGATTGCAGACTGTACAAGCAGGAAGACAGTTTTCCGCTCCCTGCGAGCCGCCCTTGTCGCGCTGAATGACATGATCAACTTCCCAGTGTCCGTCCGGTTTTTCTGCCCAGCCTCGGTTTCCACAGGCGAGTGGGTCTCCGCAAAAGTGACAGTGTCCGTGCGTTTTGGCGAAGACTTCTTCCAAGCCATGTTCTCGCATTTAAGGCTTTCTCTCAAGGTTCACGGTACTCCCGCTCGGGCGAGCGCCATAGTTACAAGGGGTCAGTCCACTGATGCTGGGCGCTATGGTGCGGTTCGCGCCCTCTCTGCCCGGCACTTAGCGATACGGGCCGGATACGAACTTCACAAGAGACTCTGTTACTTGTCGGCATTTTTCGGCGCTCCTAGAACCGACGCAAATACTCCTCCCGGCTTCACCTTGTCGATCAGCTTTTCGGCGGTTTTGCCGTTGACCGTATCGGCAACGACATCGACCATCGGAAGATTCGCAATCGCATTGTCATCATCGGTTGCGACCACCTGATCAGCGCCGAGGGTCTTCGCTTCATCCATCTGTCTCTTTAACACCCCTGCAATGACGGTCGCTCCCCGTTGCTTCGCAGTGAACACGGCCGAACGCCCGACATTTCCTGCAGCACCTGCTACGAGAACGGTTTGGCCCGCTTTGATTCCTGTAGCGGAAATGAGTTGGTTGCCGGTCGTCGTCACCAGGGGAAGTGCTGCCGCCTGGATCAAATCGAGTCCCTTTGGAATCTTCGCCAAGATCGCTGCATTCACGACGCAGAGCTCGGCATAAGTATCGGCCGCCACGGCAAACACCTGATCGCCGACCGAAAGGCCTTCCACTCTGTAGAGGTTTCTGGCTCTGCGGACTCGGGTTCGCCATTTGTTGACGATTTCGCCGAGCTCTGCTCATCGTCTTTTCCCAACGAACGAGCCCGCGACGCGCGAATACTAGTCGAGTCCATGATTAGACCACTCCGGTTTAGAAGGCCAATGCAATTGCGATAGTTGCACGGATTGCGCCGACGAAGAGATGATGCTCTTGACAGTAAAATCGGGCATGCCTCGATAGGGTGGTTGGTTGATACCCAATGTGGGTATTTCCTAAACAGTGGGGTGCTCGCCGACTAGCGATCGAAGCCAGAATGGAGTACGTCTAAATGTCGAAATAGCCGCGTTTCATCGCGATTTGAACAGCGTGTGTTCTATCACTCGCCTGAAGCTTGGCGACGATGCTTTTCAAATGTCCTTTTACGGTATTCTCTGAGATGCTCAACCGGTCGGCCACGATTTTGTTGGAACAACCTGCCGCGACGCTTCGAAGAACTTCGACTTCTCGATCCGAAAGATCCTCAACTCCGAGGTGCTCTGCGATGTCGAGCGCCACCTCACGCGGAACACACTTGTTGCCGGCATAAACAGCTCGAATCGTTTCTACCAGGCTCTTGCGAAGCATCTTCTTAAGCAAATATCCCATAGCGCCCGCCTTTAGTGCGCGAGAGGCTTGAGCGTCACCTTCGTAAGTAGTAAGGACGATACATTTTGCTTTAGGATCTAGTTCGCGAATTGCAACGAGTGCATCGATGCCGCTGAGGCGTGGCATCTGAAGATCCATCAAGACCACATCCGGCTGATGAATGCGGAATGCTTCGACTGCTGCAATGCCGTCCTCAGCTTCCGCAACCAACTTGATGTCTGGTATTTCCTGCAAGGCAAAACAGACGCCATCTCGAATGAGTGCATGATCATCGGCACAAAGGACTCGAATAGGCTTGAGCGACCCCACAGCACCCCCACGATGTTGGACAAAACCTCTCGGGAACTTGCTCTCATTTTACGCCTTCACCGGTCTATCCGTTGAGTGGGTATATCTTCACCTCTTCATCACGGGCTCAAGGAGATCCCTCGCGCTCTGCAATTCCTCCGGGAGAATAGTGTGGTCGCGCCCGGGATACTTCCGGATCTCGATCTCAGCTCCCATCGAGCGGAACGTCCGCGCCGATTCTTCTACTCTTTGCCATGGCACATGTGCATCAGGATCTCCTGAGCTGAAAAGCACAGGTGTCCCAGCTAGAGAACCGGGATGGTGCAAGTCACTGCCGGGAGGACCGATGAGTCCGCCGGTGAACGCGACGAGTCCTGCATACCGCTGGGGGTAGCGGGCAACGAATTCCGTTGCCAGGCAAGCGCCTTGAGAAAAACCGCAGAACGCGACGCGTTCCGCAATCATGCCGGCCGCCGCGCACTGCTCAACCAATTGAACGATCCGGTGGAGAGCAGACGTAAGCCAAGGTTCGTTTTGCGCAAGGGGGGCTAGAAACGACTGAGGGTACCAACTGTGCGCTGAAGCCTGCGGCGCTAGCAATGCCGCCTGGGGAAATCCAAGCTGCGTCCCGATTTCCAGGATGTCGGAGGTCGAACCGCCGCGGCCATGTAGCAGGATGATGACGCCGGACGCATCGCGCAAAGCGGTCCCGCCGTGCGCAACGCCAGTTCTCTCGTGCGGGTCTCGAATCGCCATCAACGTCCTCTCTGATAGTGCAACGTAATTGGCGGCAACGCCTTTTCGATAGCGGAACGGTTCGCCTCTAACCAAGGAGGCAACTTCAGAGCCTCACCCAATGCTTCGAGCGACTCGTCAAAATCGAAGCCGGGCGGGTCGGTCGCGATCTCGAAAAGAATCCCGCCTGGTTCGCGGAAGTAGATAGAGTGAAAATAGGTTCGGTCGAGTACAGGAGTGACATGAAGTGGCACGCCTTTCAACTCCTCCTTCCAGAGTCTCTGACGCGCGTCATCGGGCGCCCGAAAAGCGATGTGGTGCACACTACCTGCTCCCATTCGACCGTACATGAGTTTCGGCTGCACGAGAACGTCAATGTGGTTTCCTAAAGCTGTGCCCGGGGCCGTGAACCGAGACCTATTTTCTTCCTCCCCAATCTGGTTAAACCCCATTGTTTTGAGGACGCGGGCGGTCATTTCGAATCCGGATTCGCACAGGGTGACGCCGAAGAAGCCGTGGATGCTGTGTTCATGGGGGACATTACTGCTCCGAGCGGGTTTCGATGAGCTCTTAAGGTTGCGTCCTACCAACTCGATGCCAGTCCCGTCCGGATCGGCGAATGCCAGCACCGGGTCTCCGAAGCGGGCGTTCTCGCGTTCGACTGGAACCTTCGCCTCCAGGAGTCGCCTCTCCCAGAACTCAATCGAGCATGAAGGAACGACGAATGCTGTTGCTGATGTTTGCCCCGCACCCACGGTACCGGGGGGTACATCGGGCCAAGGAAAGAATGTGAGAATCGTGCCCGGCGATCCTCGGTCGTCTCCGAAGTAAAAATGGTACGTGCCGGGATCATCGAAATTGACGGTCCGCTTGACGAAGCGGAGTCCGAGGATCTCAGTGTAGAAATCGAGATTCCGTTGAGGATCGGAAGCAATCGCTGTAACGTGATGAAGACCTACGATAGGTTCCAGCATTCTGTTCAACTCCAATCCTTCGTCATCTCGCGCAAAGCCCTCCCGAATAAACGAGATTAAGAATTCAACGGAGATGTGTTGGGCCCGATTTTGTCGGTCGCCTCTAGCGGTACGCGGCATCATTGTTGAAGCGGCTCAAAAGATTGAACCAGGAAATCATCAGTATCACCTTACGGCAGACATCGACATCGAAACTGCTGAGCAATGCGCTTAAGATCTCGTCTTGCAAGGTTGCAGTCAGGGACAGTTCGTCTGTCGCCTTGGACACCAGCACGTATTGGGCATCGATGCATTCCATGGGGCCATCGCTGCTCGCTGCCAGAATCTCGTCGTCAGCGAGGCCGATGTTCTTTGCTAGGACAGCGTTAGCCTGCTACTCGTAGGGCGAATCGAGAACCTTTGCGGAACGCAGAATATTCATTTCTCGTATCTTCGGGCTGATCCCTTCGGCCCGAAAAATCGCGCACAAGCCCTACAAGCGCGAAGTACATATCGCCCCGTGCCGGCAAACATTTTGAAAACATTAAGCACTTTTTCAGGGTCATAGGTGTCACCTATCACCTTCCGCACCCCTTCTTCGGACGGAAGTGGAACTGTTATTCGCGAGGTGTACTGCGTTGGAATGGCCATGTTTCCTCCCCGGGCGAACACCCAGCGGTGAAGTTTACGCAACGTTAGGCGTGGATCATCTGCCGCGCGTAGGCTAGCCCTATTCCGTAACCGCCTCCGTTGTCGACGACAATTGATCGTGCCGCTTCATACGTCTCGTGCCGTGTCCAGTCTCGTTGAAACTCCAGCAGCACCTGAAATCCAGCTGGTCAGTGTTGCTCCCGCCGATTCCATGCGCCGCAATGCCGGCTTGTTTCCGGCCGACTGTCAGACCGCCGCAGGCATCTGCCACAACGAAAACGTCAAAGCTGTCTTTCAGTGCAGACAAGGCAGGAAACGAGACGCAAGCTTCTGTCAGAAGGCCTGTAAGTATGATTCGTTCGCGCCCGGTGCTTGTCACCGCTTGGCGAGCCGCCTCGTCTTCCCAAAAATTCATATTGCGGCGCTCGATTGTTTGCACCGCTGGAAGCGCCGATTGCAGCGCCGGCAGCAGAGGACCGCTGTAAACTTTGGACGCAGAGGTCGTCGCAACCACTGGCGATCCAAATGCTACGGCCGTCCTAGCCAAAGCGACAGCATTGTTGACTAGGGTTTGCCTGCCGGTTGACTCGACGCCAAAGGCCAGCCCGGCTTGAAAGTCCACGAATACGAACACGCATTCGGAAGGATTCAAGAGATCAGAACAGGTCATAACCGTATCGCAATCCTTTTCTCGCTCGACCTTCAAGCGGCCTTCAAGAGATACTTGTGCTGGCCGCTAAGAACCAGATCGCTATGTTGATTGAAGACCGTAGCCTTCGCAGTTACCGGGCCATTTGCGTCCTGTTTCGAAAGATCGATGATTTCGAGAGCCGAATAGAGTGTGTCTCCCGCATGAACTTCCTTCAAAAACTTGCAGGAGACTTCGGTGAAGGCGATGAATATTTCCCCGATGTATTGCGGGAATAAGGTTGCTCCAGGGGCGGTAAAGGCGAGCACCTGAAGCCCGTGAACCACCGGAGCAGAATGCCCATGCCGCCCGGCGTACACGGTGTCGTAGTGGATCGGATGATTGTCTGCCGACACAGTTTGAAAGGCGGAAGCGTGTGCGTCGGTGAGGGTGCGGCTCGGTGCTCGGAAGACATCGCCGACCTTGAGATCTTCAAAGCGCTTGGCAGGAACCATAAGAAAAGAAGTTGGATCAAATGAGTTCGCCGTACTCGGTTTGTCCTCAAGACTTTGCTGATACATTTCAGACTCCTTTGCCGAATTTTCACTAGCAAGAACTCTCTTGCCGCAGGCAAAAACTCCACTCGATCTATGCGACTTTTTCTTTTACTCTCGTCAACACTTGTTTCGCTGCCTCGTCGATCACCGCCGCGATCTTTGCTGGTTCCTGCAGTATGGACATATGACAGGTCGCTACAGTTGTGGTCTCAGCGCCCATCTTTTTTGCAGATGCTTCTTCCATTGCAGGAGGAAGCATCTGGTCTTTCGTGGAGATGACTGCCCAGGTTGGCTTCGTCTTCCACGCGGCCGTGGTAAGTTTTTCGTCGAACATCGGGGCGTAACTCTGGCCCTGTACTGCCAGGCAAAGTTCACGTTCGGCCAATGGAAGCCCTTCAGCGATGTAGTTGAACATGCCTTCGCGAGTGATAGTCGCGAATTTATCACTGGTCACCCGAATCTGCTTCTGCCCTTCTGTCCATCCAAAGGGAGAACTGGCATCGTTTGCGGATTGACCTATATCAGGCGCGTAGGCCGTCAGGTACACGAGGCCGACAACCTTGGGCTCATCACCTGACTGGGTGATGACTGCTCCGCCCCACGAATGCCCCACCAGAAGTACGGGGCCGTCTTGCAGCGCAATGATCCTCTTGGTGAACGCGACCTCGTCCGCGAGCGACGACATGGGATTCTGAACCGCAACCGCGTTGTAGCCCATTCCTTGCAGCAGGGGAATCAATTTCGACCAACTTGATCCATCCGCGAACGCGCCGTGAACCAGAACGATATTCTTTGCGAATGACATTGCATTCTCCTTGTTTTGTGGTAGCTGTTTGGCCATTTGACGCTACGATCTGGCTGCCGCGCTATTTCCGAAGCGATTTCTGTGCCGCGTCCTCAATCACCGCCGCGACCTTGTCTGGTTGTTCCAACATGGCCAAGTGGCAGGTAGGAAGGGTGGTCGCGGTTGCGCCCATTCTCTTTGCGGCGGACTCTTCCATGGCTGGCGGCAGCATATGATCGTCTGCAGAGATTACGACCCAAGACGGCTTGGTCTTCCATGCAGCCACCGTCAATTTTTCCCCGAACATCGGTCCATAACTCTGCCCCTGAACCACGAACACTAACCTTCGTTCTGCCATCGGAAGCCCTTGCGCAAAGCTTTCGAGAATTCCTTCAGAAGTCATTGAGGCGAACTTTTCGCTGTCCACGCGAATCGCCTTTTGTCCGTCGGTTAACCCAAAAGGTGCACTTGCATCATTGGCGGACTGACCCGCATCCGGTGCATAGGCCGCTACATAGACGAGCCCGGCAACCTTCGGGTCGTCCCCCACTTGAGTAATGACCGCCCCGCCCCAGGAGTGGCCGACTAGAATGACTGGCCCATCTTGCAACGCGATGATGCGCCTGGTGGCGGCGACATCGTCGGCCAAGGAAGTAAGGGGATTCTGTACCGCGACAACGTTGTAGCCCTTCGCTTCGAGAAGAGGAATGATCTTTGACCAGCTTGTGCCGTCGGCAAATGCACCGTGAACCAGCACGATGTTCTTGACCGCTGAAGCGGGTGGTTGCGCCTGCGCAAGCAAGGCCACCGCGGGTATGAGCGTGACTATCAAACGGATCCCCGTCCCGAGACTGGAACGAAACATTTCAGCAAACATGGAATTCTCCTTGAGGTTCTATCTTTCTTTGCTATTGCGCGTTGATTTCTCGCGGCGCCATCTTTCGGCGAACCACGCAGTTCCACTTGAAAAGCGAAACCGAAACTGTGAAGAGTATGCTCAGTATGCAGCGGCTGCGCATGCCCTATTGGAGTGGTGCATCGACCACCTGATCGGGTTATCAGCAAACCATCCCATGGTGTCTAGGGAAATCTTCCGCTTTCGTTTCTCCTAGCGTCACTCCCGATCTCTCACGAGGACGGATGGCGACGATCAAGTTTTCGCACTCAGCCCAGGATTTAGGCACACAGGCGATCGGCGGTCAGCGGCGCAATCGCGCAGCCTTCGAACTGACGCGGCGTGAATTGCTCTTGGGAAATGGTGCGATGGCAGTTTCCCTGGCGTTGCCTTTTTCCGCATCCTCTCAACAGGAAGCCCATGCGCGCTTTGCAGGCGCGCCTCACAGCCAACAAGGAGAACATAAAATGAGCACGATTACGGCAAAAGATGGAGCGCAGATTTTCTACAAGGACTGGGGAACCGGCCAGCCCATAGTATTCAGTCACGGGTGGCCTCTCAGCGCGGACGACTGGGACGGACAAATGCTTTTCTTTGGTCAGCGCGGCTTTCGCGTCATCGCACATGACCGGCGGGGACATGGTCGTTCTACTCAAACGTGGGATGGCAACGATATGGACACATATGCTGACGATCTCGCGGCCCTCACCGAAAAACTCGATCTGAAAAACGCAATCCATGTGGGCCATTCCACCGGTGGGGGGGAGGTCGCACGTTACATCGGACGTCACGGGACAAAACGCGTCGCCATCGCGGTCCTGATCAGCTCAGTGCCACCACTGATGGTGAAGACAGAAAAAAATCTTATTGGCTTGCCCCTCGAAGTCTTTGATGGCTTCAGAACGGCGGTTGCAGAGAATCGGGCGCAGTTTTACAAAGACGTCACGCTCCCGTTCTACGGCTACAACCGTCCGGGAGCTAAGATTTCGGAAGGAATTCGAGAACAGTGGTGGCGGCAGGGAATGATGGGAGGCATAAAGGCTCATTACGATTGCATCAAGGCTTTCTCCCAGACAGATTTCACCGAGGACTTGAAGAAGTTCGACGTGCCTACGCTAGTCATGCATGGGGACGACGATCAGATCGTACCGATCGATGCGGCGGGTCGAATGTCCGCGAAGATTGTTAAGGGCGCTACGTTGAAGGTGTATCCAGGCTTCCCACACGGGATGCCCGCAACGAACGCGGATCAGATCAATGCCGATCTACTCGCGTTCGTCAAGCAAAGCAAGCAAGCCGCGGCGTAGAAAAACATCCGGCCTTCGTTGCGTCCAAGGAAGGCCGGATATACTTACCTTCAACCGGCTTTAAGACAGACTCGATGCGACCTTATTAAGCACATGTCAGAGGGTTACGTAATTGAATCGACAGAATCGGTTCGCAATTATAGTTTGTTGGACAATCGCCCTGCTCGTTTGCCTGTCGCCTTTGGCAGCCGCTGGCGAGACGCCGGCGCATGGCGAAGGCGTTGCCGTCGGGGCACAGTACGATTCGACGCATGTGTATGTAAGTCCTCACGATCTTGATGATTTCGTCAACAGCTTTGTCGCTACTTTCGGCGGCCAAGCGTCCCAGCGATCTGTGACGAGCGTTCTGCCGGTGCCCAGCAGCACGGAATTCCAATACGTATGGACTCCGGTGGGCACATTGTCAGTTTTCGCCTACCAGACACCGATCCCATTTCCATTCGGCCAGGAGCGTACTGGATATCTTGTTGCCGACATGGAGCAGGCAATTCGCGATGCTCGCTCCGCGGGCGCGGAGGTAATTGTTGACCCATTCAAGGATCCCATCGGCATCGACGCTCTGATCCGATGGCCGGGCGGCGTCATCATGCAACTCTATTGGCATACCACCCCTCCAAAATACAGTCCCCTCGTAACGATTCCCGACAATCGAGTCTATGTGTCGCGCGATCAGGCCGATAACTTCGTCAACGGTTTTGTGATGTTCGCGCACGGAAAAGTCGTCTCCGATGAAAAGCACGCCGAAGCCGGCGATGTCGGGCTCCCGGGAAACTTTTATCGCCGGATACGCATAACATCGTTGTTTGGCGAGATGCTGGTCATGGTGACAGATGGCCATCTTCCATATCCTTTCGGCCGAGAAGTGACTGGATATGAAGTGGCTGATTTGGGCAGCACGCTGACGAGGGCAAGAGCCGCAGGGGTGAAGCTTCTATTCGGCCCTTACACGACGGGCGATCGAACGATCGCGGTCGTGGAGTTTCCGGGTGGATATATTGCCGAGGTTCACAGAACCAAAGCTGGTGGATTCAGTGTACAGAAATAACATTACAAAGTGAGCCTCTTTGAGCGACAGATTCCTCTGCCTGAGCAGTGCAGCAGGGGACGCTTCGGATGATATAGTTACGCAATTCCAAGACCCGAGGTCGCTGCACTGTTATGAGGAACGGATGCGGAGAATCTGGAGGGTCCGACTCCGCGGCATCCTCAATGTGGCTTGCATTCCTGGGCTTCCTGCTGTTGTTGGTCGGAACCGGAGCTGCGCAGGACCATGATTTCCCCCTCAAGCTGACGCAATACTCGCACACCGCTTGGCGCTCGCAGGAGGATCTCTTCAGCGGCACACCTTCGGCGATTGCACAGACAACTGATGGCTATCTTTGGATAGGAACGAACTCCGGCCTGATACGCTTCGACGGCGTGCGGTTTGTCGAATGGAAAAATCCCAAAGCAACATCGCCTCAATCCTTCAGTGTCTATTCTCTGCTCGCTTCGAAGGACGGCAGCTTGTGGATTGGTACTGGGAAGGCGCTGGCTCTCTTAAGAAATAACGAGCTTAGCCTTATCCCCAGGGACAAGATAGGCCGCGTGAACGCCATTTTGGAGGATCATCACGGGGATATCTGGTTGGCGCGAACCCGCTTTACAGGCAAAGAAGGACCACTCTGTAGAGTCAGCGGAAGCAAGATGCGTTGCTTCGGCGAAGCCGACGGATTCCACTGCCCATACGGGGAGGCGATTGCCGAGGATGATTCCGGCTCAATCTGGATGGGTTCCTACCCCGGAGTTTGCCGCTGGTCGCCGAACTCAACCGAAACCTACCTTCCCGAAGGCACGCACCAGGGCGACACGAAGGTAGCTGTTGATGCGCTTGTGGTGCCAACTGGTCTACCCCCCCTCGTCGGCTTTGAAGAATCAGGGCGACATCTCGGACTGGAGCAACTTATTAACGGGCAATGGCAATCATTTAATGTCCCGGGCATGATCGGCTCCGATCTCACAGTTACTAGCTTGTTATCGGATAATCAAGGCGGCGTCTGGGTGGGAACAGATGGTCATGGACTCTACCATCTATACCATGGAACAGCCGATCATTTCGGAAGTGCGGACGGGCTATCTGCCGATACAGTCGCGAGTTTATACCAAGACCACGAAGGTAGCGTTTGGGTCATAACTTCGGGTGGCATTGATCGATTTTATCCGCTCAGAGTGGTGACATTTTCAACCCGGGAGGGCTTCACCTCAGACAGCGTCCAGTCTGTCATTCACATGCCGGATGACACGATGGTATTTGCCGCCGTCGGAGGTCTGAATTTTCTCAAAGACGGAAAGTTGTCCAGGATCGATTCTCGTGCCGGCTTTCCCGGCAGACTAGCAACCTCCTTATTTCTCGACGATAAGGGCAGGCTGTGGGTTGGCATCGACGATCAGCTGACGGTCTTCGCAAATGGAAAGTTCCGACGCGTGAAGACTGCCGATGGGGCATCGCCGGGCCAGATCATCGAGATTGCCGAGGATGCAGAGCATACAATGTGGGCGCTGACTAGCCGAAAACCTCACGCACTGTTTCGCTTACAAGACGGGCGACTGGAGGCGTTCTCCACCCCCGGCTTCAATCCTCAAAGTAGACTCGTGGCCGATCCAGTTCGTGGTTTCTGGATCCAAGCGAGTGACGGCGATATCGCCCGTTACCAGGGGGGAGGCTTTCAACTCATTAAGAATGGGGGCCTGGACTACAGCTACGACGACTTTGCTGTTGAGAACGACGGGACGGTCTGGGCATGGGGCGCTTTTGGTCTTTTGCACTGGAAAGATGGCAACTGGTCCAAACTAGATTCCAGCAAGGGGCTTCCCTGTGACGGGATCACAAACGTTCTTCGAGACGGGCGCGGCTCGTGGTGGGTGTACTTGAAGTGTGGTCTCGCCGTTATCCGGGAATCCGAACTAAAACAGTGGGCCAATTCGCCTCAGAGCCGGGTTGTGCCGGAACATGTATTCGACGCGATTGACGGAGCACATGCGGGATTGACATCTTTTACGCCGGGCGCCGCCTTGGGCAAGGATGGACGGCTCTGGTTCGCGAACGGCAGAAATCTACAAATGATCGACGTGGAACATCTGACAATCAACTCTCTGCCGGCACCAGTACACGTTGAGCAACTTATAGCCGATCGTCGCCCTTACGGGGCCGACGGAATGCTTCACCTTCCAGCGGTCACGCGCGAGGTCAGGATCGACTACACGGCGCTCAGCCTAGCGGCACCACACAAAGTTCGCTTCCGTTACAAACTCTCAGGTGTTGACAACGACTGGCAGGATGTGGGGGAAAGACGTCAGGCCTTTTACATGAATTTGAAACCCGGCAAATACGACTTCAGCGTAATTGCCTGCAATAACGACGGTTTATGGAATATGGCGGGAGATCGGCTTTCCTTTATCATCTTGCCCGCTTTCTACCAAACCACGTGGTTCCTCTGTCTGGTCATCGGTTTGTCTGTCGCAACCATATGGGCAATATTTCGAATCCGCCTGCAGCAAGCCACAACCGCGTTAGAATCTCGGCTTGGCGAGCGTCTAATGGAGCGCGATCGCATCGCGAGAGACTTGCACGACACGCTCTTGCAGGGATTTCAGGCTTTGCTTCTGCGTCTCCAAACCGCAATGAACACGATCCCTCCCGACGCGCCAGCACACCAGATGATGGAAAATGCGCTCGACCGGGCAGATCAGGTCTTGCTGGAAGGAAGAAATCGCGTAAAGGACCTCCGGTCACACGAGACCGGCAAAGGAAATCTCGTCGAGCCTTTAGAACAGCTAATCGAAGAGTTGCGGGAGCTTGGCGGTCCTAGCATTCGATTGACAGTAGTTGGAGAACCGCGCGCTTTGCAATTCTTTGTGGCGGATGAAACGTATCTCATCGCTCGGGAGGCCCTCGGTAACGCCATGCGTCACTCGTTGGGTAGCGAGGTGTCGTGCGAACTTCGATACGAAGAAAGCGAACTGCTACTCATTTCTCAAGACAACGGAGTGGGCATTGGCGACAAGACGCTCGCGTCCGGTGGAAAGAGCGGTCACTGGGGGCTGCTGGGAATGCGGGAACGAGCCAGAAAGATCGATGCGACGCTCACGATTGACAGCCGAACCTCCGGCACTCGGATAGAACTTCGAGTGCCCGGCCGATCGGCCTTTGCTGCACGCGACAGAGGTTGGCTGCGCAAGGTTTTATCACGACTTATACTCGTCAGAAAGTGACCTATGTTGATACCGAGAAACGCTCTTACCGATAATCCCCGATGGGGGTAGTTGTCTCAACGCGTGAGCGCCGACTCTTAATAAAGTTTGCTGGCTAGTCGTGCAGGCGGCGGAGCTTGTCAGAACTGGAGTTTGTTGAGTCTCGTCTGCCGCGCCTCGCAACTGAACGAACTCGAATGCTTCGCATCTCTTCATGATCAATCAGACTATCTCGCACTACCGCATTGTCGAGAAACTTGGGGGCGGAGGCATGGGTGTGGTCTATAAAGCCGAAGACCTTGAGCTTGGCCGCTTTGTCGCCCTCAAATTCCTTCCCGATGAGTTGGCGCGAGACCCGCAATCATTGGAACGTTTTCGCAGAGAGGCGCGGGCCGCATCCGCGCTCAATCACCCGAATATTTGCACTATCTATGAGGTCGGGAAGCATGTAGAGCAGTCGTTCATCGCCATGGAGTTTCTGGACGGCGTAACTCTGAAGCATCGCATTGCCGGCCGTCCAATGGAAACCGAGTTGATTTTACCGCTCGCCATCGAGATTGCGGACGCGCTCGATGCAGCCCACGCAGAAAGCATCGTCCACCGCGACATTAAGCCCGCGAATATTTTTGTGACCAAGCGCGGCCATGCCAAGATTCTTGACTTTGGGTTGGCCAAGGTCGGAGCTGCAGGCGGTTCTTCGAGCAAAATTGGATCGCTTAACACGCAAACTGTGGCGGCGGAAGCGGAACATCTGACGAGTCCGGGCACTATGTTGGGAACGGTGGCCTACATGTCGCCGGAGCAGGTGCGCGCGAAGGAGTTAGATGGCCGGAGCGATCTGTTCTCGTTTGGGGCAATGCTGTACGAGATGGCGACGGGTGATTTGCCGTTTCGTGGAGAGAGTTCGGCGATGATCTGCGAGGCGATCGTGAATCGCGCACCGGTGGCCGTGGTGCGGCTGAATCAGGATGTACCGTTTGAACTGGAAAGAATAATCAACAAGGCTCTGGAAAAGGATCGTAACCTGCGCTATCAGCATGCTTCTGACATGCGGACGGATTTGCAGCGGCTGAGGCGTGATACCGAAACGGGACGAGCCATCGCAGCGACCTCCGGCACGGTGCTGGTGTCAGAGGAGAGTGACACTTCGGTTGCAGCCCAACAACGGCCACCCTCCGGCTCCGAGCCCGCGGGTGCTCCATCTGCCTCGTCGAGCGCGGTAAAGGCTTCCGAAGCCCCAGTGGGCAACAAGCTCTGGCAGATTTTGTTTCCAGCCGGTGTGATATTGGTCGCGACCGCGATCGGAGCAATGTTGTATTTCCGCTTGCACCAGGCCCCGCGCCGCCTGACGGACAGGGATACCGTGGTTCTCGCTGATTTTGCCAACAGTACGGGCGACGCCGTGTTCGACGACACGCTCAAGCAGGCCCTGAACCTTGCTCTAAACCAATCGCCATTTCTGAATGTACTACCCGAGAACAAGATCGTGGCGACTTTGAAATTGATGTCGCTTTCCCCGGGTACGAAGCTCACCCCGGGGGTGACCCGCGAGCTCTGCCAGCGCGCGGGAAGCAAGGCTTACATTGCTGGGTCGATTGCAAGCCTTGGCAGCGAGTATGTGCTGGGGTTGAAGGCGGTGAATTGCCAGACTGGAGATCCGCTGGCCGAGGAGCAAGTGGCGGCGGCGGCGAAAGAGAAAGTGCTGGACGCGCTGGGCGATGCGGCGTCGAAGCTCCGCGGGCAGTTAGGCGAATCGCTGGCTACGGTGCAGAAATTCGATGTGCCGCTGGTAGAAGCCACAACCTCTTCGCTCGAAGCGCTCAAGGCGTTTAGTCTCGGCCGAAAGGCTCAAGACGAGAAGGGCTCCGCTGCAGCTCTGCGTTACCATCAGCGGGCCATCGAGCTCGACCCAAATTTTGCCTCGGGCTATGTCGCTGTGGCTGGCGACTACTCTAGTCTAGGCGAGTTAGCGCGGGCCGGCGAGTACGCGACCAAGGCGTTTCAGCTGCGTGAACATGCCAGCGAGCGGGAGAGGCTGGCGATTGCCGCCTCCTACTATCGGAACGTAACGGAGGAATTGGATAAAGCAGCTCAGGCCTACCAGGAAGAAATTGAGAGCTATCCGCGGGAATACCGTGCTTATAGCGGCCTAGGCACCGTATACGCAGGCCTGGGACAATACGAGAAAGCGGCGGAAGTCACAAGGCGAGCCTTAGATGTGGAACCGGGTTTTTTGGCTGGCGAAGCGAACCTCATCAACCTTACCATGGCAATGCAGCGCTTCGATGACGCGCGAAAGATTGGTCACCAGTTGATAGCGCAAAAAACAGACAACGATCTCGCCTACAATGCTCTCTACGCTCTCGCCTTTCTTGGATCGGACTCCGCGGAGATGGATGAATGTCAACGGTGGTTTGCGGGCAAACCGGATTATGAGAACGAGGGTCTGTCCCTGGCTTCAGACACAGAGGCCTACGAGGGTCATCTGGGTAAAGCCCGGGAATTGACTAGGCGAGCGGTGGAATCCGCTGTTCGCGCCGACCAAAAAGAAAAATGGGGCGTTATGGCAGGCGAATGCCGCTATTGAATTTGCGGCCTATGGTGAGGCTGCAGAGGCGCGACAATCGGCGGCAGAAGCTTTGAAGCTAGCACCTGTGAGTCAGGGGGTCGGAGACGAAGTTGCGCTGGCGTTTGCGATGGCTGGTGATGCGGCGCGAGCTGAGTCGATGGCGCAAGACCTTGCGCAACGCTTCCCCTTGGATACGCAGATGTATTCTCTCTGGTTGCCGTCGATTCTGGCGCAGGTGGCGCTCGACAGAAAGAATCCGGTCGAGGCCTTGCGCGTCGTACCGGCCGCTTCGCCGATTGAACGAGGGCAAATTCTGTTCGACATTAACATTTCCTGCCTCTATCCAAACTATATTCGCGGAGAGACATTCCTGGCGGCAGGACAAGGCAGTGCGGCGGCTGCCGAATTTCAGGAGATCATCGATCACTCGGGCATCGTCTGGAATTGCTGGACGGGAGCGTTGGCGCATCTGGGAGTGGCTCGTGCGAACGTTTTGGAGGCGAGAACGAAGCAGGGAGCGGATGCCGATGCTGCTCGCGTCCGGGCACTCGCCGCCTACAAGGATTTCCTCACTCTCTGGAAAGTTGCCGACCCCAACATCCCAATCCTGAAGCAAGCAAAGGCAGAGTACGCTAAGTTGCTATAGCCCGAGACGCTTCTCTATCACGAATGCTTGCAAATCCAGCCGAGTTCCAGACGGCTTCCCAATCCTTCCAACGGTAATAGAGATTGGGAGCGATCTCGTATTTGCGGCACGTCTCTGCCACGTTGCCGCTCTTCAGACCTTCCAACACAATCTGCCCACTTCTCTTCTGGAGTTCTCTGGACTCTGGGCTTTCTCGACATTCTTGACGTGTTTCACATTGACGCAAAAAAGCAGGGGTGCTGCCGAATTCCCGCTGCCTTTTCCCTCCTTGAGCTTGCGGCCGAGGCTGGCTGCGTCCGGCAACAGGCCGCTACCGCTAGTTTCATTTGGGCACGCACCTGGGATCATCTTTGTTCGTGACTAGATTGATCTGCTGAGAAATTAGGTGAGTGTCGGGAGCGTAGCTTTGCCAATTGGGGCAGAGTCCAACATCTCTATAGCTGGCATTCGTAAAATCCGCATTATTAAAAGGGAAACCAGTGAGGTCAGCATCCTTTAGATTCGCATTACGAAAAATAACCTTACCTAATGCCGATTTGGCAAAAAAGTAAGATCCATGCAGATCGAAGCCTGAAAAGTCGGCGGGATCAGGGAATTCTCCGCTGACAAGGACGACACCATTCCAGTTTGTGAGAAAAACAGTTTTATCTTTTTGCCAGCAACTCTTTTTCGTCCCGGAAGTTTGTGGTCTCTGCTTCAATATTCCAATGAGAGCTTTGCTCGTAGCCTCGAGGAATTGTGCCGCTTGGAGTAATCGCTGCTCTTTGCTGTTCACCTCGGAGGGCTGAGGAGTAGGCGACTGTTCGGACAGTCCTTCTCCCATTGCGTATCGCTGCTGTGTGAGATATATGCTTCGGTAGGGTGAGCTGTAGAGAAATCGCTTGGCCATGAAGGATCCATTTAGTTCTCGACCAGTGTCGAACAGCCGGCTCGCGCGAAGGATATTGAGCTGCATGTCTTCTTCAATATTCTGTTGGGTAGACGTCGGTGGTTGCAAAAGCCGCAGGCCGGAATAATCTCCCGCAGCCCGAGCAAAGTTGGAGGCCGCGCGACGGTCGGCATCGAGCAAGAGCGGAAGGCTCAGGTCAGGTCGCGATTGCACTGAAGCGATGATGGAGTTGACAACATCGGGATCGGTTTCTGTGTTGAGCCGAGATACGAGCAAAGTTACCGCATCTTGCGCACGTTCTTCGGATGTTGTGAATTCCCTGCCGGACCGCCAAAAACTTTCTGTGGGCTTCCGTAAAAATTTGCCCATCGAAGATAGAGCGGAAAGTCGTAGGCCAGGATCCGGATTTCCAATGTCTTTTGAAACCTGGGAGTAAAGCGCATCTTCAGCTTCGATCCTCTCCGAAGCCTGCGAAGAGTGCAAGCTGATCACATAGGTAGCCACGGCGATCAATGGCGACAGAATAGCCGAGACCAGCGCGAGCAACATCTTGGCTCGCCAACGGCTTAAGTCAGCTGTCTCAAGCCGAAGCTTTTCCAATTCGATTCGAAGCTTTTCCCCTTCTACTGCCGACATCGGTTGTCCCGCGGCGGCGCCTAGAGACCGGTTGGAGTCATCGAAATTACTTTGCTGTGGATCCGTCATAGATATAAGAAAATCTCTTCACAGGCTGCAGCCTTAAAGATGTCCCGTCAAAAGGAACGCAGCATTTCGCAGTTATGAACTTCCTCAATCACATGATGCCCGAGGCGGCGGTAGCTTTCAAACTGCGACTCGGTGAACCACTGGTCGGCGGTGGTGTCGTGAGGGAAATGCTGATGGGTCAACTTGTAATTTATGATGTCGACCGACTCCGTAGGCAGATCAACATCCTTGCCTGGCGCGATGGGATATTTCAGGGCGCCGGTCAATGAGGACTTGATGTACAGAACCGTCCCCTCGTGTTGCTGACCCGCCTGGTTGGCAGGAGTTTCAGGATAACGAATGGTGCCGATAGCCCAGTGGGATTCGCAGTTCCTCGTCGTTTCAACCAGCCGCAGCTTGCTTAGATCTAGAGTTATTTCTGCGCCGAAGTCGATGCGGCATTTCCGTATGGCATTGGCAATGCCTTCGAAACGGTAATTCTCATCCTGCTCGGCATCGCAGATTAGAATCCGGTGACAGCGTCTCCTTACTAACTCGTACAAACCCATGTTATCAAAATGTCCCCCGTCGCTAAGGTAGACGAACTTGGAAGTGTCATTGACCATGCCGAGCAATTCCTTGGTAAGTTCGAGGGGAGCAAAACGCGGAGAAGCCCAAGAATTTGGTCCTGGTCTTCTCGGATTAAACAGCCACCAACCCAAGCGAACGTTGAACATGGTCATGAGAAAGGCGGTGGCGGGATCGGTGTGATATCCCCAGTTGGGACTAGCGGCCGCTCCCGAAATCGCGACTGCGGTGGAAATGTTAATTCCACCGTCGGGGAAGGCGTAAGTGGAGGTAGGAACAAACCCGCAGTAGTTAAGAATGGTGCCAGGTTTTCCCGCTGTCCAGCCTACGTGATAACCAGAAGAAACAGGGGTGAAGGCAAAGGAAGCAGCTTTTCGTTCTTGCCAAGCCAAGTCCTCTCCGAAACTGAGGTTGATTGCAGTACAAATAATTGGAAATGGCCCTGTGTACCCTTGCCCCGGAGTGAGACGAGAAACCTGCATGCCGCGAGTGTCACGGTCGTCGAATCCGGTGAGAGGATTAGGTGCCCGATACCGATTGCTCGCGCCCAAATAACATCGCGTCAGGCGGTTTCTGTAGAAAGGGTTCAAGGAAAATTCATTAACGTCCACCCGCCAACCGAAGAGACCGAAGATAATCAACGAGCCGAGGATCAGCAATATCCAGATGATCGGCGGAGGGACATTCGCACCGGCGTATTCCAAGGAGAATTTGACGGCCAGCGAAAGTACCAACAGCAGTCCGCCAATGAAGACGTAAGCCCCCGCTTTGGCAAGAACGTCGAGAGGGACACTGCGCGATACGCCCTCCGATGATTTTCCGCTGGTCTTGTTACTTTTCCCTGCGAGCACAGATCCGGCCGTGGTACCCAGCCACGCGATTACGGCCGAAAGCTTGAGGGGAAACCAATGGAAGATCTTGCCTGGCAACCAATCGAGAAGATAAGGTCCAAGCAGCGCGATTCCAAAGAAGAAGGCCCAGCCAAAACCGAAAAGTAACGCCCACGCCCTCACTCGCGCCAACCACTCGCGCAGCCAGTCGGGAAAATCCCGGCCGATCAGGCCGGCCCCGATGACAATTGTGAAAAAAGGCACGACGAAGAGCAAGGGCGGACCGAAAGCTAATTGAAGCCGCCATCTCTCAGACATTGGTACAACCGAGGTCGGGATCCACCGCGAGAAATCATCTTGCAGAACCCGATGAACTATTATCAATAACAACGTGCCCGCTAGGGCCGAGAGAGCGGCAGTCGCAACCACCAACCCCCCAAAACCGTTGGCTACTATACGACAACCCCGGTATAGACTGGCCCGGTTTAGCCATGCGCGACGCGAGCTATCGGTTGATTGTCCTGCAGTCGCGTCTAGGGTGGTCATCCCATGTAGATCCATGTAGGCTTGTACGCTCGAGCCGCCAGTTGCGGCGGCGGCTACCAGAAAGAATAGGAGCGCGAATATCGCGATATATTCCGCGGAAGGATCCCACAGATCGAAGCTGGGCAATGAAATCATCGCCGGCAGATAGAGCACGCAGGCCATCAACAGAGGCAGAACTATGAAAGCCTGAATGGTTTTCTCACCACCCCACCGGAGTGGAGCCTCAGGCTTGGCCTCGTCGGTCTTCTGCATGTCCATTAATTTGATTCTGTGATATTCGCGCTGAAGCTCAATCGAAATGGCGAAGGCTCCAATCAGAAAGAGAAGAATCGACACCAGGCTTGTAGAGGACGGCGGCAGACAAAAGATGAACCTCCCGATCAGATACGGAAGCAACAACAGAAAGAAAAGACCAGAAATCAAGATAAGTTGGATGAGAAACGTATTGCGCGCCCAGATAGCAATGGCCGCCCATGTGTCACCTGTGAACAGTCCTCTCTGTGGGGTCAGGTAGTTGCTATAACGACGCAACCATCGAATTGGCTCCGGCTGAACCGGGTAAGCGCTGGTAGAGGGCAGCGGAACGAGTCTATTTTCCACTTCTCGAAAGCCGACGCCCGGGACATAATTCTGCGGTGGCACTGCTTGCTTAGCTATTCTCTTCTGCTCAGACTCCTCCCGCGTGATCCAGGCTGCAAACCATTCATGAATGTAGCCCCCACCAGAAACACTGGAGAGATAATCGAAATGATCGAGCATCCTCAATTTTGCCAGGCCTTGGAGCACCCCAAGATTGAGCGTCGCGCTGCGGATACCGCCGCCCGAAAAACAAATTCCTTGGAGGTTACTCCTTCTAGCCCACTGGTAGGGATCACTCGCCTCGGAGGTTTTCGCGTGCGGATCGTAATGCACGTCGGGTCTGCTGTGGAGCTTTCGTCGAGCCTGTATCTCCGGGATCTCCTGCATGAGAAGCCACCGACTGGGGCTGTAATCTACAAGGTCGGCCAGCTTTTGCTGGAGATAGGGTTTGTCGGCTAAGTAACGCGCGACTGCGGATGCGGTAAGCTCGACTTTTGCCTGAAAAATCTCAGTCTTGTCTGGATGTTCCTTAAAAAACGTCTCCGCAGCCAACGACAACTCCTCCAAGTAAGGGCGCTGGATTTTGGGTTCCGGTGTATTCATAGACACCTGTGGGCAGAGTACTCGTCCACCTAAGAGAACGAGAAACGATCACAAAATCCTTCAAATTTTTAAGCGGCCGATTTCCTACCCGAGAAGACCCTTTCTTGATTCCTAAGCTTCCTGAGATGCTTCTCCATCCCTTGCCTCTTCGGTTTTTACGCTCGCAACTATCTGGAAAAGAACAGAAAGCCAAGCTGTCCCCGAACCCGTTCCATCCCTACTTTAGGCAACCGCACCGGCACTTCCTCGCACCAGTCTTCAGCTTCACTCTTTGCCCTTCGTCCCAGTCTCGTCACTAAGCTCTACTAACCGCGTCCTTACATACCGGTACTGGACCCTGTGTTCCGGTGGCTCTCGTCCTCCGATCGCTCTTCGATGCTAGGCTCTTCATCTCTCCTTGGGTTCTCACCCGTGCAGACAACCAGGTTCGGGCTACCTTCGTTAAGCGTCCCGGCGGGTCCTCCGTTCCTCTCTTGTTCGAAGGGGTCTTTCGGCCATCTGCTCGATCCTACTGGCAGCTTTCGCCACTTGGTCGAGCGATACAGAAGAAGGCAGAGGCCCCCGTTCAAATAACCGGAGACGTAGGCCGCGCTCGATCCCTTCAAACCAAGACGCGTCGTCACGATGAAAGCCGTCGCCTCAGCTTCGATCTCCACAGTTCGATGATCCAAATCGGTTCGGCTTGCCACCAGTGGTCACCGTCAGTACCGAGATGACCAAGATAAATATGTGCAAGCTCATGGCAGAGGATACCGAACCGGCTTGGCCCGTCCAAATGGGAGTGAATAGCAATTCTCATCTTCGTTTCGGCCGAGCCGCGAGCCAAAGTGGCGAAACCAACGTTAGTGGATGACAGGATCTTGAATTCGACACGAATTCGATCCCGGACTTCTGCGTTTTTTTCTGTGAGTCGCAACCAATTAGGGTTCCATTCACCCTGATACGTCGCAAAGTTTTTCAACCCTTTCGGCAATTCCTTGCCCTCGGTCTCGTCAAGAGCATAGACCAGCATTACTGGATGCATAGGAGCGAGAATCAGCATGGGGCGAGCCTCTTCTTTAAGCTTGCGACTAAAGCGGTCCCACCAGTCGCGCTCCGTCGCATAGAAGCTGCAGGTGGGGTTTTGTATTCGCACGAGCATGTTGTTGTAGGGTGCGTAGTCTTTGAAGCGCGCCATGAAGCTGACCATTTCCCGAAACTCCTGGGAATCCCGGTAAATGTTGCTGTGCCGCAGCAGGGAATCGATACTTGAGGCGATCTCCTTGCGGGGGGGATCGGCGCCTCTCAGAGCACCATCGAGATCGTCCGATTCCGTCAGAGAATCTAAATAGCTTCGCCATGCCGCTTTTGACTCCGGTGACCCTTTTAGTTCGTTGATGACTGCTTTGAGAAACCAGCGACCTTTCCACCCAACCTCGCTTTCGACGATGCCTACAAGGTCCCAAGCGGAAGGTTGCTTGTGCCTACCAAGGACACCAACAACAACGTCCATGACTTTTTGAAGACTCGCTGTTTCTTCGTCTTTAAGAAGCGCGACTTCGTTGATGTCAGGCATGATTCCCGCGCCTCACCCGGCAACGGTGTAATTGCCACGGAACGCCACACAGCTAATCTGCTCGTGGTGTTTCTGCTCGTGGAACTCTACAAACTCGGAGGTGCCAGATCGAGCAAAATTCTTCGCACGATTGGGGGAACGTGTCCGCGGGCTGCGGAAAGGCAGACGTTTAAGCCAGGAAGACATGATCTCGTTTGGATTCTCCGCGAGACACTGGCAACAGATTGAGGCAGGGAGGCCAATCACCTTGACCACCCTGCTTCGGATCTGCGGGGTTTTTCGCGTACCGGCGTCGCGTCTGGTGCACGGTCTAGATCGGGGCATCTACGGGAGACGAATTCAGAAACCTTGACTGAAGGTGCGCTTAGACAATCTTGGAAAAGCCAGCAAAGCTGCGCTGCGCGGTGCCTTTGCTCACGCCCAGAGCGGACTGAATTTGCGACCATGAGCGCCCGCTAGCACGAAGAGAGGCGACCCGTACCGCATCCACGATCACCCGCGGCCTCCCCAATCGTCTCCCCTTGGCGCGCGCGTTTCTAATGCCCGCACGGACCCGCTCCTGGATCAATGCCCGCTCAAACTCGGCCATGGCACCGATGATCTGGAACATCAATCGACC
Organism: Terriglobales bacterium; assembly: GCA_049520915.1. Classification (GTDB taxonomy): domain Bacteria; phylum Acidobacteriota; class Terriglobia; order Terriglobales; family Acidobacteriaceae; genus Acidiflorens. The sequence continues at coordinate 71,704 of JBEKPH010000016.1, forward strand.
GGAAGGCGTACTGAGGTCGAGATTGTCCCGCAGACTGATGAACGCTACCCCGAGCGCCGCGAGTTCGGCCAGAGCGTTGACCAGGTGTTTCAGAGACCTCCCAAAGCGGTCTATCTTCCATACGAGCACTGCGTCAAACCGTCGGCGGCAAGCGTCGGACATCAGGCGGTTCAGTGCCGGCCGCGACTCCTTACAGCCCGACACTCCTTGGTCGGTGAATTCCTCAACGATCTGCCATTCGCGGCGCTCCGCGTATTCGCGCAATTCGGCGAGTTGCATCTCGGGATCTTGATTATTGAGGGTGCTGACTCGGGCGTAGAGCGCAACTCGAGCAATTGGGGCTGAGCTTTCTTGAGTGAATGAAGATGGAGTGATACGTTGCTGTTTAGCCATTGTTGCCTCCTTCTAGGCGACTGTGGTTAGGGCTGAGTGAGTGTTGATCGCACTCGCTCAGTCCGTGATAACATGCTGGATACTATGCGCAGCGCTGCGCATAGTCAAGTGGGCAGCATAATTCTGGTTGCGCAGCGGTGCGCACGGATGTAAAAACTGTTTATGGCGAAGAAGAACCAAGCTGCTGTTCAACTCGGACGTCGAGGCGGACAAGCAACGGCCAAAAAACTCACGCTTGAACAACGTAAAGAGTCCGCTCGCAAGGCTGCGCAGGCTCGGTGGGCAAAGGACAAGAAGCCTTAAACTTGGACGACCGGCTGGCGGACGCAACATCGTTGAACGACACCCAACAGAGGTCCGGGATGTTCCGAGACGGGCGAGAAATCAAGAAATGCGACCCTTTCGATGGGAAGACATCGACCACCGCCTAGTGGTCTTGAAACTGGTCGATCTGTCCGAAGAGATGAGTAATCGAATAAAGGCAGACGAGCGCCGTATTCGGTTCGAGAATCGACTTAACCTGAACAGCAACACCGTGCCTTCTCTGATTTTGCAGATGAAAGTGGAGAGTGCCGAGGAGAAGGCTCGGAGAGAGTATGAGATCTATTGTTCGGTATGGCAAATTCAGGGATATGTGAAGTCTGCCGATTTTGTGCGAGCTGTCTGTGCGCATATCGTTCAAATGCTCGGAGTCCGCGCTAAGTCAATTGCAAACGAGTTCTCTCGATCCGTCAGAGGCACGAATCTTCCTTTTAGTCTCCGAACTGCCCATTTGAATAAACTGGAACTCAGGATGCGACAGCTTCAGAGCCGCTGGCACAGGCGTCTCGAGATTGACGCGAAGGAATGTGAACATGCCGAACGGAGAGCGACGCTAGCGCAGCAGAATATTCAACAACGAAATGGACCTACGAAAGAACTGCCCGTGGGAGCGGCAAGTGAAACGACCGATCCAACTTTGCGAGGGGAAAACCGCCAAGAGACCCCAGGATCGAATCATGGGCGCAGCATAAAGAAGCCCGGGCGCCCTCCAAGACTAGGTCGCTCTTTTGTGGAATACGCCGGCGCGTTGCGGCAAGAAGCGATCTCCGACAGTCACAGGAACGTGCCCATTGATAAATTACGGCAAATCGCCTCCGCACTGGATGCCGGCAACTACTTGCCGCCGAGTGAGTACCTGGAAGGCAAGTACGCAAGAGAACTGAAAGAATTCAACAGTCGCAACTCGAATTCAACAATCGGCCCTATTAAGACGTGGTCAAAGTTGGTTTCGCTCGGGGATAAAGACATTTTGTACGGAATGCGCCGCCTCCTCTCCCGCTGCGCGCAGAAACTCGACGATCTTTCCTTATCCGGAAATTAATCGCGGACAAAAAATCTCGTATCGCGTGAATTAGGTTCATCTTCCTGAAATCGAGACCTCCGAATATCCGCCTTTTCTCCCTCGGACAACGAAGCCATTCTCAGAAACGGACAAATCCAGCTTAAATGGCAGTGATTTCTGGGAGGTGCGATTTTGCAGACAGCAAGAGACACAATGGATCCTCTAATTCCCAGTTCCACCGCGCCGCAAACATATCAGTTTATCGACAGCAAAGAACTTGCTTTGCGGTTGAATCTTCCAGAATCGTGGGTCCGTGAGCGAGTCCGCACCCGCTCGACGGACCCCATCCCTCATATGCGTTTCGGAAAGTATGTCCGCTTTCGCTGGGGAAGCCCAGAACTAGAAGCTTGGGCCGAGCGGCGTATAGTATCGAGCAGCAATAGGGTAGGAGGACGGGCTCTCGGAAAGGAGAGCAAATGAAGAGAACCCGCCACCAACAGGGGTATTTGTATCAAAAGGGAAGTCTATGGCTACTTCGGTACTACGATTCCGAATTAGCTCTGGATGGAACGTTTCGACGAGTCCAAAAAACCAAGAAGCTAGCCGAAGTTGGACCGGAATGTCGGCATAAAACAGCAGCAAAAGATCTCGCGAGGGAGTTTCTGGAAACAGTCAACCACGCGGGGAAAACACCCGAAAGCACGATGACGCTGATCCGATTTATCGAGGACCGTTACCTGCCGTTTGTACAAGAGCGCAAACGGATCAGTACATTCCACGGATACCGCAATATGTGGAAGCTCTACCTGAAACCGCACGGTGAGATTACGCTCCGTGACTTCAGAACCGCTGACGGCGAGCGCATCCTTGAAGCGATCGCGAAGGAGAGCACGCTAACGTCTACCACTTTGGCGCACATCAAGGCACTCCTTTCCGGGGTCTTTCGGTATGCCAAACGGAAGGGTGTGATCAATTCAGAGAACCCGATGCGGGATGTTGTCCTACCGCAGGGCAAACCTCCGGGCGAGACGCACGCCTACTCTCTCGAGGAGATCACGCAGATGCTAAGTGTGCTGCCAGAACCGGCCGCTACGATTGTTGCAGCGGCCGCCTTCACTGGAGCCCGGAAGGGCGAAGTCCGAGGTTTTCTCTGGGAGAATTACGACGGGGAGCAAATATACATTTCCCAGTCATTCTGGAGAGGTCACGCGCTGGAGCCAAAGACTAGCACGAGTAAGGCTCCAGTTCCGGTGGTTGCACAACTTGCGCAGCGTCTAGAACGGCACCGGTCTCTGGCCGGCGATCCCGCGAACGGTTTCATGTTCCCGAGTCCAGCCGGGAAGCCGGTCAACATGGATGCTCTGGCGAGAGATGTCATCGTGCCGCTTGCTATGAAAGCAGGAGTCCAGTGGCACGGTTGGCACGCCTTTCGCCGCGGGCTTGCGACAAATCTGTATCGGCTAGGCGTATCCGACAAGACGATACAGAGGATCTTGCGGCATGCGAATGTCGGGGTAACGCAGGCCTGCTACATCAAAACCGCGGACTCGGATGCCACGGCGGCGATGCAGCAATTTGAGCGATCTCTCGAATATGCACCTAGTATGCACCTCTTGGGCGCCGAGAGACCGCGGGTGATGTAGTCGGATCGAAAGATTACGCGAGGTAAGCGCTTATGTCTACGGGAGATAAAACAACTGGCGGAGAGGGAGGGATTCGAACCCTCGATACAGGTGTTAGCCCGTATAACGGTTTAGCAAACCAATTGTGCAGCGCCGCAACCTATGAATGCGGATTCTTGAAAGCCTAAATGATACAGATTCGACATGTTTGATGAACCACGTTGTTCAGTTGTTCAAGCCCTATGGTGCCTAGAACCCCAATCGATACGGGTGCGCGAAGGAAGGAGCAGTGTCCCTTCCTTCATCCCTTCACCGACCAAATCTGTACGTGAGGCTGACGCTGGCGTACGACGGTTTAGGGCTTCTTGCCGGATGGGTATTTGTGGCTCGGGACCGAAGGCTAGCCATATCACGACACCGCTATAGCGGCGGCCCACAAGAAATACCGCGCAGGGTCTTGTGCGCCTACTGTGACTTGGGCGGCTCGGCGAAGCAGTATGAAGAACCCCTTTCCCTAGCAGAACGAGAACGCCCGCGGATTCCCTTCGCTTGCGGCGAAAGAGTGTTGGCTACCTTAACCACGCAAGCATATGCAATATAGGGCAGGAGCCGGGCCAGGAGGCCCGAACCGTCTGCAGGGATTTTGGGCTACCTTCGCACTTCACACCAGGCGCGAACTCCTGACCGCTACCGTGTCTGTCTGCTTTCTCAAAGCCGAAACCCCTCCGCTGGTGCGGCCCCTTCAATCACGGCGCGGGTCACTGCGTTGAGGCGGGCGACCAAATTCAATGAGAGAACGCCGTAATCGACTCCAGGTATGGTCCGTTACTGTCCACGAAGGGTGAGCCTTGAACTTCGGTCGCGCAGCCAGTTGTAGCGTTGACTTCAAGGAGCGCGATATAGGATTGCTGGCCACCCAAACCTTCGGAGATGTAGAGTTTCGTTCCTGATCCCGAGTCGGCCATCATTGCCACCTGCGACGCGTACGACCACAGGCTCTGGTAGCCGTTTAGGTTGGTCAGGCACGCGCTGGGATAGGCGATGACCCCAGTCTTGGCGTCAAAGGAGACCGTGGTTTCCTGTCCAGAGTAGGTATCCACATTGAAGACGAAATCGTTGTTGGGACTAAGCCGAATACTCCCGTCGCCTACGCCATTGCCCAAGCTTCCACTTCCGCCATAGGTGATCGTCAGAGCGAGCGTGCCATCGGGTCCAATGCTGGCGACGTCAAGCTGGGTGCCACCGAAGGTAAAATCTCCAAAAATTGCCCACCGCCCGTTCTTAGAAATCGCAACGCCCTCTGCTTCAGCGGTTCCGATCGCGTTGCCAGCAATGATTTCCTGGCCGATGAGCGAGATGGAACCGTCACCAATCGCATAGGAACCGACCGAGCCATCGCCGTAGGCGACCACCAGATATTTTCCGTTGGGCGTCACCGCCATGCCGTCGATTGCCCCCCCATTGAGTCCGCTCGTGTTAGCAAGCTGACCAACGAAACTCAACTTGCACCCTGATCCAATCTTCCACACGCCGAGGGCCGGGTTGACGGAACCGCCGTTAATGGTGTTACCGGTGTAGTTGGCGTAGAGGTAACCGTTTGAGGTGATGATACCGAGGCCAGCGACGTCAGCATCGCCATCCGGAGACGCGTAGTTGCTTACTACTTTCAAATAGGGACTACGTGTCACCATCCTCATAGCAGAAATATCCATCGATCCAGCGTCGCCGACGAAAACGCAAGTATTAGTTCCGTCCTGGACAACCGCTTGGGTCACTCCGGCAAAATAGCCACCCCCGCTGCCTGTCCCGCCTGTCGGCACCGTCGGCAACGGGACCAACGATGCACCCGAAACCTCGTACACCGAAACAGTATTAGTGGGGAAAGCATTGTTGTTGGCGATGACATAGTGATGCGTGGCTGCGTGGGCAGTGCCCAGACGAATCAATGGAAGCACGGCCAATAACGTTATGGCGGCGAGTGTGGTTCGGGATGCGGATGACGTTTCGAGACGCGGGCCATCACTTCACCCCCGCTCTGCCGTTGGCTTTAGCTACGATTGGCCTTTCTGCCTCATGACGGGTATTACCTTGATTTTTGCGATTCTTGCTAAAGTCGTGGTTCTCACCAGTATCCATAGGGATCGTAGCGGAAGGTCGTCGTGCCCACGCCAGGGTTCACAACTTGCGTGAGGCGGTTCTCGAAGTCCCAGGAGTAGGATTTGCCGGAGGGATCGGAGAGGGTATTGCCGTTTGCGTCGTAAGAGTGCGAGTAGCAGCGCAAGCTTTAACCTCTATCTCGGCTGGTCGGGCGCACTGCCTGTTTTAGCCCGATCAATAACTCTATAGACAGCTCCATACACACAGCTCACGACTATGCATGCGCTGGCGAGTCTTCCCCAGACTCCCCAGAAATCCTCGCCAGTGACCTTCCACGCGACAAGGCAACAGAGACCGAGAACGAAGGAAAGCCGGCGGGGCAGTGTATCATAACTCTTCCTTGGTCTTTTCAACTTAGCCCAGAGGAAGAGACACCAAAAAACCACAAGTCCTACCAAAAGAACGACGAATTTTACAACATCTGGCATGTACGTAAAAAACGCATAAGCGACAAATATCCAGAGCAGCAAATGCATGTACGCGGACCAGCCGTAGCTGGAACTGCCCTTAGGGACAGTCGATGCCGCGTATTTTGCGCCATAGCATTGGCGGCATAGTTGTTCGTACCCCGGTAAATCACAACCACAAGATGAGCATTTACCCATGTTGTATCCAGAATAAGCAATATT
>JBEKPH010000017.1:0-74089 GCA_049520915.1 Terriglobales bacterium
GAAATCCCGCAAAGTACGCGGGATTCCCACTTTCCCACCGCCACGGCTACGGCTGCTGTCTAACTTAAACCGGACATATCGTGTGCTAAGAAAAGCGGACATTTTAACTTGCTACCGACATCGCCTATCTTATCGGCCCTTCGCAATCCGAAAGGTCGTCGCGGAGTACGATCGCTATGAAAGGAACTTCAATGAAGCTACTCGGCTTATCATTCGTCGTCCTCGTTTTGCTTGCTTTGCACGACAGCGGTGCTCTTCCCAGCGACTATAAGGGCAAGCCTTTTCACGATGGAGCTCACATGTCAGGGCCACAGCCGATTCCCGGGCGGCTGCAGGCAGCCCTTTTCGACCTTGGCGGCGAAGGAATTGCCTATCACGACACAGACCCGGTCAACCACGGCAGCGGAGAGCTGAATCATAAGCCGGAACACTGCGAAGAGGGCGTGGCCGTCGAAATCTGCCGCTTTCGCGAAAACGAGGGCGTCGATATCTCTTATGTGAAGAAGGGGGCTGACCTTAATCATCCGAATCTCGTCGCACCCGAATGGCAACAGCTGTACATCGGATGGACCGAAGACGGTGAGTGGGCGAACTATAGCGTCGATGTGAAGAAGTCCGGAACCTACCGAATCGTTGCCATGTATTCCCACACTGCCCAAGCCATCAACTTCTCGTTGAATAACAAGCCCGCGGCTGTGTGCACGCTGCCGCTTGATCCCACTACGAAATTTGCGATGAAGGATTATCCCGATTGGGAAGTCTGGCATTTCTGGAACAAGGCAGATTGTGGCGAGATCACGTTTCCTGCGAAGGGATGGCAATTACTGTCTCTGCACTACAAGAGCGGAAATAATCTGGCCTATTTCGATTTCGTCCCCACAGGGAATTAGGCTGCTGAGTTAAGAAATGTCTCCCGTCGGGAGCGTAGCGAGAAACCTGATGTATTTAACCCGTCAAATACATCAGGTGCCCGTTTCGCGAGTCTAACCGTAGAGTTTGAGCTTTACCGTCTAGCTGCTGGCACCTTTGTCGTCTCCGTGGAGGCAGTCGGCATCGTGGTGACACGTCCGTTGGTTCCGGTAGCTTGCGCCGGAACCGCGGTTGGCGCCGGGGCCGCGGTGGACGGAATCAGTCCGAGCGCCTTGCGCACTTCGGTATCCAGTTTGGCCAGCGTGTCTTTGTTTTCTTGCAGGAACGTGCGGGCATTCTCGCGTCCCTGTCCGATGCGCTCGCCTTTGTAGCTAAACCACGAGCCCGACTTCTCCAGGATGTTCTGGGCCACGGCCAGATCGAGCAGGTCCCCTTCGCGCGAGATGCCTTGCCCGTACAGAATGTCGAACTCGGCTTCGCGGAACGGCGCCGCCACTTTATTCTTCACGATCTTCACGCGGGTGCGCGACCCGGTGACCACGTCGCCCTCTTTAATCGCCGCAATGCGCCGGATATCGATGCGCACCGACGAATAGAACTTCAGCGCGCGCCCGCCAGTCGTGGTTTCGGGGTTGCCGAACATCACACCAATCTTTTCGCGAATCTGGTTGATGAAGATCAGGCAAGTTCGCGACTTCGACACTGTGCCCGTCAGTTTCCGGAGTGCTTGCGACATCAGCCGTGCTTGCAGGCCCATGTGGCTGTCACCCATTTCGCCGTCAAGTTCCGCCTTCGGAACGAGCGCGGCAACAGAGTCCACCACCAGCACATCGATGGAATTCGAACGCACCAAAGCTTCGGTAATTTCGAGTGCCTGCTCGCCATAATCGGGCTGCGAGACCAGCAAATTGTCGACATCGACGCCAAGTTTCTTCGCGTATCCCGGATCGAGCGCGTGCTCGGCATCGACAAAAGCCGCCATGCCCCCGCCTTTTTGCGCCTCGGCAATCACTTGCAGCGCAATGGTCGTTTTGCCCGACGATTCCGGCCCAAAGATCTCGACTACGCGGCCACGCGGCACTCCGCCCACGCCCAACGCGGCATCGAACGAAATCGCGCCCGTCGAAATCACCGCGATCGGGACGATGGCTTCCTTCGATCCCAGTCGCATGATGGAACCCTTGCCAAACTGCTTTTCTATCTGCGCGAAGGCAAGTTCAATCGCCTTGCTCCGCTCGTTATTTCGGTCTTCTGCTCGGCTACGCTCGTCGGCCATGATGGCTGCTCCTGTTGTATGAATCTGAATTCGGGTACGAATGCTTCGTAGCCTACACCCGCGGGCTGGAGCGTGAAGTGTTGGCTGTCACATCAGTTTTGGTCAGTTTAGCACGAAGCGAATAAAAGGCGAATTGTTTAGTTAATTGAAATGGTTCCCATCCCCGGCAAGAATCTACCCCGGAGGCACGAAGACACAGAGAAGGTCAAAGTTTGTTTCTCGCGACCTGCTGCGTTCTTCCGTGTCTCCGTGGTGAAGAGTTTCTTGCTAGACTCGCCTCATGCAAGAAGTTGTTCAGAAAAGTAGTTTCGAACGAGATGGGACCGTCGGCGGGCCTTCGCTTTACCTCGTCGCCACTCCGATCGGCAATCTCGAGGACATCACGCTGCGCGCGCTCCGCGTGCTCAAAGAAGTCGACCTGATTGCCTGCGAAGACACGCGCCAGACTCTGAAATTGCTCAGCCACTACGGTATCCAGACCCGTTTGGTCAGTTATCACGAGCACAATGAGATGACGAAAGCTGCCGAACTGGTCGTCGACCTCGAAGGCGGCGCGAAGATCGCGCTCGTCACCGACGCGGGCATGCCCGGCATCTCCGACCCCGGATTTCGCCTGATTGCGCTCGCCATACGCCATCATGTGCCGGTGGTGCCGATTCCTGGAGCCTCGGCCTTTCTGGCCGCCTTGGTTGCCAGTGGCCTGCCCACCGATTCTTTCCGCTTCAGCGGATTTCTCCCCTCGAAATCAGGCCAGCGTCGCAAATTGCTCGAAAGCGTGAAAGATTCTCCGCGGACGCAAGTTTTCTACGAAGCGCCGCATCGGCTGCTCGAGACGCTTTCCGATATTTCCGAGATTTTAGGAGACGCGCGGCACGTGGTCGTCGCCCGCGAAGTCACCAAGTTGCACGAAGAATTCCTTCGCGGAAGCGCAAACGAGATTCTAAGCGAGCTCAAATCTCGCGGAGACGTCAAAGGCGAGATCACGCTCCTGATCGCCAAAGCCGAGACGCAAGACCTGCGGCCGGAGACCTCGACAATCAGCGTTGCTCAACGTGTGCGTGAAATTATGGCCGAAGAAAAGGCGGACGAAAAAACCGCTCTGAAGAAAGTCGCCAAAGAGCGAGGGATTGGCAAGAGCGAAGCCTACCGGGAGTGGCAGCAAAGCAAATAGCTGCCGCATTCCGACGTTAATTATTTTTCGAATTATTTTCCCGCCAACTCTTTCTTCACCGCTTCGCTAACGACTTTTCCATCCACGCGCATGGCGGCGGCTGCGAAGCGGGCCATCACGGCCTTCATGACGGTCCCCATATCTTTCATTGCTGGAGGCGGCGACATTTCGGCAATAGCGGCGCGCACTCCTGAGGTAATCTCTTCGTCCCCGGCGGCTTTCGGCAGATACGTTTCGATGATCTTGATTTCCGCGGCTTCTTTGTCAGCCATTTCCTGCCGGCCGCCCTTGGTAAACTGCTCGATCGAATCCTTGCGCTGCTTGATCAGCGTGGAAAGAATTTGCTGCGATTCTTTGTCGTCGAGCGGCGCCATCTTGTCGATTTCTTTGTTCTTGAGCGCAGTCTTGACCATCCGCAGGGTAGACAACCTCTGCTCTTCGCGGGCCTTCATGGCCGTCACGATATCTTTCTGAATCTGGTCGATTAGGGGCATTCTCGGATTATAGAACGCTATGCGCGGGAAGTTTTCGCATCCCTAGCCCGGCATCATTTCAAAAACGCTGCCCCAGCCCTCAACTTTTTGAGTTTGAGCGAATCCACAGCAAAATCTAGAGTTGTGCCATCCATCGAAAGGGTTTTGACATCCAAAGCTCCCCATGATTCTACGGTTGGGTTACCACATGGAGTTCTATCTTCCGGGCCCGGCGACGATCGTAACGTCGTTGAACGTTCACCCTTCGCGTACGGCCGACCTGCGCGAGCCAGACGAGTTGCGCGTCGAGCCGGCAACCGAGGTCGAGACCTTCATCGACAGTTTTGGAAACCGCTGCACCCGCTTTGTCGCCCCCGCCGGCCTACTACGCCTCTCGAACTCGACTTCGATCAACGACTCCGGCCTTCCCGACGCTGTGAACACCTCCGCTCGGGAACTTCCCGTGAATGAATTGCCCCACGACGCCCTGCGCTACCTCTACAACAGCCGCTACTGCGAGGTTGACCGCTTTTCGATGATCGCGCTGGAGCTGTTCGGTTCCACCCCTCCCGGATGGTCGCGCGTGCAGGCGGTTTGCGACTGGGTCCACTCCAAAATCACCTTCGGCTATCAATACGCCCGCTCCACAAAAAGCGCTTTGGATGTCTTCACCGAGCGGCTGGGCGTGTGCCGCGACTTCCAGCATTTGGCCGTAACCATGTGCCGCGCCCTAAACATTCCGGCACGCTACGCCACCGGATACCTGGGCGATATCGGTGTTCCCATCTCTCCCGATCCCATGGACTTCAGCGCGTGGTTCGAGGTCTACCTCGAAGATCGCTGGTGGACCTTCGATGCCCGCCACAACCATCCGCGCATCGGCCGCGTGCTCATGGCTACGGGACGTGACGCCTCAGACGTCGCCATCACCACCTCATTCGGAATTGCCAACCTTAGGTATTTCTCGGTAGTCACCGAAGAACAGCAAACATAACCCGCATCGCGCAGTGCTCGGCGCATCTCAATGTCTCGGTTTTGCGAATCCGCCCTCTTCCACTATCCTGATTTTTGGCCGTCTCAGGCACTCCTGAGTCCCCAATCCCATGCTCAAGAAAAACAGACTCTTCACCCCCGGACCGACTCCTCTTCTCCCCGCCGCCCAGACAGCGATGGCTTCCTACGGCGCGCATCACCGCACGGCCGAGTTTCGGGCTCTCTTCAAGAGCGTTCTCGCCGACGTGCAGGAATTCATCGGCACAAAAAATGACGTGCTGGTGCTCAGTTCGTCCGGTACCGGCTTCATGGAAGCCTCCATCTCGAATCTGACTTCTCCGGGAGACCGCGTCCTCGTGCTGACCGCCGGCAAATTTGGCGAGCGCTGGACTTCCCTTGCAAAGGCATTTGGCTGCGCGGTCGAGACCGTCTCAGCTCCCTATGGCGAGACTTTTTCGCTGGACGAAATCCGCCTTAAGCTGTCGCCGAACATTCGCTGCGTCTATGTACAGGCAACCGAAAGCTCAACCGGCGCGCGCCACGACATTGAGGGCATCGCGAAGCTGGTTCGCGCCTTGCCTGACACTCTATTCGTCGTGGACGCCATCACCGGCCTGGGAACATCGCGCCTCGACGTGGACGCCTGGGGCATTGACGTCATCATTGGCGGCTCGCAGAAAGCGCTGATGATTCCTCCAGGATTGGCTTACGGCTCAATCAGCGAGCGCGCCTGGCAGCGCATGGAAAGCACCACTTCTCCTCGCTTTTATTTCGATCTGCGGAAGGAACGGAAATCGGCGGCCAAGGCCGAGACAGCTTATACTCCCGCCACTACATTATTTGCAGGACTCGCCGCAGCCTTCGAGTATGTCCGCCAAATGGGCAACGGAAATCTCGCCGCAGGCCGTGATGCACTTGTCGCCAATGCAGAAACGTGCGCGGCCATGACGCGTGCCGGCGTGCAAGCCTTGGGGCTTGAATTGTTCGCCTCGAGTTCTCCCGCAGGCGCCCTGACGGCCGTAGCCGCCCCGCCCGGCGCGGATTCCACCACAATCTGCAAACGCCTTCGCGATCAGTTTGGCGCCGTGGTAGCCAACGGCCAGGCCGAGATGAAAGGACAGCTCTTTCGCATCGCCCACATCGGCTACTACGACTATCTCGACACCATCGGCGTACTGGCCGCGCTCGAACACGTCATCGCCGCAACCACTAGTGTTCCGGTTGAGTTTGGATCTGCAGTGCGTGCCGCTCAGGAAGTTTACGCAAAGTCAGAGGTATGAGGTCAGATTGCAGAGGTTAGACCTTGCCGCGCCTAACGTCGGCGAACCTGGGACTTCACTTCAGCAATCTCACCTCTGACTTCTGACCTTCTCCACTAGGAGTCGAGCGCTTCCCGCCGCAGTTTGCGGCTCTCCGCCAACAGCGACATGGAGTGCATCAGATTCTGCAGCGTAACAATGCCGACGAGATGTTGTTCGTCGACCACCGGGATGATGCTCAGATTGCGCGACGACAGTTTGCGAAATGCAGACGCAAGCGACTCTTGCTTGGCAGCCACTTCAAAAATTCGGTTCATGATCGCCTGCACGTAGCCATTACCCTCGGCGCGCAGAGCTTCGAGAATCTTCTGCCGCGAGACCACTCCCACCATGTCGCTGCCACGCACTACCGGAAAATCGTCCTGCAACGTGTGCACCGCCTTCTCCAGCGCGTCTTCCAACGTGTCGGCGGGCGATAGCGTCGCAAAATCCGTCAGCATGATCTCTTCCAGCCGCACGCTCTGCAACACCGACTGAAAAATTGCCGAACGCTCTTCCAGTTGCGCTCCGGCCCAAAGAAAGAAACCGATCATCATCAGCCAATAACCGTCCCATCGCGTCTCGGCGCGTGTGCTGATCAGCACCCCCAGCATGATCATCAGAATGGAAAACACGTTGCCGATACTCACCGCGCGCTGAGTTGCGCGGATCATATCGACGCGCCGCGAAAACAGAGCCCGCAGAACTCGCCCGCCGTCCATCGGATACGCCGGCAGCAGGTTGAATAAACCTAGGTAGACGTTAGCCCAGACGATGCTCCGCAACAGCGCGCTTGAATCCAGCAACGGCTTCGCGGTCAACGAAAAACTGGGTATCGCCGTCAGGAGCACTAATGCTGCCACTCCGGCAATGAAGAGATTAACCAGCGGCCCAGCGACGGCCACGCGAATGTCCCGCTTCCATCCGTCAACCGGATCGGGAATGACATGTGCCTCGTCAAAGATCGTGACGCCGCCGATCGGTAGGAGCACGATGCCCTTCGCCGGAATACCTGAGCCGCGCGCGACTAAAGCGTGCCCCAGTTCGTGAAAAACCACGCTCCCGAAGATGATGCCCACCAGTCCCAGCACCCGCACCGCGACGTTCGGATCCGCCGTTGTGGCGGCCGTGCTCAGCAAGAAAATCAGCAAAAACACGAACGTCAAATGGATGCGGATTTCGATTCCAAAGAGACGTCCGATCGGGATGGACCAGCTACGCATCGACATGCCTACCAGTATTCTACTTACTTAGACACCGATTGACCCCGCGGAGATGCGCAAAGGGAAATCGAAAGGACCGGCCCGGCCGGCGAAACCAGCCGCTCTCGAAATGAGCCCCGCCGCGCCCTCCCAGACGCGCCGAACGGCGCCGAAGTCACAGAATGTGTCAGCCCGTTTCGTTTCGCCCGGAAAACGTTATGATCACCACGAGCCTATGCGGATCATTGCCGGAGAGTATCGCCGTCGCACACTGAAATCACTGCCCGGAGTCGAAATCCGCCCCACGTACGATCGGCTGCGCGAGACTTTGTTCAACGTGCTGTGCTCGGGAAATCCCGAAGCGCTCGCTGGTTCCACCTGGATCGATTTGTACGCCGGAACCGGCGCGATTGGGATCGAAGCATTGAGCCGCGGCGCCCGCATGGTCCATTTCGTCGAGTCCTCCAAACCGGCCTCCGACCTGATCGCCGCCAACCTGAAATCGCTCGGCATCGTGACCGGATTCCAGATTGTTCGCTCCGAAGCGGTCAAAGCACTACGCCAATTGGACGCGGCAGGCAACCCAGCCGACATCGTATTCCTCGATCCTCCCTACTCGATGCAAGAGGAATACGCGAATACGCTGGCCGCCCTGGCCGGTTCGAAACTCGTCCAGGAACGGACGCTGGTGATTGCCGAGCACGAAAAGCGCTTCGATCCAGGAGAAGCGTTCGGCGAATTGCGGCGCTACCGTAAGCTGACGCAAGGAGACGCGGCCCTCAGTTTCTACCGATTCGTCGCCTAAGCCCCTCCCGGGATTTTGTCGTCCCGAACGAAGTGAGGGATCTGGAGTTGTCGTTATAATCGAAGCGCATGGCTAACTTCCCACCAGTTGATGAACAACTGGCTTATCTCAAAAAAGGCGCGGCGGAGATCGTCAAAGAATCCGAATTGCGCTCGAAACTCGAGCGCTCGTTCGCCTCAGGCAAGCCGCTTCGCGTTAAGGCTGGATTCGACCCCACCGCCCCCGACCTGCACCTTGGGCACACCGTCCTCCTGCGCAAGCTTAAGCATTTTCAGGATTTAGGTCACACCGTCATCTTTCTGATCGGCGATTTCACCGGCATGATCGGCGACCCTACCGGACGCTCTGTGACCCGGCCTCCGCTGACTCGCGAGCAGATCGTCGAGAACGCGGAAACCTACAAGGCTCAGGTCTTCCGGATTCTCAGCCCCGAGAAAACCGTCGTCGATTTCAACAGCCGCTGGTTCTCGAAATTTTCCGCCGAAGATTTTATTCGCCTGACCGCGAAATACACGGTATCGCAGATGCTCGAACGCGAAGACTTCCACAAACGCTTCCACGACGAAAAACCGATTGCCATGCATGAACTGCTCTATCCGCTCGCCCAGGGCTACGACTCGGTAGCGCTGGAAGCGGACGTCGAACTCGGGGGCACCGATCAAAAATTCAATCTTCTCGTCGGACGCGAACTGCAGCGTGCCTACGGACAGGAATCGCAAGTCGTCCTGACGACGCCAATCCTCGAAGGTCTCGACGGCGTCAACAAGATGTCGAAGTCGCTCGGCAACGCGATCGGCATTCACGAACCACCGCTCGAGATGTACGGCAAAGTCATGTCAATCTCCGACGAGATGATGTGGCGCTACTACGAATTGCTCACCGATGTGCGCGCGGAACAGATCGCAGCCATGAAAGCCGACGTCGCGAGCGGCACATCGCATCCGATGGCACTGAAGAAAGAGCTGGCGCGCTCCATCGTTGCGGATTTCCACTCCTCAGAGCCAGCCGCCAAAGCTGCTGAAGATTGGGCGATGCAGTTTCAGAACGATCAAGTGCCAGAGGAAATCGAAACTGCAACAGTTCCCTTCGCCGAGGTGGCAAATCGTGAAGGCGACGGCATGCGACTAGCGAAAGTTCTGGTCAAGATCGGATTCGCGGCCTCAACCAGCGAGGCGGATCGAAAAATTAAAGAAGGCGCGGTGAGTGTAGATGGTGTAAAGACGATCACGCCGATCGTCAAGGCTCACGCGGGCGCAACAGTGACCCTGCGGCTTGGCCGCAAAATCAAGAAAGTTCAATTAGCGTGATTCCCTTGCTGCTCATTTTAAAAATATGAAACTGCAATTACCCGGTGGTCCGTTTCAGGCCTATCTCTTCGATTGCGATGGCACCATCGCCGACTCCATGCCGCTGCACTACCTCGCATGGAAGGAGGCGCTTTCTGAAGTGGGTTGCGATTTTTCGGAGGATCTCTTCTATGCATGGGGAGGCATGTCGGTTGCGGAGATCATCAGCACCCTCAACCACGAGCGCGGCTTAAACATGCCCGTCGCGGAGGTGGCCAAGCGAAAAGAGCAGTTGTATTACGAGCATCTGCCGCGACTCCAGGCTATTCCCGAGGTGCTCGAACACATCAACGCCAGCCACGGCAAAATTCCGTTTGCGGTCGTCTCGGGAAGCACGCGCGATTCGGTCACTGCATCCCTCAACGCGCTCAATATCCTCGATCGCTTCGACACGCTGGTTTGTGCCGGAGATTACACGAAAAGCAAGCCCGACCCTGAGCCATTTCTGATCGCGGCGAAGCGCCTTGGCGTGGCGCCCCGGGCTTGTCTGGTTTTCGAAGATTCGGATATGGGCATCCAGGCCGCCACCACTGCCGGGATGGCTTCGGTCAAAGTTCTTCAGCCTTGGCAAAGAACGCCGGCACGCTAATTTGCTGCTCTTAGGATTCGCCGAGCATTGCTCCCGGGCGTTGTTCGAAGCTCCCCCGTCAAACTCTGCTCAGCAGTGGCGGAGTCATCTTGTGCCACTCCGTAGCCTGTTCATAGGCCTGAGCCGCCTGGAGCAGCACGATTCCATGCCGCGGCCCGGCTGCCAATTGCAGGCCGATCGGCAAACTGTCTTTTGTGAATCCGCACGGGATCGACATCGTCGGAATTCCCCAGACGTTAAACGGACGCGTATTGCGCAGCATCATCAACTCTTGTGGGCGAAGATCTTCCGGGTGCTTCCGCAGGTCTTCGATCAGCGGCGGTGGAATCGGAACAGTGGGCGTCAGCAGCACATCCACTTCCTCGAAGACTTTGCGGATCTGCTCACGGCTCGCCTCCATTTCCTGCCGGGCGCGCAGAATTTCGGCGCTGGAAATGTTCGCTCCTGCCTGCAGGCGGGCTAGAGTCGCGGGCTGGTAAAGTTCTGGTGAGTCGTCGATGAAGATCTTGTGGTAGGCATACGCCTCGGCGCTTGATAGTGTGCGATCGGTTGACACGTCCAGCTTGACCTCGCGAATCCGGGCATTCAGCTTGCGAAAAACGTCGATTGCCGCTTCGGTCGCGGCGCCTATGTCCGGATGCAAGTCATCGAAGAAAAAGTCGCGCGGCACGCCGACCCGCACATTCGCAGGTAGTTCATCGAAAGCAGAGATGAAACTTGGCTCCAGGCAAGGCCCCGTCGATTCATGCCCGGTCATAACCTGCATCATCAAGGCTGCGTCGTACACAGAATGGGTGATTGGGCCAACGTGATCATAGGAGGGAGCCAATGGAATAATTCCACGCACACTCACGCGCCCGTAGCTCGGTTTCAGTCCCACCACTCCACAATATGCAGCGGGCAAGCGGACGGAGCCTGCTGTATCGGTGCCTACAGCCGCGAAGCCCAGGATAGCGGCGACGCTCGCAGCCGAACCTCCGGATGACCCTCCGGCAATGCGCTTCGTATCCCACGGATTGCGGACCTCGCCAAATTCGCTGACCATCGAGCTGCCACCGTAGGCGAACTCGTGCATGTTCTGCTTGCCGAGAATGATGGCTCCCCCCGCGCGCAGGTAACGGACTACTTCGGCATCTTCGGTGGGAACGCGATCTTTAAACCGGGCGCTGGCAGCGGTCGTGCGCATGCCTTCCGTATCGATAATGTCTTTGAGCCCGATGGGTATGCCGTGCAACGGGCCTAGATAGTGCCCGCGATAAATCTCGCGCTCCGCAAGCCTGGCACGCTGGAGCGCGGATTCGGCACTCACCGTGATATAGGCATTGATCTCTGGGTTCAGCCTGTCAATGCGCTCGAGGCACTCGTGGGTGAGTTCAACCGGAGAAATGGATCGATCGCGCAGCTTTCGGCTCAGATCGCAGATGGTAGAGAGCATGGATTCCTCGGGGCCCTTGTTCCGCTTCAACCCTAAAACGATACTCTCAACGAAACTATATTGCTGTGCTGGAACGCCGTGCAGCGCGCCTGGCAAACCACTTCACAACAACATAAACGACTGGACCGGCCGCCAGCGCCCACGGCCCCCATCGCAGCGCAACCGGATCGCTGTAGCGCACGGCAAGGTAGGTCATCACCACGGGCATGGCTACAACATAGAACAGTCCCGAATTGCCGCCGGGGATGCGAAAGGTCCGCGGCAAATCCGGGCTCTTGCGGCGCAAACCCCATGCCGAGAGAACCGTCATCACCGTGGTGGCCGCCCGCAGCCACACGTAGATGCTGATCAGTTCTCCGAGCGAATGCAGCGCCAGAGAGGCGTAGATCGCCGCCGAGATCAGGATGGCGATCCACGGCGTGCCGTAACGCGGATGCCGGTGGGTTAGGAATGGTGGCAGGTAGCCATCTTCGGCGAGCGCGAACGGCATGGGAGTCGCAGTCAGCATCGTGCTGTTGAGCAGCGCGGCGTTGCCGATCATAGCGGCAACGGTCATCAGATGCCCAAGCCACGGGCCACCGATGAGCAGCGCAGCCGTAGAAAAGTAGCCGTCCTTCCACGCAGTCCAGTTACCAAGCGCCGCCAGCCCCGCGAACGTCGGCAGAAAGTAGGTTGCGATGGATAGCGGAACGACCAGCGCGAGTGCGCGCGGATAGGCACGCTGCGGGTTCTCAACATCCCCGGCGACGCTCGAGACCTGCTCGTATCCCGAGTAAAGCCAGATCGCGAGTGCCAGACCGACTCCAAAGACCTTGGAGAATGGCTGGTTCGGTGGCACCATCGGCACAAAGGGATCGTGATGCCACTTCGCGAGTCCAATCACGACCAGTGCAATCACAGGAATGAACATGAACAACTCGAAGAGAGTTGCCACCTTGCCGACCATCTGGATGCCGAGAATATTGACCCATGTGATGACGGCGATCAGAGCGAACGACACCAGCCAGTGCTTCCAACCCACAATGCCCGGAAAATAATACGTCAGGTAGTCGGTGAAGAGCACCGCATACGAGCCTCCGAGAAGAAAAGACGCCGACCAGTTCCACCACCCCGCAAGAAATCCCCAGAAGTCTCCGAACGCGGCGCGCGTCCAGCGATAGAACCCGCCTTCGACGGGCATCGCAGTGGTCAGTTCCGCGGAAACCAGCGATACAGGAATGCTGAGGAAGAGAGGAATCAGTAGCAGATACAACAAGGTCATCCCCGGACCGCTCGTGGTGACCATGCCTTCCAGTCCGAAGGGACCGCCCGTCGTGTAAGAAAACATCACGAAGACGAAATAGAAAAAGCCAGCCTTGCGGACCGTAGCAGCCGTGGATGAGTTCGGAGCCTTCACAATAGTTTTAGCGAAGAAGCTGGATTCGCGAACGTAGGAGGCCGCTAAACATGGCGGCTAGTGTACAGGAATAACGAAGAACATCGCCGCAGATCCAGATCTGAGAAGATCGAAGGCGGAAGGATCAGCGCCAGAAACAGTCAGCCGCTTCGCTAGCCGGTCGTCGACGACGCCGAACGCCGGCACAGCGCGACCACCGTATCGAGCGCATCCCGGGTGATAAACGTGACGGCATCGTGAACGGCGCTTTCGGAAAGTTCAGTCGAAGTGCCGATCAGGTTCATCATCATTCGTATACGGGTTCCACCTTTGAGGTCGGGACCAAACGAAACGTGTTGCTCCGCCGTAACGCCGAGAGCGTGGTTGAGCAAAGAAACCGCGCGCGGCGCGCTGATCGACGTCACCACGGCAGAAATCGTCGCCTCAACCGGATGAGAAACAACATATCGTACGCGGCTGCCGACTTGCCACGGCTCACCCTCGGTCCACGCAGCCTCCGTATAAATGCCGCGGTGAAGCAAGCGTTCAAAATCCTGAAAAGCCCGAAACGCCGCGTCTACCGATACCGGAACCGTTACCGAGTAGTCGACGCGTGGCAGCATGGGAAAAGTACCCTCGGCAGCGGAGATTATGCGCTGATTTCCAGCGAAAGACAAGATTGCCTACCGGCATGCTCGAGATCGAGCAACTTGCGCTTGAGATCGAGGCCACCGCCGTATCCGCATAACGATCCGCTGGACGCGATGACACGGTGGCATGGCACTACGATGGCAATCGGATTCCGGTTATTCGCCAACCCCACCGCGCGGTAGGCATGGGCATGACCGATCGCCTGTGCGATCTCTCGATAACTGCGCGTCTCTCCGTAGGGAATCGCGAGCAAAGCGCGCCAGCACGCCAGTTGGAAATCGGTTCCCCGGAGATCGAGCGGCATCGAAAACTCACGCCGCTCTCCCGCGAAATATTCCTCAAGCTCGCGCAGATACGGAACCAGATCTACCTTCGATTCCCGCGACTGAAAGGTAGACGAGTTTAGCTTCTGCATCCGTGCTTCAAATTCAAGCCGCACTAACCCTTTGCTCGACGCGGCGAGAAAAAGCGGACCCGCCATCGATTGCGTGCGGCAAAAGGACAAAATTTCCATGACGGGTTGGAGAATAGCACGAATCTTTCCCCGCTTGCGCGGAAGCCCCATGCGACCGAGCCTTCGCGCAACCGAGCCATCCGTTCCGCGACAAATAAAACTCCCCGCAAAAAAAGCCTCCCGTTTTCACGGGAGGCCTTCCAGGGGAAGAGTACAGCTTTATTACTGCTGGGGTTGGGTCGCTGTAGCCGCCGGAGTGCTCGCCGACGAAAGTTGTTCCAGATTGTTCTTCAGCAAGCTGATCTCGACGCGACCACCGGTGATGCGTTTCGGCTTCGATTCGCCCTCAGCAGCCGTGCTCGGCAAGGGAGCGTTTCCCATGCCAACCAAATAAATCCGGTAAATCGGGATGTCATGATTCAGCGCCAGGTAGCGCACCACCGACTCGGCCATCTTCTGCGAGTTCGCGATGGCAACCTGTCCGCGACCGGACGAGAAACCCTGCACTTCGACTACGTAGCCGCGCTGACTCTTCAACGGGGTGGCCATTTCATCGAGCGCGTTCTTGGCGTTCTGGCTCAATACGGTTTGTCCCGGTTTGAATAGGATTTCGGTCTGGGTCGTCGGCTGATACTGATCGATGTTGGTAACCACCTGCTCGACCGTATTCAGGCGAGTGTGCGCGTCTTGTGCGGTCTGCTGCGCGGCCTGTGCCTTGTTGCCGGCATCGATCGCATGCTGATCCGCTTCATTCGCCTTCGCTGAGGCGAGCTGAATGCCCTGCTGCGCGCGCGCGTCGGTGTCTTTGATCGCCTTGCTGTTCGAGGCCGTCAACTCATCGAGTTCGTTGATTCGATCGCGAATCGGCTGGGTCTGACGGGCGACATATTTCTTGCGCGCAAAGGGATTCATGTGTCCCCAGAAGCCCTCACGAGTTTCCGGTTGCAAAGGATCTTTTCCGGTCGCCGTATCGGACTTCGTACCGCTCTGCGACATCGTCGAGGACGATTGCGACGCAGCCGGTTGAGCTTGACCAGAATTGTCTTGTGCGAGAACCGGCAGGGTCAGAGCGCCGGCGAGCAACAGACCGAAGATCGTACGGTTTTTCATTGTTAACTTCCTCCAAGTAAGGAGTGGGGAGCCACTCCAGGCGCTTATAGCGCGATTTGACTGCGTCTCTCTACCATCAAGATTCGTGAAAATCGGGCAAATGCCAATGCGACTCGTGCCCTGTAAAATTCGGGCCGTAACTGCCAGCCCACTCCCTCTACTAACAGTTTGGGTGCCAAATGGTCTGCAATCGGTTGCTTTAAATAAGTACTTTAGTTTCAATGCAATAGTACATTGCCTCTCACTCCGAAGGTTGCCTTCTTAGCGGTAATTTTGGCGGGAACCGGTATAAAAACTGCCTGCAATTCGGTTTCGTCCGCAACGCAGCCACAAAAAGTTTAACCGAAAGGTCTCGCGCTACATCCGAATAGATTATGCGACTGATTTTGCGAATAAAGACTTTCCCACCCGCCCTTTTGCCGTATTGGCTCTCCGCGTTTGCTTGCGCGCTCGTGCTTCTGGCGTCTGCGAATCTCGCGCGTGCCGAAAAAACTCCCTTCGATCTTTCGCAACTGAAAGCACCCGACGGATTTCACATCTCCGTTTTCGCCGACGATATCGACGGTGCGCGCATGTTGATCTTCTCCCCTGGCGGCGTGCTCTTGGCCAGCGAATCGGGAGAAGGCAAAGTAGTTGCGCTTCCCGATCCCAGAAACTCAGGCAAGGCCGAGCGCACCGTCGATGTTCTCAGCGGACTCAACGAACCCCACGGCCTCGCGTTTTATCAAGGAAAACTCTACGTCGCCGAGAACGACGAGGTTCGATCTTATGAGTGGGACGAGAAAAATTTGCGCGCCACCAATCCCAGGAAACTCGCTGACCTGCCGACCGGCGGCGGACATTCCACCCGCAGTATCTTGTTTCACGGCGGCAAAATGTATATCTCCGCCGGATCCAGTTGCAACGTCTGCATCGAAAAAGATCCGCGGCGGGCCACTGTGATGGAATTCAACCCCGATGGCAGCGGCCAGAAGATCTTCGCTAAAGGACTGCGTAACGCTGTTGGCCTGGCGCTCAATCCGAAGACCGATACAGTGTGGGTCACAGTCAACGGTCGCGATTGGTTGGGCGACGATCTTCCGCCCGAAACCATCTACGATCTCGGCAAAAACGGAGGCGACGCCGGCTGGCCCTATTGCTACGGGGACCGCGTGCCCGATTCAAACTTTACCAAGCCCGGCGACGATCGCTGCAACAGCGTGCTTGAGCCGAAAGTCCAGATGCAGGCGCACTCCGCTCCGCTCGGACTTGCGTTTTATGAAGGAACGCAATTTCCTGCCGAATACCAGAACAACATCTTCCTCGCGTTTCACGGGTCGTGGAATCGCAACATCCCGACCGGCTACAAAGTCGTTCGCGTGAGACTCGATGCCAACGGCCAGCCCCAGGGAGGCGCCCAGGACTTCATCACCGGCTTTGTCGCGCCGGGCGAAACCAAGAAAGGCCGCTGGATGGGCCGTCCGGTGGGCGTCGTCTTCGGCAGCGACGGATCGATGTACTTGAGCGATGACGCCGCAAACGCGGTGTACCGGATCACGTACGGGAAGTGAACATAGCGAAACATACGCCTACATTTGATTGTCATCCTGAGCGAAGCGAAGGACCCCTACCTTCCCAAAAATGTGTGCTGGGAATAGAGGTCCCTCGCTGCGCTCGCAAATTAAATGGAAGCTACCCCCCGCAGTACTTCTCATACTGCTGGTAGATAAACGGGTCCGTCATCCCGGCAATGTAGTCGCAAATCACGCGTGGCAGCGGTTCTTCTGCTGCCTTCTCGCGATAATTCCGCGGCAAGTCGTCTGGCTCTTCCATCCAGTGGGCAAAGAGCTCTGCCGTAATGCGCTCGGCATCTTCTTTTTCTCCTGCAAGCGCAGGACTGTAGTAGAGATTCTCGTAGAGAAAACTTTTCAGCTGCCGGCGCTCCTGTTCGACCGCTGGACTGAAAGCCGCTAGTCGCTCGGCATAGCGGCGGACGTCCTCCACGGACTGCGCGCCAGCGGCCTGTATCCGCTGCGCGGTGTTGGTAATCAAGTCGCCGACAAAGGCATCGAAGATGCTCTTCAGCGTCTCGTTAAACACCAGCTTTTCCGCGACGTCAGGATATTTGTTCTTCGCGTCTCGATAGTGGCGCGCAAACATGTCGACACCTTCCGCAATCTGGTCGACAGTCAGCAGATGCGCCTCGTAGCCATCGTCTAAGTCAGCGGTGTTGTAAGCGATTTCGTCAGTCAGGTCGATGAGTTGCGCTTCGAGCGGCGGTCGCTTATCGAGCTGATATTCAGCGAGTTCAGGATGAGCCTCGACCGTGTAATCGCGCGAGTGCTTGATGATTCCCTCGCGCACTTCGAAGGTAAGATTCAATCCGCGAAACGACGCATAGCGGATTTCGAAATCCTCGACAATGCGGAGAGCATGGAGATTGTGATCGAAAGAAAACCCATGCTGCCGCATGGCAGCGTCGAGAGCTTTCTCGCCCGAGTGCCCAAACGGCGGATGTCCAAGATCGTGCACCAGGGCCAGCGCCTCGACCAAATCGGTGTTCATTCTGAGCTGCGCTGCGATGGTCCGCGAAATCTGCGCAACCTCAATCGTATGCGTCAACCGGTTGCGGAAGTGGTCGGAATAGCGGCGCGTGAATACTTGCGTCTTCGCTTCCAGGCGGCGAAACGCGCGAGCATGGACGACGCGATCGCGGTCGCGCTGAAAGTCGTTGCGATAGGGATGCCGCGGCTCGGGAAAGCGGCGTCCGCGAGAGTCTTCAACGCGTACCGCATAGTCAGCCAGCATGATGAAAGTTTAGCAGCGTCTTCGGCTACTAGTTTTTCGCCTGTTCGTTCACCGCCGAGACGCAGAGGGCGCCAAGCGATCTTTGCAGTATGGATCCGTTGAGACTAGAAAGCCTCAAAAAGGTCTTCTCGGCGATCCCAGGCGTCTCGGCGGTGAAACAAATCACCGACTACTTCGCGCCATCTTCTCGGGCCAGCTTCATCTTCGCGGAATCAAGTTTCTTCTGCACCCGCGCCTGGTCGGCCGGATCCACTTCCGCCGCGATCGTTCGGTTCCACTCTGTCAGCGCGCGCTCCCAGTTGGTCGCCGCGAGCTTAAGGCGTCCCGTCTTCTGATAAAGGTCGCCGAGATGATCGTGAACCGTGGGATCGGTGTTGATTCTCTGCGAGGCCTTCAACAGGTTGTCCTCCGCCTGCTCATACTTCCCGAGCCGGAAATACGCCCAGCCTAGAGAATCGAGATAGGCTCCATTCGCAGGATCAAGATCAACGGCGCGCTTGATATAGCCAAGCGCCTCTTCCAGCTTCGTATTTTGATCCGCGAGCATATAGCCGAGATAATTCAGCGTCGAAGCATGCTCCGGATCGCTGGCCAGCACTTTCTTGAATTGCTCCTCGGCCTCGGGGTAGCGCTTGTCGCGCTCAAAAGTGGAGCCACGGAGAAACCACACATATTCCTTGTCTTCAGGCTTAGTCGAAAGTTGCTCGGCCTTGTCCAGCGCCTGCTCGGCATCGGGAAAGCGGCGCAGCCGCGTGTTCATCTGCGCGAGAGCAATGTAGACCTGGCGATCGTCAGCATCGCCCTTCAACATGGCGCGTACGTCTTTCAGCGCCTTGTCGGCGTCCCCCATGTCGGCTTGCTGCGACGCCAGCACCATCTTCAGATCGCGGCTGCTTGGCAGCTTCTGGACCGCTTCCTTGGCGGCATCCGTAGCCTTCTGCCACTCTTTCGCCTCGCGCCACGTATCGATGATCTGCTGGTATCCGCGTTCGGTGTTGTCATCTCCGCCCAACGCGACAATCTCGCGAAACGGTTCGATCGCAGATTGATAGCTTCCCTGATCGCGATAAATCGTGCCGAGCCGCTCCAAGAAAACCGCCCGGTTACTCTTTTCTCCGTTCGAGTATTTGCCGTCAGCCTTTTCCGACTTCTTCAGCAAGTCGCGCATGATCGGAATTGCTTCGTCATAGCGGCCCTGCGCCTGGTAGATCGCTGCGATGTTGTAAGGAACTTCAACCGAATCCTGCACCATCGATTCGGCTTTCTTCAGATTCTCGAGGGCGAGATCAAACTTGCCTTGCTTGCGGTAGATTTCTGCAATGCGAATGTAGGTCTGCGCGTCTTCCGGATTCGCATCCGCAATCACTTTGTATTGTTCGAGAGCGGCATCGGCCTGGCCGTCGTTCAGCAGGTTCTGCGCCAGGCCGCGAATCGCGTCCAGATTGTCGCGGTCAAGTTCAATCGCGTGTCGGTAGGCCTCGACGGCTTCTTTGTATTGTTTCTGCTGCTCGTAGGTGTAACCGAGCGCCGAGTAAAGTTTGGCGGAGCGGGCAGTGTTCGGCACAGAACTCAGAACCTGGGCGGCGCGAGTCGTGTCCCCTAATTCGTTGTAGAGATAGGCCAGCGTGGTAACCGCCTCTTCGGAGTCGGGCTGCAACTTGACTGCGGTCTTAAACTCGGTCTCCGCCTTTTGCAGATCGTTGTTCAGGCGGTATAGGCGCCCCAGAAGCAGGTGATCGTCCATGCTGTCGGGCTGCAGGCGGATGATCTGCTCGTACTGCTCAATCGCGAGTTTCAGCACGCTCTCGGAACCGCTGCCCGCTTGCATGTCGCCCAGCGATCGCAGGTAGATCCGGCCCAGCAGGCGCCGCGCTTCCAGATTGTTGGGGTTCTTCTTGATGATGTCCTGGGCTTCGACGACCGCATCTCGAATACGACCCGTCTTCGCATATAACTCCGCGAGCCCCGAGGTCAGATAGGCCGACGTCGGATCCGCATCGATGGCGGCACGGTATTCCTCGATCGCTTTGTTGGCCAGTTCGCTGCGGCCGTAAGTCGCAACTTGCTCCTCGTACATGTGCGCGAGCGCGAAGTGATAATAGGACGCCGCGTGATCAGGAGCCTTCGCTTTGGCAGCAGGCTGAGGCGCTACGGAAGCCGGTGAATCCGCAGCAGGAGCGGGCTGGTTCTGGGCCAGTGAATTCTGGGCAAATAAAAAAGATCCCGAAAGAACGACGGTAACCACCGACAGCTGTTTTTTCATGTAAGTTCCGCAACCCGCAAAATGCAGCCCACACGTATTGGACGCTAACGATTTGGATGCTGATCCCCGGCCAGGCGGATTTCTTATTCTACCCTCGACCAGGCTTCTGAAGGCGAGAAAGCGTGTATCCACTATAGAGCCATAGGTACAGGGGCTTCGGACGGATTATTGTAAAAAAAGGTAAAGACTAATCGCCTAATGTCTGAAGTTAATGTCTGAAGTGCCGCACCCCGGTCAGGATCATGGCCAATCCGAGCCGATCGGCAGCCTCAATGACCTCCTGGTCGCGCACAGAGCCTCCTGGCTGGATAATCGCGGTCGCCCCCGCCTTGGCAATCTCTTCCACTCCGTCAGGAAAGGGGAAGAAAGCGTCCGACGCCGCCACCGTTCCCTTCAGAGGCAATTGCGCCTTCATGGCACCCAGCTTGCAAGAGTCGACTCGGCTCATCTGTCCCGCGCCCACCCCAACCGTTTGCCCATCGCGCGCATACAAGATGGCGTTCGACTTGACGTGCTTGCACACTTTCCACGCAAAAAGCAGGGCTCGTTTTTCTTCCGGAGTGGGCGGACGCTTGGTAACGACTTTCAAATCGGACTCGGCCAGTTTGTGCAGATCGGAATCCTGCACCAGCATCCCCCCCGAAATATTCTTCAGCACCCAGTTCTGCTGTCCGGCGGGAACCTCGACGAGACGTAGATTTTTCTTCGACGCAAACGCAGCCTTCGCCGCTTCGTCGAACGCGGGAGCCGCGATCACTTCGAGGAACAGCTTGGCCATCTCGTTCGCCGCCGCGGCATCCACTGTCCGATTCACGCCAATCACCCCGCCAAACGCCGAAACCGGATCGCATTCGAGCGCCCGCACATACGCCTCGGCGAGCGTCTTGCCGGTCGCCGTGCCACAGGGATTCGTATGTTTGATAATCGCGCACACCGGCTCGTCAAATTCCTGCGCCAGATCCCACGCGGCCTGCAGATCGACGATGTTGTTATACGAAAGCTCTTTGCCTTGCACCTGGCGAGCATTGGCGACACCCGTGGCCGAGCCGTCCGAATACATCGCCGCTTTCTGATGCGGATTCTCTCCGTACCGCAGGTCGGACACTTTCTGCAATGAGAGCCGCAAGTTTGGTGGAAAACCTGCTGCGGGCTGCAATGTAAAATTCTCGCCCACGCGCTCAAGCGTCGACGCAATCGCGGAATCGTAAGCCGCCGTCGTAGCAAATGCCTTCTGCGCTAGCCTCCACTTCGTCTCGCGGGAGAGCGCTCCCGCCGAATATCCCATCTCTTCCGCAATCGCAGAATAATCCGACGGCGACGTCACCACCGCCACATCCTGAAAATTCTTCGCCGCTGAACGAATCATCGACGGCCCGCCAATATCGATGTTTTCGATCAATTCCTCAAACGGCACGCCCGGTTTCGCCGCCGTCTTCTCAAACGCGTAGAGATTAACCACCACCATATCGATCGCTGGAATCCCATGCTCCGCGACCGCCGCGCGGTGGCCGCTATCCTCACGGCGATGCAGTATGCCGCCATGAACCTTGGGATGCAACGTCTTCACGCGCCCATCCAGCATTTCAGGGAATCCCGTAAGCTCCGAAATATCCTTGACGGCTATGCCCGACTCCCGCAGTAGCTTGGCCGTTCCTCCGGTCGAAACCAGTTCCACTCCAAAAGCGGATAGCTTGCGGGCAAAATCCACGAGTCCTGATTTGTCGGTAACGCTAAGAATGGCGCGCTGAATTTTAGCCATGAGAACCTCGAAAGAAATAAGAAATAGAGACGGGAAATTCTAGCAGGATGGAGTGATGGAGTGACTTCCCGATTCTTAGTTCTGGCTCTTCACCGGCACGACCGTCGCTTTTTGCGCAATCCGCTTCGGTGCAGTCTTCGATGGTGCAGTCTTCGATGATGCAATCTTCGTTGGTACAGTCTTCGTCAGCGCAGTTGGCGTAAGGTTGGTTTGCGCAATCTCCGGCGCTGGCGTTTCGCTTGGCGGAGCTTTCCGCAAAGACTGAACGATTCGATTAATCTCAGGCTGTGTAACCCCTGAGAAATTCAAATAATCCTCTTGCAGGAAGACGATCTCGACCCCACCTTCCTCCGAGTAAAGATCGACCAGAATCTTGAACTGTCGGACCCGAGGATCGCCCAGCTGAAAGCCCTTGTAGTCTTGATTCTGAACATTGAAGATTCCCGTCTCCGCCGCCTTCGGCAGTGAAATGGACTTGATCAGCAGCAAGAATTCCTCTTTGGTTACACCTCGTTGCACCGACGCCCAGTGATTCATGCTTTCCGGGGTGAACTCATACAGCGTCTTAACGAAGCGGTAATCGGAGTTCATGGTTTCGTGTCCGAAGACCGCTTCGAGATCCCGCGCTGAGACGCTCAGGTCTTTGGGAAGATCGTTAACCCATTCGTGGGGATTGGCAGCGCGGACGATCAAACGCAGTCCGGAACGGAAGCGCAGATCCACCTTCGTTTTTTCAGCTTTATCCTTGGGATAGAAAGCGATCTTATTCTCTTCGAGATCGTTCCAGGGAACCTCGAACTCGTAGCCGAAATACGACAGCGTTCTTCCCGGAGCCATCGAAACCGACTTGTTTTTCAGATCCACCGGAACGACGCTGGCGACGGCTGGAGCCTTCTTCGCCGCATAGAACGATAGCGCCACGGGGCCGATCCAATACATGCCGGCGACAGCGACGGCGAGCGCCGCTCCTGCCGTGATTAGAATCGTTTGCCGCGACCTCAACTTACACTCCTCTTACTGGACAGTGCTGCCAGCAACTAGCTTTTGGCCTTTGCCTTTAGCTTGACCTGCCCATCCTGCATTTCGACGGAATAGACCACTTTGTCGCAGCCGTGCTGTTTCCGAATCTCACTTGTTTTCTTCTGGACAAAGGCAGCGAACGAATCGAGGTTGCCAGACACCTTCTCGCCTGATTTTTGCTTAGCTTCGGTCAACGCTTTGTACAGGGAGGCAACCTGCTCGCGCTCGGCCGTCGCACCCGAATATTGCACCGAGAACGGTTCCTTCGTCTCACTCTCGACAGAAGCGCCAGCTTTCGCATGATGACTGAGTCCGTACGCAGTGTGATGTTTCGATTCCCGCGCTTCTGGCACGCGCACGCCCTGGACCGACAGCAGCGCATCTTGCGGCCGTCGATAGCCCTCTTCGCGGATCCGCATTTTCTTCCGCCACAGATCGCTCTGAATGGCATAGCGCTGCGCCATCTCGTTGTAGCGGTAGCGCTGCGAGAAACTCATCCGCGGACTATCGCTGAACTTGCGGATCAGCGACAGCACCTTCCATTCCACATCGGTGGGAGGCCGCTTGGCGGGATTGTTGAAGAAGATCTCGTACTCGATCTTCAACCGCCGCAGTTGCTGATCGAGCAGATTCAGTTCTTCGTCGACGGTCACAGAGCTCTCCCAGCTAACAGCTTAGCTTTCAATGCCGTGGGTTGGCGAGATTCCGGCTGGACACCTCAGGTGTGGTACGAAAGTAATTCAGGAGGGGCTGCGCTCTCTCGGCATCAGCTGTCAGGTTCGGACAAGGCTCCGCATTCTTCGATCGCGCCACTAAGATTCTGGAATGAATCTTGGAGTTTAATTGGTTGGGTTTGCCTGACGGCTGACGGCTGAAAACCGCTACTTCGTATTCGACGCCATCTTCTTCACCATCGCCAGCACCAGCTTGCGATCGCTGTCGTTCAGACTGGCGGAATAGCGACGCATTTGACTCAGAAAGCGTACCTCGTCGTCGGAAAGCTGGGGCAATCCCTTATTATGGCCGTTGCTATGGCCGTCGGCAAAGAATTGCGACAACGCCAAGTCCATAGCTCCGGCGATCTTCGCCAGCGTATCCAGAGAAGGAACCGTATGGCCGTTCTCCACCCGCGAAAGGTAGCAGCGCAAGAGGCCCGTGCGCTTTTCAATGTCGCCTTGGGACATGCTTCGCTGGAGTCGGAAATTGCGAATGGTTTCGCCGATGTTCATAAGTGCGTAACGAGCCAAAAGCCAAGCTCAAAGCCACTGCTCAAGTGTCGAACTCAAGTGTCAAAGAAGATGCGTGCATAGTAACCAGAGTAGTACCGTCTGGCAAGTGGAAATTCCTGACCGTTTTACTGCAGCCGGTTCTACGGATGTTTTCGCGCGGCAAACGACTCCCGAACTCCGAAAAAACTGCCCAACATATTTCGGCGGCCTTGCAAGAGCAGTCGCGCACCGGTCGATAAGCTCCGTAAAATCAGCGCGACCTCGGTTCTTCCCCTTTCGTCACTTTTTCAGGTTCGCGGCCAGAAAAGCGACCGTGCGCTGCCACGCATCGGCCGCGTCGTCCGCCCGGTATCCCTGTTTGTTACCTGGATTTTCAAAAGCGTGTCCCGCGTCGGGATAGATTTTCACATCGATTTTCTTTCCCAGTTGCTCCATAGTCTGTTGAAACTTCTTCACATCCTCGGGAGTAATTCCGCGATCCTGCCCGCCAAAATTGCCCAGGATCGGAGCGTTGATTTTCTTGAGCGCCGCCGGATCGGTGGCAAGACGTCCGTAGTTGATCACCGTTGCCGCCAATCGCGGCTCGGCCAGCGCCGTATCGAGCGAGTAGCCGCCACCCATGCACCATCCGATCGAACCGATACGATCGTTTTTCACCTTCGGCTGCGACGCCAGGAAGTCATCAGCAGACCGCAAGTCGCGAAGCGCGCGGTCTTCCGGTACGCCGCGCATCAGTTCATGAGCCATATCCGGATTGTCAGCAACCTTCCCGCGATACAGGTCGATGGCGAGTGCGACATAACCCTGGTCGGCGAGTTTTCCAGCTTGCTCCTTCACCCAGTCATTCAATCCCCAGTACTCATGAATCACGATAAGCGCCGGAAACGGCCCGTTACCAGCCGGCGAGTAGAGAATGCCAGAAACCGTTTCGTCACCGGACTTGTACGTAACAGGCTTGCCCTCGGCGCCAAACACTGAGAGGCAGAAAGCGAAACAGAAAACAAAGAGAAGAACCCAGCTCTTCATAAGCAACGCTCCCGAAACTCACGGTTCTTGATGATAAAGGTTAGCGATCGGTTGGTGGCATGGAAGGCCCCTAAGTCGACAAGCATCCCCTCGAAAACCTGAGACCTGAGACCTGAGACCCGAGACCCGAGACCTGAGACCTCTATGGTGTTCCCTCAAACAGCGGCCAGAGCCCATCCGCGGTGACGCGGTAGATGGCATAGGCGCTGCCGTCGTCGAAGGTTCTTCGGAATAGTAATTCACCGCGGCCATCGCCGTCGGCGTCGACCGCGTCGATCAATTCCATCCGCGGACTGGAGTAGAGATGGCGGGAATCAGTCTCGGAGAAGAATAGCTTTTGTAAGTCCCCTTCGAGATTCGTGCGGGCAATCAACGTGATCTCTTTCGGCTCTTCGATGCTCCCTTTCGCGCCCGGATCCGCCGGATGAGTCTTGGCGGAGAGAACGAGCACCGGCTCGTTCGAATTGGAAAGATCGAAGATATGCAGGCTGACGTAATCGAAGTCCGGTTTGGCCGCCTTCGCTCCTGACTTGCCGGCCGCCGTCTTCCGCGGAGTCGCAGTGTCTTTTGCCACCGCGCTCCCGTGCGAGTGAAGCTGCTGGGCGGCCAGCTCCAGCATCTTGTTGCGATAAATGGCCTCTTCCACGGGCTTCAACTCGTACAGATACGGCCGCGGATCGGGACCGCCCGCATCCGAAATCACTGGAATCAGAACCGGCGCTGGCACCGCGTCGAGCGGCTGTTTCGCGTCTGTTTTTCCATTCATCGGGGCGGCGGGACTATATATTGCAGCGTCAAAAGTCGTGTACGCCTCACGGTGCTCCGTCGACTCCGGCTTACCGCGGCGCAACCGAGGGCGGTTCGGATCCTGAATCGTCTCATCGTCCGCCGCTACTTTTGAGGTCGCGGTAGGCGCAGCCGTTTTCGCGGCGTCCGAGGGAGTTGTCGCCGGACCCTTGGCGCTGTCACTCGCCGGCGGAGCGCTGCCCGATGCTGTCGTCGCAGGAGTCGTCCCCGCCGTCGAAGTCCCGCTCGGCGTTCCGCTGGCCGGAGCAGTGGAGGCCGGCGCCGTCGACGACGTTCCGGTCGCGGTCGACGCGGGCGTGGAAGGTTTTTGCTCGTCCTTGCTCTTGTCGTCTTTGCTCTTATCGTCTTTGCTTTTTTCGGCCTTCTTGCTGTCCGAGTCGCTATCCGAATCCGATTTCTCCACGCGCCGATGCAGAACCGGCGGACCATCTTTGTCATCGTCGGCAATCACCGGCGTGGAATACTTCTTGGCTTTCTTCGGATCCACCATCCCCGCGGGGAGCCACGTTCCTTCCGCAATCCAGACATGATTCAGTTGTCCCGGCTGCGTGATCGTGAAGACGCCCTGCGACACTCCCGTGCGAAAGGCCTCATAGACCGTATCGAAGTCGAGCGCCATCGGCACGGGGCTTGCCTTGTAGGAGCCCGCGTCGAAGAACTTGCCGTCCAGCATGATGGCGATGGGAATCAGGCGTCCCTTTTTGCCCGAAGGCGCAAGTTGGACCAAACCCAGTGCCCGAGGACCTTTGTCGACGTTGCCCTTGCGCGCATACTGCGTCAGGATTTGCGCCGCGAGTGGCGCAATCGCCAGCCACACCACAGCGGCCAAGGTGACGGCGAACCGCCCGTTACGATATAAATTGCGATGAGACTGCGAGCGGCAAGGAGAAAACTGCATGGATGTCAATGATAAATCCCCAGACTTCAGTACGACGGACGAGAATGGCAAAGAGGTTGCCTTGAAAGATTTTCGCGGCAAGACAGTAGTGCTTTATTTCTATCCCAAAGCCGATACTCCCGGGTGCACCATCGAGGCCTGCAGCTTCCGCGACAGCTATTCGGCGATCAAGAAAACGGGCGCGGTTCTGCTCGGAATTTCTCGGGATACCTCAGCCTCGCAGAAGAAATTCCAGGATAAATTCAGTCTACCCTTTCCGCTTCTGGCCGATCCCGAAAAGAAAATTGCCAATCTCTTCGGCGTCGTCAAAGAGAAGAATATGTACGGCAAGAAGGTCGAAGGAATCGCCAGAACCACCTTTGTGATCGGCCCCGACGGCAAAATCAAGCACATCTTCAACAACGTCAAAGCCGAAGGCCACGCCGAAGAAGTTCTAAAGTACCTGAAAAGTGCCGCCTGATCGCTTAGCTCGTGTGGTGGCGGGCATCTCGCCCGCCCAGCCGAGCGCAGTTCGGCAAAATTCTTAACTCTAGATCCGCTCTACCCTGAACCGCATGAATTCCATCGGCCGCGTCACTCAACTGAAAGCGGATTTCTTCAATCGCGACCCGCGCCGAGTCGCCCGCGAATTACTTGGCAAGTTGCTCATCCGCAAAACTTCCCGAGGAGTCCTCGCGGGTCGCCTTGTCGAAACCGAAGCTTACCTCGGCCAAGGCGACGATGCCGCGCACTCTGCCGCCGGCAAGACGGCGCGAAACGCTGTTCTGTTCGGCCCTCCCGGCTACGCTTACGTTTACTTTATCTATGGAAATCACTACTGCTTGAACGTTTCCTGCTTGCCCGAAGGAGTGGCGGGAGGCGTCCTGTTTCGTGCGCTCGAACCCGTGGCCGGGATCGACCAAATGGCCGCCGCGCGCGGTCTCGATTTCGCAAACGAGTCCGACGTAGACACCCAGAAAATCTCATTTCTTAAGAAAATCGCGTCCGGCCCCGGGCGTCTGTGCGAAGCCCTCAATGTAACGCGCGAACGCGTCAACGGCAAGTCGTTCATGAGCCCACGCTCCGACTTGCGCTTGGTGGACGATGGCTTCCACGTACGTCGAATAACCGTCACCCCGCGGATCGGAATCATTAAATCCGCGGGGTACCCACTTCGTTACTTCGTCGCCGGAAATCCATTCGTCTCCGGCAACTCGCGTTTCAACAACGCCACTTCACCTTCGATATAAATCCAAGGTTCAAAGGCAGCCCTCCTTACGCGGAGTGCCGTTCCTTGAATTCATCGATCTTGTTATTCACTTTATCCTTCGTGTTCTGCACCGACTGGCTGATCTTTCCGCGGGTCTCATCCGCCTTTTCATGTGCGGATTCCGTCTGAGTCTTATGCACTTTCGCAGCAGCGTCTTTTGCGTTGCCCCACGTCTCCTTGGCAGCACCCTTCGCTTGCTCGACGACGCCCTTGTTGGCCAGGTTGTCGTTGCCGACAGCTTCGCCGACGTTCTGTTTCACTTTTCCCACCGCCTGATCCACTTTGCCCGAAACTTGATCTTTGTTCATATAATTCCTCCTTCAGGATCTGTCCAGCAACCTCAACGGCTGCCGACTCCTCAACCCTACGATCCGCGTGACTACCCCACCATCGGGCGAAGACGGTAGAGAGGCTCCGGTTGGACAGCAGCGATCGGCTACGGGTCGGACGAGAGACGGACTCAACTCCCTAAGGAATGACGAACATAGAGGGAGCCCAGCAGGGGGTTTCGCCCGCAGCGTTCTCAGCGCTTGTGTTACTGCAATTTCTCGTACTCCGCCTTTGCCTGCCTCAAGATAGGCACGTCGGGATCCGCATCTTTCCACGCCGCAAAAAAATCCTGGTAGGCCGACTTCGCGCCCGCCGTGTTGCCTTGCAATGCCAAAGCGCGTCCCATTCCAAGATGAGACAGGGTGTAGGTGACATCCTCGGGATCGATGCCAGGGTGGTCGAGAATCTTCCGGTATTCCGCCGCCGCCTTCGCGCCATCTTTCAGCCTTAGATACGCTTCTGCGCGCAGAGAGTTAATCATGTATCCGGACGCTCCCGGTCCACTGCCAAGTTCGTAAGGCACCGACGTTTCCAGTCGCGCGATGGCTTGCGCCGGTCGGTTCTGCTGCAGATCGGTGAATGCTGCTGCAACCGGAATCCAAACTTTGTTCAGCACGGTCTGGGTGGGATATTGGTGCGCCATCTCATCCGCCATTTTCTGGCTGCGCACGCCGTCTCCTGTGGACGCCAGCGCCACCATGCAAATCGAACGGGTCTCGTGATCCTGGGAAGCCGCGAGCGCCTCCGAAATTTTCCGGCGCGCCTCGGCCGCATTCCCAACATGAACTTCGTCCATGGCCTCCATCGCAAGAATGATTCCGCTGAGCTCCTTGTACCCAACCTGCTTGGCGGCCGCGTCACCCTTCGCGTCGTCCGCGCGCGCAGTCTTCACCTTTCCGAGGGTCCACTGGCTGCGCGCCCAAAACCACTTCAACAACGGTTCGTATGTTCTGCCTGTTGCCCATTCCACGACCTGACGCTGCCCCGCCTCGTCGTGACGCTGCAGTGCGAGGTCGAAAAGTGTGAAATGGATCGAATCACCCATATTCTGCGCCACGCCTTGATCCGCCACCGCTTTCGCTTCGTCAAAACGATTCAAGCGTTCGTACGCATCGGCGACGTTCTGGAAGGCATAGGAGTCTTTGGGATCGATTCGCATCGCTTCCATCGAACTGGCAAGCGCCTTATCCTGCTGCCCGATCAGTGCGTAACGCAGCGAAAGGTTGTCGCGCGGAGGCGTATCCCGCGGGTACGTCTGCACCCACTGCAGGTAAACCTCGATCGCCTTATCGACGTCGCCGGTCACAATATCGTAGTAGTGCGACGAGATGTAGAGACGTTCCCGTTCGCTGGCTCTCTCCTTCAGATCGAACGCTTTCGTGATGTAAGTGTCCGCGAGTTGGGTTTGCGTAATGTTGTTGTAGGCGACTCCCAACGTGGCATACGCCATCGCGAAGTTAGGATCCAGTTCCACCGCGCGCTTGAGATCCGGAATCGCGTGCTCATCATCCAGCCTCTGATGTGCTTGCTCGCCCCGGCTGAACGCTTGCAGAGCTTCAAGCGAAGACGTGGTCGCCTGCTCCAGCGGAGTCGCAAATTTCTGTACCGACCCGATCGATTCTCCCAACTTCCCACGCAAACTCGAAGCCGCCTTGTCGAGTGACTTCAGCACCTGCTCTTTGCTTTCCGCCTCGACCTCTTCGCGCGCCAGCACATCGCCCGTCTGCGCGTTCAGCGCGGAAACCGTGATCACGTAGTGCGTGCCCAGGCTCGCGATCGATCCCGTGAGCATCGCCTTGGCGCCTTCGCGCAGGCAGATTTCGCGGGCAACATCGTTACTGATCCGCTCGTCGGGTTGTCGCCCCATAAAGCGCAAGGCTGCGCGTATGCGGGATTCCGGCAGCAGATTCAAATACGGCGATTGCTCCAGTTGCACCGCCAAGGCCTGCTTCAACGTCCCATCGAACACCGTGTCGCCGGTGGTGTTGACGAAGTCGGCAAGCACCGCTGAATCTCTGTCACTCAGCGCATTCGTTGCACGCGAACGATAGACCAGAAATCCGCCGACCAGCGCCGCAATCGCGACCACAGCCGCGACGACGGGAATGATTAATTTCTTCGACCATGATTTCTCCGACGATTCCCTCGCTCTCAACGTCGTCGCTGACCCACTGCCAACGCCCGCCGGAACCGCCCCGCTGGCCGGTCTCGCCACTTCCGCCGATCCCGCTC
This sequence comes from Terriglobales bacterium, assembly GCA_049520915.1. GTDB lineage: Bacteria > Acidobacteriota > Terriglobia > Terriglobales > Acidobacteriaceae > Acidiflorens. The sequence goes on from JBEKPH010000017.1 coordinate 30,649, forward strand.
CCACGGCGGCATTCGATCCCGAAGAACCTGTCTGTGCCACCGGACGCGATCCCGAATCATGCGCCGCTGCCACCGAACCCGAGCTCGCCGCCACCGCGCGTCCCGTATCCGTGTCCCGTTTGAGCCGTTGCAGATCGGTGCGGATATCCGCCGCATGTTGATAGCGGAGATTGCGATCTTTCTCCAGCGCCTTGTTGATGATGTCTTCGAGCTTGACCGGAAGATCAGGATTCAGCCGGACCGGCGATACCGGCGCACGATCGAGAATCGCTTGAAAAATCAGAGCCGATGTATCTCCGCGAAATGGCACGACTCCAGTAGCCATTTCATAGAGCACAGCGCCAAACGAAAAAAGGTCCGTCCGCGAATCCAGTTCCTTGCCCTTCGCCTGCTCCGGAGACATATACGCCACCGTTCCAATCGCCGACCCGGGACTGGTCAGATGCTCCTCCGCAACCGTCGCCTCCGACGTCACGCCCGACGATTCCACCGCGCGCGTCGCCGGCTGCGTGACTTTGGCCAAACCGAAATCGAGAACTTTCGCGTGCCCTCGCTTCGTAACAAAAATATTTGCCGGCTTAATATCCCGATGAACGATTCCCTGCGTGTGCGCCGCATCCAGTGCGTCCGCAATTTCGATACCCAGCGACAGCAAGGTATCCAACTCCATCGAACGATTCCCGATCACGTGTTTCAGCGTGGCGCCGTCAAGAAATTCCATGACGATGAACGCCTTACCGTTCTGCTCGCCGATATCGTAGATCGTGCAAATGTTGGGATGGTTCAGCGCCGATGCGGCCTTTGCCTCGCGCCGGAAACGCTCCAGCGCCTGCCGGTCTTGCGCCACGTCTTCAGGCAGAAACTTCAACGCGACAAAACGATCAAGGCGCGTGTCTTCCGCCTTGTACACCACGCCCATCCCGCCGCCGCCCAACTTCTCGACGATGCGGTAATGCGAGACAATCTCGCCCACCATTTTCCCCACCTCAGACAGGGCTGAATCTTACGGACGCGGTCAGCACGAAGTCAAACAAAACCACTCGCGGAGTATCCCGCCGACGCTGGACTCCATCTGAGCTGTCTTCATCCATTCAGCAGCAAGTTGTCAATCAGGCGCGTCGTCCCCACGTAGGCAGCGACCGCAACCAAAGCTCGCTGCGAAATGCGCTCGACCGGATCGAGCGTATCGGGGTCGACAATCTCGCAGTAGTCCAGTCGCACCTGCGGTTCGCGGGCAAGAATCTCTTTGGCCACTGAGATCAGCACCCTCGCATCTCGTTCCCCTCCGCTAAATTCTTGTTCCACGCGCCGCAAAGATTCGTGCAGCACCAGGGCGCGATTGCGCTCTTCCTGGCTCAGATAGGCATTACGCGAACTCATCGCCAGACCGTCGGCTCCGCGCACGATCGGGCACGCTACAATCTCGACCCCAAAATTGAGATCCCGCACCATCCGTCGGATGACCGCCAGTTGCGCTGCGTCCTTCTGTCCGAAATAGGCTGCGTCGGGCGTCAGGATGTGGAAGAGCTTTCCGACCACCGTAGTCACGCCCCGAAAATGTCCCGGACGGGAGCGTCCATCCAGCTTCTCGCTGAGTCCTTCGACCACCACCCAAGTAACTTGCCCCTGCGGATACATCTCTTCGACCTGAGGCGCGAAAAGAATCTCGACTCCTTCCTTTTCCAGCAACCGGCAGTCTCGCTCGAATTGCCGCGGATACTTCGATAAATCTTCCGACGGTCCAAATTGTGTGGGATTTACAAAAATGGAAACAGCGACAACATCGCACTGCGCTTTGGCAGTCCGCACCAGCGACAGGTGGCCCTCATGCAACGCACCCATGGTGGGGACGAGGCCAATCCGTTTATGATCGCGATGAGCGGCGCGGCACGCGGCTCGGGCTTCAGAGATAGTGGCGCAAACCTGCATGGTTCGTAAACAATTCAGGTGCAAAGACGTCACGGATAAAGACGCCGCCTGCCTCGTCTCCGGCAGCCAGATACCGACCACCGCCCATCTCGCCGGTCACCGCACAAGGCCATGGGCACATGGTCAAGGCGCTTCTTGGTATTGGACGTCCAATTCTTTAAGAGTTCCGATCAGCAGCGCGCGATTCTTACGCAAGCTCGCTTTCGTTTGTTCGCTGGCGTCTTTCGGGATGGCTTGCGCAATCAGCACCGCCCGCCCATACGGCCACGCCGTCGGAGAAAGCGCAACCAATTCAGCTGGAACTTCTTCCGGCTTCAACATGTGGATCTCGTGGTTCGAAAGATCGACCATGCCAATTCCATCTTCGCGAACCACCAGGTAAGGATTCTTCCAGTTCGCCATATCGCTGATACGGGGGTACTTCAAGGGATCGGAAGCGGGAATCGACTCTAGGCCGGTTGGCTTCGCCGCCTCCTCAGGAACAGGCGGCTGCGGCGGCTTTGAGCACCCGGACAGCGCGAGCGCAAGCCCAATGACAAAGACCACGGCCACGCAATACCGCCCTACTTTGGCAGCCTGCCAAAGCGCCTGCTTTTTTTCACGCACCACGGTTTCTCCCGGCACTTTTCTCGACACTTCTCTCCGCACTCTTTCCGGCACTATTATCGCCGCAGAGCGGGCTTTCGGTGGAGTGTTGTTTCGAGTGCCTCCCGCGTTTCTGCCGGCAAGTGGTACGACTCGCTGTCGTTCGGGAACTGGTGCGAAATCACATCGGCCTTGAACGCCAGCACAGATTCGGTGATCAGCGCGGCTGCGTCACCATAGCGGCGCACAAATTTTGCCGGATGTCCAAACGTCAGGTTCACCAGATCATGGAATACGAGCACCTGGCCATCACAATCCGGGCCAGCGCCAATCCCAATCGTCGGCGCTTCGACCTCGGCCGTAATCATGGCCGCAACTTCGCGCGGAATGCCTTCCAGATAAATGCACGCCACGCCAGCGTGATCGAGAGCAATCGCGTCGCGCATTAACTGCTCGATAGCATAGAGCGTTTTGCCTTGCACCTTATAGCCGCCCATGATGTTGAGCGATTGCGGTGTCAGGCCAATGTGTCCTGCGACGGGTATCTCCGCGTCAATCACGCGGCGAATCACATCGACTCGCTTCTCGCCGCCCTCCATCTTCACCGCCTCGGCGCCGCCCTCTTTTACAAATCGCGCCGCGTTGTGCACCCCTTCGGTCGAATCGGCTTGGTACGATCCGTACGGCATATCCGCGATCAGCAAGGCATCTTTCAGGCCACGCCGCACCGCTTTGACATGATGCAGCATCTCGTCGACCGTCACCGAGAGCGTGTTCTCATAGCCGAGCATGGTCATCGCCAGCGAATCGCCCACCAGCGCAACGTCAATGCCAGCCTCATCCACCAGTCGAGCGGTCGCGTAGTCGTATGCCGTCAGGCAGGTGATCGGTTCGTGGCGAAACTTCTTTTCTCGGATCGTGGCAGTAGTAATTTTTCGGCTGTGGCCAAGCGCGCCGATCGGGGTAAGACTCACTGTGTCCTCCAGTGCCCCTCCGCAAACCCGGCGGATAGAGCCTGTACGCGTCTTTGGATGACGCGACTTGGATTATAGACCCAAAAAAGTGGCTGGTCGAGGGCGTTATTGGTGCCAGCTCGACTCCCCGGGAAAATGGTTCGAAGGATTTTCCTGAGACCTGACCTCTAAGACCTGAGACCTTTTCGGCTACGCGCTAGCCGCGTTCTCCCCGCCGAGCGGCAGGAAATACTGCGTGCCCTTGATCGGCGCGGAAACTTTCTTCAGCAACTCCTGCAGATCTTCGTTGCGATCGACAAAGTCGATCTCCGACGTATTTACGATCAGCAGATCCGACTGTGTGTAGTGAAAGAAAAAGTGTTCGTACGCCTTCACCACTTCCATCAGGTAATCCTCGCTGATGGCCTTTTCGCCGGCCGCATTCTTTTTCTTCAGCCGCTTCTTCAACACTTCGGGAGTGGCCTGCAGATAGATGACGAGATCGGGTGTCGGCAGCTGGTCGCGAAAATAATTGAAGTACCGGTTGTAGGTGTCCAGTTCCTGATCGTTCAGGTTGAGGCAGGCGAAGAGCTTGTCTTTCTCAAAAATATAGTCGGACACAACCGTCTTATTCGACTGCGCGCTCAAATCGAGCGCGCGCAATTGCTCAAATCGCCGGATCAGAAATGCCAGCTGCGCCTGAAATGCCGCGCCCGGTTCGCCCTCGTAAAACGCCTTCAGGAACGGATTGTCTTCCGGTTCGATGACGCGCTGCGCCGCCAACCGCTCTCCAAGAACCCGCGCCAGCGTGCTCTTCCCCACTCGTATGGGACCTTCAACCGCAATGTATCGGGGAAGCTCGAAAAGCTTGGCCATGGATTGTTGGTTAGTTGGAGAACTCGAAAGCAGAATATATGGCTTCGCGCTGCGACGCAATTGTGGAATTCCGTCGTTCGCTATTCGTCGTTCGCTTTTCGCACACAGAACAGATTTGCGAACGACGATTTGCGAACGACGAACAGCGAAGAGCGAACGACGCGCTAGAATCTCCACATGCTTCCCGCGCTGATCGGACTGAGCACCGCTATCGCCGCGTCCGCGGCAGCCGGATATCAGTCCATGGCGCCGACGGGACAATGGTTCGGCCGCACCTTCGCCAGCGGCTCGCGAGGAAGCAAACAAATCGCCTTGACCTACGACGACGGCCCCAACGATCCACACACTTTAAAGTTGCTCGAGGTGCTAGCCAAGCACAACGTACAAGCGACTTTCTTCATGATCGGACGCTACGTCCAGCAGCGTCCCGATATCGCGCGAGCCGTAGCCGAAGCAGGACACGTCATTGGCAACCACACTTTCACCCATCCTCTGCTCACATTCAAAACAGCGTCCCAAACGCGCACCGAACTCGTTGACTGCCGCAAAGCTCTGCAAGATGCCATCGGCGAACATTCCAATCTGTTTCGTCCACCCTTCGGCGGAAGACGTCCCGCAACTCTAAAAATCGCCCGGGAACTCGGCCTCGAACCAATAATGTGGAATGTCACCGGCTACGACTGGAACGCGCCGCCAGCTGCGGAGATCGAGAGGAAAGTGGTGCGGCAAATGCACGGTGGGGATGTGATCCTGCTGCACGATGGCGGACATCGCGCGCCAGGCGCCGATCGCGCCCAGACTGTAATAGCGACGGGAAATCTACTCCGGCAGCACAAGGGCGAGGGCTGGAAGTTTGTAAAAGTCGATGAGATGGAAGCTTTCGGCCTTACTCCACCCTTGACTCCATAGGAATGTATTTGCCACTTAGCGTAAATCGCTGTTTTCAACACCCATACCTGTAGCAGATAATGAACGGTCGCAGGAGCACGCAGCTTTAGCGCAACCCCTGCTTGCCTCGGAGCATACCCGTGAAAACGGTCCTAAGCCTTATTTTGCTGTGTTGTCTCATCGCCTGTGGTAGCAGCAGAAATCCGACGCCCAATGTTGCTGGAAACTGGCAATTCAACGGCCATTCAAGCGTATCGGACCAAGACATCACGGGGAGCACAACAATTCAACAAAAGGGTAGCTCTGTCACGGCAGGAGCAATCACTGTGAATGGGACAACCTGTACACCGATGGCGTCGTCGTCGGGGAGCATCATTGGGACCACAATAACGATTCAGATGTCGCTGGGCAATCAGGTTCTAGACATGACTGGCACAATCAATTCGGCTGGTAATTCTGCGTCTGGGAGTTACACGGGCGGATGCACGATTGGCGACTTCGGAACGTGGTCAGCTGCCAAAGCGAGCTAACGGCGATCCCCAGCTGGCGAAACATCGCGTCCGGGTTAATTAGTGCTATGGCCTTGTTTGCGTCAGTTGACAGAGACCCGGCTACTTAACAACCTTGAGGTAAACAGGTTGAGAGTCTACATTTTCGAGCAGAACGGGGAATTTCAACGCCGACGCCAATTGACTCCGTAGTTCATCCGCTAGGCGAGGTGGACATCGACGCCCAATCACCTTGTAGGTCCCGGGTGATAGTGGTGCGGTGTGTAGCCGCATCGTACCGCCGTAAAAATCACCCGGCATCAGCAGAATCCACGACTCTTTGATTTCCTTGATCACGTCTGGATGGTAGTCGGGGCCATAATCTGCCGCTTCGTTACTGTGCAAGGCTTTCGCATCGAATGGGCCGACGACGATGTCCTCGAATCCGCCGTGCCACTCAACATTTCTGATGGTCTTAGGAGTGTAAAACGGAAATGAACCGCAGTTGGTGATGCGGAATGTAGCTCTTGGAAACTCACAGTCTCGCGGTTTTGTCTTGTCACATGCGTGGATTTTCTTCTCGGTTAGCAAAATATCGACTACGGCATTTGGCGGAGCTTCTTTCCAAGGTCCGGTCGGCACGCATGACGGTGATTGAGCTGTGGCACACGTCCAGAGCCCACAAGACAAAAGCAGGGAGAGTGAAAACCTCTTGGCCATCACCGACACAAACTCAGATTATAGAGCTGAAGGCTTTAGTTGACGTAACATCGCCGCCATTTCACTAACTAAGACCTTCCCTACGCCGCCACCCCTGCAAACGCCTGCTTCGCCGCCGCAATCGTCTGCTGCACATCTTTTTCGCTGTGCGCCGCTCCCAAAAACGCCGCTTCAAACTGCGAAGGCGGAAGATAGATCCCGTTCTCCAGCATTGCCCGAAAGAATCGTCCAAACGCCTTCGTATCGGATTTCTCTGCCGAACCCCAATCCGTAACCGGCCCTGCCGTAAAGAACCATGTGAACATCGAGCCGACGCGGTTGTGGCACATGGTCACGCCCGCATCTTTGGCCGCGGCTGCTACTCCGGCGACGACCTCGCGAGCTAGTTTGTCGAGCTTCGCATAGACATCTTTCTTGTGCTCGCGCAAATAACTCAGCGTCGCAAAGCCCGCAGCCATCGCCAGCGGATTCCCCGACAGCGTGCCCGCCTGATACACCGGACCCAGCGGAGAAATCATGTCCATAATTTCGCTTGGACCACCGTAAGCTCCCACCGGCAATCCTCCGCCGATGATCTTGCCCATGGTCGTGAGGTCGGGCTGAACGCCATAGAGTTCCTGCGCTCCGCCGAAAGCCAGACGGAATCCAGTCATCACTTCGTCGAAGATCAGCACCGACTTATCGCGTGAAGTAATGGCACGCAGAGCTTCGAGATACCCCTTCGCCGGAGGCACGCACCCCATATTTCCGACGACCGGCTCCACGATGACGCATGCAATCTGCTGCTTGAACTTGTCGAACGCCTGCTCGAGAGCGGCCACGTCGTTGTAGGGCAGCGCCAGCGTGAACTGCGTGAATTCTTCCGGAACGCCCGCCGAACCCGGAATCCCCAGCGTCGCCACTCCCGACCCTGCCTTCACCAGCAGCGCATCGGAGTGGCCGTGATAGCAGCCTTCAAACTTCACAATGTACTTGCGCTTCGTATATCCGCGAGCCAGACGAATTGCCGACATGGTCGCTTCCGTGCCCGAACTGACGAAGCGAACCTTTTGCATGTGCGGAAATGCAGAAATCACCAACTCCGCGAGATCGGCTTCAGCAGGAGTCGACGCCCCGAAGCTGGTTCCACTACGCGCCGCCGTGATCACTGCTTCGATAACCGACGGAGCCGCATGCCCCAGAATCAGTGGTCCCCACGAGCCGATGTAGTCCACATACTCGTTGCCATCCGCGTCCCAGATGTGCGACCCCTGGCCCCGCACAATGTACAGCGGATCGCCGCCGACGCTGCCAAAAGCGCGCACCGGAGAATTCACGCCTCCGGGAATCAACTGTTCCGCGCGCTTTTGCAGTTTGCGCGATTGTTCGGTCTTGCGGGTCATGATTCCTTCTCCAGTCGATTCTGTGATCTTCCGATCAATATAGCAGCGGCTCCACTCCGGCCTGCTGCGCGACCGATCACATCCAATTGTGATGGCCGACACAGGGGGCATCACCAGATATGGTAGTAGCCGTCCCGCTGCCCGAACTGGACTTTGAGCCCGAACAGTCCACTCAGCCTTTCTTCCTGTAATACCTCGTCCTTAGGCCCGTCCGCGACGATTCGACCATTCGCCATGAGCAACACACGTCCGATCTCCGGAACAATGTCAGGCAATTCGTGGGTAACGAGAATGATTCCGATTCCTGACTTCGCCAAGGCGCGCATCGTCTCCCTCAAACTGCGTTGCGCCGAAATGTCGAGAGAATTGCTGGGCTCGTCGAACAGCAGCGCTCGGGGCTTGTGCACCAGCGCTCTGGCGATGAGGACGCGTTTCGCCTCACCCGACGACATCTCCTCCACTGGACGTTCCGCCAGGTGAGCGACTCCAAGCTGGTCTAACGTCACTTCCGCTTGCCTTCGATATCTGGCGTCGACGCTATGGTTCGGAAAAATGCGTGTGCTGCTGAAAAAGCCGGAAAGAACAACGTCGAGTCCGCTCGCCTCTCCCGTACACATCGACATCAGGTCGTTCGAGACAATGCCGAGTAGCGAGCGCAACTCAAAGATGTTCCAACTTTTCTCGCCGAGAATGGCCATAGTCGACCGTCCGCGGACCACCGGATAGCACTCGCGGGTGATGGTCTTAATCAGGGTCGATTTGCCGCACCCATTCGGCCCCAGCACGGCGATATGTTCGTCGGCGTGAACGCAGAGGTTGAAGTCGTCGAGAACCACCTTACCGCCGCGCATCACGCGCAAATTCCGCATATCGAGCAAGGGCGTGCGGGAATCAGGCGAGATCAAATTCATCGGACTTTCATAAAACTGCAATACTCCTGCAATCTCCCGCACTTATCTTAATTCCAGTTGCCCTTCTAACCGGGAGGGTTTATCAGGACGGCCTTGGGGGGCTCCGGGCTGTCCTTTTTTTCGTGCCCCACGAACATGCGCGTCGGGCTTCGTTTATTTTAGGTACGAGCGCACGATGTCGATCAGTTCGTCGGTGGCGAGCGCCTGCTCGGAACTCATCTTTTTCGGGTCGATGACATGAAAGCGTATGTGGCCCTCCAGCAATTCGGCCATCAATCCGTTCATGGCGCCGCGGGCAGCCGTAATCAACTGCAACACATCGGAGCAATCCTGATCCGCCTCAAGGGCGCGTTCAATGGCAGCGATCTGACCCTTGATGCGTTTGATTCGCAGGATGAGCTTGGGCTTTTCTTCGACGGTATGCATTCTTCCACCCTCACCTATAGTATACTCCCCTACAGTATAGCAAAACAGATTTTGGGGAGAAGGTTGGTAGCCGAACCGTGATTATAATCACATCCCATCGTGATTAAGAGCGTCGCTAAGCATCGCCCGCGGCCGTTAACCTCAAACCATGATATTGAAATTGAAATTCATTTTCATAATGAACTCTTTGCTGCCAAGCCGGTCCCTTCCTCTTGCCTCGCTGTCGTTATGGGCCCTGACACTAATCGCGCTCTCGGCAGCTCCGCCCGCTAGCGCTCAGTCGCAGCCCGGTGCTGTCTCTAGCCCAGAGAATCCCCCCGCCTCCCAGCAAACCGCTGCCGATCCCGCGGGAACTCCTGACGCCGATTCCGGCGCTATTGCCGACCCCGAGTCGATGCTCCCGCATTTTGCCAGCACGCGATTCTGGCTCTCCGGACAGGCAAACTTCATCTTTCAAAGTCATCCCGACTTTCACGCTGACTACAGCGGTCCGCACAGTCTCGGCCCCAACTACGAGAAAGCAACTTCGCGCGTGATGACGCTCTACTCCGGCGTGCGCATCAACAATTCGACCGAACTCCTGGTGGATATCGAGGAGGCCGGCGGTGCCGCTCTAAGTCAAGGGTTCGGACTTGCCGGAAATACTGACCTCGACATCGTTCGCAATCCGTCGTTGAGCAAGGAACCCTACCTTGGCCGAGGCATGATCCACAAAGTGTTTGCCCTGAGCAAAGACAAAGTCGAAAACCAGCGCAACTATTTCTCGTTGTTCGACGAGTTGCCCCGGCGCCGTCTGGAGATTCGTTTCGGCAAATTCAGCATGCCGGATTTCTTCGACCTGAACTCAGTCGGCACCGACACACATTTTCAGTTCATCAACTGGTCTGTTGACAACAACGGCGCCTGGGACTACGCCGCCGACACGCGGGGATACACGGTTGGCCTCGTCGCCGACTATGAAGACCGTAACTGGGGTTTCCGCTTCTCCGAAGCCCTCATGCCAAAAGTTGCGAACGGAATCGATCTCGTATGGCGCCCCTGGCAAGTTCATGCGGAAAACTACGAATACGAACTGCGTCACGGCATCATTCCCAAAAAAGCTGGAGTGGTGCGACTGCTGGCCTATACCAACAACGCCAACATGGGCATCTATCGCAACGCGAACGAGCAGTTCGTGGAAGGCACCGTTAAAGTTCCGGACATCACGAACCATCCCTGGCACGTCACCCGCAAATATGGATTCGGTATCAACCTCGAACAGAATCTCACGCGAAATTTCACGGCCTACGCGCGCTGGGGATGGGACAACGGAAGAACCGAATCTTTCGCCTATACCGAAATCGATTCGACCTTCAATCAGGGGATCGGCGCCAATGGCGCACTCTGGCACCGCAAGCAAGATCGAGCGGGCATTGCTTTCGTGTCAAACGGAATCAAGAAAGATCATCAGGTCTATCTGGCTGACGGTGGCGAAGGTTTCTTGCTCGGCGATGGAGGCCTGCGGTACGGGCGGGAGAATATCTTCGAATCGTATTACACGGCGCACATCTGGCGCGGAATTTACCTGGCACCCGGCGCTCAACATCTCAACAATCCCGGCTACAACCGCGACCGGGGACCGGTGGTCGTTCCAACCTTTCGCGCCCACGTGGAGTTCTAGGCTACTGCCGAAAACCAGGGATTCTAGCGCCGTTGGGAAGGGCCCGAGTTCTACTCGGGCCGCAAATCCGTGCAAATAAGTGGCGCTTCCAGCGCCTGAGGGACGACTCTTGCGTTTCAAATTGAGTGCGCGCTGCGGCTAGTTCCGCGTAATTCCCGCATCTTGCTTGTGCTCGGTATGCAGCGCCCACGCCATGCGCGGTGTGTTGTGGGCAATTCCGAAGCGGCCTTGCGCATCGAGCAGAATGATTCCGCCGTGGCCGTTCAATCGCTGCTTCAGATAGTTCATCGCTTCCTTCGCAATCCACTCGGGCAGGCTGCCGGATTCAACCCGATCCGCCGCCCACTTCGCGAGCACCAATTTCATGATGGGTTCCCCCCATCCTGTCGTGGACGCGGCGGCGCTCAGATTATCGGCGTAACAGCCGCATCCGATCAGCGACGAATCGCCGAGGCGTCCCGGAGCTTTGTTCAACGTGCCGCCGGTGGATGTCGACGCCGCAATGTTGCCCTGGCGATCCAGAGCCACCGCTCCAACCGTATCGTGCGAAAGCATATCGTGCGCCGTGGGAGCAAAGAGATCGTTGCCATCCTTCGAGGCCTGCGCCTGGTATTCGCGCAGGCGTTCGACTTCTCGCGGAATGATCAAATCTTCGTTGCGGCAAAGCTCGATGCCATGCTCAGCAGCAAAGCGCTCGGCGCCCTCTGCCACGAAGTAAACATGAGGACTGTCGCTAAGAATCTTGCGGGCAGCGCGAACCGGATTCCGCAGCCGTTCGACGCACCCTACGCCGCCGCCCCGCAGAGTAGCGCCATCCATGATGAATGCGTCGAGTTGCACCTTGCCATCACGATTCAGAAAGCTGCCGCGCCCGGCGTCGAATGTCTCATCGTCTTCCAGAATCACCACGGCTTCTTCGACCGCATCCAGCGCCGACCCGCCGCGCTCCAGCGCGCGCCATCCAGCGGCAGCGGCATTGCGCACGCCGTTGAGATGCGCCCCGACCATGTCATCGGGAATATCCCAGGCACCGCCATGCACGACTAGAACAGGATTCGTTGGCAATTTGGAAAGCTCCGCAGAAAGTCGCGAAAGTCAGTCTAGCAGGCTAGGCTGCCCGAGCGGGCGTGTCCATCTCGGTAGTGCGCTGCCAGGTGTAAATAATCCGGTGGATCACCGTGATCGTCGAAAGCACCGCAATCACCCACAACACGGGCGCCATGACATTAAACACAGCACCGATGATGAGCAGCACCAGGCGTTCCGGGCGCTCCATGAAACCGACTCGGCACAGGCCAATCAGGGACTCGGCGCGGGCGCGAGCATAACTCACCATAATTGCGCTGATCATGGCCAGGGCGGCGAGGACCACATAGAAGAACCGGTTGCCGCGCGCATAAAAAACCAGCAAGCCGAAAAAAAGTGACGCATCGCTGTAGCGGTCAACAACGGAATCGAAAAATCCTCCGAAGCGCGTGACCTGGTTCGAAAGACGCGCCACCCGACCGTCTACCAGATCGAAGAATCCCGATCCGATGATCACTAACCCGGCGTAGAGGAACATCCGCCGCTGGTTGTCGCCGTTCGCGTAGCCAAACAGAAACGCGGCGTAGGTATTCACCACCAGCCCCATCAAGGTCAAAACGTTGGGATTAATGCGGGAGAGCGCCAGCAGCCGCACGATAGCGTCCAGCAAAATACCGCAAGCGCGGCCGACTCCGCTAGTCCAACTCATGTCCACCTATAGAACGGCAGGTCATTCCGGTTTCGCTTTCGAGTCCGCTTCCAGCTTGGCCTCGGCGAGATCGTGCATCGTCGAGAGCTTTAGGATTTCCATTTCGCGGCTACCCCCCGGCGTGACGACCGTCGCGGTATCGCCAACTTTCTTATTCAGCAAAGCGCGTCCTATGGGAGAAGTCGTCGATATTCTGCCGGCGGCCACGTCCGATTGCTCGCTCGCGACTAACTCGTAATGCATTTCTTCGTTCTTGGTGCCGTCAAAGATCGTGACCATCGAACCCAAACCAACCTTATCCTTGGGAATGTTGTTCATGTTGACCAGGGACAAATCAGCCAGGCGTTGTCCAAGTTGACGAACGCGCGCCTTCAGGTACTCCTGGCGCTGCTTAGCCGTGTGATATTCAGCGTTCTCGCTGAGGTCACCGAGAGCGACGGCCTTTTTAAGCTCTCTCGGGATATCGAAAGCTAACTCGTGCTCGAGAGTGTTCAGCTCATCCCGAAGCTTCTTTTTGATCTCTTCTGTCATCCACTGGGCATTATAACCCGCAGCGATTAGGAGTGGCGCGGCGAGTTCCCCACTCTGGGCCGAAACTGAGTGGACCAACTCTATTAAGTGGAACGACTTAGGCCGGGCGGGCACAAGATCACAAAATGGTACTGAACCGATTGGGCTGCCCCGCGCCGCTTTCGATTGCCTTAGCGGCCCCGCTCGGCTAGACTAGAAGAAGTCTGACGCACCTTCGGGCCGAGGCCCCACCATGAACGGAAACGGCGTTTTCCACATCGGCGACAAGGTCGTCTACCCCAACCACGGCGTTGGAATCATCGAACAAATCAGCAGCCGGACCATCGGCGCCTCCGTCGAAAAATTCTACTTGCTCAAGATTGCCGCCAGCAGCCTGAAAGTCATGGTGCCGTTTGCCAACGCGAACAGTGTCGGAATGCGCCCCGTGGTTCGCAACGGCGAAGTCGATAAGATCGTCGATTATCTCTCGTCTGGCGAGTGCATCAACGCCGCCGACTGGAAAGACCGCTTTAAAGAAAACTCAGATCGTATGCGCACCGGTTCTCTTACCGACGTGGCTGCGGTTCTTAAGAGTCTGCTGATTCTGGGCCAGGCGAAGTCGCTCTCGTTCCGTGAAAAGAAGATGTTGGAACGCGCCCGCTATTTACTCGTCAGCGAAATCGCGATCTCCCGCAATTGCGAAGAAAACCTGATTGAACAAGCACTTACCAAAGCCCTGACAAAGTGCAACCTGCGCTTCCCGGAAATCTCCGAACTCGCGTCCTGACCGCTCTCTTACAGCCGCAACCGCAACCGGCGCATTATCGACTGCCTTGTGCTTCCATCCAAGACTGAAGAATCAGAATAGCCGCCATACGATCCACAGCTTGTCCCCGCTTCTTGATCGACAGATCGGTTTCCCGTAGCAACCGGTTGGCCTGGGTCGATGTCCAGCGCTCGTCCCATAGATGCACTGGCAATCCAAAGTGAGCGTGCAGATCGTTGGCAAACAGGCGCATCTTCTCCGATTGCGTGCCTTCAGCGCCGCTTAGGCGCAGGGGAAGGCCGACCACAATTTCCCGGACCTCGTATTTTTCCAGCACTTGTCGCAAAGCCTCGTAGTCGCGGCGCTTATTTTGCCGCTGGATCGTATCCAGACCCTGCGCTGTGATGCCGAGCGGATCGGTAACGGCAACTCCGATTCTTCTCGATCCGACATCAAGCGCCATAATGCGTCCGAGAGACGGGTTACCTGATGCCTGCATCGGTCAATTGTAGATGTAGGACTCGACAATGATGAAAAGCCTTCCTCCGTGCCTCCGTGCCTCCGTGGTGGGTGTTGTTCGAAATAGCCACTCCAATTCCGATAGTGCAATTCCGTCGTCTCTAAGGCAAAATTGTTGGCCAGACACAACTTGGCCTGTCGCAACCCTCCCCAGTCGCAAACGGGCCAGTCTCAAGGCGACCCAGAACTTCATGGAAACTACTGAAACCCAATCAGGCCATCACTGGTCGTTAACCCTACTAGGGATGGCTCTGGTCATCATGTTCGCCTACTACGGAGAATCCGTGCTGGCCGTGCTGTTCTTCGCCATCCTGCTGAGCTTCATGCTCTCGCCAGTCGTGCAAGCGCTCGAATATTTGCGTTTGCCGCGAGCCACCGCGGCTTTACTCAGCGTGGTGGTCATGCTGGGATTGATCTACGGCGTCACCGTCGCTTCTTACAATCAAGCGCTAATCTTCGCCGACAACGTCCCAAAATACTCGCAAAAAATCCGCTCCATCGTGCAGCCCTTTCAACAGGACGCGGAAAAACTGGAAAAAACCGGCGACGTGGTCGGTTCGCCGGAAGATACCAATGTCGTGCCCGTCCGTCAGGTGCAAAGTTGGTCCGAGGCGCTCACCCATGGAGCGGGCACATGGACCGACACCGTGCTGGCCGCTTCGTTCATCCCGTTTCTCGCCTACTTCCTGCTGACTTGGCAAAGCCACGCCCGCACAGCCACGGTGATGCTCTTCCCTCTACACCACCGGCATACCGCATTCGTCACGCTGGGTCTGATCGGCAAAATGCTCCAGAGCTTCATCGTGGGCAACCTTCTGATCGGCTTGATGATTTCCGCCGTCAGCGTAGCCATCTTCGGATTACTCCACGTCCCCTTCTTCTATTTTGTCGGCTTTCTCAGCGGCTTTCTTAGCCTCGTCCCCTACCTCGGAATCGTGCTGGCAATGCTGCCCCCGATTCTGGTCGGCCTCGGCCAACTCGAACCCGGCGACCTGATCTTGGTGGTCCTCTGCGTTGTCGGATTGCATCTGTTCGCGCTGAACGTCCTCTACCCGAAATTGCTCGGCAGCAGGCTAAGAATCAACCCCCTGGCAGTCACCATTGCCCTGCTTTTCTGGGGAGCCGTCTGGGGCGCCATTGGCCTCGTCCTTGCCATCCCCATTACAGGCGCAATAAAAATCGTCTTCGACCACGTGGAATCGATGAAGCCTTACGCGGATTGGCTGGGCGAGTAGGATACCCGCACAAACTTGCGGCCCTGTACTCTGGCACTTTGTAGCAATCGAAAAAGCCCTCTACACTAAACCCTTGCGCGCCCTGTTCAAACTCTTCTTGCTCGCCCTTCTCGCCGCCGCTGGCTACATGGCGTGGCTCACCTACGCCCCAAGCACGCCACCGCCGAACACCACGCTCCTGCTCCGTCCCGGCTTTTCGACACGCCGCATTGCCACTGAGTTGAAGAAGTCAGGAGTCATCCGCAGCGAGCCCGCGTTTCTCCTCTGGCACGCCCTCCATCCCAAGCCGTCACTCAAAGCCGGGGAATATCTCTTCGAGCGCGAAGCCACGCTTCCCCAGGTTTACGCGCGCATCGCCCGCGGCGATATCTTTTTCCACGAGGTCACGATTCCCGAGGGTTACACGATGTTCGACATCGCGAAGGCGATGGAGGACGCCAAACTCGGCTCAGCCTCCGACTTTCTCCACATAGCCCAGACTCAGACCCAATTGATTGCCGACCTCGCGCCCCAGGCCCACTCGCTCGAAGGCTATCTTTTTCCCAACACCTACCAGTTCACCCGCACCCAGAGCCAGCAGGAAATGATCGCCATGATGGTCCATCAGTTTCGCCAGGTGGCGCAGCAGATCGGACTCGCTCCCGGCCCCAATACCGCCCCCACTATCGACGTGAATCGCATCGTAACCATGGCCTCGATTGTCGAAAAAGAAACGGCCTCGCCGGACGAGCGTCCCCGCGTCGCCAGCGTCTATTACAACCGCCTGTCGCAGAAGATGGCGCTGGATGCCGACCCCAGCATCATTTACGCTGAGTTGCTGGCGGGTACGTACCAGGGCGCGCTCCACCACGCTGACCTTTCGGTGAGCTCTCCCTACAACACATATAGGTTTCCCGGACTTCCGCCCGGGCCAATCGGCAATCCCGGCAAAAGCTCTCTCGAAGCTGCTTTGCATCCCGGCACCACAAGTTTTCTCTATTTTGTCGCCGATGGCAGCGGCCATCACCGCTTTGCCCAAAATCTGGAAGAGCACGACCGCAATGTAGCCGCCTACCGGCGCTCCCTCGGCATGCGATAGCGAGTACACACCTGAAGTGCTCTAACTGCCTCTTCAGGCGGAGCTTCCACCGCTGTGACTCTCAGTAGCCCGCGATTCAGCCGCTCTGAAAATCAGTTGCGTCCCGAAACCTTGAACCCTCCTCTGCCTTATACTAATCAGATAGAGATGTGGCAAAAGTTCTTTCCAGGTAATCACATAGGAATGTCTCGCACTCATCTGCGTCTGCTGTTGCTTTTGATTCTCTCGGTCGCCAGTTTTCCTCTCAGCGGCTGTCTGTTCCGCACACGCCCTCTTGACCGCCAATTTTCGAACCGGCCCCTGAAAACTTCGACGCAGCAGGATCTAATCGACTATCTCAATACCCAGGCCTCCAAGGTCCAGTCCCTGCAAGCGACCGTCGACATCGACGCCTCCACCGGAGACGTCAAGAACGGCCGTATCACCGACTACAAAGAGATTCGTGGCTACGTACTCGTCCGCAAACCCTCGATGCTGCGGATGAAAGGCCTGATGCCGCTCGTGCGAAACACCGCTTTTGACATGGTGAGCGACGGCCAGCAATTCAAGGTCTGGATTCCCACCAAGAATAAGTTCGTCATGGGTTCGAATTCGTCCGAAACCTACGATCCCGAAAAGCGCCTGGAGAACATGCGCCCGCAATACATTTACGACGCATTGCTGATCCCGCAGATTGCCAAAGATGAGATCGCGGTCATGGAAAACGGGTACGAAACTGTCCTCGACTCGAAACGGCATCGCGTCGAACAGCCCGATTATGAATTGGCGATCATCCGGCAGGGTCCGCAAGGCTGGTATTTGTCCCGCCGCGTCGAATTCAGCCGCACCGACCTGCTGCCCCACCGTCAACGCATCTATGATCAACAGGGCAACGTCGCCACCGACGCCCACTATCAGGATTACAAAGACTTCGCGGATCTGTCATTTCCCGGTACGATTCAGATCGAACGTCCGCGGGAGAACTACGATTTCACCTTAAACATTGTCAAACTCGATGTGAATAAGCCGCTGACTGACGATCAGTTCTCGCTCGAACAACCGGCCGGAGCCGACGTGGTACACCTCGGCCAGTCGAATCCAAGTACCGGGAAAACCTCGCACGGTCAGTAGATGCAATGACTCAGTCAGTAAGAGAGTAAGCTGTTGGCGGTTCCTTAGGGCGTTTTGCGAACGACCAACGACGGCCGACTAACGACCGCTCCTCAAAACCATGATGAATCGCATGATCGTCGGCAACCTCGTCCATCGGCCCGTCCGGTCCCTGATCAGCATCGTAGCCGTGGCGCTAGAAGTCACGCTGATCCTGCTCATTGTCGGCCTCTCCCTGGGAATGCTGCGCGATAACCGTACGCGAAACGCGGGTATAGGCGCGGACGTCATCGTATTGCCGCCGGGCTCATCATTCATCGCCGGGCTCACCGGCGCTCCAATGCCGGTCAAGATCGGAGAGGTGTTGGCCAAATTGCCCCACGTGACCAGCGTTGCCCCCGTCGTTACCACCATTGGTACGGCCGGAACCGTCGAGATAATTGCCGGAATCGACCTGCGCAGCTATGAGAGCCTATCGGGAGGTTTTCACTTCCTCGAGGGTGGGCCGTTTCAACAACCTTATGACGTGTTGGTAGACGATCTTTTCGCCCAATCGAAACATGTCAAGGTCGGCGATACCATCGATATCCTCAATAACAAGTTTCGCATCTCCGGCATCGTGGAACGCGGCAAGGGCGCCCGAAAATTCGTTCAAATGAGTACGCTGCAGGATCTGATCGGAGCGAAGGACAAGGCGACAATTTTTTACCTGAAGCTCGACGATCCCGCAAACGCCGACGCCGTCGTGGACGAGATCAAGCGCGTCCCCGGCATGGAGCGTCACACCGTAAACACCATGGCTTCGTACCTAGCCGCCATGAGCACCAGCAACATCCCGCTGCTTTCCACTTTCATTAACGTCGTAGTGGGGATCTCAATGGTGATTGGCTTCATCGTGATTTTCCAGGCCATGTACACCGCGGTCATGGAACGGACCCGCGAAATCGGCATTCTCAAATCGATGGGAGCCTCGAAGTTCTATATCGTGAACGTGGTGCTGCGCGAGACGTTCTTGTTGGCCCTCGCCGGTATCATCCTCGGAATCGGGATCAGTATGGCGTCACGGGTCGCTTTGGCTCACAAGTTCCCCCTCATGCAGGTCGTAGTCGATGGTGGTTGGATCATCCGCGCCACGGTCATCTCCATCGTTGGGGCCCTACTCGGTGCCCTCTATCCCGCCTTCAAGGCGGCACAGAAAGATCCGATCGACGCTCTCGCCTACGAATAAACGGCTTAACTCTGCCGTGATTCCCTTTTTATTCGCCCAGCGTACGCGCATTCCCTGACGTCCGAAATCTCCCGATAATTTCCCTCGCAAATCCGCAACGAATGCTCGATACTGCCCGGTGAAACTGTCGTGCTATAATCACGCGCCGTTGCGCGAAGGCAAGGAAGTTTCGCAAGCAGGCCTAATACCTGGCCCTGTACGCGCAAGGCGTGCAGGTGACCACAAATACCTAGGAGGAGTTATGCGCTTCAATGATCCGACTCTGTACGGTCGGGACGACGAGACGGATGAGTTTAGCGACAGCGGCGCCTACGGCGAATCGCTGGAAGAAGATTTGGAAGAAGAGGAAGAAGAGGAAGAAGAACCAGCTCTCGTAGAAGAAGACGAAGACGAGGACGAGACTCCTGAACCGGAGCCTGCCCGCGCACCCGCGCCTCCGCCGAGCGGCGGCAGCGGTCAGGGAGCACCACCCAAGAAGAAAGCACCGGCCAAGAAAGCTCCGCCCAAGAAGGCCCCTGCTAAGAAAGCGCCGGCAAAAAAGAAAGCGGCCAAGAAACCAGCAAAAAAGGCAGCTAAGAAACCGGCTGCTAAGAAAAAGAGTAAGCCAGCGAAAAAAGCCGCCAAGAAAGTCGTAAAAAAAGCGGCCAAAAAACCAGCTCGCAAAAAAGGCCGCCGTTAGAGAGTTCTAGATGCCGCGCCGCGGGATTTCCCCGGCGCGGCAAAACTTTTAAACTCTCTCCCACTTTGCCCCTGATCTGAATATCTTCGAAGCGCCATTCTTAAACCTCCGCCACGATCGCTTCCGCCTCGATCTCCAACAACATATCCGGAGAAACAAGCGCCGTCACGGCGACCATCGAGCACACAGGCCGAATGTCGCGAAAAAACTCGCCATGAGCCTTCCCAACGCTCTCCCAATCGGCGATGTTGGTAAGGAAGATCCGAGTTCGAACTACATCCTTCAAACCAGCTCCGGCGCGCTCCAGCGCGTGCTCAATATTCTTGAGGATCTGAACTGCCTGGGCATACGCGTCGTCTCCGACGATCTTCCCATCCTCTCCCGTAGCCGTCGTACCCGCCACATGTATGTGCGCGCCCACCCGAACCGCACGAGAGTAACCCACGATCGGCTCCCATGGAGTTCCACTTGCAACGTTGATCCGATCCACATCGCCTCCCCGTTTCACTGTAGAAGTTTCTTTACGTGAGTAGATTCAACAGCCTTTCATACGGCAACGAAATTTTCGATCTACCCCATCCAGAAATTAGCAGCCGGGTGCTTTAACTGCCAGCAGATAGCCGCTAAACGCTACGCCCAGAATCGGCGTCTAAGCTGTGTGTGGCTCAATGGTCACTTGCATTGAGATGCGATTCACGATATCTAATCCGCACACCTTCTTGTTCCGATAGGAACTAAAGAGGGGCACGGATCGAAACAGGGAGTGGGGCCCAATGGAGATTTCGGAGACACATCCGCTGCAAAAGCTGTTTGTCGAACTGGTCGGACGTCACTATGCCGAGGAGATCGGAATCCGCGATCCCCAGATTGTTGGCTACGTGGCCCATTTGTTGTCGGAGTTTTGCGATGCCGAGCAACTGATGAAGATTCGTAACGCGGCCGGCAAACCGCTAAACGATGTCGGCGAGATGTTGATCGAATCGGATCCCGTGTATGGGCCTGCGCCATCCTTCGACCGCGAACGCCAGGTCCGCAAGCACATCGGCGACTACACATTGTTCTACGCCGGCATGTTTCCGGAGAGCATCAACCATTACCGACTCCGCCGCCAGCGTGTCGAGGGTTTCGTGGACTGGGTCAAAGCCGGCAAAGAAAGCTATTACATCGTCTCCAAGTTCGAGCACTTCGAATATGCCAAAGTCGCGCCCCTGTTCGCGCAACTCTCCCAGCGCTTCGAACAATGTGTCTATGGACTAAATCTGGTTAAGAACGAACTCGAAGTGATGCAGCACCCGATCGCCCGGAGAGCGAACGAACTGATTATGTAGGATTGCAGAGGTAAGAGGTCAGATTGCAGAAGTAAAAACCGGCACGTAGTCGAGCAGTTGCTATCAATTCTGCAATCGAACCTCTCACCTCTGACCTCCCTAACCTCTCACCTCTGACCTCCTCCGCACCATCCGCCTACCCACGATCTCAAACTTGTCTTCCAACACAATCTTGATAGCTTCCGAATACGCCATGTGTTCCTGCCCAAGGATCCTTGCCGCCAGCGAGTGTTCGTCATCCGACTCCAGCACCGGCACCGCCTTCTGCACGATGATCGCCCCGTGATCGAGTTCCTCATCGACAAAATGCACCGTGCATCCCGACACTTTCACTCCATAAGCAAAAGCCTGCTCCTGCGCCTCCAATCCAGGAAAGGCGGGCAGCAACGACGGATGTATGTTGAGAATCTTTCCCCGGAACTGTTGCACAAACCACGGCGAAAGCAGTCGCATATACCCAGCCAAACAGACAAGGTCAACTTTGTTCTGCACGAGCGCCGCTGCTACATCACGATCGTGTTCTTCGCGGGCCCGTCCTTTCGAGGGAAGAGCCATTGCATTCAGCCCACGATGCCGCGCGGTTTCCAGGCCAGGAGCGTCCGGGCGATTCGAGATCACCACTGCGATGCGGGCCTCCGGGATCCGTCCCTCCGCAACGCTATCGGCGATGGCCACGAAATTCGACCCTCGCCCGGATAACAAAATGCCAAGGTTTTTCATCAGGACAACATTATTCACCACGAAGGCAGGAATCAACGTAGAAAAACTGCAGAGCAAACAGCCGACAGATTACAAAGTCAATAAGAGAGTCGTTGCGCTTTTTCGCCCCAGTGGAAAGGGGTTGGCGAGGAGCCAAGAGCTAACAGCCAATAGCCTCTTTAGCTATACACAACTTTGCGATCGCCTTTGACGATCCGCCCGACGCTATAGAACTTTTCGCCCGCCCGCTCTAACAGCGTCTGCGCTTTTTTGAACTTCAAAGCGGGCACGACGATCAGCATCCCCAGGCCCATATTGAAAGTCCGGAGCATCTCTTCCTCGGCCACGTTCCCCAGGTGCTGCAGATGTTCAAAAATCGGCAGAACCGGCCATGTGCCCAGTTCGATCACCGCCGATGTACCCTTGGGCAGAACTCGCGGCAGATTTTCGGTGATGCCGCCCCCGGTCACATGGGCCAGTGCCGCCACGCAATCGCCCGCGATCAACTTCCGAATGATCGACCAATAACTGCGATGCGTGCGCATCAGTTCGTTGCCTACTTTGTTCTTGATCTCGCTCACAAACGTCTCCGGAGAATACCCCGCGATCTCGAAGAGTAGTTTGCGAGCCAGCGAATATCCGTTCGTGTGCAGACCGTTCGAAGGCAGTCCGAGAACACAATCGCCTACCTGCACGTCTTTCCCACTGATGATGCGTTCGCGTTCGACCACTCCCACAATAAATCCGGCAAGATCGTACTCGCCATCGGGATAAAAGCCCGGCATTTCGGCAGTCTCACCGCCAATCAGCGCGCAACCGTTGTGCTTGCAAGCCTCGGCCAGACCGCCAACGATCTTTTCCGCCACTTCCGAATCCAGCGTTCCCGTAGCCAGATAGTCCATGAAGAACAACGGTGTCGCGCCCTGGACCGCAATATCGTTGACGCAATGGTTCACCAGATCGCCGCCAACCGTGTGGTGCATTTTCATCTCAAAAGCAACCTTGAGCTTTGTCCCCACGCCATCGACGCTCGATACCAGCACCGGATCCACGTACTTCTTATCCACCGCGAACAGCCCGCCAAATCCGCCTATCTCGCTCAGCACTCCCTTGGTAAAAGTTTTGTGCGCGAGATATTTAATGCGCTGCTTGGTGCGATTCCCACGATCGATGTTGACACCGGCATCGGCGTAGGTAATCGCTTCGCTTTGGACGTTGGGATTCTTAGCCACGGTTCAATCCGTTAATGCCCGAGTGGAGAAACTGCGCGCGCTACCAAGCTGTGAGGAAGCGTTCCAAGCGCAACAAATTCTAGCACGTCTGCCGTTGCATCCGGCGTGACCGACCGACCATCCCGACAACAAAGATGGTCTAAGAAAACTTCGCCGAGCGCCGGAAGCAGAAGCACTCCATCGAGGCGCTATAATGCTCCTCCAATTTCTTTTGTTCTTCGGAGACAAGCATGAGATTTTTCGCCGTTCTCGTTTTCGCCGTGCTGCTCGTTCCTTTTTCCGCCCGTGCCCAGCAAAGCCAGTCTCAGGATTCCTCATCCGAGAGCGCGAATCAGTCTGCGCCAGCGACTGCCTCGAAGACCACCCCCAAGAAAGAGAAGATCAGGAAGGAATCGACGCCCACGAGCCCTGCGACTCCAGACAAGTCCACCGAACCCGGCAAGCCATCCGAGCCTGAATCCGCCGAAGCTACGGATAAAGACAAAGAAGAACATTTCGACGTCGCCGAAATCTCTCCCGTGGTCACGCACCACCAAATCGCCGTGAACGGCAAAACTCTCAGCTACACAGCCACCACCGGCCGCCTCCCCATCAAGCGCGGCGACGGCAAGATCGAAGCCGAAATGTTTTTCGTCGCCTACACCCTCGATGGACAGGACTCCGGAAAGCGCTCTCTGACCTTCGCCTTCAACGGCGGTCCCGGTTCCGCCTCCGTCTGGCTACACATGGGAGCCCTCGGGCCGAAGCGTGTGGTGCTTCAGTCCAATGGCTTTATGCCCGCCGCGCCCTATCGTTTGGAAGACAATCCCGACACCCTCCTCGATCACAGCGATATCGTCATGGTCGATGCCATGGCAACCGGCTATTCCCGAGCTGCAACACCCGAGCTCACCAAGAAGTTTCTCGGCGTGAAAGGCGACGTACAGGCCTTCGGAGAATTCATACGCCTCTACCTCTCCCGCTACGACCGTTGGAACTCTCCACTGTTCTTGCTCGGCGAAAGCTATGGCACAACCCGCGCCGCTGGCATCGCTGGATACCTCGCCGATCACGGCATCGCCTTCAACGGAGTAACGCTGCTTTCGATGGCCGTCGATTTCCAAACTCTCGAATGGAACAAATCGAACGACCTTCCCTATTTCTTGCTCGTTCCAACCTTCAACATGATCGCGGCCTATCACCACAAACTCGCCGCCGATCTCACGCAAGATACGGCGAAGACCCGCGATGAAGTCGTGCACTGGTCAACCACCGACTACGCCCTCGCTCTCGGCAAAGGCGACGCCTTGACCCCTGACGAACACCGCAAAATCGTAGAGCAACTCTCGCGCTATATCGGATTGCGTCCCGAGGTAATCGAAGCGCACAACCTCCGCATCGACGTTCCAACCTTTACTCAAGAACTGCTGCTTGATCAGAAACTGATCGCCGGACGCCTCGACGGCCGCTTCACCAGCCCCAACCCCGACGGCGATGATCGCGAATACGATCCGACGAGCGCCGCGATTCTTCCGCCCTACACTTCCGCCTTCTACAACTACCTGCGTACCGAATTGAATTACAGAATCGATATGCCCTACCGCGTCTTCGCCTACGACGAAGTCGGCTTCCAGAAGTGGGAGTGGGGCAACGCCGTCGAAGGTTTCCCCAGCACCGCAGGAGGCCTACGCTCCGCCATCATCAAGAATCCCTACATGAAGATTCTGGTCATGGAAGGCTACTACGATTTGGCCACGCCCTTCGCCGCCGCGAACTGGACCATGGATCATCTCGACCTGAACCCGCAATTTCGCCAGAATATTTCCTACGCTACCTTCAACTCCGGGCACATGGTCTACATTGACCGCAGTCAACACGACAAAATGAAAAAAGACTTAGTCGACTTCATGGAGAAATCCCTCGCCAAATAAATCACTTCAACACTCTACGCGGGAGAACTTGATTTAGTGTGGGGACGGGCGTCCTCGTGAGCCTGCCCTGAGCGAAGTCGAAGGGTCCAAGCCGAGCAACGCTCGGCAGCTGTCAACACCGAAAGCAGATGCTTCGTGCATACCGGCTAATCCTCAGAATCTGATTCCATGCGCGCCGCGGCTATCTTCGGGTTGGGAACATCACCGGCTGCCCTGCAGCCGTTCCAATCCAACTCCAAAACCGAATGGCTTGAGGGCTTGCCCGCATCAACCCAATCGGCCGACGCTATCCTGATCTTCGGAGGAGACGGCACCATCCATCGCCATCTTCCCGCACTGGTGCGCCTTCAGCTACCCGTACTCATCGTGCCCGCCGGCAGCGGCAACGATTTCGCCCGCGCCCTGAAGCTGCGCTCCGCGCGCGACTCCCTACGCACCTGGCAGGACTTCGAATCAGGAAAAATTAGCGCACACGCTATCGATCTCGGCGTGATTGCGCCGCTCGACTCGCCCGAGCAAAAGCGTCTCTTCTGCTGCGTCGCAGGTTGCGGGCTCGACTCCATCGCAACCAGTCGCGCCAACCAAATGCCGCGCTGGCTGCGCGGTCACGGCGGTTACGTCCTATCGGTTCTGCCGCTGCTGCTGAAACTCCCAGCCTTTTCAATACGTCTTTCGACGAGCAATCATAACGTCGACAGCAGCGGCGAAAGCCAGTCAGCTCCGGAGAAGCTAACCTTGCTGGCCGCCTTCGCCAACACTCAGTTCTATGGGGACGGTATGCGCATCGCCCCGAATGCGGATTTCACCGACGGGAAGCTCGACATCTGCCAGATCTCCCGCATGAATCCCTTCGAACTATTCTGCATGTTCCCGACTGTTTATTTCGGACGCCACCTGCTCTCGCCCAAAGTCGAATACTCGAAGGCAGAGCGAGTGACCATTGATACGGAAGTTCCACTAGATATTTATGCCGATGGAGAGTTCGTCTGCCAGACGCCTGCAGAACTTTCGGTAGCCAAAGGAGCTTTGTCAGTCATCCGACCCGCGTAGACTCAACGACTCGTGCGCCCAGCAGACCGAAGCGCACGCCTAGTGGAGCTTTCCGTACCGCGCGTCCAGCGCAAGGTTCAGCTCAAGCACATTCACTCGCGCCTCTCCCAGAAATCCCCACTGCCGGTTCTGTGAATTTTCTGCGACAATTCGTGCGATTTCAGCTTCTGCAGCCTTGCGTTCCAAAGCCACGCGCCGAATCTGAAACTGCGCCGCCGCCGGCGAGATATCAGGATCCAGTCCCGATCCCGACGTCGTCACCAGATCAACGGGAATCGCCGCTCCCGGATTCTCCACCTGCAGTTTGGCCACGTCTCCACTCACGCGTGTAATCAACTGCGCGTTCGTAGGCCCCAGATTCGAACCGCTCGAAGCGCCAGCATCGTAGCCTGCCGCGCCTGCCGCGGACGGTCGTGAATGAAAATATCCCGGACCTGAAAACGGCTGCCCAATCAGTCGCGAGCCGACGACCACTCCGTTTCGCTGGATCAGCTGACCGTTTGCCTGTTTCGGAAACATCAGCTGTGCAAGTCCGGTCACCAACAACGGATATAGAATTCCCAGCAACACGGTCGTCGCCACCGTCATCAGAACCGCCGTAATTAAGTTCTTCTTCATATCTTCACTGCTTTCCTACACCAGCTTGATGCTCGTAATGATCATGTCAATCGCCTTGATGCCGATGAAGGGTACGATCAACCCGCCAAAGCCATAGACCAGAAGATTCCGTCGCAACAAAGATTCCGCGCTCATCGCCTTGTACCCAACCCCTCGCAACGCCAGCGGAATCAGCGCAACAATGATCAGGGCATTAAAAATAACCGCCGAAAGGACCGCCGATTGCGGTGTCTGCAGCCGCATGACATTCAATGCGTTTAGCACAGGAAACGTACCCGCAAACATCGCCGGAATGATCGCGAAATACTTCGCTACGTCATTCGCGATCGAAAACGTGGTAAGCGCCCCGCGCGTCATCAGCAACTGCTTACCGATCGCCACGACTTCAATCAGCTTGGTAGGATTCGAATCCAGATCCACCATGTTGCCAGCTTCTTTCGCAGCCTGCGTCCCAGTATTCATCGCAACGCCCACGTCGGCCTGAGCCAGAGCCGGAGCGTCGTTCGTGCCATCGCCGGTCATGGCTACAAGTTTGCCTTCGCCTTGCTCGCGACGGATCAAATCCATCTTGTCTTTTGGAGTCGCCTCCGCCAGAAAATCATCCACGCCCGCCTCGCGTGCAATCGCTGCGGCCGTCAGCGGGTTATCGCCGGTGATCATCACCGTCTTGATTCCCATGGCACGCAGTTGATTGAAGCGCTCGCGCATCCCACCCTTGACGATGTCTTTCAGATAAATCACGCCGAGCGCTCGCTGGTTCTCCGCCACCACCAGCGGAGTTCCTCCCGACCGCGCAATCTGTTCGACGCTCGCCTGAATCTCGCGCGGCAACGACGTTCCGAACTGCTGTAGATATTTAATGATGGCGTCAACGGATCCTTTGCGGATCTCGCGCCCGTCCAGATTCACGCCTGACATGCGCGTTTGCGCTGTGAACGGGACGAACACCGCCTCATGCGAGGCCAACTCACGCCCGCGCAGTCCATATTTTTCTTTCGCCAGCACCACAATCGATCGGCCCTCGGGCGTCTCGTCCGCCAGCGACGAAAGTTGCGCCGCGTCCGCCATCTCGGCGGACGTAATCCCAGGCGCCGCGATGAACTCTGCCGCCTGCCGATTCCCCAGTGTGATGGTTCCCGTTTTATCCAGCAGCAGCGTATTCACGTCGCCAGCGGCTTCCACCGCGCGCCCCGACATCGCCAGCACATTGTGCTGCACCAGACGATCCATGCCCGCGATTCCGATCGCGGAAAGCAAACCACCAATCGTTGTCGGAATCAGACAGACCAGCAACGACACCAGCACAAACACCGTCTGCGGAGATCCCGAATAAATGGCGAACGGCTGCAGCGTAACCACCGCCAGCAGAAAAATAATCGTCAACCCGGCCAATAGAATATTCAGTGCGATTTCATTCGGAGTCTTCTGCCGTTCCGCGCCCTCGACCAGCGCGATCATCCGGTCAAGAAAGGTCTCGCCAGGATTCGAAGTAATGCGAACCTTGATCAAATCTGAAAGCACGCGTGTGCCGCCCGTCACGGCCGACCGATCCCCTCCAGATTCACGAATCACCGGCGCGGATTCTCCCGTAATCGCCGACTCATCTACCGATGCCACTCCTTCGATCACTTCGCCATCGCCCGGAACGAGCTCGCCCGCAGCCACCATCACCACATCGCCCGAACGCAACTTCGAACTCGGAACGGTTTCCGTACCGCCGCTCGGCAGCAAGCGCTTCGCCTCGGTTTCACTCCGGGCTTTGCGCAGCGTATCGGCTTGCGCCTTGCCGCGTCCTTCCGCCATCGCTTCCGCAAAATTCGCAAACAGAACTGTAAACCACAGCCAAAGAGTAATCTGGAGATTGAAAGCAAAATTCTGCTTCTCGCGGAAGAGCAGCACCGTCGTGACCACGCTACCCACTTCGACCACAAACATCACCGGGTTCTTCATCATGGTGCGCGGATCGAGCTTGACCACGGCGTCGACCAGCGCCCGCCGTATGATCTTCGCATCCCACAAACTCTTGCTCTTTTTATCTGCCATATCGGTTCTCGAGGATCTCTGCCTTAGAAAGTTTTCCCTGCCATCATCAGCAGATGTTCCAGTACCGGTCCCAAGCTAAGCGCGGGAAAGAAAGTCAGCGCTCCCACAATCACGATCACCGAGACCAGCAAAATGGAGAACAGCGGCGTCGTCACTGGGAATGTCCCCGCCGACGCGGGCACTGTTTTCTTTTTCGCCAGGTTGCCGGCGATCGCCAGCATCGGGATGATCATGAAGAACCGCCCCACCAGCATCGTCATCGCGCCCGCGATGTTGTACCAGGGAGTGTTCCCGTTCAATCCCGCAAACGCCGAACCGTTGTTGCCGGCCATCGAGGTAAAAGCGTAGAGAATTTGCGTCATCCCGTGCGGACCCGCATTGCTGATGCTCGAAGTCCCAAATCCCTTCACCACCGAAATTCCCGTCAACACGAGAATGATCAGCGGGAAGACGAGCGTCACCAGCATCGCCATCTTCACGTCGTACGCTTCAATCTTCTTCCCGAGATATTCTGGCGTCCTTCCCACCATCAGCCCGGCGATAAATACCGCGAGCACCACGTAAATCAGAATCCCGTACAAACCCGCGCCCACTCCTCCAAATACCGTCTCGCTCAGCATGATGTTGACTAGTGGCACCAAGCCGCCCAGCGGCGTAAACGAATCGTGGACACCGTTGATCGCTCCGCAACTTGCGTCCGTCGTCACCGTCGCGAACAGCGCGGAGTTCGCAATGCCGAAGCGCACCTCCTTGCCTTCCATATTTCCGCCCGGCTGCGACGCCGAGGCCGTTTGGTCGACTCCGTGCAGCAGAGGATTGCCTCTCGCCTCAGCCCAGTACGCCGCCGTGACGCCGCAGACAAAGAGGACGGCCATCGCCGCCCAAACTGCCCAGCCGTGACGCGGCGATCCCGTCATCCGGCCCAGCGTGTAAGTCAGTCCCGCCGGAATCGCGAAGATCGAAATCATTTGCAGGAAGTTACTCAGGGGTGTCGGATTCTCAAACGGATGCGAACTGTTGGCGTTGAAGAAGCCGCCGCCGTTTGTGCCCAGCATCTTGATCGCTTCCTGCGACGCCACTGGCCCCTGCGCGATGGTTTGATCCGTCACCGTATCCATCACAGGCTTGCCGTCCTGACCCACCACCGGCTTGCCATCTGCCCCCATCTTTTGGACTTGCTGCGCTTCAACCAGCTTGGCGGTGTCATACGGCTTCAGGTTCTGCACCACTCCTTGCGAGACAAGCAGCAGCGCGTACACAATGCAAGCCGGCAGCAACACCCAAAGAGTCGACCGCGTCATATCGACCCAGAAGTTTCCGATCGTGTCTTTTTCTTTACGCGCGATGCCGCGAATAAACGCAACTGCTAGCGCGATCCCAACCGCCGCCGAGGCAAAATTGTGGTAGGCGAGCCCCGCCATCTGTGTCAGATAGCTCATCGTCGCTTCGCCCGAATAGTTCTGCCAGTTCGTGTTGGTCGTGAACGACGCCGCTGTATTGAAAGCCAGAGTTGGGGGCACTGCAGCGAATTTCTGCGGATTCAACCACGGCAGCAGGTGCTGCGCGCGCTCCAGCAAATACAGCAACAACATCGACGCCCCACTAAACAAGAGCATCGCAAAGGCGTACTCGGTCCAACGCATCTCGTGTGCTTCATCGACGCCCGTCACGCGGTAAAGCAGCCGCTCGATCGGCCGCGCCACAGGATCGAGAAAGGTGCGCTTTCCACCGAACACGGCCGCCATAAATATGCCGAGCGGCTTGGTAATCGCCAGAATCACAGCCAGAAACACGGCGATCTGGATCCAGCCATTCGTTGTCATCTCAGAAGTTCTCCGGCTTCAGCAAGGCGTACAGCAGGTAGACCATCAATCCGGCACTCACGATCAGCATGGTGATCGATTCAGCATTCATATATCGTTTTCCTTAGCGAATTCGATCGCAGAATTGCACATACACTACCGCCGCAACGAAGAACACAATCGATACCGCGACAAAGATCAGATCTTGCAAAGAACTACCTCCACGAACCCGCTAACTGAACTTCACGCTCAGAATTTCACCATGATGTCGAGATCAATCAAAGACTCGTCCCGGCGCAGATCGGGAAACCACACCGTGCTGCCTTGCGTTCCGCAAGCTGTCTGCGCGGCGCTCAACGTCAATGCCCCGGACGTGTTTCCGTCGTTGCAAGCGAAAAACTGCGGGAATCCATTGTTGGTGTAAGGCACCCCGCCAGAACCCGGCGGCGTAACTCCGCCACGGCCCGACCAGTACGGCACGCTGGCATGCCGGTAGTCGTATTCCCAACGGAATGTAATCCACTGCTTCGGCATGTAATCGTAGGTCACGGACATATCCCATGCCTTAAACGGATCGCCCGGATTTCCCGTAAAATACGGCGCATTGATCGCCGCCGACGACGCCGTCTCCCCATTGATTGGCGGCACGAGCACAAGATAGCGCCCGGGGTTGTTAATCATCCCGCCCCCGATCGTCAGCCCATGCGTGTCTTTCTTGAACCACGTCCGGTCGTAAAGCATGAAACCGACGAAACTCTGCTTGGGCCCGCCTGCGCGGTCGCCGTAACAACTCACCCCACCACCAAACTCGCAGCCTAAGTCGCCGGTGAAAGAGAACGCCATCTTGTCCAACGTCTGCCCCGGCTTGTCGAAGTACTTGATCTCGATGCTGTCGTCCGTATGAATGCGGGCGCGTTTGGGAATATAGAGGTCGTCGTGTCCCAGACCGTAATTGTTCGAGATGACATTCACCCAGGGTCTCGGAGTCCACTTGATCTGCCCACCCACACCTTTTCTTGAATTGGCGGAACCGTAGGATTGCCAGCCATTGATCAGCCAAGGCTCAATCTTCAGGTGCGGGGTCGGGAAAATCTGTACCCGCAAACCTTCGAAAAACCATGGCGTGTTCGAGGAAACATAAGACGGCTGATAAGCCCAATTATCGAAGTTGTAATAACTAAACAATCCGATATAAGACATGAAAATTCCGGCGTCTATGTTGATTCCGTCCAGAGCATTGATGTGGTAACCGCCATAAGCCTCCGACAGAAAACGATCCGCCTCGTTGACGTTCCACTGGCCCTTGGAATAACTCGGATCGTTACGTACGGTCGCCGTGGAGTACATCCCAAACTGCGTCATAAACCGGGCGCGGACATTGTCAAGATGGAAATCTCCGCCGATGCCCAGTTGCTCCAACTGGATTTCGTTGGAACGAAAAATTTCACTCGATCCGCCGATTGAATTATCGACGGGCCTGTTGAAATCATAGTTATAAGTAACATCCGCGCGAATCTCGGGTGTGAAGAACTTCGAATCGAACGCCGAGTCTTTGTTGCGCGGATTACCATTCAGCCAGGTCCAGTCCCAATCGGAAAAAGGCGCGATCTTTTCTGGCTTTGCCGGTTCGGTTCCCGCGGAGGTGCTCAACGCTTGCGGCGCAACTTCGGCGATCTTCGCCGGAGGTCCCGCTGCGGGAGCTGATTCCGCCCCTAGAGCCTTCAGTTCCGCCTCCAGTTGCTCGATCCGTTTCTTCATTGCCTCAAGTTCTAGCATTACCGCCGGAGAACTCGTTTGCTCCGAAACCGGCGGGGCATTCGCGCTTGCGCTCGCAGTTGGCCCGCCTCCGCTTTCGGCTTCGGTGGGCATTCCCTGCCCCGGCAACGGAAACACAAACAGCAACAGAGCGCCTACCATCGTCACCGTTCGCTTCAAGAGTGCTTTCGCGGAGTTTTCGTTTTGAGTCGTCTCAGAAGTCATAAAGATTGATTTCCACTCCCAGCGGTCGAGTCTGCCTCACCTGTCACCCAGCTGTCTGTCGGGCGCACCGCTATTTCTTGGCTCTCTTTTTCCTCACTCCCGTCAAAACTCAGACAGAGATTCCCCGGCCGACACCCGACAATCAAATCGTTCCGGTTTTGATTAGGGGCAGCTTTCGCCCCATCTGATTAAATTCGTCGCGGCATAAAGGCGGGGTAAGTAATTCGTAAGGAATTCATAAGGAACCGCGCATGCCGCCAATCCCGACTCGTTCGCTTAGCAGCCCCACTCCGCCTCGCCGGGCTTCGCGAAATACCGCCGCGATGGGGTCTCGCGCGGAAGAACCTCCACTTCGAGCAGTGCAAGGCGCGCGGCTGCGATCAATCTGCTTTTCTCCGTCGCCGGTACGCGCTCCCACGCCTCCTTCGTTCGCAGTTTCGTGGCGTTTTCCGGCTCGCCAGCCAGCGCCTCATGATAGTGGTGAAAGAGTTGCGCAAAGCGCTCCGGAGATACTTCTTGAATCAGCATTCGATTGTCTTCCTTTCCAGCGGCTGTTCGCCGCATCCATTTCATTGGATTCGAAAGGACATAAATTCCGCATAAATCGGACATAGTGAATTCGTAAAGATTCAGGAAGACGCCACGCGGACGGGAGGACGAGGCCGCCATTTATTTCGCGGCGGGTCACTCCCCAGGTTCGAAACGATAGCCGACCCAGGGATCGGTAAGAATATAGCGAGGAGAATTAGGCGAGGGTTCAATTTTCTTGCGGAGTTGCGCGACGAACACACGCAGATATTCGACCTGCTCGGTGCTTTCACCACCCCAAACCGCGGCCAGCAAAGCGCGATGCGTTACCACTTTGCCCACGTGGCTCGCGAAGTACACCAGTAGATCAAATTCCTTGGGAGTGAGATGGACGGCGCGGCCTTTCACCGAAACGCTGCGCGCTCCCCGATCAATTTCGAAATCGCCGACTTTGATCGGCGCCAGATCCGATTCTTCCACCCGCGTACGGCGAAACGCCGCGCGAACTCTCGCCAGCAGTTCTTCCATCCCGAACGGTTTGGTCACGTAGTCGTCCGCCCCGGCGTCCAGCGCCTGCACCTTGGTCCGCTCTTCGCCGCGCACGGAAAGTACAATAATCGGAATTTGCGTCTTCGCCCGCAAACGCCGGCACAGCTCCAACCCATCCATGTTGGGCATGGCCAGGTCGGTGATCACGAGATCCGGCGTCCAATCTTTCATGATCTCCAACGCCGTCTCTCCATCATTGGCCACGCGGATGTCGTATCCGTGGCTCGACAATGAAGTCCGCAAAACGCGCGTAATCTGCGACTCATCGTCCACTACGAGAATGTGTTTATGGTCTGCCATCTTCACTGAACAGTTTGCAGAAAAGATTCGCGCTTGTATTGCGCATCGCCTGACGTTCTAGCCCGGTTCTTGCGTGACGATGTGCACATCCACCGCCGGAGCATCCCGCAAAAACTGATGAATCGCCGACAGGTAAAAATATCGCTTCCAGCCTCGCGTCGCCGAGCGGCCGAAGATCACCTGCGTAATATGCTTTTCGTTGACGAATTCTGCGACCGCGTGCGCAACCGTCTTCCCTTTTAGCCGGACGATCGCTGCTCCCACATTCTCCGCAAACCGCACATTGGCCGCCAAAGTTCTCTGATTCGTGTCACTCGAGTCCTGCCCCAAATCGGTGTACACCACAAAAAGCTCGGCATTCATCGCCTGCGCCATACGAGCGCCTCGCGCCACCAGATACTGCGCCGCCGGATTCGAACTGATACACACGGCAATTCTTTCGCGGATCGCAACTGTCGCTCGATCCGGCGACTGTTCACCGCGATGCTGCTCCAGGCTCAGGTCAACCTGTTGCGCAACCTGGCGCAACGCCAACTCTCGCAAGGCAATTAAATTTGTCTCGCGAAAAAAATTCTCCAGCGCCCGTCCTGCCCGTTCCTGCGGATAAACATCGCCGCGCCGCATCCGCGCTTGGAGCGCTTCCGGAGTCAAATCGATCATCACTACTTCGTTGACTCGTTGCAGCACCCAGTCCGGAACCGTCTCCCTCACCTGAATTCCCGTCACGCCCTGCACCGTCGGCGTTACGCTCTCCAGATGCTGAATGTTCATCGTCGACAATACATCGATTCCGGCATCCAGCAGTTCGAGCACATCCTCGTAACGCTTGCGATGTTTGCTCCCCTCAATGTTCGTGTGCGCCAGTTCGTCGATCAGCGCGACACATGGCTTGCGGGCGAGAATCGCGTCCACATCCATCTCTTCGAAGAGCGCGCCCTTATACTCAATCTCTTTTCGCGGGACAACTTCAAGGCTTGTGACCAACTCTCCCACAGCCTTTCGCCCGTGGGTTTCTACCACTCCGATCACGATATCTTCGCCGCGCGTGTGGCGCCGGATCGCCTCCGTAAGCATGGTGTGCGTCTTGCCGACACCCGGAGCGTATCCCAGAAAGAGCTTGAACCGGCCGCCCTTTGTCTTCGGCGAACATTCCTCCAACCACTGATCGGGCGTCTTCGGCATCGCGCTTTATTGTCGTTGAGACCTTCAACTTTGTCGATGTGGGTTTGACATACGGTTCGACAGACATAAGTTCGATGTGCCCGAAAGATGTCGGTTACAATCGCCTCGTGACCGCTGCCGCCAGATCCGCTTACGGATATCTGATCGCGGCCTTCGGTGTCGCAGGGATCACCTTAGTCGGGTACCGCTGGCTCCATCTCAACCCCACCACCCTCGCGCTGGCCTACTTGCTCGGCGTCCTTGCCGTCTCCGCATCCTGGGGATTGCAACAATCCGTCTTCATGTCGGTGATCGCGACCCTCGCCTTCAATTACTTCTTTCTACCTCCCATCGGCGCCTTCACCATTGCCGACCCGCAAAACTGGATCGCACTCTTCGCGTTCCTGGTCACCGCCGTTACTGCCAGCGAACTCGCGGAACGCGCCCGCCGCGGCGCTCGTGCCGCCGTCGAACGACGCCAGGAACTCGAACGCCTCTACGCCTTCAGCCAGTTGCTGCTCTCCAGCGACAACCCAGCGGAACTGCTCAACCTCATCCCCCGCTATATCGTGGAGTCGTTCAGCATTCGATCTGCCGCGATTTCGCTTTCCAGTCGCACCGACATCTATCGTTCCGACCCCAACATCGACGGACTGGAATCCCGCGACCTGCAAATGGTCTGCGTGCGCGGCGAACCCCGCTTCGATATTCCCAATCAAATTGGTTTTATGCCCCTCCGCATGGGAATGCGCGTCGTGGGTTGCCTCGGTGTTTCTGGTTCGCTGCTCTCGCGGCAAACGCTCGAAGCGATCGGCAGTCTGGTAGCCATCTCCATCGAACGCGCGGGCGCTGTCGAAAAGCTCAGCCGCGCCGAGGCCTCCCGCGAAAGCGAGCAACTACGCTCCGTTCTCCTCGATTCCGTCACCCACGAGTTTCGCAGTCCTCTCACCGCCATCAAAGCGTCCGTCACTTCTTTGCTCGGCAGCCCCGGTCAATCCGGGTCTCACTCGCCCGAGGAACGGCAGGAACTCCTAACCATCATCAACGAAGAGAGCGATCGCCTCAATCGTCTGATCGGCGAAGCCGCCGAAATGGCTCAACTCGACGCCAACAAAGTTGAGTTCCGCTTCATCTCTGCGCCCATCACCCCTATAGTTGAAGAGGCGCTCTCCGAACTAAAGCAACTCCTCGTTCAGCACCCGGTCGATCTCCGAATACCCCCCGATCTGCGCAACGCCCGCATGGACTCGGCTCACATCAAGGAAGTGTTGGTCCACCTGATCGAAAATGCCGCGAAATATTCCCCGGCCGCCGCTCCCATCCGAATCACGGCCGAAGCCCGCGCAGCGGACGCGACGCTTACCATCAGCATCGCCGACCGAGGTCCCGGCATCGACGACTTCGAGCAGTCTCTGGTCTTCGAGAAGTTTTATCGTGGACGAAATCAACGCGTGCAGGTCCACGGCACCGGCATGGGACTGGC
The DNA here is from genome assembly GCA_049520915.1 of Terriglobales bacterium. GTDB lineage: Bacteria > Acidobacteriota > Terriglobia > Terriglobales > Acidobacteriaceae > Acidiflorens. Next base: position 66,989 of record JBEKPH010000017.1, read on the forward strand.
CATCTGCAAAGCCATCGTCGAAGCCCACGGCGGCCACCTCGGCGTCACCAGCCAGCTAGGACACGGCTCCGTCTTTTACTTCAGTCTGCCGTTGGGATAAAGGAAGCGGCTGCGCTCTCGCCGGGAAAAAAATCCCGCCTGATAATTTACTTGCCGTGTCATCCTGAGCGGAGCAAGAGGATTTGCGAAGCAGATCCTCACGCGGAGTCGAAGGACCCCTACATCAATTGTGCTCCGATTCCATCCACTTCAATTACGTTCGTAAGTTGTTCAACCGTACAATCCGCCCTCACACTACTGTAGGCAGATTGGCGACGATCTTTGCTTTGTGGGAAGCATCGAGTCCGCCTCCAGGTTTCCGGCCCGCACAAAACGAACTCCACGCGCCATTGGCGCATCCTTTGAATAACAATGCCATCCCAACAAAAATCGGGCGCAGCTCAAGCTCTCTGGATCTACAATCCCCCACTGGATTTGACCGTTGGCTGCGGCGCGTGGTCGGTTCCCTTACTGCTGCTCGCGTACTTCTCTTCCGCTGCCAGCACCCTGACCTGGTCCGTAAGCTTCTACGCCTTGGCATTAGTCTTCAACTATCCCCACTACATGGCGACGATCTATCGCGCCTATCACACACAAGAAGACTTCAATAAATATCGGATCTTCACCGTCCACATCACACTACTCATAGCCCTCACCGTCGTTTTGTCGCACATCTGGCTCGCCGCCCTACCGTGGATCTTCACCATCTATCTCACCGCGAGTCCATGGCACTACAGTGGACAGAACTACGGCCTCTTCATGATGTTTGCCCGGCGCGCCGGTGCCCAACCCACATCTCGCGAAAGACGCGCCCTCTACGCCATCTTCGTGATCTCCTACATAAGTTTGGTGCTGAACTTCCACACCGGGCCTTCAGGAGATTCCCTCTTCCGTTCACTCAACATCCCCGCCGCGATCAATATTCGCGCCCAGATCGCGCTCGGTATCGCATTCCTGGCCTGCTGCGTCTATGGACTCTCGCGCATCACCGCGCAGGCCGGCTTCCGCCGCTTGCTTCCATCCTTCACCCTCTTCTCGACCCAGTGCGTGTGGTTCGTTTTGCCCACACTCTTTTCGTTGCTGGGACGATTCCAGGTTCCGCAGAGCCGCTACAGTACGGGCGTCCTCGCCATCATGCATTCCACGCAATACCTCTGGATCACCAGCTACTACGCCAAACGAGAAGCGTCCGCCACGCCGGCTCACCCGTGGCGTCCTTATGCCTATTTCACGATTCTCATCGTTGGCGGCATCGCTCTTTTCATTCCCGGCCCCTGGCTCACGACTCTCGTATTCCATTTTGACTTCACCCGCAGTTTCCTGCTCTTCACCGCCCTGGTCAACATCCATCACTTCATTCTCGACAGCGCAATCTGGAAACTGCGCGACGGTCGCATCGCATCCTTATTGTTAAGTTCTCGTACGCAGATCGCGGAAGGTACGGTCAAGGCACGAAGTCGAACCATGGATGCCCTGCGCTGGCTGGCGGGCCCAACTTCCTCAGCGCGCGCTCTCCGCATCGGAGCCGCCTCCGCTCTGCTCCTCTGGGGAATCATCGACCAGACCCACTATTACTACTCTCTGCACAGCACTAACCTCACAGACCTAAGGCGTGCAGCCGCACTCGCTCCTTACGACACGCCCCTCGAAACTCGCCTCGCTCGCCAGGCACTCGAACAGGGCAACCCCGAGCAATCCGTTGCTGCCTGGCAATATGCGATCCAGGCCAATGCTACCGACCCATCGCCTCGGGATGAGTGGCTGAAATATCTGACGCAGGAAAAGCGCCTCGATGAGGCCTACCAGCTCACCGGCAACTGGCTCAAACTTGCACCTAAAGATGCTTCACTCCTAGTCAACCACGGCATTCTCGCTCAGCAATTCGGACACACCAGCGAAGCTGAAATCGATTTCCAGAAAGCTCTCAAACTCGACCCGTCCCAGACCGATGCCGATCTCTACTTGGCCCTTGCCCTCGACAAACAGGACAAACTCACGGACGCGATCGCCCACTACGAGATTTACTTGGCGCAGATGGCTCACCGGCCCGCATCCGCGCTTCCACCTCCGGCCAATCTGATCGGTGTGGCCCTGAAGCTCGCGGACTGCAACGCCCGCATCAATCGCTCCGACATGGCGCTGCGCTATTACAAAATGGCCCGCACCCTGGCTGCTCAAACGGGAGAGAAAAAACTAGAGAGTTTTGCGGACGTCGCTGAGGCTTCCCTGCGCGCGAAGAGTGGCGAAAATGCCGCCGTCTTGCCGCTCTATCAGATGGCGCTGCGACTCGACGCTAAGCTCGATGACCAGCACAACCAGGCTGTCGACTGGTATCTCTACGCAATGTTCTTGCGCAACGCAGGTTTCCCCCCGCGTTTCGTCTACGCGAGTCTGCTCAAATCGCAGTCGCTATTGTCTTCCAATTCACAATCTGATTCCACAGAACGCGAGAGCGCCTCGGCAAGTCAGATCCGCAAAGATTTGGAACACCAAATCGGTCCCGAAGCTTCCACGATCAGCCGCAATCCGGACCCGACCCTCGCCGAAGCACTCGAACTCAAGCAATGATTCTGGTGGGCCCACTAGGATTTGAACCTAGAACCAACAGATTATCCCATAACGACTGAAAAGTAATGATTTCAGCGACTTCCCAACGCTGATCTAGGTCACAAGTAGGCAGATGTAGTCGCAGTTGTTACCCCAGATGTTACCCAAAGTTCACTCTACCCCCGCAGCGCCGCGCAGCACCGCTTGTATTTCTTTTCGGAGCCGCTGGGCTGCGGTTGTCTACTTTGCTGAAAAACCACTCGTTTACTTGCCTATACCGGCGGCGTGACGAACAGAAAAAGCGTGGAAGTATGTTTGCAGGAGAATGCGAATCAAACCTGATCTTCGTTCCCTATCATCGCCCCACCCTCGCCGGCAACAATCTCTGCAGCACATTAGCGATCACCAGGGGCTGGTGCTCTCCTGCGCTTCCCCCCAAAGTGTAGGACCGCTCGAACCCGTTCGGTCCCAGGATCTTCATTTCCCAATCGTCGTTTTCGCGAGAGCCGACGATCGACACCCGCCAATCTCCCGGCCGGTCGCTCAGGGCGTGTTCCACGAGTGCCCGCACCTCAGCCCCGACGCCCGGATCACCTGTGTTGTGCAGTTCGAGTGACAGAGCCATTTCAGTCAATTGTACTAACGGCCCGCGACGCCGCAGCCCCAACGATACCAGAGAAGCAGATGTGCTCTACTATCGGACAGAAACCGCACGCGAGAGCTCTGGATCGATATTTCGATAAGGGCCAGATCCCCGGGGGTTTTCAAGTGAGGCATGGACTTGTCCGGGATAAATCTCAGGCCCAGATGAATCTCCGTCGGCTAATGTGGGCAAATGAGGTGGATCGATGAAGTCAGTCGATGAGCAAAAGAAGAAGCGATTCGTGGCGACGTCCTTGCTGCCGACGTTAAAGAATTACACTTTCAATAGAGCGGCGCGGGCTGGCCTGTGCAATCCATTTCGGATAGCCCATATAGAAGACAAAGGTCGGCTGCCACACGGCGTCGCCCATGACTTCGGCAAGCAGGCTAGCCCGCAGCGCCGGATTTCCCAGCGCCTTTTCATGATCGGGATCTAGTGCCCCGACGTTTCTTTTCGCGTCAATATACAACTCGATAGAGGAATTCGTCACCTTGAAGAGCCAAGGCTGTGTGTTGTGTGGGCTGGCGGCTAGAATCGCGGCTCGCACCAATGCCAGGGCTCCCTCCTCGGGATCGTTACGCCAGTCTTTCCACGCATCGAGACAACGGTCTTCATGCTTACACCGACGCCGTGCACGGCGTCTCTTACGAAATCGGGGGAATTGGTCCGCGGAGGTCTTAGGGACTTGGATTGGCGTGACGCCGAAGATGGACACACTAAAGCAGGAAGAGCCCTGGAATCCAAATGAGGACCGTAATAAAGAATTCATTTGACTCTTCTACTACTTTGGATAAGACTTGCGACACGCTACTCCGTCCGCCTGGGGTTAATTCTCGGGCCTCAACTCTTTAAGGTTGCCTGCTAAAACAACGCACCTACCGCGTCGTGCACCAAAGTGCGGAACCCACAAGGAGGACCCCCTATGAAGTTAACTACCAGCTCTCTACTCCTGCTGGTTTTGTCTGCATCCCTCATCGCCCAAACCAAAGCCAAGAAACAAGCTTTCCCTTCGCAAATCACCCATGTGGTTGTGATTTTTCAAGAGAACCGCACGCCCGACAACCTCTTCCACTTTCTAACTCCTGCCTGTCCGATTCCTGCTGGGGCCAGCGGGCCCAACGCGTGCACCCCCAGTCCCGTCACCAATAGCTGCTATGACATCTCGCCTTGCGGCCTTTCTAACCAGTCGGGTACCGTCGTGCCGGTTACATTGACGGGCGTGCCGCTGTTTGGCAGCACTGATCCGAGCCATGCGCATACCGCATTCGAACAGATGTGCGATCCAGATCCTGCCAACGGGTATGTTTGCCGGAATGATGGCGCCTGGAACATAAAGCCGATTAACGACTCTTACGCATTTGTCGAGAGCCCGGCCGTGGTCAACTATGACGGTTCATCGGGTCATCTTTTGGACCCTTACCTCACCTTCGCTAAGCAATACGGGTGGGCAAACTTCATGTACCAAACGAATCAGGGTCCGAGCTATCCGGCCCATCAATTCATTTTCAGCGGGACTTCGGCACGCTCTACGGCCGAAGACACAGCGTCCACATTTATCTCGGAGAATTACAAGCCCGCAAAAACCGCTGTAGGTTGCCTTGCTCCGCCTGACGCAACCACCCTGTTGCTATCGCCTCTGCTTCCGGGCCAAGATCCCTGCGGCGGTGCCCTTTTGTTTGATGGCAATACCGTCCAAGAATGTACGCTGACTAATAGCGCTTTGGTCTATCCGACCAATCCGGTAGGCAGTTTCTGCGATACCAAGCCAAATATGGGAGCTCTTCTCGACACTAACTCCGTTACCTGGAAGTACTACGCACCTTCTGCAGGTTCCATTTGGACGGCCCCGAATTCCATCGCGAACATATGCGTGCCAGCGTTTACTAGTTCCACTACTTTGGAATGCACCGGTACGGAATGGAATGCCAAGGTCGATCTAAATTTAAAGGGCGCCGATGTTTTGAATGACATCACAAACTGCAACCTGCCTAGCGTGAGTTGGGTGATTCCGAATGGGACGTGGTCCGATCATGCCGGGCCAAACGACCAGTATGGTCCCTCGTGGGTCACGGCAGTCATCAACGCCATCGGCGAAAATCCGGCTTGTCCTGCAGGAACGACTGATGCCGGCCAAACTTTCTGGAACAATACCGCGATAATTGTCACCTGGGACGATTGGGGAGGATGGTCGGATAATCAGCCGCCGCCTCTCGCATCGGCCTTGCCCTGTACTTCGGCCAACTGCGAGGGCGACTATCAGTATGGATTCCGCGTACCATTGCTGGTCGTTTCGGCCTATACGCCCCAAGCCTATATCAACAATGCGACTCATGATTTCGGAAGCATTCTCCGTATGATCCAAGGGGTTTTCGGCATACCGGAAGGCGCATTGGGCTTTGCGGACAAACGTGCCGGTAACGATCTGCATGATTTCTTCACCGCTGCCACCGCTCGACCGTATACCCTTGTTCCCGCAGTAGAGCCCGCCAGCTTCTTTCTGGGAACGAAGGCACAGGAGGGTGAGCCAACTCCACCAGACAATGATGGAGATGATGATTGAATCGCAGTTCGACGAGAGCAGCTCCCCGTCCAAGGTCCACTTGGGCGGGGTTTTTCGTATGCACACGCTAACACAGTCAGCCTCCGCGGAGGAGTTGCGGAAGTGGCTGACAAAGCTGGGCGAGATGGCATTGGAGATCGAGCCAGGGGTGCGCTCTCTATTTGCGGAGCCATCCAACGACCACGGACTCTGTCGATGGATGAGGGCTTAACGTAGTAATCTTCGAGCAGGAAAAACTTCCATTCGGAAATCTCCGATGGACGGGAAGGATCCCCGTTATGCCCAGTGCACCGAACGAAGATCGTCAGCTTGCACTAACGCGGGCGGTGTCTGTACAGACGTACGCAAGGATTGCTGGAATCCTGTTGCTGCTCTCGCTCGTTGCGGGTGGCTTCGGTGAGGCCTACGTTCCGTCCAAGCTCATCGTGTCATCCAACGCAACCGCAACAGCGCAAAACATCAAAGCTTTTGAGTCGCTGTTCCGCATGGGCTTCGCCGGATACCTCATAGAGGCCGTGTGTGATATCGCGCTGTCGCTGATCCTCTACGTGTTATTGAGGCCCGTGCGCAAAGATATCGCCCTCCTCGCAGCGTTTTTCGGACTCTTGGGCACAGCGGTCTTTGCCACCTCCGAACTCTTTTATCTTGCACCGTCGCTCATTTTGGGAGGCGGTGACTATTTAAAGACCTTCGATCCCGGTCAACTCAATACTCTCGGATTGCTGTCGTTCAAGATGTTTATGTGTGGCGGCGCGATGTTCACGGTTTTCTACGGCGTGGCCTGGGTGCTCCGTGGGTACTTAATCCTTCGATCAGGGTATCTTCCTAAGTTTCTCGGCGTTCTCATGACGCTCGGTGGTCTCGCTTTTATCGCAAGGAACTTCCTGCTGGTCCTTGCGCCGGCGTATGCACCCAGCAGCCTGCTTCTGTTGATGTTGCCCGGGGGACTGTCACTGCCGATATGGTTGCTCGTGAGAGGTATTGACGTTCGGAAGTGGGAAGCGAGCGCGGAGACTACGATTTAAGTATTTGATCCGATCTGGAGGCTAAGGGTTCGGATCGGTTCGTTCGGAGCTACCTGATTGAGTTTGTTCCGGCTAGATGACGGAAACCGGACGTTGCCTTCTAAACCCGGACTCCGACGACATTGTCCCGAAGTCGGCTTCGAGGATATCGCCCTTGATCTCACACAAGCCCGTTTGAACGAAGCCTTAGCGGCAGACGCTTTCGCGTGCTCGGTATCGGCAGTGTGCCTGTGAGCGGATAAGGTTGGGTCATAAGGAGATCACCTATGACCCACCTTCGCAAAATG
>JBEKPH010000018.1:0-123933 GCA_049520915.1 Terriglobales bacterium
GCCGCATCCAGCCCTTTGACCGCCGCGAGATACTCCAGAAACTCAACCGCATTCAAATTCGGATAAACTCCGAAATCCTGCGGCAAATACCCCAGCACGCTGCGAATCGCATTCGGATCTCTGGCGAGATCCGTTCCATCCCATCGAATCGTCCCGCTGCTTGGCCGCGTAATCGTGGCCAGGATACTCATCAGCGTCGTCTTGCCCGCGCCGTTAGGCCCCAGCAGTCCCAGAATGCCCGGGCCAAGTTCCAGGCTGAAGTCTTGCAGCGCCAGCGTCTTCGCGCCGTAGCGCTTGCTCACTCGATCAATCGATAGCTTCAAGAACCCTCCGCCCCGCGGTGCTAGCTACAATACGCTAGCCACCGCCGAAGAGTTCCGTTTTTGCTCGCGCCATCACTGCGCTAAATCGCTATTGCAAGTGAACCGACTGCGTCAGTGGCAGATTCTGCGACGATCCGCCCACCATGAACCCATACTCTCCCGGAAGCAGCTGCCATCCATGCTGCTTCACATCAAAAATCGAGAGATAGATCGGATCCACTTCCACCGTCACATCCTTACTCTCCCCCGGATTCAGTCGAACTCGGCTAAAGCCCACCAGCCGTTTTGGAGGCTCCGCAGCCGCCGCTGGCAGCGCCGCATACACTTCCGCCGTCTCAATTCCCGCGCGGCTCCCCGTATTCGTAACCGTAAAATGCACCTGCGTCTTGGCTCCCGCAGCCGCCGGAGTAACCGTCAGCCCTGAATACTTATAACTCGTATAAGAGAGCCCGTACCCAAACGGAAACAGCACCGCTTTCTTCTCCGCGTCATACCACTTATAGCCAACCTTCACTCCCTCATCGTAAGTCGTCTGAAAAGCCGGCAACCCCGCCGCAATCTTCTTATAGTCATCTGGCTCGCCATGCGTCGTCGACGCGTCTGGCGGCTTCACGATCTCACGATGCGGCAAATCCGCGTCACTCATCGGAAACGTCAGTGGCAACTTCCCGCTCGGATTCACTTCGCCGAACAACACATTCGCCACCGCCTCCGCACCCTGCGACCCTCCATACCACGCTTCCAGAATCCCGCTCACCTTGTCCGCCCACGGCATCGTCACCGGACCACCCGACTCCAGAACCACAATCGTGTGCGGATTCGCCGCCGCCACCGCCGCAATCAATTCATCTTGATGCAGTGGAAGCGACAGGCTGTCCAGATCCATCCCTTCGCTCTCCCACTGGTACGCGTACACAATCGCCACATCCGACGCCTTCGCCAGCGCCGCCGCAGCCGCCGGATCCGCTCCCGAATTAAATTCGACCTTCGCCCCCGTCGCCTTCGCTCGAATCGTCTTCAGCGGCGAAGTCGGAAACCAGATCTCCGTGTTCCAGATCGATTGCCCCTTGCCCGGCGGCATAATCGCATTTCCTCCCGGAGGATCCACCTGCGCCGACCCGCCTCCCGAAATCATTCCCACATCCGCATGCGGCCCAATCACCGCTATGCTGTGCACTCTCCCCGCATCCAGCGGAAGCTGTCCCGACTGATTCTTCAGCAGCACGATGCTGTGCTCTTCAATCGTCCGCGAAACCTCAAATCCGCCCATCACGTCCACCACGCTCTTCTGTGGCGGATCATCAATCACTCCATTCGCAAACAGCGAACGCACAATCCGCCGCACATGATCGTCGACCTCCGCCATCCGCACGCGTCCCGACTGCACCGCTTCCTTCAGAGCCGCCCCATAGAAGATTTCTCCCGGCTCCTCATGATCCAGTCCCGCCGCCGACGCCTTCACCGTGCTATGTGTGCCCTGCCAGTCCGACAACACAAAACCTTTAAACTTCCAATCTTTCTTCAACACATCCGTCAGCAAATATTTGTTCTCGCACGCGTAATCTCCATTCACCCGGTTGTACGAGCACATCACTCCGCTCGGATCCCCGTCCCTCACTCCAATCTCGAACGCCAGCAGATCGCTCTCCCGCATCGACCGCTCATCAATATGGACGTTCACCGCATTCCGCCCGCTCTCCTGATCATTCATCGCATAGTGCTTGATGTCGCCCATCACGTGCTGCGCCTGCACTCCACGAATCAGCCCCGCAATCATCGTCCCCGCCAGCACCGGATCCTCTCCCATGTACTCAAACGTCCGCCCGTTGCGCGGCTCGCGCGCCAGGTTCACCCCGCCGCCGATCGACATGTTGTAGCCTTGCGCCTTGATCTCGCGCCCAATCAGCGCGCCGAATTCGAACGCCGCCTTCACATCCCAACTCGCCGCCGCACCCACATTGCTCGGCAGCGCCGTCGCATATTTTCCGTTCTCGCCGCTCGCCCTCACGCCATACGCCGAGTCCGCCATGTTGAGATCCGGAATCCCCAGCCGCGGCACTCCCACCACATACCCCGCGCCCCCATTCGAACGCACCGCCAGCGGGCTCATCGGACTCAGCCCCACCATCCCCGTTCCATGCAACAACGAAATCTTCTCGTCAATCGTCATCTCCTTCACCACCAGCGCTGCGCGCTCGTCAGCAGTAAGACTCGGATTCATCCACGGCCGTTTCGCTTGCGACTCCGCTTGCGCGAAAGCCGAAGAAGATGTTGCGCTGGTGAAAACAAGATAAGAAAGTAGAAAAACAAAGGCAGGCAGACCACTGCAGCAGAGACTTCGAAAGAACTTCATGGTTCTCCTCGTACCTCTCTTGACGCGAATGTTGGAACGGAGGGCTTTAGAATATCGATTTTATACTAAAATCAACCCACTCCAATTGCAAGCTCTCGAGTGTGTCGATTTTTCGCAAGGTTTAGGCGGTACCTTTCAGAGCGAAATCAAAACTGACCCACTACTCCCGCAAATGCGCGGAGCACCGTGGAAGAGCGGCCCTTTAGGGCCGCGTAAAGTCATGCAATGGATGTGGGCTTCAGCCCCGGTGGAGGCAGAGCTTTCACCGCGTTCGAGTCTCGCCTCTTGTCGGCCCGAGGCTTTTGGCGATTCTAGCTTTTGCCTGGCTTTTGCCTGGCTCTTGCCTTTGGGTGGCGCAGCGGTTCACCGCTGCGATAAGCGCTTGTCTTGAATGCCGGCTTTAGCCGATCTCAGATCTCTATTTCAAACCGACTCAATTCGCCTTGCGCGAATGCACCAGCTTCAAACCGTCGCCCTGCAAAATCCTCTGGATCTGATGCTTGGCATGCACCGTCCACGGACCCGTTGTGTCCAGCTTCACATACGCGCGCCAATGTTGCAGCGCCTTCCGCGGCTCCCGCATCTTCTCGTACGCCAGCGCAATGTTGTAATGCGCGTCCGCGTACGTCGGCGCCAACTGGATCGCCGCCTTATACGTATTGATCGCCTCGTCCACCCGTCCCGTTTCGTCGAGCACATTGCCCAAATCGAAATACGCTAGCGCGTATCGCGGATCGATCTGAATCGCCGACCGGTAGTGTTTCTCCGCCAGCGAGTATTCCTGCCGGTTGTAATAGAGCGTGCCCAGGTTGATGTGTGCCGCGGCGTGAATCGGATCCATTTCGAGAACCTTTAGGTAAACAGCAATCGCTTCGCTCTGCGTCGACGGACTCTCTTCCAGCACGATCCCCCGCGCAAACAAGTCCGCCGCGTCCGAAACTACCAGCTCCGGACCATTCCTCTGCGGGCTCGCCACCACCTTATTCTCTTCCGACGAAAAATCGAACATGAACTGCCCGGCGATCGGTTCCACCAAACGCCCGTCGTGCCGAAACGCCACCCGCCGTCCACTCTGGTACGCTCCCGCCTCCAGCAGCGGATTCTCCATCCCCGCCACCTGCTTCTGCATCGCATCGAGCGATTGCCGGATCACCGCCGGACGCACCCTCTGCGCGCACAGATCGCGCACCTTCTTGATCTGCACCAGGTCGAAAAAAGAGTACTCTTCCGCCGCCGTCACCAATCCCGCCTTCTCCCAGGTTTGCAGCTGGCGAGGAACTAACCGCAAAATCCGCATCAACTCGGCGCGACTGTAGCGATACACGTTGATCGACTCTACTCTGATTATCCGTAACTTGTATCCGCGATTGCAAGTAGCAACCCAGTGGAATCTGTTGAAAAATAGGCCGAAATGGCACAAAAGTGCTAACCATCCAGTCAACTTCTCCCCTTCGCCGCTCCTATCCAACTAATAACGAAACTAAACCGCTTCCCGCGAATCCCATTCAACGACGAAATTCGCGTGCCGACGGAGCTTGCCCCGTATAGCGTCTTCTACGAATTTGTCGGGCATAATAATTGCCAGTCCCCGCGGTCGAATAACTTCTTGCGTGAGGAGCAATGCCGGACCCCCTAATCTCGCCCCACCAATCCGACGCCCGCTCCACCGACTCCTCCAGTGCCAACGAAGAGTCGCTGATCCACCGCGTCCTCGAGGGCGAGCACGATCTCTTCTACGAACTCATCCATCCCTACGAACGCCGCCTCTACGCCGCTGCTTTCGCCATCCTCCGCAATGAGGCCGACGCCGAAGACGTCGCCCAGGAAGCCGTCCTCAAAGCCTTCAAGAATCTCCGCCAGTTTCGCGCCGAATCCAAATTCAGCACCTGGCTCACCCAGATCACCATCAACGAGGCGCGTATGCGGAAACGAAAAGCGCACTCCCATCTCACCGAACCACTCGCCGACCGTCCCGACGACGAGGGCAACTACACTCCCCGCGACTTCGCCGACTGGCGCGAGATTCCCTCCGAAACTCTCGAGCGCAAAGAAGTCCGCCTCAAACTCGCCGAGGCCCTCGCTCAACTCTCGCAAATCTATCGGGAAGTATTCGTCCTCCGCGACATGCAGCACCTCAGCATCGACGAGACCGCCAAAGCCCTCGGCATCTCCACCGCCTCCGTCAAAACCCGCCTCCTCCGCGCCCGCCTCATGCTGCGCGACCTGCTCTCCCCCGGCTTCGGCGGCGCCTGGAGCCTCGGCAGCAACCTCTCTTTCGAAAAGGGGACCAAGCCATGGTAGTCAACTGCGAACACGTCTGGCAGGAAGTCTCGAATTATCTCGATGGCGAGGTCACTCCCGAATTGCGCATCGCCATCGAAACCCACGTCCGCGGATGCCAGCACTGCACCGCCGTCGTCGATGGCATGCGCAACGTAATCGAACTCTACGGAGACGATCGCATGCTCGAAGTCCCTCTCGGCTTCAGCCATCGCCTGCACCGCCATCTCGACGATAACCTCCCCGCCCGCACCGATCGCCGCACCTTCCTCGGTTGGATGGTCGCCGCAGCAGCCGCCTGCCTCGTCCTCGGCACCTTCGAAATCGCCAACTCCTCCGCCTTCCGCCGCCCTCCGCTTCGCGCCGCCATGGCCCACCCCGGCACCGGAGTCCCTCCCGAACTCGCCGTCGTTCTCTCCGAAGATGGAAAGCTCTACCACCTCGCGGCATGCCCCTTCATTCACGAGAAAAACAAACTCCGCTCCGTAACCGCCGCCGAAGCCGAACGCACCGGCTTCACCCCCTGCCCCCGCTGCCTGAAAAAATACCTCGACACCGCCTGATCAAGAACATCTCGTGTGGTGGCGGACATTCCTGTCCGCCCGGGTGGCCCGTCCTTGTCGCGTTTTCTGCGACAGGGCGGGGGTGTTGATTCCTCGTCCCTGGGTGCCCCACGTCTCGATTTTGAGACGTGCGATTTCCAACCCTGTGCGCCAAATTCTGCTCACTCACAAACCTTCCCAAACCAGCTAAGATGAGTCGCCTACATCGACGACTTGGAGGCCACCATGAACATCCGAAGATGCGTTTTGTGCTTAACGATTCTCCTCGGCACGCTACCCGCACTAGCCCAGGATGATGCCGCACTCGCCCGAACCGCCGCCGGATGCGGTCTGAGCGGAGACATGTTCAACGTCCAAACAACTGACCAGAAACATCCTGCCGGTCAACCGGAACAAGGCAAAGCCCTCGTCTATTTTTTTGTGGATTTCCTCAACGCGCCCACCATGCGTGTCGGAGTCGATGGAACTTGGGTAGGCGCAAACAACGGTAAGTCGTATTTCTTTTTCCAGGTCGCCCCGGGCGAACACAATGTCTGCGCCGAGTGGCAATCCGGAACCTTCAAGAAATCCTCCGAACGCATCGGAGAAGCCATCCACCTCACCGCCGAACCCGGAAAAACCTACTACATCCGCCTCCTCTTCAGCTTTCAGCGAATGGATATCCAATTCGAAGACGAGGCCGAAGGTCATTTCCTGATCGGCTCTTCCCTATTCGCAACCTCTCAACCGAAGAAGAAATAGAACTAAAAACAAACGAAAGTCGACCAAGATCCAGTTTTCTTTTTCAGCAGCCGGCGCCTCATAGCGCCAGCCTATAGTCGACCCTCATTCTCTGATTCCTGTCCAATCTCGCGCAGGCCCTCGGAAACAGCAATCTCCAAATCCGCAGCTGTCCCGTAACCCAATGGTTACAAGTGTAATCGCCTGTTCTCGACAGTTTGACATCAGGGGCCTTGCAGTTTGGTTGTGCGACGCCCCCAGAAAGCATAGCCGATCGCATTACATGCTAGGAATATCGCTGTGAATGTCACACCAATCGCAACCGGGTATCCGTCGCCCTTTTCCAACGGCCCGTTCGCCCCGCAAAAACGATGGATGAAATCGCCTACTAAGACTACAAATAACGCCGAGTATAGAAGTACGCGAGGCAAATAGAGCCTGCTCCAGCTCCAGAGCCGCGACGAAAAGGAGAATACTAAGACTAGTACACCCAATAAAGCGAAACTGATTCCAGCAGCGAGTTCCGCTATATGGAAGTCGCCCGATGGCAGACACAAATTCAATCCCACGAATAGGAGAAGCAGGGATAGCACGAAGTCTGAAAGTCTGAAAACAGCTCGGGCCATAGCGATAGAATAAATCTACGCATTCCCGTGAGCCAGATTACTTTCGCGCACTACTCAATCGACACGGCCCGTTCATCATAGTCATCGTAGTATCCACTCGATTGTTGAAATATCGCTGTTTACGACAGCCATCAATCTAAGGCTCACTCCGTGTGATACTTCTTTTACATGAACGACGAAGCAACCGAACAGAATCAAATGGCGTTATGCCGCCAGTATGGGCGAGACTTTGTGCCATGCCCACCTGACTCCAAGCTGGGATTTGCGCTTCAAACTCTCGGTAAAGTGCCGATTAACGGCTTGCGGCATCGGCCTGCGGGCGGCACTAACGGGTGGTACATCTGGGCCGGAGATTATTCGTCTGAAAAGGATTTCTTCGAGCCGCTGCACACATCACACTTACTTCAACGACTCCCGCAGGTTGTCAGGTTTTTAGGACTTCCACCGGGAAGCCGCTTTCTATTAGCGGGAGAGCATGTTGATGTTTGGTTCGACGAATCGCTGCTAAACGTGTAGTGAATGCGTCGTTGGCGCAACATCGCCATTGCACTAAGTGAAAAGGGCAATTCTCAATTAGTGAAATGCCCGATTTCACTCATTGACTTGCAGAACGCTCACTTCTGCAATGCTCGTAATAGCTTGTCCACACTCTCTGTTACTGTTCGGATCGTAGTGTCGATCACAATGTGCTCGCGCGCCCAAAGCTCGTATGGCCGAGCGATTACTTCTGCCCAAGTCGGCAGGCGCAGTCCAGGAATATTCGTGCTTCTAGTTTCTACTCGCTGTCGATGTACATTACGATCGGAACAGACGATCTCCACCTCAACTCCGCGCACGCTCGCCCGATGCGCTACGTCCATCCAAGCATTGCGGGTGAGCTGAAGTGGATTGACCGAATCCGCAATCACCGTCCGGCCAAGCCGAAGGTTGTCTTCGGCGACAGCGTAACCAACGCTGTATCCGGCATCGTCGACAGACTTGCTGCTCATGCCCGAGTCTCGTATTGCTTGTTCAATGGAATCGATTCGCAAATAGAGAGCACCCAGCCGGCGGGCAAGTTCTGCCGCGATTGCGGTTTTTCCGCAGCCGGAGAGTCCAGCAAAAATAATCAGCATGGGAGCACCCAAGCAATCATCACTGTCGCTATGTCCCGAATTTAGACGCGCTCATCAGAACGCTGCGAACGAACCACGCGGCCGAGAACTCTTCCCATAATTTCTGGCGGCACCATGCGCTCGCCAGCAGAGTTTTGACAATGGTTTTACATTCTCATGACAACTGCCTCGTCTTCTTTAGATAACTTCATGCAGCTACGAAGCACAATTTCATTGGGAGCCAGGAAAATGACCAGCCACATTCGCAGCTTCATCGCATCGACGTTGGCAATTGCGGCCTTTGCCCTCACCACCAACGCCGCCACGGCGCAGAGTTTCACCGGAAATTGGCCGGCGACCGTAACCAAGTCGCAGCGCTTGAACGGCACCTACTGCGTGGCCCTCACCGACGACGGTAGCTTCGGCTGGCCGCACAGTGGCGAGGCTGTGCTGCTCCCCAATAACGGCCAGTATCCCGGCTATTTCACCGTGATCGATGGACTGCTCACGGTAACTTTCACTTACCCGTCGGGCGAAGGCGACTGTTGTGACTACTTCGTTTTCACCGCTCACACCAACAACGGCAAAATCGCCAAGGGCGCCGTCAACTATTTCGGGATAACCGACAATGGCCTAGTAGCCTTCGGCAAGAAAGACAGCTGCTCATAATCGCCACTCGATAAAGGCGAGCAGAAGATTCACTCATTCACAATCACTGGATCTTAAAAGACTTCGCGCTCGTGCTCGTCCCTCCGGCATTCGTCACGGCGATCTTCCCCGTCTTTGCTCCCGCAGGTACTGTCACGCTGATGTAGTTCACCGTAAGCACTTGGAAAGTCGCGGGCACTCCATCAAACGAAACCTCCGTCGTTCCCACCAAATGCTGCCCTTGCAGCAACACGCTTGTTCCCTCGGCGCCGCTCGCCGGAGCGAAGTCCACAATCGCGGGGCCCGGCGCCGGCAATCCCGCATCCATCACCCAGATCGTTCCGTTCGTGAGGCCCGTAGGCGACACTCCTCCATTGCCCGCGGTCACGCCATAAAACTTTCCGTCGGCCGCTTGGATCATCGATCCCAAAGATTCACCAACCGTCGCGCAGTCGAAAAGAATATTCTGCAGCACCGCGCCCGTCGTCGTCGCCGCAAACACCATGCCCTGGTCCCCGCAATCGCCTCCCTGAAACGTGCCCCACAGATTGCCGTCCGATGCCACCAGTATCCCGCCATCCAAATATTGCGTGCTCGAGACCGGGCCAAGCGACTCGTACTTGCCCGCCGTGCTGATCTCATACAGTTCGCTGTTTACCTGCAGGCCGAACAGTTCTCCGTTCGCCGTCTGCGCCAGGTTGCTGGCCGCGTAATCGGTGAAGTCGAAATCGTGCAAAATTTTGTACGCATCGCTCGTGGGATTGAAGCGGAACACAGTATTAAACGGCGAATTCTGCTCGCCTGCTACCGTCGTCGAATAAAAATCTCCATTCGGAGCCTGTAGCAATCCAAAAGCCCCTGCCCCATCCTTGGCAGCCTTCGGAGCCTCAAACACATGCACAACCTTGAAAGTTCCTGTCGGGTTCACCCGAAATAGAACATCCGCCGGGAAACCGCTCGGCCCCGTCGTTCCATAAAAATTGCCATCGATGGCCTGCGTCACGAACGCCGGATAAGCCCCGTCGCTGCACTCAAAATCCGCGCAGAAATCATGCAGGTCTTCAATCGTCCCGCTCTTGCTCAGCTTGAAAACCAGGCCCAGACCCAGCGGCCCGTTAAAAGTCGCGACTCCGTAGAGAAATCCATCTGTGCCCTCCACCACGCCGTTCGGAGCTGAGCCATAAGGCAGGAATCCATTCTGCTCTTCCGCAAAACTGTAAATGACCGAAACCTTGCCGCTCGGAGTCATCTTGAAAACCGTACCTTGGGCGTTCAGTCCCACCCCGCCCCCAACCGCTGTGCCATAGAAGTTGCCGTCCGGACTCTCAATCAGTGACACCGGAAAGTAGCCATCGGCACAGACGAACTTTTTGTTGCACGGAAAACTAAACAACAGCGTCGGGCTAGGAGTTTGTGCCGACGCAGTCGCAATCGGCAACACAGCAATTACAACGGGTAGACTCAAAGCAAGGATTGCAGCCAGGAGAGTGCGCTGTCCAAACAGTTTCACGGAAGTACCCCACGACGAGGGATCAACAGTGTGCGGAATTGTAGTTTACGAACGCATATGTGGATGTCATCAACTTGTAAATAATCCCCGCCTACTTACCCCACCAAGTTACTGCTGCAGCAAAATCGACACCGTTCCATCGCCCAAGTTCGTCGTAGCTAGATCGAGTTTTCCATCGCCATTGAAATCCGCCGCCACGATCTGGTACGGATACTGTCCCACCGAATATGGCGAACCTGCCGCCTGTGTGAACGTCCCATCGCCATTGCCGAGCAGAAGCGTGATTGTCCCGTCTCCATAGTTTGCGGTCGCGAGATCCAGTTTGCCATCGTTATTGAAATCCCCCGCTACGATCGCGTCCGGATTATTTCCTACCTTGATTGTGGAGGGCACCCCAAAAGTTCCATCGCCATTTCCCAGCAGGATCACTACCGCGTTGCCAAAGGAATCGGTCGCCGCGAGGTCAACCTTCCCATCGCCGTTAAAGTCCGCGGCGACTACAGCGTAGAGGCTCTGCCCGGCGGCAATGGGCGACCCACTCGCTGGCGTGAATGTCCCATCGCCCTTCCCCAGCGATACACTCACCCCCGATGCCGAATAGTTGAGCACGCCGCTGTTGGCCACGGCGAGATCCAGTTTTCCGTCCGCATTAAAATCGCCCACGGCCATCCCCTCCGCGAAAGCCGTGTTGTTGTCGAGGTACCCGGCCGTGCTGAACGCACCGTCGCCGTATCCCAGATCAACGGGCAACTGATCCCCGACTCCGTTGATGATCGCCAGATCGAGGTTTCCGTCGGAATTAAAATCTGCAGTTCCTAGCGTGTATAACGGCAGGCCATACCCGTTGGCAAACGCCGCCGACGAAGGGGCGAAGGTCCCATCCCCCTTCCCCAATAGGATCACTGCGGCCTCGTTTTCGAGCAGACCGGTCGCCAAACCAAGATGACCACTGTGGTTGAGATCTGCGGCGATAACCGACGTGAGATAAGGTGAGGCAAAGTTGTCGTACGGCGGACTCGGCACTTCCATTGGGGAACCCGCCGCCGGCGTAAACGTGCCGTCACCATTGCCGAGGAACGCGAACAGCTTGACGCCGCCTGCGATAGCCAGGTCGGCCTTACCATCTTCATTGAAATCGCCGACTGCAATCCCAAAGGGCGCATAAACCTGCAACGGCGAGTTCGCCGCCGGCGCGAAAACAACCGTGGATTCGGGCGCTCCCACCTGTAAGAAGACCACGTTCGACGCGCCGCCCCCCGGCCCAGGATTCACCACCGTGATCGAAGCCGTCCCCGCACTCGCAACCTCGGACGCCGGAACCGTCGCCGTCAAATGCGCCCGGTCCACAAAGGTTGTCGCCAGCGCTGTACGATTAAAGTTAACCGTCGCGCCCGAAACGAATCCCGTCCCGCTTACGCTGAGCGTAAACTCCAAAGTCCCCGGCGAAACCGCCGTCGGCTCCAGCGGCTGGTTCAAGAATGGAACCGCATTCCCCGCCGCTCCCGTTGGCATAATCTGTATGCTCAAGAATCCGTCGAATGCGGTCACGCCAGCCGCGTCGGTGGCTGTCGCCGCGAAATACCATGTCCCGCCCCCGGTCGGAGTTCCGCTAACGGCGCCCGTGGCCGCATTCATCTGCAATCCGTCTGGCACGGAGCCGCCCACCTCATATCCGGTTTCAATCGGCCCATCGTAGACGCTCCATTGAAATGGAGGAGTCCCTCCCGTGAGCATAATCATTTGACTATAGGGCGTGCTCACCAATCCATTCGGCAGACTCTGCTGAATCGGAATCTGCGGGTAAGGATTGACCGTGATTTGCAACGAAGCCGTCTTCGTCTGATCCGCCACCGACGTCGCCGTGACCGTCGCCTGTTCCGCACTGCTGATACTTGTTGTCGGAGAGTTATAAGTAACCGCCGGCCCCGTCGGATTGCTGAGCGACCCCGGCCCGGTCAGCGTCCACGCTACCCCTCTGGACGCCGGGTCATTCGTCACCGTCGCCGTAACCACCACCGTCTGGCTCTGATCGATTGCCTGTGCCGACGAAGGGGATAAGCTCACCGAGATCGGTGGCGACGAACTCCCACACCCACTAATAACCCCTGCCATCGCGACGACAAATAGCGCGACACCGCAAGAGCGTACTCGGGACATTGCCCCTCCACTAATATCTTAGGAAGTGGCAAGTATCGCATAAATTCTGTTACTCTGCTTCCCGCAAACGACTAACTCGCAATCCCCGAATAATAACTGCCACCTACAATCCCGACCTCACCCTCCCGCCCTCGTCACTCTTTACGGCGTAATCTCAAACACCACGCCCTGATTGTCGCTGCCTCCGTAATTCGCCGTCCCAAAAATATCTCCCTTGCTATCCACCGCCACGCTGCCATAAGGCTGCGCCCCGTCGTTGCCGCCGACGAAGTCGTAAAGATCAGTAAAGGTCCATCCGCCGCCCTCCGCCGGAGTTAGCACCCATACCGACCCGAGTCCATTCGCACCCTCCGCTTCGGTGAATCCATAAATGTTCCCATTCGCCAGCGTAAGCTTGTTATAAGGACCCCCATAAGTCCCCGGGAAGCTGTGCAGCGTTTTAAACTTCGATCCCGGAGCTGCGGACGGCGAGAACTCATACACCGTACCTCCTCCATTCACTCCGCCATCAAAAGTCGAACCGAACAAATTCCCCGCCGCGTCCACGACCACGCCTCCCACCGGATACTGTCCATCCGTCCGCCCTCGGAAAGTATGTAGCACGCTCTGTTTCCATCCCGACTCCCGCCGCGTCAGCTTATAGAGCACGCCCACGCCATTCGCGCCGCCGAAAGACGTCGTGCCATAAAGATCGCCGCGCGCATCCAGCGTCACCCCCGCCGGAGGACTCGCCCCATCGTCCCCACCCGTAAAGTTGTAAATCGTGCTCTCCGTCCACGTGCTTCCGTTCCACTGCTCTTCAAACACGGTTCCATTCTGAAGCGTCCCGCCCAGGCTGGTGGTTCCATACAAATTTCCCGCCGCATCCAGCACCACCCCACCAATCGGCTGCGCCCCATCCGTTCCAAGCCCAAACTGGTGGATCTGAACCTCCGTCCCCTTGCAGTTACAGATCTCAAAGTCGGTGCCAAAATATCCACCACCCTCCGTCGTTCCGTAAAGCGCGCCATCCGGCCCCATCGCCAAAGACCCAAACGCCGGACCCGCCCCATCCGGCAGCGGCCCGAAGTTGTACAACGAGGTGTACGTCCAAGACGACCCGTTCGGTGACATCTTATAGACAGCTCCGTTCCCCCACTGCCCACCGAGATACGTCGTCCCATACAGATTTCCCGCCGAGTCCAAAATCGGCCCTCCATACGGAGTCGCCCCATCCGTCCCCTGGTTCGTGAAGTTGTGAATGACCGTATAGGTTTGCGACCGCGCCGGTTGCGACACGCTAGCCAGAAACAAAAATAGCCCCATCACCGCAAGAAGACCCACGGTTGTACGACGCGCCCCACCGCGCCCCTCAGCTT
Source organism: Terriglobales bacterium (assembly GCA_049520915.1). Taxonomy (GTDB): domain Bacteria; phylum Acidobacteriota; class Terriglobia; order Terriglobales; family Acidobacteriaceae; genus Acidiflorens. The sequence goes on from JBEKPH010000018.1 coordinate 13,633, forward strand.
CACGTTGCATCATCACTCCCCCTCTTTCGTCGACAAGATTGATCTTCACAAATTAATCTCTCGCAAACGATGCCGCACATTATGCACGAATTCTCTCCGCATTGCTTGCGAATTCCTCCAAAACGCCTACCAGGAGCCGCTTTTCGCCCAGCGCGAAGAACGACGCGAGGAAGACGCGGATTGGAATTTCGCAGTTTTTTTACCGCAGAAAAATCCCGGCCACTCGCCCGATATTCATTCCCTGAATCGCAGCCATAGCAATTGCGAATAATGAAATGCATTCGCCTATGCAATAATGTCGCACCAGCCCCCTGGTCCTCCGCTGAGGGTAGTAGCAAGATTTTCAAGATGGCGTCATGCCACGCTGCTATTCACCGGTGCGAATTCACACACCATCAATATTAAGAGGATGACCCAGATGAGAAGCTGGACCCGGCTCGCTGTCTTCACGCTATCCGTCCTATCGTTGATCACAATCGTCGGATGTGGATCAGGCTCCAACTCAACTCCACCACCCCCGCCCGCCACCTACACCATCGGCGGCACGATCACCGGACTCACCGGCACAGGCCTCGTCTTGCAGGATAACGGCGGCAATAACCTGACCGTCAGCGCGAACGCCACCAGCTTTACCTTCTCCACTGCCATCACGAGCGGCGGAGTATACGCCGTCACGGTGCTCTCCCAGCCCGCCTCCGAGAACTGTACGGTGACCGGCGGCAGCGGCACCGCCACCGCCAATGTCACCACCGTCAGCATCGACTGCATTCAGGCCTACACCGTCGGCGGTTCGCTCTTCGGTCTCAGCGGCACCGGCTTGGTCTTGCAGGATAACGCCGGCGACAACCTGACCGTGAGCGCATCCGCCACCAGCTACGCCTTCGTCTTCGACGGTGCGATTCCCCCCGGCGGCGCACCCTACACCATCACCGTACTCTCGAATCCCTCTGCCCAGTCCTGCACCGTCGCCAATCCCATCGGCACTGCCACCGCAGACGTCACTAATGTGGATATCACCTGCACCAATCTCTCCGCCCTCACCTACACCGTCGGCGGCACCGTCACCGGACTCAAAGGCCCCGGCCTGCTCTTGCAAGACAACCTCGGCATCAACAACGATGACCTCTTGCCCGTGAACGGCAACGGCAGCTTCGTCTTCGTCGATCCCGTCGCCAGTGGCAGCGCGTACAACGTCACCGTCCTCAACCAACCCACCAGCCGGAGTTGCTCGGTCGTCAACGGCAGCGGCACCGCCATTGCCAACGTGACAAATGTCAGTGTCGTCTGCCTCGGCGAGTGGACATGGCTCGGCGGCAGCACCACACTCGGCAGCAACGGCGGCCAACCCGGCATCTACGGCACCCTCGGATCGCCAGCCCCCACCAACATCCCCGGCGGCCGCGAGCAAACCCTCAGCTGGACCGATGCCTCGGGCAACGCTTGGCTCTTCGGCGGGTACGGCGAAGACTCAACCGGAGTCGGCTATGGTGGACTTCTCAATGACCTCTGGAAGTTTGACCCGACGCAGGGTACCAACGGCGAGTGGACGTGGATGGGTGGCAGCAACATAACGCCTCCCAGCCAAACCTTCGGTGCCGCCGGTCAACCCGGTGTCTACGGCACGCAAGGAAGTCCCTCGCCCACCAACATTCCCGGAGGCCGCGAGCAAATCTCAAGTTGGATCGATGCCTCACACAAAGTCTGGCTCTTCGGCGGCGAGGGCATCGACGCGAATGATGTAACTGGAGAACTCAACGACCTCTGGAAGTTCGACCCAACCCTTGGCACCATGGGCGAGTGGACATGGATGGGCGGCAGCAACTCGGTCGGCGCCCCATTCGGCGGACCATCCGGCGTCTACGGCACACTCGGGACGCCAGCCCCCACCAACATTCCCGGCGGTCGATACGGCTCCGTGAGCTGGATCGATGTGTCGGGCAATTTCTGGCTCTTCAGCGGAAATGGCATCGACTCCACCGGAACGCTGGGATATCTCAACGACCTCTGGGAATATTCTCCGAGTGCAACGGGAGACACAGGCGAGTGGACATGGATGGCCGGCAGCAACACAGTCGGCAGCAACGGCGGTCAACCCGGAATCTACGGCACCCTCGGTACTCCAGCCTCCACCAACATTCCCGGAGGTCGAGACGCCGCCGCAAGCTGGACCGACGCCTCCGGCAACGTCTGGCTCTTCGGCGGTTTTGGCGCCGACTCGACCGGAACGCAGGGTTATCTCAACGACCTGTGGAAGTACACTCCCGGCGCGAATGGCCAGGTGGGCGAGTGGGCATGGATGGGCGGGAGCAACATACTCCCCAACCCCTACGGCGGCTCACCCGGAGTCTACGGCACACTCGGATCGCCCGCCCCCACCAACATTCCCGGAGGTCGATTCAGCGCCGTAAGTTGGATCGATGCCTCGGGTAACTTCTGGCTCTCCGGCGGAGATGGCTACGACTCGACTGGCGCAGGCGGATATCTCAACGACCTCTGGGAATACACTCCAAGCGCCACCGGAGACACGGGCCAATGGACATGGATCAGCGGCAGCAACACCGTCGGCCGCAGCGGCGGCCAAGTCGGAGTCTACGGCACGCTGGGAACACCCGCCTCCACCAACGATCCCGGAGGTCGCTTCGGCGCCGTCAGCTGGATCGATCCCTCAGGCAAACTCTGGTTCTTCGGCGGCGACGGCTACGACTCCACCGGAGCCCAAGGCTATCTCAACGACCTATGGCAGTTCCAACCCTAACAGGCCGCGGAAAAACTCGGAGTACTCACGTTCCCGTGGAAGAGCGGCCCTTCAGGGCCGCGTAAAGCACATGGAATCAATCCGGCTGTGGAAGAGCGGCCCTTCAGGGCCGCGTAGAGCACATGGAATCAATCCGGGCTTCAGCCCCTGTGGTCGTCTTTAGCGCGTTAACGGACTTTTTCCGCAGCCTGCTAAGCCGAGTAAGTAAGTAAAGCAAAAATCACAATCCCGTCCCGCAGGGACGACTGAGAATAGCCCGGCGCTTCAGCGCCGGGATTCGCCGAAGAACGACTAAGTCCCAGAGGGACGACTGAATTCGTCCCCCGCCTTTTACGTATCGATCACCACGAGGATAGAAAATGTCGATAGAGCGACGGGTGCCCTCGCCCGTCCATCGCCACTCAACGCTCCTTCCTCCGGAAGATGATAGATGAAATCTCTAGGCTGATAAGTCATCCCCAATTTGTCATCCTGAGTGGAGCGCTGTGAAGCGAAGCGCAGCAGCGCGGAGTCGAAGGACCCCTACTCGGACCACCCTGCTCCGTCTGTTCTCGTTCCCGGAGGAAGCCCCACGTCTCGATTTCGAGACTCGGATTTTGACGTTGATTTGAAAGAGCGCAGCTTTAGCGCCGTAAAATCAGCAAAATCGATAGGCTTGTGTCTATCGGCAATCACGCGGCAGAAATTTGGATACGACGAAGCGATATTTTCGCCACGTTTGTTCGAGAATTCTAAGACAGAATCAACCCGAAAAGACGCAGACTCGGCAGATCACGGACGTTCGAACTCGGTAATTACCCTCATCACCATTTCAACGCATTGCACCGGAAACTTGCCAACCGCAGTTTCGGCGGCGAGAACGAGACCATCGGCGCCGTCGTCCAATGTGTTGTAAATGTCGTTGATTTCAGCCAGGGTGGGTACCGCGGTGTGCACCATGGATTCCAATAGGTTGGTGGCGACGTAAACTGGACGTCCGACGGCCTTCACGCGCCCGATGATGTCCTTCTGGTGTCCGGGGATCTGTTCGATCGGCACCTGGCGCGAAAGGTCGCCACGATCGATCAGGATGGCATCGGAAAGCACCGCGATCTCTTCCAGATTCGTTATGCCGCAGCGGGATTCTATTTTCGAAATCAAGGTCGCGGTCGGTCCGATAAGCTCACGCATCTCTCCGACGTCCGTGGGCCGATTCGCAAAAGACAAGGCGTAATGATCGACGCCCATCTTTCGTCCAATCTCGATCGCTTTGCGGTCTTTGGCGGTGATTGCCGGGAGATCGATATCGCGATGCACGTTGCAAGCTTTGTTGCTGCCCACCCGGCCGCCCTTCCGGATGCGTAGAACCGCGCGGTCACTTTCCAGTGCCATCACCTCAGCCACGACTGCGTGAAAATCAATCGTGATCAGGTCACCGCGCTCCAGAAGTTCAAGAGTTGAGGTAGGAGTGAAGTTGAACTTCTGAGCAGTACCGGGAATCGGATGACGATGGACGTCGATCAGACTGTCCTTCTTCAGATTGGTGGGCGGGGCGGCGAATGTTCCGGTGCGAACCTGCGCCCCTTCGCTGTCGAGGCAAACCGGCACCGTGGCGTGCTTTTGCAGAAAGGCGATCGCTGGACGCACGTCCTCAATCGCGGTGTGCGATAGATTGATTCGAAAAAGGCTGACACCGGCCGCCTGCAGACTCCGGATTACCCGGGGCTTGAGCGAGGACGGCCCTACGGTACAGATCACTTTTCTATGTGCGGGGGGAGCAGCGTCACGGGCGGGACTGCTGTACAGCCCTTCCTCACTCATCATTCGCTAAAACCTCTGTTGACGAATGACTGGTCGTGTTGTGTGCCGTCCACCCAGAGTTCAAACGGACGGAGCAAGTTCCAACCTCGTTCCCTTTGCTAACCGGCCAATCAGCGTCTTGGATTGAAGAAATAGTTTGGTGTCGAAATAACCTGGATAGAAATTGCACATCAAGCGATCCGTGATTTCCAACCGCGCGGAAGTGTCGCGTTCCGTCGATAGGGGATAACTAAACTCCCGCAGGCAGTCTCCGATTGCTTCTTCCAACATCTCAATTTCGGCCGCAGAGAGTTTGGCCTTCCATCGATTGACAGGATTGAAGTTGCCCGCGCCAGATTCTTCCTTCCACACCGTATTGGGCGAAACCACGTGCCCCATGGCGCTGCGCTGAATACGCTCATAGTCGAGGTCATGGTCCAGGAACTCTCCGAGAACACGCAAGGTTTTCTCCGGATGTTCGACCAGATCTTCGTAGCCAACCTCGATATAGTCGGCGGAAAACTGCTGTCCGTGACGTCTCCCTTTCCGAACCGTCCATTGCCAGAGCAACGCCCACACCAGCAGATCGCGATCGCGAGCCCATAAACGTGGCGGGGCTCCGTGTTGTTTCTTCATGGAGAGCGCGGCGTCTCTGCCATCCCGAACCACGTGGACAAACAGAGCGTCGGGAATCTCTCGCTTGATCGCAGGCATATAAAAGATGTTGTCGCAATCACGGACCGCCCAGCGTTGAACGCCGGCACGCTCGGCAAGTTCGCCCATCACGATGCGCAGAAAGTCGCCGCCACTCCTGCATTCATCAAGAATCTTCGAGCGTAGATCGTCGGGAGCGAGGCCGGTGCGGCGAAAGCCCTTGCTGCGCAGCCAGAGTTGCAGCATCCGCTCCCGGTTGCGGCGGACCGACGGCTCCCCGCAAATCCGAAGCAGGGCCGTGTGAACGTACGGGGAGGCATGATAAAGCGGGAATCCACCAGCGGAGAGCAAGCTGTCGTAAAGAAGAGCGGTGCCGGAACGGTGGCATCCGATGATAAACACCGGCGAGGTTTTTCTTGACTTCCCTGCTGACGGATTCGCGGTTCCGGGGTCGACACGGCGTGCCGGGAACGCCACGCTATTTTCATCAAACTTTGACGACGTTGTCATCATTCCTTAACAGTTGCACATATTACAGGTATGTCTATTGAAATACTAGTGTTTTTTAAAGTGGGGCACGCCGCGGGCCATTGACACTCATTGCGCTGCCAGTAAGTCAACTTACCCGCTGGGGGCGGCCGTTGCAGAAACTTGCAACCTACACGCTTACTAACTCTTTTTATTCACATTCCCGTAATAAAGCTTCCCGAACCAGCTGCCTTTTGCTACAGTACCCCAGTATGTCTACCATTATGATCGACATTCAAACGCCCATTCGTTCCTCCGCGTCGCCGAGCCGCGCGCGCAGCAAGGCCCCGGTTTTTGTCATCGGCTGCAGCCGGTCGGGCACGACCCTGCTCTACCACATGCTTCTCTCCTCGGGGAACTTTGCCGTCTACCGCATGGAGTCGCAGATTTTGACTCTTTTCGAACCCCGGTTCCGCCCTCTGAGCAACCCGCAAAACAAACGGAAAATGCTCGATGCCTGGTACACCACGCGCCTTTACGAGCGTTCTGGCCTCACACCGGAGGAACTCGAACCGCGAATCATGGCGGAGTGTCAGAACGGCGGAGACTTCCTGCGCATTCTGATGGAGCAGATTTGCCGCAAGCAAGGTGTGGAGCGCTGGGCAGAGACCACCCCCGAACATCTGCTGTACATACGGCGCATAAAGGAGACCATTCCTAATGCGCTCGTGATCCATGTAATTCGCGATGGCCGGGATGTGGCGCTGTCATGGGAAAAGCTCAAACAGATCCGCCGCTTCCCGTGGGACCGAAGACGATCTGCCCTGGCTGCGGGAATTTACTGGGAATGGATCGTGAGCAAAGGACGCGCGGCCGGCCGCGCGCTAGGCAAAGACTATGTCGAAGTCCGGTACGAGGATCTGGTGAGCAAGCCGGCCGAGGTGCTCCGCAGCCTGGAGCCATTCGTTGATCACGACCTGGACTATGACCGAATCCGCGAAGTGGGGATCGGTTCGGTGAGCGCACCCAACACTGCCTTCAAAGGCGAGCAGCAAAACCCCGTCGGACGCTGGAAGACCGCGTTATCGCCAAAGGAACTGGAAGAATTCGAGACTCTCACAGGAGACACCCTCGCGGATCTCGGCTATGAACTCAACCCGAACCGGGCAAGTTCGTTCGAACTGACCAGAATGCGGATGGCCTACCGCACATATTTCGAAAGCAAGCAATTTCTGAAAACAAAGACCCCCGCCGGAAAATGGTTCGTGAAACGCAATCTCTCCTGGGTCTAGAGATGGGAACCGGGCGCCCGGGTGCGTGCTCTCCTCACTACTTCTCCACCGGACGCGCCGACAGGGCGGGTGCGCCACTTCTCCGCCGCCAGTATAACTAGCTCTGCCCCAGTCGACGGAGAAACAACTGGGGGTGCTGGGGGTGCGCCACTTCTCGCCTTTGAGAAGTGGCCTTCGACTGCCGCTGCCAGCGACCCGAGAGCAACGACCACCGCCCCGCGAAAAACATTTGACTTAACCCTCCCTCCGTCCGACGATTAAAGAAGAGACGCAAGGTTTAACTGAAACTGAAAACTGACAACGGTTCCCCTAACTCCTTATTCCGGAATATTTTGCATGTAAGTCTTTTAAACTCAAAGATCTGGCAGTCGAGCACCCCCTAATCCATGATTCTAAGAGATCGACGAATTTAAAAAGATAAAACGAGAGGTCCAGTAGCTATGGAGCAACAAGGCTCGCCCCAGTTTTTTCCTGATGGCTGATGGCTGACGGCTGACGGCTGAGGGCTTACTCCCGTAACTCCTTATTCTAGAATACTTTAGAAGTAAGTCATTTAGATAGAATACTTTACGCGAAAACGGGGGGGGGGGGGGCCATTGTTATTTAGTTAACAGCGCCACCAGTCCCGTAACTTTTCCCGTGCGACCTACTCCAATACTTAGGCTCGACTTCTTCCGCCGAGCGCGTTCCAAGGAGTCTTCGATGTCCAACTTATCTTCTCGTCTCTCCGCCTTGTTCCTGACTTTGATCCTCGTCGGAGTCGTCGCCTGCAGCGCTGAGCACGCTTCCGTCGCCGTCCCCAAAGCCGCCACCGACGCCGCTTTGGCCACCTCCAAGTCCCAGCAAACCGCCGTCCTCTCTGGCGGATGCTTCTGGGGAGTGCAAGCCGTCTTCCAGCACGTCAAAGGCGTAATCACCGCCACCTCCGGATACTCCGGCGGCGCAGCCAACACCGCCGAATACGAACTCGTCAGCAACGGCGACACCGGACACGCCGAGTCCGTCCAAATCACCTACGATCCTTCCCAAATCACCTACGGAGAACTTCTCCGCGTCTTCTTCTCCGTCGCCCACGATCCGACCGAACTCAACCACCAAGGCCCCGATTCCGGAACGCAATATCGTTCCTCGATCTTCTATGCGAACGACGAGCAGAAACGAATCGCCGAGTCCTACATCGCTCAACTCGATCAGGCCAAAGTCTTCTCCAACAAAATCGTGACCCAAGTCGTTCCACTGAAGGCCTTCTATCCCGCCGAAGCCTATCACCAGGATTACTACCGCCTTCACCCCAACAACCCCTACATCGTCTTCAACGACGCCCCAAAAGTAGCCAACCTCCGCCAGGAATTTCCCAATCTCTACACGGGAAAATAAAATAAAGACCGGCATCGGGCGAAGGTCCGCGCAGGGGTTCGCGAACGACGACCAGCGAATAGCGAACGACCAATAAACAACGAGCCGAGTGCATCGCACTCGGCTCGTCGGCCCTAAGAAGGAGAAAGCGCCCTAATCGCTTTCCGCCTAGTTAAACACCTTGCGCAGCGTGGCCACTGAGATATGTGGCCATCCGAAATTCACCACCTTCGGAAGCGCCGCAAAGATCGGGAAATCCAGAATCACCATCTGCGCATACTGCAACTGCATAAACGATGGTCGACTCGGATGCGACACCTTCTCGATCCAGAACGTTGCATACACCAACGCCGTATCCGCATTCGCGCCCACTCCGCCAACTGGATCGCCGCCCTCGAGAAACAGGATGTTCTCGATTCCACCCGCACCATTCGCGACATTCACCACCGTCGTCGCAGCGCCAGGTTGGCTGTTGGGATTCGTGAAGAACGTCACCTTCGCCTGCGTGGAGATATTCAGCACCGTCCCCGCAAAGCTGTGTCCGCTCGCCTTCAGCTTATTGATCTCCGCCTGCAGCAGCAGTATCGGATCGTTCAACACCAGTTGCGTGCATCCCGCAGGTGGTGGATCGGTTCTGGTATTGGTGGCCGAAGCCGCCAACGCCAGATCGTACTGCGTAAATCCAGGAGGTCCAGGAGGATTCGGCACCGTCAGCGCCTCCGACGATCCCGCCGCATTGAGAGTCGGCGTCGCCGGCGATGGCGGAACCGCAAACGGCGTGCTGTTGAACGACGGAAACTGCGACCCGTTATATTGCGTTCCCGGTATCGTGAGAACCGGATCGCCCGTGAATTTCGCCGCAATTCCCTGCGCCAACAAAGAATTGCCATGAGGAATCGTTCCCATCCGCGCAATCAGTTGCTGACCTGCAGCAGCCGCTTCCGGCGGATAAGTTGTGTTCGGTTGTGTAACCCAGATGCCCGGCTCGATATGCAGCGCGCCCGCTCCGCCCGCATCGTGAATCTTCTGCAGATAAGTCAAACCGGCCAGCGCGATGTCCGTCTGTCCGAATCCACGATTCGGAATCGGCGATCCAATGGGATCGAATTTCAAAGTCTCGTGCGTGTCATTGAGTTGAAGAAACAAATTGGTCTTTTGTGCGAAGTCAGGACGGGCAATAAGGTTGAAACCCTCGCCTTCCCAGTTTCCCGCAAGTTCGGCCAGCAGGCCCAGATTTTGCAGAACGGTAGCATTGTCAGGACTCGGCCGTTCGGAAGGGATTAGAGTTACGATCGGATCTGGCATGTGTTTTCTCCTTAACAGATTTTTGTTTCAGGTCTTCAATTGATTCGCTCCCCGGGTCTAGAACGTGAACTTCGCTGGGCCGACAACCGCTGTGGCTCAAACACGCGCCGGTTATGAATCCGCGCCGCTCTCGGTTCGCGCTGTCTCAGTCTTGCTAAAGTGGAGGTCCACCGCAGTTCGACGCAATGGGAAATAGTGCTGAGAGGAAGGTCAGCGTTACAACGTTTACGAAATATTCCTGGACAGCTCCGAGAAACCTTGCCGCAACCTACCTATCCACAAGAACGAACCCGGCGACGTTTTCCCTTCAAACTTTCTTGTACAGCGCGCGAGTGTGGGAATGTCCGGTTTCAAGACACGGAGTTCGTATCGGCAGCGTGATTGTTGATCACCTAGGATCGCTCAAGCCTCAACATTAGCCGAATCTCAGAAATGGCCTGCCTTTTCACAGTGTTACCAACGTTTTACAGGGCTGCACTTAGCCAACACTAAGTCGTTAGTTGGAATCATATGCTTGCTTAATAGGCTGAAAGGAATCTTGATGCAAATCATCGTCACATGGTCGAATGGAATGACGTCGGAGTTAGAGGTCGCCGTCCCGCCCGGAGCTACTGCGCTCAGAACCAGCTTCGATTCTCCCCGCCCTCCAACCGCACTGCACCGCCAGGCCGACGGATCATGGGCTTGCTACAACCAGAACAAAGTTCTTCTCGGCTATTGCCTGCCGCCGAAGATGCTTGGCCGTCCGGTACAAGGCATGACCTGGATCGAGGCCAGCGCCGACGTGGCCATCAGCCAGGCACTGTCTTATTTTGACAAATCAGAATGGGAGCGGGACCGCGCGCTCCGTGTCGCCAATGCCGACAAGTTTCATTTTCACGGTCACGCCTCCGAGCAAGACGCCATCGACTGCTACCAGCTTTTCCTCCACGACTTCGGAGAAGCCGAGCCGGTCTAGTCGAGAATTCCTGTTCTCATCCAGCTGGAGGCTCAGCGAATTTCCTTCGTGTGGCCTTCGTGCCCTTGGTGGTGATGCGGTTCTCGCTGACATATGCGCCAACTGCCCCCGATTGACAACCAAGTCGCACCGCCCTTACTATCGTTGGAGAATATGACTCCGCGAACCCATCGACACCACCATCATCACCATGCCATCAGCGTGTCGGCGGGGAATCACGGATAGCCAAGCACTCATAGGAAATCCAAGCCCGCTGGCGCAGTACACGCCCAGCGGGTTTTTTGTTTCTGCTTGAATGAGTATGAAATACGGCAGCAAAATCGCTGGTACCGAAGTTTCTACCAACGGATTGCAGCCCAGGAAGGCTCTATGAATATCGATATCGACTTCGACAAGATGCAAGGCTTGGCACCAGCTGTGATTCAGGATGCTGATTCGAGCGAACTGCTCATGGTCGGATTTATGAATAAAGAGGCGCTTGATCGAACCCTGCATACCGGATTCGTGACGTTCTACAGTCGCACTCGCCAGGAGCTGTGGACCAAAGGCGAGAGCTCAGGCAATCGCCTGCAGGTCGTCGACGGCAAGACCGATTGCGATCGCGACACGGTTCTCTTCCGCGTACGCGTTCTCGGCGAAGGCAAGGTCTGCCACACCGGCACGCGCTCCTGTTTCACCCAGGACTTGCCCCTGAGCATTGCCCCATCACAACCCGCGGCGGTCCAGCGATGAAACTTCGGCTCGGCATCCCCAAAGGCAGTTTGCAAGAAGCGACCTTGAGCCTCTTTGCCCGCGCCGGCCTGCGCGTTTACACCAACTCCCGCTCGTACTTCGCTTCCACCGACGATCCCGAGATCGAATGCATGCTGATTCGCGCGCAGGAGATGGCACGCTACGTCGAACATGGCGCACTCGATGCCGGCTTGACCGGACTCGACTGGGTGCTCGAAAGCGGGCTCGACATCGTCAAGGTTTGCGACCTCGTCTACTCCAAGCAAAGCATGGGACGAGTCAAGTGGGTGCTCGCTGTCCCAGAGGATGCCAGCTTTCAGAAACTCGAAGATCTGCAAGGCCGCATCATCGCCACCGAACTCGTCAACTTCACCCGCAATTATTTTGCGCATCGCAAAGTCGACGTGCGCGTCGAATTTTCCTGGGGAGCGACCGAAGTCAAACCTCCTCTACTCGCCGACGCCATTGTCGAGGTCACGGAAACCGGCAGCTCCCTGCGCGCCAACCACCTGCGCATCCTCGAAACCGTTCTCGAGTCGAACACGCAACTGATCGCCAGCAAAGACGCGTGGGCCGATCCCGCGCGCCGCCAGAAAATCGAGAACCTCGCCGTCATGCTCAGCGGAGCCATCGCCGCCCTCGGCCGGGTCGGCCTCATGCTCAACGTTCGAAAAACCGATTTACCCGCCGTTCTCGCCGTTTTGACCGCGCTGAAAAATCCCACCGTCGCTCCCTTAGCCGACGGAGAGTGGGTCGCGGTCAACACCGTGATTGAGGAAAGCACCGCCTGGTCTCTGATTCCGAAGCTAAAGCAGGCCAACGCTCAAGGGATCGTCGAATATCCTCTGAACAAGGTCGTGATGTGATGCCGGCCAAAGCGACTCTCAGGAACAAAAGTCGGAAGAGTAAAGAGGTCTTGCACATTCTCGAAGGCCCCGCGCAAGATCGTTTCATCGATGCCCTCGCCGGACGTGGCGCCACCGACCTCGCCGATGTGGAGCCCGCCGTACGCCGTATTGTGAGAGACGTCCGTCGCAACGGTGATCGTGCACTTCGACGCTACGCCACGCGTTGGGACGGACTGAAAAAAAACGAACCGCTCCGCGTTCCAGAAGACGAACTCCACCAGGCTTGGGAGAAAACGGATCCAGAGCTCCAGAACGCAATCGAGCAGGCTGCTGGCAACATCCGCCGCTATGCGGAGTGGCAGGCATCCCCAGCCCTCGACGAATGGCGTCGCGAAATTCAGCCAGGCGTCACCGTCGGCCAATTGGTTCGCCCCCTGGAATCCGTAGGATGCTACGTCCCTGGCGGACGCTACCCTCTGCCTTCCACCCTGCTCATGACCGTCATTCCCGCACAGGTCGCGGGCGTGAAGCAGATTCGTGTCGCGTCCCCGCGCCCCGCGCAGGCGACCTTAGCGGCTGCCGCCTTTCTAGGCGTTCATGAGTTCTACCGCGTTGGAGGCGCCCAAGCCATTGCCGCCCTCGCCTACGGCACAAACGAAATTCCGCGCGTCAACAAAATCGTCGGCCCCGGCAATCGCTATGTGACCGCAGCCAAGAAACTCGTCGCTTTCGATTGCGCCATCGAATTCCTCGCAGGACCCACCGAAGCCGTCGTCATCAGCGCAGACGGCGACTCGGCCTTCATCGCATCGGACCTAGTGGCCCAGGCAGAGCATGATCCGGACGCGCTCTGCGTCTTCATAACCTCTTCTCACGTGCTCGCGAAGAAGGTTCAGAAAGACGTGCAACAACGAACGCGCGACAATCCGATCGCCGCGCAATCCCTCGCCCGGCGCGGCGCGATTCTGCTCGTCGACTCCTTGGAACAGGCCGTTGAGACCTCGAATCGCATCGCTCCCGAGCATCTCACTATTCCCGCAGCCCTTGCTCCGCAAGTGCAACATGCAGGCTCTGTTTTTCTCGACGAGTTTACGCCACAAGCGGCGGGAGATTACGTCTCTGGCCCCAACCATGTCCTGCCAACAGCTGCCATGGCTCGTGTGCGCGGTGGTCTCAGCGTCTTCGATTTTGTACGCATCATTAGTTGCCAGCAAATTTCTCGCGCTGGAATGAGCCGCATCGGGCAAGCCGGAATCACACTGGCCACCGCCGAAGGCTTGCAGGGACACGCCGAAGCATTCCGAGTGAGGTGCTCCCATGCTTGAGGCTCGCAACGCCATAAAAAACCTGCACGCCTACAAGCCGCCCCTCGCGGACCGAACCGGATTGCGTCTCGACTTCAATGAGAGTACGGTCGGATGTTCGCCGCGCGTGCTGGCCCGTCTGCGGTCGCTCGATGCCGAACTGCTCGCCCGCTATCCCGAGCGCGCGCCAGTGGAAAAAGAAGTTGCCGCGTTTCTCAAACTCGACCCCGAACAGGTTCTATTGACCAACGGAGTCGACGAAGCAATCCATCTCCTCTGCGCAACCTACCTCGATCCCGGCGACGAGGCGCTGATCGTGGTTCCCACTTTCGCGATGTATGCGATCTTCGCGCACTTGGAATCCGCTGCCGTAGTCCAGGTTCAGGCCGGCGACAACTTCACCTTTCCCCTGAAAGCGGTACTCGAGAAAGTCACTACGCGCACAAAACTTATCGCCGTAGCCAATCCAAACAATCCGACGGGATCTGCAGTCTCCGGCGATGTCCTCATGCAGATCGTCCAAGCGGCGCCACAAGCCGCCCTGCTCGTCGATGAAGCTTATTTCGAATTTCACGGTGAAACGTTGATCGATCGAACCGCGCAGATCGAGAACCTCTTTGTGGCGCGGACTTTCTCCAAAGCCTACGGCTTGGCTGGTCTACGCATCGGCATTCTTGCCGCGGAGCCTCGTCAAATGGCGATGGTTCGTCGCGCCGCCTCGCCCTACAGCGTGAACGCCGCCGCGCTGGCGGTTCTCCCCGAAGCACTACGTGATCAGAAATTCATCGCCGATTATGTGGACCAAGTGAAAAACAACCGCGATAAGCTGCAACTCGAACTCGACAACCTTGGATTCCACTTCTGGCCGAGCCACGCGAACTTCGTGCTCACGCGCATTGGACCCACCCACGCCGAGTTCGTTCGTGCCCTGCGCGATCGCGGAATTCTGGTGCGTGATCGCAATTCTGATCCCGGCTGCGAAGGTTGCGTCCGCTTTACCGTCGGAACCGACGCACACACACAAACTCTTATCACTGCACTCCGCGAAGTCACTCAAGAGCTTCAATTGCAATCCAAGCTGCAGGGCGATTCGAGAACCGATTCGCGAGCCGATTCGCCAGCTAAGATGCGTGCATGAGAAAAGCCAATCTGCATCGCAAGACCGCGGAAACCGAGATTCGCATCGCGCTGACCCTTGAAGGCCACGGCAAGTACGAGATCTCGACAGGAATTCGTTTCTTTGACCACATGCTCGAGCTTTTCACGCGTCACGGCGGTTTTGACCTGAAACTCGGCGCGCTCGGCGATCTCGATGTCGATCAGCACCATACTGTCGAAGACGTCGGCATCGCTCTCGGCGAGGCATTTAACCAGGCTCTCGGTAACCGTCGCGGCATCCTGCGAGCCGGTTACTTTCTAATGCCCATGGACGAAACCCTCGGTCTAGCCGCTGTCGATTTTGGCGGTCGCGCCGTCGCCGTCGTTCAAACCAAAGTCCGAGTGACCCGCGTGGGCGACCTGCAAACAGAACTCGTGGAAGATTTCTTTGAAGGCTTCGCCCGCGGCGCGCGCGCCAACATTCACGTCCGCGTCCTCTACGGACGATCCAGCCATCACAAAATCGAAGCGCTCTTCAAGGCCTTTGCCCGCGCACTTCGTGTCGCCTGCTCCCGCGATCGCCAACTGGGGCGCATGCTTCCCAGTACGAAGGGATTGCTATGACCCATCCCAAAATGACCCATCCGAAAATTGCGATCGTCGACTACGGCGCCGGCAACCTGAACTCGGTGAAGAAGGCCTTCGATTATCTCGGCGCTGACGTCACCGTCACGACGCGACCAGAAGCCCTCGCAGCAGCAGAAAAAATCGTCTTGCCCGGAGTCGGCCATTTCTCGGCTTTAAGTGAACTCGACAAATTCGGATTGCGCGACGCACTGCTCCAAGCTGCGGCCGCAGGCAAACCGTTCCTCGGAATCTGTCTCGGAATGCAGTGGCTCTTTGAAGGCAGCGAAGAGGCACCTGCATCCAAAGGCGCAGGATTTTTTGCCGGTCGCTGCCGCCAATTCCCCTTGTCCGTGAAATCACCGCACGTCGGATGGAACTCACTCGCCATCCCTAACGGCTCCCGCCTGCTGCGCGATGTCGCACCCGAATCCTTCGTGTACTACACACACTCCTTTCAGGCTCCCGTCGTCTCCGCCACAACCGCGATCACCGACTACGGAGCGCCATTCTCCGCCGTTGTCGAACAGGAAAACATTTTCGGAGTTCAGTTCCATCCCGAAAAATCATGGACGGTGGGACTTCAGATTCTCAAGAATTTTTGCGGTGTCCAGTGAGGACTCGCCCGTGCTGACCAAGCGCATCATCGCCTGCCTCGATGTGGACGACGGCCGTGTCGTGAAAGGCGTCCAGTTCGTCAACCTGCGCGATGCCGGAGACCCCGCCGAGTGCGCCGCTGCGCACGCCCATGATGGCGCTGACGAAATTGTTCTCCTCGACATCACGGCCACCAGCGGCAAACGCCATACGATGCTCGACGTCGTTGCTCGCACGGCGCGCGCATTGTTCATTCCGTTCACGGTGGGGGGAGGGATTCGCGAACTCGCTGACGCCGAAGCCGTATTCGAAGCGGGTGCCGACAAAATCGCCATCAACTCCGCGGCGGTGAAAGATCCCAAATTAATCGGCACCATCGCCGCGCGTTTTGGCTCGCAAGCCGTGGTCGTGGCCATCGACGCCCGTCGGGTCAATAGCGGCTTCGAAGTCTTCGTTGCCGGAGGTCGAACGCCCACCGGTCGCGATGCCTTGTCCTGGGCGCGCGAAGCCGCGGCCAACGGCGCGGGAGAAATCCTGCTCACCTCGATGGACCGCGACGGCACCCAAGCCGGCTTCGATTGCGAGCTGACGCAGACGATTGCCGATGCCGTCTCGATCCCTGTCATTGCCTCGGGCGGCGCCGGTTCGGCCCGCGATTTCATACGCGAACTGCAAGCGGCCAACGTGCCGGTGAGGTGGCCATGCTGATTCCGTCGATCGACCTCATGGGCGGCAAGATTGTGCAACTCGTGCAGGGCGACAAGAAAAAACTTGAGTTCGATAACTTCGACTACTGGATTCACCGCTTCTCGAAGTATCCCATCGTCCAGCTCATCGATCTCGATGCCGCTCGCGGTGTCGGGCACAACCGCGAACTGGTAAAACAAATCGTTGGACAGTTGACTTGCCAGGTTGGTGGCGGCATCCGAGACGTCGCCACGGCACAAGAACTTCTAGATCTCGGAGTCCGGAAGGTGATCATCGGATCTGCCTTGCTCCTGAACGGCCAGATCAATCAGGATTACGCTCGCACTTTGTCTGGCGCCGTTCCGAAAGCCGCGCTCATGTTTGCTCTCGACTCCCGCGGAGGCCGCGTCGCTATCGATGGATGGCGTCAGCAAACGACGATCACCGCCTTCGACATGATTCGCGAGTTAGAAACGTTCTGCGAGAGTTTTCTTTACACCCACATCGATACCGAAGGGTTGATGGGCGGCATTCCGATGGAAACCGTCAACGCCATTCGGGCCGCGACCAAGCGGCATCTTGTCGTCGCCGGCGGAATCACCGAGCAAGAGGAAATCGACACGCTCGATGCCCTCGGAATCGACGCCGTCGTGGGCATGGCAGTCTACTCCGGAAAAATCGACGCTTAATAAAGATCAAAGCTTAATTCGAGGAGCTTGGTTCGAGGAGTCCACGCGGCAGAAATCAAGCCGGCGATGAGGTTTTTACAAATCAGGAGGTTTGAACGCCGCTGCGCTTCCGCAGTTTCACAACCTGATCGAGCACGCGGTGCGCAACTTCCCACTTCGAGCTCTCGGGAACCTCGACCACTTCGCTCTGAGAAATGATGGTCACCGCATTGCGGTCGGAATCAAATCCAATTCCCTCCCGTGAAACATCATTAACCACGATTGCATCCAGCGCCTTCGAAGCCAGTTTCTTGCGTGCATTCTCCAGCACGTTCTCAGTCTCCGCCGCAAATCCGATGACGAGTTGTGTCGTCTTGCGCCGCGTGACTTCAGCCAGAATATCCGTAGTCGGCTCCAATTCCAACGTGGTCGCACCCTTGCGCTTGATCTTCTGCGCAGCAGCCTCTTTGGGACGAAAGTCCGCAACCGCCGCAGTCTTGATCACCACAGTACTCTCCGGCAGCAACTGCAAGACTGCTGCCAACATTTCTTCCGCTGTTTCCACTGCGGTCAGTTCCGCCCCGCCTGGAGCCGCGATCGCAACCGGCCCACTCACCAGCAAAACTCGGGCTCCGCGCCGTAGTGCTGCCTCGGCGATCGCATAACCCATGCGCCCGCTCGACCGGTTCGTCAAGTACCGCACCGGATCGATCTTTTCCCGCGTCGGCCCCGCCGTCACCAAAACCGTCTCGCCCGCCAAATCCTGCGCGGCGCCGAGCGCTTCCATCACTGCCGCAACAATAGCCTCGTTCTCCGCCAGCCGCCCCGCGCCCGTCATCCCACAAGCCAGATAGCCTTGCCCCGGCTCAACAATATGAACTCCACGACTCCGCAGGATTTCCAAATTCGCTTGTGTGGCCGCGTGATTCCACATATTCACATTCATCGCGGGAGCCACCACCACCGGGGCCGTGGTCGCAAGATACAGAGTGCTCAAGAAATCGTTGGCGATCCCCTGCGCAAACCGCGCCAACACATCGGCTGTCGCTGGAACCACCACCAGCGCGTCGATGGCCTGCGCAATCGCAATGTGCTCGATGGCCGACTCAACATTCGCCTGCGATTCGTCGGAACCAAACAGGTCCGTAGTCACTTTCTCGCCAGAGAGCGCCGCGAAGGTAAGAGGACGAACAAATTCCTGCGCCGCGCGCGTCATCACCACCTGCACGCGAATACCGCGGTCTTGCAGCAGGCGCACGATCTCCGCCGCCTTATAAGCCGCAATGCCACCGGACACGCCCAGCGCAATTTTCATAGGAGGAAGGCGGCGGCCACCGCTTCAAGATCAAGCCCCGCCTACAGAACTGATGCCGTTTCCAGGCGCAAGATTCATGCCCCGAGTAACGGCAGAACACCAAACAGCAAATGACGCCCGCTGGCAACCGGGGAAGCGCCAGCGGAAAGTCAACTACTCAGAGGTCTACGCGTCTTCCGCGAACACCTTGTTCAGATTCTCGCTCGCGGCCACTACCGGCAGTTTCGGCATTTCGGGAATCAGCCACTTCACTTTGCCGGCCTTGATCTCGTCCTGCGCGATGCGGCAGGGTTTGCGCGATCCCGTATCGATCACCGGCGGTGCGCCACCTTGCAGTTGCCGTGCACGCCGCGCCGCGACCAGTATGTAACGATAGTTGCTGTCGAACCCTTCAATCAGCTTCATACTCTCTCCCCCGAACCTCAAGTGCCTTTCACCACCTGCGGATTAAACGAAGCCAGAATCGGCATCACCCGCGGTAGCGCCTGTTCCAGTTGGCAAGCTCGTGCGCTTTCCACCAGTCGTTCTTCTTCCGCGGAAAGTTCCGCCCCGCTCCGCAGCAATCGCTCCGCCAGCACGATATCCTTTAATTGGTCCGCAGATTGCTCCAGCAGGTTGTTAATTAAAATGTAGTCGTATTTCGAGTAATTCTCAATCTCTCGTCGGGCCGTGTCCAGTCGGCGACGGATCACCGCCTCTGCATCCGATCCCCGGTTCCTCAGCCGGCTCTCCAAAGTCTGCCAGTCGGGCGGAAGGATAAAGATGCTCACCGCGTCCGGAATCTTCTGCTGGATCTGCTCCGCCCCCTGTACATCGATGTCCAATATCAGGTCACGGCCCCGCGATTCCGCCTCGTTCAAGAAGCGCCGCGCCGTCCCATAATAATTCCCAAAAACGTCGGCGTACTCCAGGAACTGATTGTCGGCAACCATCGTCTCAAATTCTTCTCGGGAGACGAAATAATACTCTTTGCGGTTCTGTTCTCTTCCTCGCGGAGGGCGCGTCGTATACGAGACCGAGAAGTCCAGATTGCGCGCAGTCTCCAACAATTTGGCCACTAACGTAGATTTCCCCGATCCCGACGGCGCTGAAACAATGTAGACAATACTCATTCCAGGTTTTGCACCTGTTCGCGCGATTTCTCGATCTCTGATTTCATCAGCAGTCCCATCTCTGTAATTTTCAACGCCTCGCCCGCCAGTCCCGAAGTTTTCGAGAGCAGCGTGTTCGCCTCGCGATTCATCTCCTGCAAGAGGAAGTCCATCTTCTTCCCGACCTCCCCGCCCTCATCCAGCAATCCCACAAAATGCTTCACATGCGCGCTCAGCCGGACCAGTTCTTCCTGAATGTCGCTGCGATCCACCAGCACCGCGACTTCCTGCAGGATCCGTTCTTTGTCAACCTGCGCGCCCAGCAACTCACTCATCCGCGACTGCAGTCGCTCTGAGTATGCTCGCAGAATCGTGCTGCGATGCGCTTCCACTCCCGCCGCCGCTTTCTCCAGACTTGCCATGCGGGCGCGCAATTCACTGCTGATACTGCGGCCCTCCTGCTCGCGCATCTCGTTCAGTTTCGCGAGCGCTTCCTCCACTCGCAACATCACCGCCGCATCCAATTCGTCTCCCGATCTTTCGGCGCCCGACTCCATCGCCCCCGGCATCCGCAGCACCACGTTGAGATCGGGCTCGCCTTCGACCCCAAATTCATCCGCGGCCGTCCGAAATGCCTGCACGTATCCGGCGATCAGTTGCCGGTTCAGCGCGACTCCATTCGGTCCAGACCGATCCAGATTCAGGATCACCTCGACGTGGCCGCGCGCCATCTTTTCCTTTATGGTGCGCCGCAGCTTCATCTCCAGCGCATCCGTATCCGACGGCAATCGGAAGTGCAGATCGAGGAAGCGATGATTCACCGCCTTCAGCGAAAGCGAAAACGCCATCTGGGCGTTGACTTGCCCTTTAATCTGCGCAAATCCCGTCATCGAGCGAAGTGCCATAGAGTTTATCTCGAATCGATTACGTGGCCGCAGCCCTTGGCGCGTCCGCCGCCGCAAATTGTAATTCGTAGAGTCGCCGGTACGTTCCCAGTTTCTCCATCAACTCTTCGTGTGCGCCGATATCGCTGATTGTGCCATTTTCCAGCACCACGATGCGATTCGCACGCCGCACCGTCGACAACCGGTGCGCGATCACAAACACAGTACGCCCACTCATCAGATTTTGCAGTGCCGCCTGCACCAGTGCCTCTGATTCGCTATCCAAAGCGGACGTCGCCTCGTCCAAAATCAGAATCGGCGCGTTCTTCAGGATGGCTCGTGCAATCGCGATCCGCTGCCGCTCACCGCCCGAAAGCCGCACGCCCCGTTCGCCGATTACCGTGTTATAGCCCTGCGGCAGCCCACTTATAAACTCGTGCGCCCGCGCCGCTCGTGCCGCTTCTTCCACCTGTTTCTGCGATACATGCGGCTGGCCATAAGCGATGTTGTTTCTCGCCGTGTCGTTGAACAGCACCGTGTCTTGCGTGACGATTCCTATTTGTGATCGCAGCGAGTCCAGCGTCACATCCCGCACATCGCTGCCGTCGATCAAAATCCGCCCGCTGCTCACGTCAAAAAACCGCGGAATCAGATGCACAAGCGTGCTCTTGCCCGCGCCGCTCGATCCCACCACCGCCAGCACCTCGCCCGCCTTCACCTCCAGGTCAATGCCGTGCAGCACCACCGGAGAGTCTACTAAGTTTTCATAAGAGAACGACACGTTCTCAAACCGCACCGAGCGTGTAAACTTTCCAATCCGCTTCGCGCCCGGCTTCTCTCGAACTTCATCCTCTACATCCATAAAACGGAAAATTTCCGACGAGGCTCCCACCGCCTGCTGGAAGTTGTTATTGAACTGCGCAAACTTCCGCACCGGATCGTACAACTTGAAGACCGCAATAATAAAGGTAAAGAATGCTCCCTCGGTCAGCCCGTGCCGGTTGATCTGGTCGCGCCCCAGCAAAAGCAGCAGTGCAATCGCAACCGCGCCGAAAATATCCATCAGCGGAGAGCTGATCGCAAACGCTGCCACCAGCCGCAAATTCGCCCGGAATAAACGCCGCGCCGCCGCGCGAAACCGTTCCATCTCCCACTTTTCCATCCCGAACGCTTTCACGATCCGGTTCCCCGTAATCGTCTCGTGCAAAATGTTCTGGATCTCCGCCAGCTTGTCCTGTCCGCCGCGCGTCGACGTCCGCACCTGCCGCCCGATTTTCCGCGACGAGTACAAAATTATCGGAACGAACAACAGCAGCACCCACGCCAGTCTCCCGCCCACCAGAACCGCCACCGCTGCCGTAAACACAAGCGTGAAGAACTGCTGCAAAAATTCCGCCAGCACGCTCGACATCGCGAACTGCACTTTCTCCACATCGCTCACAATCGTCGAGAGCAGCGTTCCCGTCGTGTGCTTCACGAAGAACGCCGAAGAACTTTTCAGGATGGCGTTGTACAAATCGTCCCGCAGATCCGTAATCATCCCAAAACCCGCGTAGTTTACGAGGTAGGTCCCGGCGTAGTCGAAGATGCCCTTCAAAACCGTCGCCGCTACGAGCGCAAACGCCACGACTGTCCATGGATTATGAAAGTGAGATGGAACGAATTGCTCCAGATTGATGAACCGCTCTGTGCCGGGGATCTTGAACAGCTGGATCGTTTTTTCCTGCGAGCCAGGATTCAATACACGGTCGAAGATGGGGCGAATCAGCAGAACGCGTCCAGCATCCAGTAGCCCGACCATCGCCATCAGGCCTACCGAAGCCAGAAACGGTCCCCAATACGGTAGAACGTACCGGACCAGGCGAAGCAAGGGACGCTGAGTTACCGCCGCCTTTTCTTTCTTCTCGCCTGCCACAGAGGAGGTTGCCATGCGTATAGAAGCCAATTCTACATGGGCGGCAGACCGGCGGCGTCCGCAACCAGCTTCGTAACGCTAACGCAACCGCCAGCGCAAAACCCAGCCCGAGACTAGGATTCGATCAGAAACCGCACGACTTCATTGGGGCTCTCGCAGATCACTTCAGCGCCTGCCGTTTCCAGTTCACCCCGCGACCCGTACCCCCACGTAACTCCCACGGCCGAAACCGCGTTTGCCTTCGCGCCCACCACGTCATGGCTGCGATCCCCGACCATGACGGCACCCTCTGCACTCAAATCGTCTGCCACGAGAATGGAGCGAATCAGATCCTTTTTGTTGTCCAGCCTGCCGTCCAGTTCGCTGCCGTACACTCCCGCAAAATGCTGGGCGAGATCAAAATGCTCCACGATTTTTTGCGCAAACACACGCGGCTTCGAAGTGGCAACAAACAAGCGGCAACCGGCGCCATTCAGGCAGCCCAGCATCTCCGGAACGCCCGCGTAGACATGGTTCTCGAACAGCCCCGTCGTCGAATAGCGCTCGCGATAAAGCCGCAAGGCTTCCGCAATTCGCTCCGCGTCGTCAGTTTTCAGGAATCTGCCAAAGCTCTGCCGCAGCGGCGGGCCAATAGCTGCGCAGAGCTCCTCATCCCCAGGAGACTCAAAGCCCATCCGCTCCATCGCATAGCAGATCGAAGCAGCAATTCCGTCAAACGGGTCCGTCAACGTACCGTCAAGGTCCAGCAGCACATTCGCGAATCGGATCACGCTTCCAGGCTTCTTTCTGAACCAGTAGCTATTTCGGACTGTCCCGATGCACGACCTTGACCTTATATCCCGCCTTGCGCAACCGCTTGTTCACGTCTTCCGCAATCATCACCGACCGGTGCTGCCCGCCGGTGCACCCGAAGCTGATGGTCAGATAGCTCTTCCCCTCGCGAATGTAATGCGGCAGCAAATAGATCAGCAGGTCCGAAATGCGGTTGATAAACTCCTGCGTCTGCGGAAACGATCGTATATATTTCGCGACTCGCGGATCGCGTCCAGTCAGCGCCCGAAACTCCGGCACGAAATGCGGGTTCGGCAGAAAACGCACATCGAATACCAGATCCGCGTCGTCCGGCAATCCGTGCTTGTAACCGAAACTGACACACGAAACTAAAATCGTCTGCTGGCTTCCAGAATGTTTCTTGAAGCGGTCAGTCAGGTGCGCCCGCAGCTCATGAACATTGAACTTGGTGGTGTCGATCACAAGATCCGCAATCTTGCGGATCGCCCGCAGGTGCCTTCGTTCGGCGCCCAGGGAAGCACGCACTGTCGTGCCCGTCCCCAGCGGATGCGGCCGCCGGGTCTCGCTATAGCGCCGCAACAACGCGGCATCGCTCGCTTCCAGGTAAATCACCCGCGTCGGAATGATGCGCTTCACCGACTTCAGCATCGCCGGCAGCTTCTCCAGTTGCGAACCTTCGCGTACGTCCACCACCAGCGCCGTGTGCGGAATCTCCCCCGACTGCAGTGCCAGCTCGGCAAATCTCGGAATCAGCTCGACCGGCAGATTATCCACGCAATAGTAACCAAGATCCTCAAACGCCTTCAGCGCCGAGGCCTTCCCCGACCCGCTCATCCCCGTGATGATGACCAGCTCCGCCGTCGTGTGCGTTTCGTCCTTACGGCTGCGTCCAGACTTCCCCAACGCATGACTGGCCTTCTTGATTTTTTTCCGCAGAGGCATGCCAAAAATCTTAGCACCTCACCGAAAATGAGGTTGCCTGCCACCGCCGGCTTTCCCGAGCCGCGAGCGAGCGCCATTCGCCTCGCTCGCCCGCAGCCCCAGCTCGCTTACAGCGATCGCAGAAAGTTCAGCAAATCCTGCACCTGCGACGCGTTCAGCCCTTTGAAGTTCCGGATCACGCCATCGGCCTCTGAGTCGCAGCTTTGACGATTGTGGCAGTTGCTCGAATCGGCGTGGTCTTCGATCGCCTGCAACAAATCCGCGGTCCGTCCATCATGTAGGAAAAACAAGCGCTGCCCCAAGCCCCACAACGGTGCCGTCCGAAACTGGTCTCCCCCCGCCGCGCCCTGACTAATCCCATCCGCCAGCCCCGAGCCCATGTGGTGAAGCGCAAAATCCGAATACGGCGCGTACGTGACTCCTCCCATACCCGTATACGGAGAAGCCGCGCTCGTCAGCGAGGGCGAGTGACACAACGCGCATCCCGCGCTGCCGAAAAGGCTCGCTCCGTTGAGCGTCGACTGCGTCGGCGGCGCCGGCGTCGGTGGCGCTCCCAGCCTTGCGAACGCTGCAAAATTCACAATGTCCGATGACATTTCCGACACCGTTCCGATCGGCGTGTTGTAGTTCCCGCTCTGCGGATTGCCGTTCAGCATGTTGCTGCTGTCTTCCGGCGTTCCGTTGAACACGCACCCCGCAGCCGTGTTGCGTTCGTTCGGAAACAATTCCGTCGTCACGCCCTGCTCCACGTTATAAGCCTCGCCAGAAAACATCAGCAGCGACTTGTTCTGCGCCTTCCACCCAAACCGTGTAATCGAGCCGTCGTTGCCGCTAGTGTTGAAGCTCCCGCCAATTCCGAGTTTTGAACGTGCCGATTGTGTCGCCGCCAGATTTGCCTGCAAAGTCGCATCTGGCGTGTTCTCCACAAGTCCAAGCCCAAACAGCGGCGTCGGGATGCGAAAGATTACGTTATTTTGATTCAGCGCTTGTCCAAAATTCGGTTGCGCCAAAGTGCATCCCGGAGCATCCGTACGCCCGGTGATCGTATAGAGTCCATGCACGCCGCCGTCCTGCGATCCGTTTTGGTTCTTAATGAAGCGCGCCTCTCGCACCGGTCCATTCGTCGTAATAAAAACCGGCACAGAATTGGTCGCGCCATCCAGCGTGGCCAGCGCCACCTGTGGGTTGGCTACCGCATTCTGTGGACTCGTCAATCCCGGACTCGATCCGCCAATCGCCGGTTGCGCGTGGCACATGGCGCAACTATTCCCGTTGAACGTCGGCCCTAGCCCCCTGCCCGCTTCAATCGTTCCCGTCACCGAGTCCACTTCCTGGAAACGCAGAAACGCCTGGCTGAAAAAATTATTCTCGTTAGCGTTGAGCGTCGGATACGGTCCACCCGCTCCCGCCGGACCAGGCCGTGGCCCCGGATCTTGCTGCCCTGTTGATGCGATCGCGGTTGCAACAGCGAATAGCAGAACTGCACCAGCCACACTCCAACTCTTCATGAGGATCTCTCCTTAAATTGATCTGAAAAACTAGGTGGACGGAAACGAAGGCCAGACACACTACGGCCTGAGCCGCTATTGAACGACGATGGCGACGTTCGTGGATCGCCCGACCGAGCACAGCTCCGCCCTCAACCGCAGGGGTGGTTTTGTTCGATCAAGCACCGTTATGCCTTGGGACTGAGAGGCCCGAGGACTGGGAGCTCTCCGCTAGAGCCGCGGAGGCCCTGAGACAAATCGACTGCCAGAGTTACAAAACAGATCGAAACAGCAAGTGAAACAGCGAGCCAAACACCAAGCGAAACATTGTCAGGCAATCTACTTTCGAAACCAATAACCGTCAATGTGCCCTTTGTACATTCCGAACCGCGCCCGAATGGGCATTCCCCAGTGTAGAGAAAGCACGGTGCGGCGATGTCCAAATTCCGGATTGGCCATTGAATCTAAAATTCGCTGGGAACACTTGCGTAAAGCACGAGTCGCCAACAAGCCATCGGCCCTCGGTGGTATCCAGTGATGGCTGGTTCCATACAGCGCGTCGCAACCCCTGGTCGTCGCAAACGCACCTAAATCGGCACCCTGGGTCCATCTCCAATGACTGCTAAAATAAATTTCGCGAGGCGCACCGTGAATATCGTCGTCGACTTCGACGCGGAGCACAACATTCTGCGCGGAACTCTGCACGGACCCATGACCGGCGCAATCTTGTTGAAGCTGTACGCCGACGGTACGGCATACGTGGCCTCCCATCCGCCCTGTCGCGGCATCCTTGATTTCTCAGGCGTGACGGAGTTCGAAGTTTCCAGCGAAGCCATCCGTCAGGTGGCCGCATCTCCCGCCGCTTTTCCTCCGGGATACATGCGCGTCCTCGTCATTCCTCAGATCTTCATTTACGGATTGGCACGCATGTTCCAGATCCTCGGCGAAAAGACCCGCCCGGAACTGCAAGTGGTTCGCTCCCTGGAAGAAGCCTACCGCATGCTCGGAGTCGAAAACCCGGAGTTCTACCCGATCAGCTAAACCGTCCTCCACGCCTCGAATCTCGGGAAAATACGGGTTTGGATATTCGCCGAACGCCTTTTGATTTATGTGGCCATGATTGCGGGAGCAGCGGAGGTGGGTTCGACCGGGGCCTTGCGGCGGAGGATGGCAGCGGAGACAAGAGTAATGATTATGCCCACCGGCAGGGGCTCTATGAAGGTGTAAGCCATGTTGACCAACGGGTTCTGGTAGAGCTGCTGAGAGTGCTGTATGGCAGCGACCTGCGCGGCCGTGGTGGCGGGGTCGAGTCCGGAGGATTGGACCTTATGAATCTGTGCGGCGAAGTAGCCGTCCATGAAGTGGGGCATGAACTTGAAGTAGAGAACCTCCCACATGGCGACGTAGCAGACGGTGGTGATGAGGGCGATCAGGATGCCGCAGGCAAAGGCGCGCCCGAAGGAGATTTGGCCGGCGAGGGTGTTGTCGCGGTAGCTGCGGATGCCGAAGTAGATGAGCAGAAACGACGCCACCATGATGGTGTAGCCGAGAGCCATGCTGTGGCCGGAGCCGATCTTGTCGGCAAGCAGAAGCGAGCCTCCCATAAGGACGGAGATCATGACGCCGGAGATGAGGCCGAAGGTGAGGACGGTTTTCTTCATGTGTGGCTCCTTGTTCAAATGCAAACGCGCGATTGAGGATGGAGTCACGATACGGCGTAATGCGGCCGGATGTCGTCACCCCTTGGGATGATTTTGCAGGAATGGAGCGGAAATCATGCTTTCGGATGACGCGGTCACAGCAGGAGACCTGGTTCTTTGCCGCGCGACATCCGCGAGTGCTACATCTGCCAAAAGAGAAGCGCAGCTCGGAATCATTCACTCAAATTATTGCGCCCAAGTGGACCCACGCAGGAAGAGAAACACGGTAAGACATTGAGAAGATGGTGGGCGCAGTAGGATTTGAACCTACGACTTCCACCGTGTGAGTCTGCAACTCACAATGTTTCCAACAACTTAGACGGGCTCATAGGGGCTGCAAACTACCTGTAAGCACTTGTAAGTTGGATACTCATCGGGTCGAACGTCGGGTTGGGCGACCATCTCGGAATATCAGTAGGCCCTCCTTCGATAACATGGACGTTGCACCCCATCCACTGCTCATTGGCGAGAACCTCGTGCGCCTCACTCATTGCACTTTGGCGACAGTGATTTCGGATCGACAGTGACAGCAGACGCTCAATTCACCCTCACCCCGCCGAAGAACCGCTTGTGGTTTTGCCGGAGCCGCAGGAACACGGATCATTCCGACCGATCTTGGGGGCGGCTCGTCGTGGATCGAGTTATCCTCTCGGCTGGAGGAAAGTGTGATGGTGGACTGGGTTGGAGCAGAGAATACTGGCATCCCCTACGCCCTTGCCCTCGCATTGAGGGGCAAGTCGCTACAAGAGATTGCACGCGAGACGGGGATTGCAGAGTCAGCCCTGTCTAAGAAAAATATGTCGGCGAGTTGGGCCGCAGTCGATAAGCACATCCTTGACGCTCTCGCCCTCGCATTGGAGGGAACGTCGATAACAGAGATCGCTATCGCAACGGGAATTCCAAAATCGTCTCTGCATTCAATTCGCAAGCATGGCCCATACGCACACAGGAACAAAGGGAGCATTTCTGCGAACAGGCCAGATAATGCTCCGGAGGGTAAGCCCAGAGCCGTTTCTAAAGAATCTATTCAAGAGTCTCTTTCGACTTCGGAAGAACTGCCGATGAATGACGAGATGCAAGAAATGGCACGTCGGTCCTATGGATACGGACGCTGGGACGCGCCATATTGGTTCATCGGGCCGGAACAGGGTCAAGGCAGTCATGAAAATGACAACGATCTCAAACCAAGACTTGAAGCATGGCTTTATTTTGGCGGACGCGAACTGGATGATTGCCACGATTTTCACGACCGTATTGGCGAGAAGAGATGGCATCGGGAAACACCACAGTTGCAGCGAACTTGGAAGGGGTTAATGCTGCTTTTGATGGCCTTTCTCGGAAAACCCACAGACGACGAAAGCCTGAGGAGGTACCAACGCGATGAGTGGGGAAGCCTGAGCGGTGAGACTTGCGTAATCGAGTTGTCCGGTCTGGCTGCCAAGAGCGCCAAAGTACGTCGGGATCGCAAGAGTTTTCGGCCGGAACGAATCGAGACCATTCGTGAAAAAATGCTTCACTGCCAACCCGAGTTGGTGGTTATGTACGGAGCGAGCGAGAAGCGCCATTGGGAAGCAATCATCCAACAGCGGTTCCCCCCTGAGGGTTTCCTGAAACTTGGACACACGATTGTAGCGCAGCCGCTACATCCTATGGCCCATGGTAAACGCGCCCCCGACTCCTATTGGGGGGAATGGGGCGAACGACTGCGCGACCTGTGAAGTCCGACGACACCGACTGATCGCAACGCGCCCTCACTTGGGAATTGGGAGCTATGCGGCTGGGGTCAAATGCCTTCCAAGGAGCGTCTCCTGCCGGGGGTTTGGCGGGCGGGCGGGGCTCCGGTCGGCTTCCCCAACCACCCCAAGTGCCACCCTGCCCATCGAAATCCTCCCAGAGGTTTTTGGAACAGCCCAGCGTGCATTTCCCAGCGGTACTCGACACATCATCCAATCCCCAAAATGGCGTCTCGGCGAGACGTAGCGGCTGAACAACAACTACATAAGGTGCATACACGCAACGTCGTGATGTTCAGGAGCCCAATCTGGCTGGATTCATCACCATCCGAGAATTCGCTGAGTAGGCACACGTATGCAAAGTCGCCGAGTACACAGCCTCGCCGAGACCGAAAAACTAGATTATGAGTTGGGGTTTCTCAGCTTCGAAGGATTGTGCTGAGCAGGCCGATCAGGAACAGGGCAAATACCCCGGTTGCGGTCAGCATGCCGAAGTACATTACGCCGAAACCGCACCAACCGGAAGACGCAGCCCAAGATGGCGCAGCGGTTGAAGAACAGGCTTGGCCCATGGTAAAGGCCCAGAGCCATTTTATGGAGCGCCGAATCATGTCGAAAAAGTCCTTGGCGTCCAAGACTTCTTTCACAGTACGGAATCCGTTCACAACGGTTTTTACCACTGGATTCTCGCCCGCTCGTTGAACAACTTCCTCTACAGTCTCGACCGCAGCTTCAGCGACTTTCTCTACCGAATCTGCGATCTCTATGAGTTTCTTGGCTACCCACCGGACGGCTTCGGCGCATCGCTTTGCCACCCAGAGTAACCCTTGTTTCACCCGTTCCCAGAATCCCGGTTTCGGTTCGTCAGTCATAAGACACTCCCTTCAAGACAGACGTAACTTGGATGCGGATTTCCCGTTGATCGTCAGGGTGTATCTAAAGCTGGTCAGTGGCGCAAACCCCTCGCCTCGCTCGGCTCAAAGGGGACGAATGCTCTGACGGAAGTGGGGTTTGTCTCCGCAGGAATTTATACTTGCTCGGGCATGAAATCGAAAAATATCTTGACTTCTTTCTCGGGCAAGTATAGCTTTCCTGATATGAAAAACGAAGAGCAGCTAGTCCTAGAAGCAGACCTGACCGATTCAAGCGATGCTGGCCAGACTCTCTCTGCCTTGGGTGCGGCCAAAGGCGGCGAAGCACGCGCCAAGAAGCTCTCTCCCGAAAGACGCAGAGAGATCGCGAGGGCGGCTGTTGAGGCGCGATGGGCTAAAGCCGGAAAAGAGCCTGTCCCTGTTGCTACCCACGGTTCTCCAGACAGACCTCTGAAGATCGCAAACATAGAACTGCAAGCCTATGTTCTGAGTGACGGTACTCGCGTGCTCTCGCAAGCGGGCTTTCTGGAGGCGCTGGGCCGACACCGAAAGGCTAATGTCCGGAGGAAGTGGGCAGAAGAGCAAATCCCCCCTATATTGCAGGGGAAAGCCATAAACGAGTTCATTTCCAAAGAGATACTTGAGAAGAGCCGCCCGATTAAATTCCGAACGCCACGCGGGCTTGTCGCAAGCGGTTATCGCGCCGATCTTTTGCCCGACGTTTGTGAAATTTACCTGAAAGCAAGAGAGGCCGGTAAGCTTCCTTCCAATCAAAGTCACGTCGCGACACAAGCAGAAATATTAATAAGGGGATTGGCGAACGTCGGAATTATCGCCCTAGTTGACGAAGCAACGGGTTATCAGGATGATCGAGCAAAAGACGCATTGGCGAAAATTTTGGAGAAATTTATAGCCAAAGAGTTGCGACCTTACGTGCGAACATTCCCCACTGATTTTTACAAAGAGATGTTCAGACTCCGAACATGGAAATGGCCCGAACTGCCTGCCGATCAGCGGAAGCGGCCGATCCTAGTAGGCAATCTAACGGACAATGTTGTCTACGACCGATTGGCGCCGGGCGTAAAACAGAAACTGAAAGAGTTGATTGGGAGAGATGATAGTGGAAGGTTAAAGAAGAAAATGTTTCAGCGGTTGACCGAAGAAATCGGAGACCCTAAACTGAAGGAACATCTTGCCTCGGTAGTTGCCCTAATGAAAGCCGCCGATACTTGGCCGCAATTTATAACCATGATTGACCGTGCCCTGCCTCGCTACAAACCTTTACCCTTATTCGATAAGAGGGAATTGGAAGCGTGATCGGGTGGTGGTCTTTCGATGCCGCCATCACAATTAACAGCGCAATGTTAGGACAGTGGCGATTATCACAGCGGTCCGGGGTCGCAAGAACACGGGCAGTCTCAAGCTTCGCAAGATTAAAGCCTGAATTCCTGTCTCTTGTTCGACCGGAGCCTTATCCAGCTTTTTCTGGTATGGTTTCGGAGTCCAGTTTGTAGAGACGCCTGAACTCGAAGTGTTCTTCAATCTTTTCTTTTGCGGCGTCGAAAAGTGCTGCGTCTTCCTTCGCTCCATGAATTGCTTCGCTCAGTTTCTCGTACCATTCTTTTAGCGACGGTGCTGAATCACGAACCTTGGGAAGAAGCGTCACCGAATACGCCGACAGTATGACATCACCTGTCTCTTTGATATCGAGCATCCTAGTCATCCTTCGTCCGAATTGTTCGATAAAAGTCCGTAGATAGAACAAACCCGCAAGGGTCTTTCCCGAATGATGTGCGACGATGGCGTCTTTAAACCACTTCGCTTCCTTCTTCGGCAAAGAGGGATGAATTTCGACATGCTCAATCGGAGAACGACCTTCCAGATACAAATCCGCCCCGTCTCGCCTCAGCAAGAATGCTTGAGGCTTGCCCTCGCAGACTTGACATTGGAAGACGAGCACAATGTGTTGAAAAGATGCCACGAATGAAAGCTTGAAGCTCGGTGTGACGGCGACGCGTTGCTGGTTGTACAACAGTCGTATCTGGTTCGTGACATCTTCAAACCAGATTGGGCGGAACGCCTCCTTGCCGCCGCACTTTGCGCAAAACAATTTGACGTTGCCGATCACGAGGCATCGTACTGGCCGCCTTTTGTCATAGACCACCTTGTCGCTAACGGTGAGTCCTTCGTCGAGGAAAGCTGAGGCTAGTCCGCGGAAGGTTTCATTCTCGTTTTCCCCAATATGACCTAGCGAGTCTGCCGTGGGAACGGGTGGTGCCAACTCCGCAAGAAGTTCGTTCGGTTGAAGAGAGACTCTCTGGTAGAGATGTTTGGTTTCAAGCAGTAGTCTGAGTTGTCCGGCAGTGAACTCGGTAATACGAAACCGAAATTTCTCGTATGCGTCTAACGCAAGGTGTCCCATCAGGCAATCCGACTTCCCTGTCTTGCTGCGATGAACACGACGACCAAGACGAGAGTAACAATAACAACACCTCCACCGAGAAGAATGACCTGCATGTTGGCCTGATAGTCTTCGAAGTCCAACTGGGTCTGGTTCAGTTTCTCTCGTGCGTCAGATAGTTGTTCGTTAGCCATCGCTAGTCTGCTGTTGCTCTCCCAAAGTTGGAGAACTGTTTGTTCGAAGAAGTTCTTATAGTCAACTGCTGTCTCGACAACTGCATTCATATTCGACCCTCCATTCGGGGACGACCAAGGCAGGCCCCGGTACTCCGCTACTGAGCGGTGTCTTCAATGGTAAATGAATTCAGCGAGAACAAGATTCCTTAGAATGCAAGTGTGGCAGGGTCTGGATCAAGTGGAACGGCGCTCACCACTGAATGGGCAAACTGGTGAAGATATTCCAATGTAGCCTACTGCTATGCGGGCGTGAATTCATGGCCGCAGAAGCGGCACTCTTTGCATCGTTTTTCATAGAGCCACCCATGAACCGATATCGTGCGAACACAAAACGCTATGCGGGCAAGGGAACCAATTTTCGTTGTACACCGATTATCGGGGCGGTGAAACAGTAGAACTCTCGGCTCCCATAGAACTCCAGTACCCAGTGAGAACGTGCCCAGCCGTTTGGTGACTGCAAGAACCAATAGGCAAACGACGAACCGAAGCACCGTGGTCTAGTCTCAAGAGTTGCTGACACGAACTCCATCATCGTTGTCCTCGTTTGGGGAGATGCGAAACGAACCCGAGACTGGTGGACAGTGGCAACTCGGTAGTCCGGCGGGAGTCGCCGTTTCGTCTCGTGATAAAAAAGTCCCCGAATGATCTTTTCCGCCACGCGGTCAAGCCTCCGACCGTCACCTGTGAAAAACGGCGCAGGGCCAAGATAGATACCTCCGGGAGTAACACGTTCAACGTTCTCGATGCCGTTGAAGAACGATGACGCCAATCCCCGTGCCTGTTTCCGAGCAAGCGAGGCCTTTACGATTGGGAAGAGCTTATCTCTTGCGGCATTGCCTTTGGTATTCGCGCATGAGACGAGCAAGACCCGGAAGTAGTCTTCGTCCATCGACCACCCTTTGTTGCACTTCTCACAACTTGGAACTGTGATCAGGTTGGGAGGAACAGGAGATGGGAAGAATTGTCTCGCAGGAACATGGTCTCTGGTGGCTCCAGCTTTCGCGCCACAATACACGCATCTGATGATCCGCTGCCTGCGGGACATGGCCTGAATTCCTCAATTCTATTCTCACACCCTGACCTGCCCTGAAACCTAAGCGTGTTTTCGCACAGGGACACGGTTCTAGTACTGCTTTGCTTCATCTGGTGTGTCCACAGAGCGATTGATTACGATGTTAATTGTCTTGTCTTCTCGCTCGTATATCGGCACCACCTGTATGACTCCTGCCGTGCCGAGAGCATTGGCAAACTTGTCAACCGTTTCTTTTCGCTCTGTTGGGAAGGACGTGATTGACATCCCTTTGTGAAGAGTTGTCCCAGCCGCTGCGGCATACATTTGAGATTCCATCAATTCAACAGTTGCTCCACTGGACGTGCAGATGCGTGCTAACCTGCTTGAAAAGTCTCGGGTGTTTTGGTTCGCTTGAACCGTCATAATTGATACGTCTGCACCCGTGAAAGTCTTGCCCAACGAATCCGAAACCTGCTTCTCTTGGGCGTCGGACATTGTCAAGTCGCGCAGAGAATTGTAGTTATTAACGGTCGGATGGTAGACCGTACCGCCTGTGATGGCGATCCCGTTTGGTGCGTTCGCTGTCGGCCCTATCTGATTGTTGTTTCCAATTACGTTTTTGTCACCTGAGACGTTATTGCCCGCAACATCGCCATTCCCCTTCACTCTGGCCGTTGTGCGTTGCGACACTTTCGGCGTTGGCCTCTGCTGTATTGGCGGTTCTGATTTCTGACTAGCCAAATCGGCCTGCGGTGTCCCGGATGACGGCGTCGTCGCCTGTGCTGGCAGAGTGGATTTGTCGAGATGAAGAAACTGACGAACTTCGGGCACGAAGTATGCCGACACACCGATGATAAGGGCGATGACTCCCCCCACCACCCAGCCGATAACTGCGAGTTTTTGGTCTCGACTCCAACTCGCTTTCTGCACTTTCTTAATTGTACTGCAAGCGAAGAGTAGGCGAAAGGTGTACGATGCTTCGATGGACGAAGGCCGCAAACGGGTCATCGGAATCATGGCCGCAATCCTTGCCAGCTTGCACATGCGAACGGCAGATGACCTGTTCGGAACTCCACAGGGAAGCCCGCGCACGGACAAATTGATTGCCGCGTCAGTCCAGTGGGCGAGGGAGATTATGAAGAAAATTGATGCGGTGTGCGGGAAGACGGAGTATTGAGACGGGTTGGGGCGACGATTTCTACGACAAGCCGACGCCATCACCTACGGTTATACAGCGATTCGTTACGGGTGGAAGGGCGTTACCTAAGAATGCTTTTCCGACTTCACTGTGGCGCGGGAACCGCTTTGGGCCAATAGCTGTTGGGTCAACCATTGACCTTCGTGGGATGGCTGGGAATTCAGAACAAAAACGAATAAGCAGTTGTCGAATCGCACTGTTTGTCCGCTGATGATGTAAACGTCGGAGCGACCGGGGCTTTTTCCAGTGATGGCCATGGGACGTGGATTGGGTGTCAGTAAAGCAACGTTGCCACCCCGGTACACAATTTGGCAGTGGCGAAACGTGAGCACATAGGACCGCTGCTCCCCAAGATTAGGGATTCGAGCGGTCTCCTCCGGGGAATCCAATGTGAAACGACAATCCTGATAGAGCGCAGAGACCATCTTTACGCCGTTTACTCCCCGCGACATATCAGATAGAGGACGAATTTGATTAACCTTCCACGTCTTCTCGGCTTCCTCTCCCACGATGAGTTCCATCGGCGACGGATCGTGATCGGCACAACTCGGAAGATCATTACGCAACAAACTCTTAACGTCGTCGTTTATAGACTCGGAACGATAGTTGATGAATTCTGCCGCCGTTGGCCAGAAACCTTCTGTCTTGTTATCGACCGTGCTTAGGGTTCTGCCTAAGGCGTCGAGCGCCGGAACATTCGCCCGAACCCCTTGATCTTTCGCGACCGCCGTAAGGCGTTGAATCGCAGGTAGTCGCGCCTGCAAAGCCTCACGCGGTAATTTTGCTGCCGTGTCAAATTGATGCTGGATCACGTCATGAATGAAGGGCTCCAGAGTTTCTAGCTTTGCCTGCGTTCGGTTAACCGTTTCCTGCACGTTATGGAGGGTCTCGCTGATCCCTCCCTTCTCGTTCATAACCGTGCGTGTCCTCTCATCGACATCATGATTCCACCATTCGCTCCTGTGATTTAACCAATATGTACTAACAAACAAGGCGATGGCGAGAAGGCCGGATGTCCCTTTATGGTTTATTACCCATTCATATTTCTCTTTGAAAGTAGTCCGGAAAGTCTTCTTGGATTCCTCGGGCTTCAGTCGTAGGGCGGCTTCGACCCGACCAAGACGGTCATCATGATCGTCCAAACGGTCTTTAGTATTCGGCATGCAAGCAGGTTTCTCGTCAGCGAGATATTACTCGCAAGGTCGATTTGTAGCAATTCCTCGATTCGTTCGGGAATCTAGGCCTATCTGGCGCGGGCTCTTGCCCGTCCTCAGCCCGAAGTGTCCGGGGTTTTCCACCCGCGAAGATGTTGTTGTCAGGCAATACTTGTTCGGGCAAGGGGAAGCTATTAGCACGGGAAGTGCCCAGCAAAGACTGACAGAACTCTCTCGCAGTATTAACGAACACGCTCAGTTCTTATTGAGTCCGAACTGTCGGCTCAACAGTTTTTTCTTCCAAGCCGCCTCGATTTGCTCAATCTCTTGGGTGTCGGAATTGACGACTTCGAGAACCGTTGCCTGAAGGTGCTTAAGACCCAACCTTTTCAGTTCGATGTTGCCCCCGTGACCTGTTTTCGCGTACTCGCTAAAGCGGCCCCACAAACTTTCCTCACCCTTCGCTGATCCAACGTATTGTTTGCCCGACTCTTTGCAAACCAGTAAGTACACTCCTCTGACGTGCTTGAGAACCTCTTGCCAAGCCAACGGAATCGTTTCGATCTGGTCGATGTCGCAGCAGAATCTCGTAAATCCGGGGAAAACCTCTTCTTTGACTTCTTTCCTGATTTCTAGTATTGGCTTGTCGTGAAGGTGAGCGCGTTGCACCCACGCTATAAATCCTTTCCCCCAGTCGATTATCAAATGATTCGCATATCCTGCAAGTCGCTCGTCGCGCCGAATATCGTAGAGGTGGAGACCTACTCTGTCTTCCGCTAGGACCGGGTCGATTGTGCCCGGCGGGGCGACTCCTATTCCTTCAACAGCAAAAAGTCCGATGAACAAGGTGTCATTCGCGGGCGTGACGACGAACGCGGCAAGAAGGTCACCGACATCGAAGACCTTGCGTTTCTGTATCCGTTGGTAGGTTTCGAGGCGTCCGTCGCCAGCACGCCACAAATCGTAGGGCGTGCAATTCACGGAAGCGCGGGCGTCTTGATGACGAACAAGACGAACATTCTTTGGATCGATACCTTCATGCTTGAGAATAGTGTTCAGAGTTAGCATTGTCCGATTTTAGCGCGGGTTGGGGCGAAGTCCACGCCGTCTGATACTCGTGTTGATGCGGCCTGAAAGTCAGGCGCTGAGCAATCCTGATGAGCCACCTATTTGGAGCACGCGGAAATTGCGAAGAGCACGTCTAGTCAGTCGAAAACTGTCTGTAAAATGGGGAACGAGTCCGGAAGGTCGCTGCGAAGCCGTGATGGAAGAAAACCAAGAGAAGCACATAGAACCGACTCAGCCCTCAGTTGAAGATAAACTTCCCACCGCAGGAATTGCAGAACTGCGATCCGGCAGCGGAATACTTTCCACAATTCCCACAGAGAATCGGCGGAGCCAACTGTACGACCGCAGGCGCGGGCGGGTCACTTGTCATCGCCCAGACTAGCGCCGCAACCCATCCCAAGATTGTCCAACCCAGAAAAAAATTCAGTGCAAAGATAGCATTCGCG
Organism: Terriglobales bacterium; assembly: GCA_049520915.1. Classification (GTDB taxonomy): domain Bacteria; phylum Acidobacteriota; class Terriglobia; order Terriglobales; family Acidobacteriaceae; genus Acidiflorens. The sequence goes on from JBEKPH010000018.1 coordinate 51,004, forward strand.
TTTCGCTTCTTATTTCCCTATCGAGCTTGAAGAAACGAAAATGGATGATGTGAGAGCACACCTCGGCGGCACAATTGGGCATAAAGGCGACGCGGGTGAATACCTTGAGTGGCTGTGCTTTCGTGGAACGGACTCGGAGGGGCGCTGGGTGCTGTGGTTGGAGAGCGGCGAGATTGATGGCGGCATGGTGGGTAGGTTTCGGTGGCAACGTCTCCCCATGAACGCAGAACTCGACCAACGATGTCGGATGCTTCAACGCGAAGCAGGTGGAATCCTCTTGCCCATCAGCCTTCGGCTCGGCACAACCGAGAAGGAAGTATTGAAAACTTTGGGTACACCTACTGTCAGGCGCGGCGATAGGCTTATCTATGTCCACGAACATGATGAAACGATACGAGGCGAAGCCTTTACCTCGTACAACATTGTAGAGGTTCGTTTTCGCGGCGGGACAGTGTGTGCAATCGGGGTTTCAAAAACCGTCTCGTCATGAGCCACGAGCGTTGCGGGAACGTAGTTGCTCGTCGTTGTCGTAACATCGCCATAGCGCTAACTGGCCCAGACGGGCGGGCCGGATGTAGTTGGCGCTATCGCCCGATTTCGGCAGTTACCCTACTGTTTGTCGAAATCTCGTTGCAAGAGCATCTAGGGCAAGAATCATTCCGTAAAAACAGGTAGCATTCACTAAAAAAGAAACAACCATTCGTCCGCTTACGGGAACCAGCCGTATGGCGATAAATTCCCCCGGATTCCACAGGGTATATTGCCAACCTAAAGCCGTTATCATGAAACCGTCAGGAAAGAACAGTAGTACCAGAAGGACGATCATTATGCGCCGCTCTGTTCGTCCCTTGCTGTGTCTCCAGCAGATCACCAAAATGCCCGAGAGGGCTATTATTCCGAGCCCCACTGAGAATCCCAGCACTGAGAAGGCCAAGGCGGACGGCATCCCAATCATCCTAGCGCAGTGTCGCCGATAACTGGCGACAAAATCCCCATTAAACTTATAACCGTGGGGTTAAGAGTGTGAAGACTGGCGTAACATCGCCATTACAGTCATTGACCGAAGGTCAGGAAATCGTAGTTGGTGCTAACGCCTAACGTTGTGAAGCCTTGGTTGTGTTTGTTGTAAGGAGAACAATTTCCGCATTTGTTCCCCGGATGATATCCACTACACTCACGGTGTCTGCCCACGAAGTATGCCCATCCGCCTCGACGTACACGACCCAGTCTGGACCGAGTTCTAGCTGGTTTTTTAATGCACTGGCCAGCTCTCCCAACAAGACGGGCTTGGAATTGATATACAGGCGTGGGGGCACATCAGCGCCCGCATCTTCTATCCGAACAAGCGCAGGCATGGCCGAGTAATCGGCGGTTGAACCCTGTTTCAGGACAGAAACTTGAATCCCGACAGATCGTCGGTCCCATCCCCACGAATAAACAAAAATGAGGAAACCGGGTAGTAGCAGAGAGGACAGGACTATCGTGTAGACAAGACGAAAGGGCGGCAAGACCGCGAAGCGTGACCCGTGTGGAGGGCGTCGCCGCGAGAGATAGCTTTCGTGCCCAGCATTGTCGGACACCTCCGGCAATCGTTCGTCCATACTCTAGTTAGACACCGAGAGGCTACCTGAGCGCCAGATGTCGGAAGTTACGATAGTTGGCGTAAAATCGCCATTACACTAAGTACGGCCCCTCAGTCCTGCGTGCTAACGCCTGACATCCACAGAATCTCCATCCGAAGAAGCCGAGCAAATCGTCGGCGTGGATTCCGCCAATACGAGAACCTCCCGATCCGCTGCTTCGCTGGATTCGAACTGCGATGTGAGCAAATCGATAAATTGGAGGAGGCTCTGCCGCGACCGCAAAGTGCGTCGGAGTTTGGGCCAAACAGAGGCGAAAAGTTTCCGGACATCTTCTTCCGTAGATTGGGAAATTGGCTCAATGAGGCGATTGGCGTCCTCCGGGTTGAGGGATCGAAGGTGGCGACCGACCAATCTGTCGCCCGTGGCGCGTGGAATTCCTCGCTCCATGAGAAACGACGACCACTGCCCGCCTCGTCCCGGCTTGGCGAGGCTCCGTTTCATTACTGAAAGCTGTTCGCCCAACCTCGCTCGAAGTGTCCGAAGCTCTTCGTTCGTTGCGCGGGAAGCAATCTTTGCATTTGCATGGGCGGCCCACAAACTGGTGATCTCTTCCCCAAGTTCAACTTGGGGGTCTGCCATCTCTGGCATGAAATCCGTGCCCACGGACTCGCTGGTGTTCATTGCGTCGGTGCTCATTACGTCGATCATCTCTTGCATATTCGGCTCACTTGTTTTCAATTAGGGCAGAATCGCCTCGGCGAAACTGCTCTTATTGATGAGGCAGGAATTGCGTCAATTTTTCGGTTGGCGATTTCGCGGAGCAACTAGTTCCTCAGCCATGCCGAGTAGTAGGCCCACATTAGCTGGGGACTCCATCAGTCAATTCCCTATGGGGTTGTGGGTGTTCCAACAGGAAGGGTATTTCTGTAGTTATCTACTCTTACTCTCTCTTTGACTGATATCTCTTCTACCCTGTTGGAAACAAGAAGCTTGAGCGTCAGTCATCGAATGACAGATCAGTCATCAAGTTGACTTATGGCGTGATGGGCATCAGTCAACGGTCCTGACAGATCAGTCATTCTCTTGACTGATGGATCATCGCTTTTGCCTCGACCGACCTCGCCGACATGGCTGGTCGGCATCCTTGGCCGGGCTCTCCAATCTCGCGCAATGGGCCGGTGCGGCACAAAACAAAAGGCACTGGTACCCCTACCAGTGCCCCCGAACGAACGATCCGATCACGATTAAGTGTCTTCACTTATGAAACGGTTAATCCGTTTCCGTGCCCCGCATCCTCGGAGCAACGCCGGGGAGTCCTGAAAACAAAATCAAATTTCATTGTCATCTTGTAAGTGCCTGTTTGGTCATCAACGTATAGCGGATCGACAATCACTCAATTTTGTTTTGACTTCCGAACACGTAGATAGAACCGCCGTTCAAAACACCGAATGTCAGCTTGAAGTGAAAAGGAAGGAAGAACGAACGGACACCGGAGGCACTGTGGCCATCCACCACGGCAACCCCAAAAGGCGAATGCGCGAGGCGTCCATAACAAAAACGAACGAGAGTATACCCCAATGGGCAAAATCAAAGAGTTTTACGAAGAAGAGATTTTCGCAAACTACATCAAGAACCTCAACCTCAAACCCACACCCAGCACCCAGTTGGTTGCAACCGACGACCCGGATTTCACGAGCTACTTCAAGTGGATGGACGAGGAAATTGAGTCGCTGGCGAAGGCCGTGGATCGCGGCTAACAGAATAAAGCAGACCGATAGGCGGCACAGTGATGGAGCCGCCTTAGGTCTCCGAATCAGTTGAAAGAGAAGAAGGATAAATGGCATCAACCAGCAAGATCGCAACCCTGAAGAAGAAACTGGTGGATTACCGCCTGCAACTCGAAGTGAGCGTGGCTCTGTTTGTGGCGGCCAACCCCGATCTGTCGTATCGCCAGATCGGGGAACGAGTCGGATACCCGGCGTCGTCGATTTGCGAGATCGCCAAGAAATACGGCAAGAATCGCGGCTCAAAGAACACAAGCACGGAAATCATTTAACGAACGGGCACGGCGACCCTGTAGGAACGAAGCCGCGCCCAAAGGACGAACGATGACATTCTCGGAAAAGGCACTCCCATACGCACATCTCGGCATCCCCGTGTTCCCGCTGGAACCTCGTGAAAAAAAGCCCGTCTACGGATTGGACTGGGACGCTGAATGCACGACCGACACCGACAAGATCAATCGGTGGAACGCACTGAATCCGGATTACAACTGCGGGCTCGTGGCGCTGCCGGATGGCGTGTTCTTTCTCGAATTCGACCAACGCTCGCTGGAAGAGGAAGCCGAGAAACTGGGGGTCAGCGTCCCGCAAACCCGCGTCCACCTGAGCGGCAAGAATGGCAAGCATTGGGTATTCCTTCATAACGACCGCAGCCGCCAGATCGGGAACCGCAGCGCGGTGGCCAGGGGGGAAGAGTGGTTTTCCATGCGAGCCGATACCAAATACGTCGTCGCGCCGGGCTCCATCCACCCCGAAACCAAGAAGGAATACGTCATCCTGAACGGTGCCCTGCCAGCCGAAGCGCCGAACTGGGTTCTGGATTTCGTCGAGAGAAACACAATCAAGCCTGCAAAGTCCAAAGATACCGTGCCCGTGACCGACAACTTCGATTTCGATGATCTGATGGACTTTTTCGGCATCTCGATCCGGTTCACGAAGGATCAATTTTGGCAGGTATGCGAGGTTTGTCCTGTCGCGGGTCACCTGCATGAGCAGTCCACCCTTACGGGTTTTCATTGGGATGGCAACAGCCTCGGCTTCAACTGCTTCGCGGCTTCGTGCCCGGCGAATACCGAGGGCAAGAACGGCAAAATGACCATCGGCGAAGTCGTCGCATACCTCAACAAGAAAAACGGCGAATTCTATCGCGGAGAAATCTGGTCGTCCGACGAGATTGATTTCAGCGATCCTCGCTTCGAGATCGATGAAGTCGATTTGGACGGAGTGGATGAACTCATAGAGTCCTCGCAAGCTCCAGAGGCGCAGCTTCCCGTTACAGAGGAAGCCAAAAAAGAAGGGCCATCATCCACCTCGGAGGATTGCTTTAACGCTCTCGTCGCAGAGATCGCGCCGTCCGAACCTTTGCCTATGCCCGAGGCAGTCGCTATCGATGATCCGGCGAAGCGCGAGGGGTTGGATTTCCCCGGAGAGTGCGCCATGTACGGCAAGCTTAAGGAAATGGCGCTGAAACATCCTCGCCTCCAGCTTGGCTGGCTCTATCCGTCTCTGCTGGCCGTCGCTTCCACGCTGAACATCGAAGACGCGGATCACAATGTCCGCTCCAACATCTACGTTGCCAACCTCGGCGACGTGGGCTATGGCAAAACTATCTGTGCCGATACCGCTGTACGCGCAATCTTCATACCGGGCGCGGAAATGGCGATCATGGAAGAAACTCCGTCGTCCGACCGCGGCCTTGCCAACATGCTCGGGGACGAAGACACGACCAGCAGGCTTCTGCTCAGCGACGAATTCCGGTCGGTGATGCAGAAGTGCGCCATCCAAGGCTCCGCTTTGCCGCAGATGATTTGTCAACTGTGGTCGAAAGACAAGGCGGGAGTAGCGGACAAGAAGGGCAAGCAGGCCTGCTTCGCGATATTGAGCATACTGGGAAACATTGCCTGTAGAGACCCCTCTGAATTTGCAAAACTCTTCGGTTCCAATACCGTATCGGGCATGGCGGATCGGTTCATCTTCGGATTCTCCACCGTGTTCGTGAAGTATCGGCCGCCGCAGGTGCGGCGCGAGATATTCGACAGCCTCAAACCTGTTCGTATTCCCGACTGGGTGTGGGACGCGAAGGACGAATGGGCTGAGCGGAATCCAGAAGCCCGCCGCCGTCTTGCGGAGCACGCGCTCCGCATCTCACTTGTCACGGCCGCCGTGAACGGCGACAGGGAGATCACGAAGGAATGCTTCGAGGCCGCTCTGCGGTTCATGGAATGGCAGGAAAGAATCAGGGAACTCTACCGTCCGGGTGTAGCGGAGACCAAGGAAGCGGAAGCCTTTGAGTCCGTGTACTCGGCACTTTGGGAGCGACTGAAGAAACAGATCGGCGAAGGAATCTGGCCAAAGGGAGCCGATGAGATCACCAAGGACAAGCAGGAACAGTGCAGGCTGCTGCACTTTGCCCAAGTCGTCAATGCCAAGTCTTACTATCGCAAGTACGCCGGGCTTATTGATCGCGTCAGGGCATCGATGGCACACAACGGATTAATTGAAGAGATTCACGAATACGATACTGATGAACGCGGTTACGAGAAAAAGGGCAAGAAGACGCCGTTCGTCAGGCTACGCAGCAGGATCAGGTAAATGGGAGAACATTATGGAGAATGAGAACAACAACTACGCGCTGAATCTACTCAAGGCTCTTCGGGCGCAGGCGGGCCGCGGTGGCAAGGTACAGATGGAAATGAATGAGCTTTGTCGCGTCGCTGGCTTGGATGAGCCCGACGTAAGGGAGTGCCTAATCGATCTGGAATGCCAAGGCTTCATCACAACGGAGATCGTATGCCACATCAGGAAGGAATGGCGTTGATCCCCGCCCTAGCCTCGCTCCGACCGCGCTTCGGAAGGATATTCCGGTTCCAGATAGCATTCCATCTCCAGCTAGGCGCACGTGAGTCTGGACCCCTCTTCATTCTTTAGAAAAAATCTGAAGACACCGGATCATTTTGAATGGCCCAAAAGTCACAGCCACCATCGCTTCCCGGCGACCACCTTCAAACCAAGAAGTCGGGTAGATGAGCGGATGCAGGATCGCAAGCCTCCGACACACGCGCCAAATTTCCATCCCTTCCGGGCGATACATTTTGTCGTACAGTGGGTCCCAGTAGCCAAACGCATGGAAATTGTCAGGCAGGGGCAGGTCTTTCCAGTCATACCCGTTACTGAAATCGTAGTAAGCGATGCCGTCTGGAATTCCATCCGTCTTTCCGAACGCGGCATCCGGCGTGCCGAACTTTTCGCACATACGATCCCAAACTTGCCCGCTGCCCAAATGCTTGGTTCGCGGTCTTGCGCAGGCCCAGAACAACGTGGGTACGAACCTTTTCCGCATCAGGGGAGCGGAGGGAGAAGGGATGACCTCGTCAAGTTGATTCTTCGCACCTGATTCGCTGAGACGCTCGGAGACTCTCTTATTTGGCGTGGAAACCTTGCTGGTTCGACTGGGCATATGAATCCCTTTCTGGATTCATTGCCGGGGATCCCTTTTCGGCCTCGCTATCGACCCCTATGGGAATCGAAGCATATTGGGGGGAACCCTTGAATGATCGGTCGCCAAATGAACTAATCGCTGCCCCCTCTCGCGGAGTTCACAAAGGCGGTTCGTCCTTCAAATTGTCGGATGCCTACTCAAGCTGCGTGTTTCTTTGCCGCTCCTCGATCAAGTGGCAGGAATGCTTCCGGCGCAATCCTTCGCGCCATCTCCTCCGTGATCACCCGGTAGTCGTCGGGCTGCATCAGCACGCGTTCCTTCTCCCACTTTCCTCCTATGAAATGGCGTACCACGAATCTTGCGGTTGTCTTCGTCTTGTCGATAACCCTTACGAGCATTCCCGGCAGGGCGCGGTTTTCCAGATTCCATGTCATCAACCAGCCGCCCACAAAAATATTCTCTCGGTCACGGAATTTCGGGTCGGCGGAAACTTTCACTTCACCAACTCGATCATTTACAAAATTGTGGTCGGTATAGTCCTGCAAGTGCTTTGTGATCATCTCCTTAATGATTCTGAGATCAGGCTCATCAGCAATCGCCTTCCGCAGCACCTCAGGATCACTGTGAAGATTGCCATCGGGAGTGAAGATTTCGCTCCGCTGCTTTATCAGTTCTTTCGCGATCTTGTTTGCCTGCTGGTTCGATAGTGCCAAAAGTTTCTTCTTGCTCATAAACTTTCCCTTTCCGCGTCGTTTCACGCGACGTTTTTTCCTGAAGATGTTGTGCCACGACTCCCCGCTTTCTTCGGGCTCGCGCCAATGCTTTTCGCAGCGACCTCCGGGGCCTTACCGAGCATCGCCAGCAATTCCTCAGCTTTCCTGACCAATTCATGCAGAGCGCGGACGGCCTCTGCGGCATCGGGAAGCGTGGTGATGCGGACAAGATCACGCGCAAGTTTGATCCCTAGTGCTTCGATGTTGGCAGGCTTCGACTCCTGTGCGTTGGTGGAACTTGCGAGTTTACCGCAGCCTTTCCCGGTACCTTCCTCGTCAGGTTTGGAGCTGATCGTTTCCTCAAAGACAGCCAGCTTCTTATCGGCCGCGGACAGGCTATAAACCACGAACTTCTCGCGGTATTCAGCCCAGTCTGCAGCGGCGAAATTTTTCTTGTTGGTTTCCGCTGTCCGGTTTTGGTTCCCCGGCAAATCGGAACGCCACCTCGCTGCGAGGGTAAGACGCTGTTTGACCTCCCAGAACACCGCGATGTGCTCGTTGAAATGTTTTCGTTTCGCAGCTATCGCCCGCAAAAGACCGTCCGTGAGTTTGGTTCCTTCCTCGGCAATCGGTTGTTGGAGCTTGCCGAACTCTTCATCATCCAGTTTTGCGAACGTCTCTAGTTGTTTGTCGAAATTGTCAAAGTTAGCTCGCAGCCATTGCAACTCCGGGTGCACGAGAGTGACTTCTTGCGAAGGCTCGCCTGCTGCTTTCGAATCGACTGCTCCTTTTTTAGGAGCAGTCGCAACAGCGGAGACGCTGCTCGCTGGTTTAGGCTTCGCTGCACGTTTTCTTGCCATCTGAATTCCCCTCTTTATCGGAATTAACTTCGCATTCGATAACCTGACACTCAACGGAGCGGTTTATGATCGATGCCCCTTTATTCCCCTTGCAACGTCAGACCGACCTTCTCAAAGCTCCGGTCGCGCCATTTGTTAACAGCAGACTCCGACAGCTTCATGTCCGGCGCTGCTAGGATCGCGTCCGCCAAGTTGGCAATCTGTGCCGCATAGGCGGTCACTAGCGCGGTGGTATCCATTACCAATGTTTTGGTGAATGTGGCGGTTTCTTGGTTTAGAACCTTGACCTCTGATTCCATTCCCAGAAACAACAGGAAGCACGCCCGCCCGAAGCGGATGCCCTCTTCTGGCGTGACCCCGTGACGCCCCATGATGTCGCGGAAATCGTCGTAGCAAGAAATCAAGCAAGCTTCTACTTCGTCGGCATCGCATCCCGCATCGAGGCGGTGTTGCAAATCCGCAATCGGTCCAGCCAACTGCGAAATTCGGTTGCCATACCATGCGGCCTTGGTCGGCTCCAACTGCGACCACTGGGCGTCGGTGAAACCCATCGCATCTGAACCCTGTTGCTGCACATAGACTTCGAGAATTGGCACGTCCCAATGGAAGCCCGCCAGCACGTGCGCCGCTTCGTGGAAGGCCGCCGCCCGTACCCTGAAAGGCGGGCGCGGCTCTAGTCCCACTTTCCGCCTTCGTTTTGCCTCGCCCATTTCCCGCTCCTTTTGTTTTGGTGTGGTGGATGGAGGCACACCTTGGTCAACGTTGCCCGCGATACTCGTGTTGAGCGGTCGCCAGCGACAACGTGCGCTGAAGGTGTGCAGCATACTTCGCGCCGAGCGTGCAACACTCCTTGTGAAATTCGCTGCTTAGGTGATCGCTCACCTTGTCATGGGCGAATTCGTGGATAAGCAGCCGGGCCCAATCCGCTGTCCGTTCGACCACCGTGCCGTCAAACCACTTCCCACCGTGGCGAACCTTGCTCACGTACAGGGGCGAGCTAGGTCCATAGCACGCGCCCCAGTTCGTGATCTGGTTTGTGAATTCCACCTGCACTGAATGGCCGAGCACGACACGGGCGAACTCTTGAGCAAAGCACACGAAATCTCGCATTCCGTGCGTCCAGTTCTCGTGCGGGACGAGTGAAAGCGGCTTGCCGCTCTCACCGAATGGCTTGGGCGACGGCGTGACCTTCCCGGCAGGAAGGATGGCATTGGCACGCTTTACGTTTTCCCACTCCTCGACGCTCATCGCGCCACCGTGGACGACCGCGTAATCCCTAGTGATAGCGATCTTCGTACCCTCGGGGTCGCTGGGATCGTAGATCACGCGCTTCTCGCCGAATCGCTTCTCCACGACGCTGGTGATTGCCTCATCGGTAACCCGAGAGTCAGAAGACCCGGTGCGTACCCAGTTGGCGCTGGCATCGTCCTTAGTCAACAAGTCATGGGTATGGTTGAGTATCTCGACGTAGATGGTCTTGAGGTATGCAGGCGTCACGTTGTCGCGGTCTATATTTAACGGTACCTTCTGGCCTACGCAAACGTGGTATTTCGAGTCGATCTCTACGACCGGAATTCCCATCTCGTACAGCGTCGGACTTTCGCCGGGCAGGACTCCGTAGATGCGAACCGTGGTTTGGCGCTCCGTGCGTCGCAGATTGCCTTCCTCGTCACCCTTGACCGTGGCCAGGACGACTGCCCACTCGCGCAGTGGAGTGCGCGGCGAGATTTCCTCGCCATTAAAGAAGGTAGGCACTGGCGGGATCAACATCATCGCCGACTCGCTCATCGTCTCCCATTCAGAGAGCTTTAACCGCATGAAACCCCGAAACTCCGAACCACGTTCACGCTTCACATTCCCAGTGCGGCGGCGTCCGTTCTCATCGAACGCGACGCGCCCGGTTGTCGTGGTGATAGTCGCCTCGTCGCAGAGTGCGAGGACATATTTCTCGCCGATGTTGAATGCCCCCCGCTTCTGCGGGTCGGCTTTCTTGTACGACTCGGCAAACATCGTGTAAGAGTCGGTCAGGTCGCGGAATCCCTCCGGAGAGTCGTCGCTAACAACCAATTCCGACCTGCCGTTCTCTGGACGGGCAAGTGTGACCTCGACCTTGGTTACATTTTCGTCCCATCCGTTTTGCACGAGTTCGTAGATCGCAAGCTGCTTCCCCCTACGCTCCAGAACCTTGCGCATGCCTTCCATGTCAACGTCGAGCCAGTTTTTGCGTTTCATTTGCTGTTCACTCCTCAGAATTCTCACAACAAATTCTTACGAGGCTTTTCGCTGTAAAATATCTTTTTACATCAAAAAGGGCTTTTGTGTAAAATACTATTTTACAGAGGGAAAATGAGCGCAGGAACCACGACAGAGTGCACTCTCGGGGAAATGCTGAGGCAGAGTCGGTTGAGCCATGGGCTCAGCGTCCGGACGGCGGCTACAGACGCCGGGATCACTCCGATGTACCTCAGTCTCCTTGAGCGAGATGCCTGCGGTCCGCCCAGCGATGAAAAACTTCAGAGCTTAGCTCGTGTTCTTTTCGAGCAAGGAGTGGCCGAACTCTTTGCCAAAGCAGGGCGGGTCACACCAGTAGTCACGAACACGATTCTTCGTCACCCAACAGAGTGGAGCGAATTAATTACGGCCGCTAAGGATTTCGACGCGGACCATCTCGCCGGACTTAAGAAATATATTGTTCTGCATAAAGGATCGGGCAAAACCGACACGGCGAAATTCATGGCACAACTCATGGCTGACCTGTTGGTGGCTGACAAGAAGGCGCAAAGAAAGCCTTCAGCGAAAGACAAAGCTGGATTACAGCGGGGCACGAAAGAGCGAGCCACTACGCCTAAAGAAGCACGTGCTGGTTCTGTCAGACGGGCCAAGAGAGTGCGTAATGCGCCCGGATTCCCGCTGGGACAGGCTGGGCCTCCTTAACGCACGGGGCGTTTTTGCATGATCGAACCCTTCGTCGATGCGAGCGATGTCGCACAGTTTCTTGCGATCACACGCCGTCAAGTGCTGGAGCTTGCTCGTGCCGGAAAGATTCCCGCGCATCCTCTGCTCGGCAGCCGTCGCAAAGTGTGGCGCTTTAAATTGTCTGAAGTGGACGCCGCCATTGCTGGCGGGAGTGGGAAGCCCGCAGAGAGTACAATCGTGCCCGCAGCCCCTAAGAGCCAGAGGAGCAAATCCAATGGCTAAAATCTGTAAGGTACGAGGCTGGCTCAGGCAGCGTGAACGGGCGGATGGCATGACGTGGCTCTGGTGTTACCAACGGCTGAGAGAGAGCGACGGTGAGATGGTTGAAAACACCGTTAGGCTCGGTCTGGTCGCAAACATTGGGGATGATGAAACCTCCGCTTGGCTCAAGGTTGGTGAGCTTGGTCTGATCGAAAAGTTCATCAACCAGCCTCTCTCTGGTAGTCCCACTTTCGGTGATCTGTGCGCCGCCTACGTTAGGGACGGGTTGCCGTTCCGCAAGAAGGACGGTCGCCGCAAGGCGAAAGGCACCATCGAGACTTATGAATACCACATCAACAACCACATCCTTGAGCGCTGGAGGGATGTCGTCGCTGAGGAAATTAAGCCACTTGCCATTCGCAATTGGCTGGTTGAACTCCACGACGGCGAAGAATATGCGTGGGAGACTTGCTCCAAGATCGCAGGGATCATGTCGCTGATCTTCAGCTTCGTTGATCACAACGAGATTTATTCCCTCCGTAATCCATTGGATAAGGTCACCATCCCGGCTAGCGAGGAAGACCATGAGGAAGTGAGAGTGCTCTTGCCGGAGCAGGTCATCGCTCTGCTGGAGCGACTCCCCTACCCGGTGAAGATCGCAGTACTGCTGGTAGCTTCCACGGGCGTCAGAATCTCGGAATGTCTCGCCTTTCGCTGGTCACACGTCGAATGGAGTGAAAGCAAAATCCGAATCGTGCAGACCTTCCGTCGTGGCGAGATACAGAAGAGAACCAAGACGCTCGCCAGTAAAGCACCCGTTCCCATGTGTGGGGCTCTGGCGGCATACCTCGCCGAATGGCGGCAGCAAACCGTGTACAACAAGGATGAGGATTTTATCTTTGCCTCGCCGAAGCTAAACGGAAAGCAGCCGCTATGGGGTCAGACTATGAACGCTGATTTCGTGAAGCCCGCGATGTTGGCTTTGGGATTCGCGACAGAGGGTGAACGTTTTGGCTGGCACCGTTTCCGCCATAGCTTGAGCACGTGGGCGAACGACATCACAAGGGACATTACGGTTTCGCAAACCCTGCTGCGTCACAGCAAGCCCGAAATGACCGCGATCTACACGCACGGAAACTTCGACAAAGCGTTGGAAGCTCAGGGCAAATACATGGAGCAACTGCTGGCAGCAAAACCCGCCTCGGAGACCGCTCAATGACCTACGCATCGGGCTGGCATCGGGCCGGAAATTTGACGGCAAAAAGCAACAGCCACTCGTAAGCGGCTGTGTGGTAAGCAGATGTGAATGGTGGGCGCAGTAGGATTTGAACCTACGACTTCCACCGTGTGAGGATGGCACTCTACCGCTGAGTTATGCGCCCGACGCATTCTATTCAACCAGTTGCAACACTTCCCGTCAACTCTGGCGGAACGTTTGGGAACGGAAACGAGGCTACCACTATGCGGTCAAGCTTCGCGTCCGGCAACTCCAAATCACGCGGATGAAAAAACACGAAGAACTTTCTGGCGGACGCTTTAGCTTAACAAGAAGAGTTCAGCGAGAAGAGTTTTTCACGAATGCTTCACGGGACTGCCTGTGTGGAATTGTTGACCAGTCGAAACTTTTCTTTTAATTCGAGTGGGAGTCTTCAGGAACCCTTCCCCAAGTGTCCCGAACCCTCCCACTCCTGTGCGTGCCGTGCTCTTCTTTTTTCTCGAGTGCGGCTCGCGAAACCCAGTTGCTGATTGTGATTCTGCTTCTTCTGACAGAAAACGTCCATGGAGACAGGCTGAAGCCGTCTGAACTGATCTGAAGACTCCGTCCAGGTTGGATCGAATCTTGATTCGACGTCCAGCCGTCAATTCTTCACGGGATGGTAGGGAATCTCTTTCTGCACCTTCAACACCGCTTGGATCGCACGCCGCTGCTTCGCGCTCAGCGCCGTGAATTGAAATCCATACTGCGTCCCCAACTTGCGTGAGACTTTCGCCGCGATCGTTTCTTTCCCGATCTCTCCCAGTGGCAGTTGCAGCGTCACCACTTCGCCCAATTCGAGCCTCTCTGCAACGAACGCGGCCAGCCCGCTCTCGCTCAGGTCTCGCGCCCACCCCTGCGCCGAAAATTTCTGCTCGCCTCGAACAAAACGAATCAGAATCCGCGCCTCGAACACATGCCGGATGGCGATTCGGTTATCGGAAGTCTTCAAGACCGTTTCCTTCCCGGCATCAAGCAACCGCCCCTTGCCTTGACCCCACTGAATTCCCGTATTGTAGTCCCCAATAAACCCGCGACAGCCAACTGGTTCCATCGGCATTCTTCTCGCATTCTCGCTTATCGGCGATTTCCGGCATCCAACCAGCCTCTTGACCGCTTTCGCCGCTCCCGATAGCCTCTTTGCAACGCCCTTTCATGGCTGCTTCTGACATTCCCGAGTCTGGATCCCTAAGTGACTCAGGCGAAACCACTTCCGCCGACAACCCCCTTTCCGCCGAGACGCAACTTTCGTCCGCGAACGGGGTTCTTATGGATGTGAGCAGCATTGCCATCGACCGCGGTTTGCTGGATGGTGGGGCGTCAAGCGGCGGAAGGCTCGATCGCGGCTTGCTAAATTTCGCGGGATCGCCCTCCAATTCGCCTGTTTCCATGGCAAATTCCATGGTCAACACTGACGGCACTCTTTCCGACGTCGATGTGATGCTCCGGGTGAAGACCGGAGACGAATCGGCCTTCGCGTACCTGGTACAGAAATATCGCCGGCCAATGGTCGGGTTCATGTACCGCTTGTGCCATAACCCGTCCACCGCCGAAGAACTCGCGCAGGAGGTTTTTCTCCGCGTCTACCGCTCGCGTACCACTTACGAACCGAGCGCCAAGTTTACGACATGGCTCTATCGCATCGCGACCAACCTGGCCGTCAACCACGCCCGGGACAATCGCCATGAGCGTCCGGAAAATACCGTTCGTCTCGACGAGCCCGATCAGGAAACCGGAACCACCCCCGACCTGGCCGACGAATCGCTCTCCGCGGAGGAGCAAATTTTGAAACGCGAGCGCCTGGCAGCCATCCGCAGCAAGGTGAACGGGCTACCCGAACGACAGCGCGTCGCCGTCATTATGCACAAGTATCAGCAAATGGATTATCGCGAGATCGCCGGCGTCTTGAAGCTGAGCGAGTCCGCCACCAAGTCGCTCCTGTTTCGCGCCTACGAAACGTTGCGCGAGCAGCTCAAAGAGTTTGTTTCAGGGAAGTAGGGAAGCAGTATGGATTGCAATCAAATTCACGAACTATTGCCGGAACTGGCCGCTGGCATCGACGCTTCGGCGCTTGAGCGGGAGGTCGGGAAACATATAGCGTCCTGTACCGAGTGTGCCGCCCGTCTGCGCGATTTTCAACAAACGATGGCGCTGCTCGATGAATGGCAAGCCCCCGAGCCCTCGCCCTATTTCGATACCCGCCTGCAGGCTCGCCTGCGCGAAGAAATGGCCCGCCCGCAGCATTCCTGGCTGAATTGGATTCGACACCCCGCGTGGGCCGCATCGCTTGCCGCAGTCTTACTGGTCGGAGCGCTGGGCACTGGAATTGGTATTCGGTACAAGTCGTCTTTCGTCGAAACCGAAGCGATGACGACCAAACCACCATCGCTAGGTTTGCCCGTGCAGCCGGGTACCGCTGTCGGCGATCTGCAAGCTCTCGATCGCAACGATGATTTGTATGCCGATTTTGACGTGCTCGACGATCTGCAGGTGCAGGACGACGTAAACGCGAACCCTTAGGGTCCGATGAGTAATGAGTACCGGTTCCAAATGAAAACGAGTCGCATGAACATGAATAAGATTCGTGAGCAGAAGATTCACAGTTAAGATTCGCAGAGAACCAGAGACAGGTTCCGCAGAATAGGTTCCGCTTCGCAGATTCAGTTTCAACGCATTCAGTTTGAACGAATGAGTTCGTTGTCAGGAGACCAATCGGTGTCGGCCCGGGGAATACTGGCGCGCTGTCTCGCAGCCCTTCTGCTGCTAACGCCCTCCTTCGCCCAAAACCGGCGCCCCGCGCCTCCCGCTCACCCGCCGCAATCGCGTCCGCAACCACAACGCCGAGATGCGGATGGACAATGGCATCGCTTTCAGAAGCAGGGCAATAATAATCCCAACCGCCCTAACGTGGCCCGTCCTCCGCAGAACCAGCCCGGCCATGCCGGAAATTGGCTCCGCCACTATAAAGACATGTCTCCTGCGCAGCAGCGCCGCGCCCTAGAAAGCGATCCGCAATTCCGCAGACTTCCGCCGCAACAGCAAGCGCGCCTGCAACAACGCTTGCAACATTTTTCCAGTCTCCCACCCGCGCAGCAGGAGCGCGTGCTGACTCGTATGGAAACCTGGGAGCACCTCACCCCCGATCAAAAGCAGCGGGCACGTCAGCTCTTTCAGGGGTTCAAACAACTCCCGCCCGATCGTCGTCAGGCGGTCAATCGCGCCATCCGCAGCATGCGTGACATGACCCCGCAGCAGCGCGATCAACTGCTCAACTCTGATCAGTTCCGAAGCGAGTATTCGCCGCAAGAGCGCGGCCTGATCGGCGGAGCATCCCACCTGCCCCTCGCCCCCGGCGACGGCCTGCAAGCCGAACCCCCAGAATGATTGCTGTTTTTTTTCGCCGGCGAGAATCACCAGGACATCGGAGTTAAACTGTGTATCGGAAGGTTAGAACTGACAACTGACAACTGACAACTGCCCTACCGCCGTATCAGCGCCATCACCCAGCCCGCCAGAAACACGCCTCCGACGAACAGCGCGAAGCAGTAGGCCCCGTACTTCACCTGCTCCATGGTCGAATTCCGCTGCGTGATTCCAAACACAATGGACGCAAACAACGCGAACACCACCGCCGCCGAGAAATGCGATAAGTTGATGCTCACGGTTTCTTCCCCAACGCGATGTGATGGGCGTCGGCCACGGCGATAAAATTCAACAACCCCGCCACAATCAGAAATGTTTTGCCGTAATCGGCCGCTGCGTTCGCCGCCATCACGTTGCCCCAATCCATGGCGCGCGCAATAAAGTAGAGCAGTCCCGATCCCACATCCCCAACAAAGCCCAATATGTCGAGGATATCGCCGCCGTTCGGCTTGTAAATTCGTCCCTGCATGCCGAGTCCGATCAGGAACATCGCCACCACCGATACCAGCAGCAACACACCGCGCCCATACCTTCTCAAAAGAAGATGTCCGCCGCCCGGAATCAGCCAGCCCACAAACGGCGCAACCACCGCCATCGTAGTCAGCGGATACTCCGGTTCAGCCGGCGCAGCATTCTTGGATTTATCTGTATTTGGCTTGGCCATTCAGATGGTCACGATCTCTCTCTGGATTCTACCAGTCACTTCGGCGCTTCCCTCTCGAACCAACACATCCACCTCCAGCCGCACTCCAAACTCAGGAAGGTAAATTCCCGGTTCGATCGAGAATAACGAGTTCGGCAGAATCCGCCGCTCGTCGTGAATTTCCAGGTCATCCATATTCGCCCCATTCGAATGCACCTCGGTGCCAATCGAATGTCCGGTCCGATGGATGAAATACTCCCCGTATTTCGCGTCCTTAATATGTCCCCGCACCGCGTGGTCCACTTCCCAGCCCGCGATCGGCCTCGCCTCCGCAACGCCTTCTTGCACCGTCTTCACCCCAAGATCGCGCGCCTCGCTGACAATCTTGAAAATCTCCCGCTGCCGCTCCGTCGGAGCCTTTCCTACCACCCCAACCCATGTGATGTCGTAGTAAATCGCGCCCGGCGTATTCTTCTTCGCCCAAACATCCAGCAATACGAAATCCCCTTCGCGAATCGGAACCGGCCGGCTTGCGCTCGGTTCGTAGTGCGGATTTCCGCTGTTCGCATTCACCGCGACAATCGGCGGATCGTCCGTCACCATGTTCTCGCGCGCAAATGCTTCCATGAAAAATCCCTGGATCTCGTGCTCATAAGTTCCGCCGCCGCGTACCCGCCGCCCGATCTCTTTGAAAGCATCCGCTGTAACCGCATCGATCACGTCGCGCGCCGCAAAATGAGACTTGACCTGCTCTTCCGTCAGCGTCGCTTCAAACTGCGCGATCAAGTCCGCCGCGCTCACGATGTTCTTGCCCAGCCCGCGGATCATGTCCGCCGTGCCCGCGTCCACCATCGAAATCGTGAAAACAAAATTGTTCGGCGAATACTGCATCGCCACATCGCGATGCGCCGCCAGCATTTGCTTCAGCCCGGCAAACAGTTCTTCCCACCCGGCGTATTGCTTCTTCACCCCGGGCAGTGTGTCCAGGTGTCCCGATTCAATCTTATGAACTAGCTTGGTGGGCTCGCCTTTGGCCGGGATCAGGTAGTACCACCGCCGCGTCACCATCAGTCCTTCCGGCAACCCCAGCACGCGATAAGCGATCGGGTCGCGATGATGATGATCGTAGAAAAGCCACGCGTCGATGTTGCGCTCGCGCAAGGCGTGCTGTATCGCGGAGAGGTCCATATACAAACGGCTATTCTACACGACCCCCACCACCGCCGCGTCCGTAGAGACGGGGCTTGCCCCGACTTGCCTGCGTTACCGCAACGAGGCGACTAATTTTTGAAGGGATTGAAAGTTCGAACCTCAAGCTGCTTGAAGTCCCGTTCATTTCTGGTTGCAACAACCAAACCGTGCACCCGCGCGGTCGCGGCGAACATTGCATCCTGCAACAGATTAGGAGGTTTGCCATCGATAATTCGAGCCCATTCCCGAAAGCATGGACCATCCATTGGGAGCACTTCATAGACCGCAGCTAACCGGTCGACCCAGCGTTCGATCTCTTCCGCCTTCCGCTGGTCGTGTCGTCTGGTTTTCTCAATTCCCACTTGCAACTCACCCAGGGTCAGAGCCGACAGAAACGCTCCGCCAACTTCAAGACCGTCTAGCCATTGGATGACCGCGCCGTGGGGCCGTGGCTTCCGAGCTTCGGACACGACATTGGTGTCCAACAGGTATCGATTCACTCAAACTCCACTGCAGGACGCATGCGCCAAGCGCGTCGTTTACCAACAATGTCGTCGAAACGAGGCTCCGGCGCCAGTAGCACATCCTTCAAACTGGGCCGCGCCGCCTGTTGCAGCCGCCTCCATTCCTCGATCGGCACCAAGACCGCAGTCTCAATCCCCCGCCGCGTCACCACCTGCGGACCCTTCTTAATCGATGCATCCAGAAATTCGCTAAACCGCGCTTTCGCGTCTTGTACCTGCCAGGAAGCCATTCTTCACCTCTGTACGTTTCATTCTACTGACTAGTCATCTGACTAGTCAACTATGGCACATGCGACCACTTCCACCGGAAGCTTCGTAACCATCACTGCACCCGCGCCCGCTTTGTGGTAGAAAATACTGTTAATGCCGCACCAGAACGTATGAAAGTCTCCGGCAGTCTTAATCCGAAAACTTCCCTTTTGCAGCACAGCGGTGCCCGATGTTGAGGGCCCTTTTCATCGCCCTATCCGAGAGCCGATCCCTCCGCGGAATCGCCGAGCGTTCAAGCTTCGGCCAGCGCACCTCCGCCCGCTTCGTAGCCGGCAACGAAGTGTCCGACGCCATTCGCGCCGCCGCCGCCGTCAATCAGTTCGGAGCTGGTGTCTCCATCGACAACCTCGGCGAAAATGTCACCAACGCCGACGAAGCCCGAGCCAGCGCCCAGCTCTACCACGACCTCCTCGATCAGATCGCGGCCCACAAACTGAACGCCAACATCAGTCTCAAACTCACCCACATGGGCCTCGACGTCGACGAGAGAATGGCCTACGACATCGTTCGCGGACTGGTCGCCAAGGCCGCCAGCATGACGCCCAGGAACTTCGTTCGCGTCGACATGGAAGGCTCCCCCTACACCCAACGCACCCTCAACTTCGTCCATGAACTCCACCGCGTCCCCGGCAATGCAAACAATGTCGGCACCGTCATCCAGTCCTACATGCGCAGCGCCGAGGCGGACGTCGACAAACTCCTCGCCGACCGCATCCGTATCCGCCTCTGCAAGGGAGCTTACAAAGAGCCCGCAGACATCGCCTACCAGCAGAAGTCCGAAGTGGACGCCAACTACGTCAAACTCATGAAAACCCTGATGAAAAGCGGAGTCTTCCATGGCCTGGCGACCCACGACGAAGCCATCATTAACCAGGCCAAAGCCTTCGCCATCGGCGAAAACATTCCCCGCAATGCTTTCGAGTTTCAAATGCTTCACGGCATTCGCCGCGATCTGCAGCAAGGCCTGGTCAAAGAAGGATGGGGCGTCCGCGTCTACATCCCCTTCGGAACCGAGTGGTATCCATATTTCATGCGCCGCCTGGCAGAACGCCCGGCAAATGTTCTGTTTATCGCCAAAAATATCCTGCGCCCCTAACCCATCTAGACCAATGGACAAGCGGTCCAACCACTGACTTTCTAAAATAGTTTGTCGGATTCGCGAAGGGATTTCCCGAGCAATCTCGTTCTATGAACTGGAAGCCAACTTGGATTGGATTCACAGCCTGCCCCCTCGGCGATGTGCTTGCGTCCAAACTGAGAACAAAGGGTCCGTGGCTCGCGACGATCTTGCTTTGAGACTCCGGTTTCCATTTCAAATCCTCCGCGTCATCTCGGGGAAGGGCGACGCGGAGGTCTTTTTACAAGCTCGTGTGGAGCGGACACCCTTGCCCCGTTCTACGTCTTTCTCTTCCGTCTTGACCGAAGAATTTAGTCGTCAACCGCTGACTCGTTGTTCGAGATATTGCATTTGGAGATGCAAAAAAACAGTCCAAAATGTGCGGGGAGGAAAGGGTTACCTGACGGCTGACGGCTGATGGCTGAAAGCTTCACCCCTCCCACACAAACGCGTCAAACACTCGTGCCGATTCAAACCCGATCCTTTTATACAGCGCAATCGCCCGATCATTCGCCTCGGTCACCGTCAGCGAGATGAAATGAAACCCGCGCTCCCGCAAACTCCGTGTCGACGCCGCTAGCATCACTTCGCCCAGCCCACCCGAACGATACTCGGGAAGCACGCACACCTGCGTGATATGTCCGACATCGGATCGCACCTGCGAACACAAAATAAGTCCTACCAGCGTTCGCGTGCGTCTTTCATACACGACAAACGAACCCCGAGGATCGAAAGTCCCGCATCCCGGAAACCGCACAATATTATTAAGAAACCGCAGTGAGCCCGCCAGCGTCCGGTACTGATCGTTGATCTCCGAATCCACATGCCCACGATAGGCAGCCGTAATCAGTGCCGCGGCCGCCTGGTACTCCGCCTCCGACCACGGCCGAATCTCGAACTGCGCGGGCAACGCAGGCGCTACCGGCGCATGCTTCCCAATCTCGAAATTCATGAACACCCGCGGGTGCCGGCTGAACCCCTGCTGCAGAAAAGGACGCGCCACTTCCCCCGTCCTGTGCGCCAACAGCTGCGCCTCCACTCGATGGATCCCCGGCGATTGCTGCAACGTCTCGATGACGTGCGTCAGCAGTTGTTCTTCCACGTCGTGACGCTCCGCGCTCCGCGCTCCATCCCTCACAAAAAGATCGCCGATCACACCCTTACTCTGCTCGTACACAAAAAACGAATAGCCAAAAATACTGCCCCGCTCGATCGCCGCATAACCCGGCAAAATCTTGGCATCCATATATCGCAAGATCATTTCGGCTGAAGTCGCGTAGTCCCACGACAGCAGTCGGCCCCACGCCGCAATCTCATCTTCCAGCAGCGGACGAAGATCAGCGGAAGTGAAATGTCGGAGATCGAGAATTTCCATAAAAACCAACGGCCTTACGCGTGAGAGCACATCCCATAACAAATGGATTCGTTTTGAAAGGGATGGGCTTCAGCCCATCTGCCCGGAACCCACACTGGACGCGGCTTTAGCCGCTGAGGGAATGCCCGCTCTTTCACTTCCCCACCCAATACAAATCCAATTTCTGCGCAGGAATGCTCGTTAAGTATGACACCCGCCGTCCGGGAACCAGTTGCGCCACTTGCGGCTGCGACCCCTGCGCCGCCACGACGACATGTTCCCCGGTTGGCACATTCCCGTCTTCATATTTTCCCGTGGCGCGGTCGAGATAAAACTCCAGGCCATATTCTTGGACTCGGCTGACGCGGTAAAGCGCTACCGGCACCGGTTCGCGCGAAAATGATTGGATGCTTTCCACGATCGGACGCGCCGATTGTGTCGCGTCAATCACAGGGGCAGCCGAACGAACCACAACCGCAACACTTACCGTCACCGCAAACAATGTGAGTGGCCGCAACAGCCGGCGACCTGCGCGCGAGAGCAGCGCGGCGCTAATCCCCAGCGCAACCAACACCGCGATCGCCCCAGAAATATAAGTTCCCCTCCCCATCGCCAGGTGATGAAGCGTCGTAATCGATGCCGCCGAAAAAGCCGCGAAGATCAGCAAGCCGCAGAAAAAGCCATGCGCCGCCGCGAACGGCAGAGTAAACCGCCCGCCACCACCGGATCGCACTTCACTGCGGCACGATTCCAGATACTCCGCCACCAGCAACGCGCCCGCCGGAACCGCCGGCAAAATGTATCCCGGCAACTTTGACTGCGATGCGCTGAAGAACAACACAGGCACCAGCATCCATATCAATAGAAACAGCGCCCAGGAATCTTCCACGCTCTCCAGAGCTACTCTGCCTTCCGACCAGATCGCCCGCACCCGCTCAGCCACCGCTGCCAGAAACACAAACGTCCACGGCATCATGGCCAGCAAAAATACAGGAAGGTAAAACCAGAACGGCTGCCGATGGTGATACACATCCTGCGAGAATCGCGCCAGATTGTGTTCGAGAATGAAGAAGCGAAAAAACTCCGGGTTACGCAGCTGGACCGCAACAAACCACGGCAGCGTCACAGCCAGGTAAACCGCAACTCCCGGAATCCAAAGGCTACGCACAATCGCGTACCATTCCCGCCTCACCGCCACAAAAAGAACCAAAATCACGGCCGCCAGCGCCGGAGCCACCGGACCCTTCGCCAGCGTTCCCAGCGCCAGAAAAACATAAAACCCGACAAGATAAATGCGTCGTTTGCTCTCGTACCACGCATACCACGCCAGCAGCGCAATCGAGAACGTCGCTGCCAGCGGCATATCCGTCGCCGCCGCATGAGCAAATCCAATCACGCCCACGCAACTCGCCGTGATCAGCGCTCCATCCAACTCACTGCCCGGACGAAAGCGCCGCAGAAAAAAGTAGATCGCCGCAATCAACAATGCCGCATCGAACGCCGTCGGCAGACGCGCCGCCTGATCCGAAACTCCCGTCAAGCGAAATGCCGCCATCGCCTCCCAGTAATACAGCACCGGCTTTTCCAGCCACGGCTTCCCCAGCAGCGTCGGAGTAACCCAATCCCCCCGGTTCAACATCTCCCGCGCAATCTGCGCATAGCGCGGTTCGTCCGCGCCCAGCAACCCGAACGCCCCAAGGCCATAGAAAAAGAGAAAACCGCAGAACGCCACTAGCACCAGCGCGTCGGTTCGCGTTCGCAGACTCTTTCCCTCGATCATTTCGTCGTGTTCAAAACTGCCGTTTCCGCCCGCAGGCGCTCGACAATTTGCGCCACCGCTACTGCCAGCGGCCCATCCACCGAACAGCCGCTCGCGCATTTATGCCCGCCACCGCCAAAATGTTCCGCCACCGTCGAAACGTTCACTTCCCCTTTGCTGCGCAGGCTGATGCGATACCGCCCATCCGGAAGCTCGCGGAAAAAAATCGCCACCTGCACCTCCGCGATCGACAGCGCATAATTGACCAGCCCCTCGCAGTCTTCTTCCCGCGCCCCAAAGCGCGTCATCTGCTCCTGCGTCACCCAGATCCACGCCAGCGGACCTTCCCGATGCAAACTCGACAGCGCCGTCCCCAGCAGCCGCATTTTCGCCGTGGAGTGGCCAAAATAAATGTGCCGCGCACACTGCGCCGGATCCGCTCCCGCCAGCACCAACTCTCGCGCCACCGCAAACGTATGCTCGTTCGTCCCTTCGAACATGAACGACCCGGTATCGGTCATCAGCGCCGTGTACAGGCAAGTCGCGATGTCGCGATCCACCGGAACGCATGCCAGCCGCGCCAGCCGAAACACCAGTTCCGCAGTCGCCATCACCGACGAATCGATCCAATTAATGTGACCGAAATTTCGCCCGCTCACGTGATGATCGATATTGATCAGGAAGCATTTTTCCAGCCCCTCCAACATCGTTCGCCGCACCCCGTCGCATTCCAACAGGATGACCGCATCGTTCTCCGGCACTGTGTCGGACTGAATGGCGCGATCCGCGAAAGGAAGGTTCTGATAAATACGCGGCACGCCGTCATGCATTACCACTTCGGCATCTTTCCCCATCAAGCGCAGAATCTGCCCGCAGGCCAGGGCCGACCCGATCCCGTCCCCATCCGGCCGCGCATGCGAGGTCACGACGAACCGGCGACGTATCCGAATTTCCTGTAGAACCCGCTCTAGCATGAAGTGCTTTGTGGCTTTTGCTTCTGCTTTTGCTTTTCGGTCGAGCGTTCTGGGTGCTAGGCTCGCAAATCTCAGCAGGCACGTAGCGCCTCTCACTGAGAACTGACAACCGAGAACTGAGAACTATTTCCCAGCTTTTGGCTCCGTACTTTTCCGCCGCCGTTTTCTCTCGCGCGTCAGCAGTTCGTCGACTCGCCCTTCCAATTCATCGGCGCGATCGATCTGAAAATACAGTTCGGGAGGTTTGCGCAAGCGCAGCCGTTCCGCCAGTTCGTGCCGCACAAAATTCTTCGCCGCCGCCAGTCCCTCCAGCGTCCGCTCCGCCTCGGCTTCGTCGCCAGCTACCGTGACCATCACTCGTGCCGACCGCGCATCCGTTGCCATCAGCACGGCACTCACGCTCGCCAACCCAATGCGAGGATCGGCCAGCTCGCCTTCCAGAATCGTTTCGATCTCCTCGCGGATGGCCTCGCTCAGCCGTCCACGGTGATACTTCTGCGCACGATGCTCCACGGCATACCTCGTATGGAGGAAAACCTGTAAGCATACCAGAAATAGACAGCCCCGACCCGTTCACAACAAGGTCAAATCCGGCGCAGTGATTTCGCAGCCCCGTCGCGCAGTTCTTAGCCCCGCGGGGTGAGAGCCTCGCGACGAGTTTCGGAGATCCAGAAGCCTACCCGGTAGAGGAGGAGAACGGTCAGGGCGATGGCGTATTCGATGGGTTTGCGGTGGTCGGCTTTTACCAGCCAATAGTAATGAATGACGCCGAGGATGGCGGTGAGATAGATGAGGCGGTGGAGGCGTTGCCAGTTCTTGCCTCCAAGTCGGCGGATGGACCACGTGGTCGAGGTGAGGGCGAGCGGGATCATGAGGATGAAGGCGGAAAATCCGAGGGTGATGAAGGGGCGTTTGAAGATGTCTTTCCAGACCTCGTGGAGGTCGAAGAATTTGTCGAGCCAGATGTAGGTGAGGAAATGTAAAGTTCCGTAAAAGAAGGCGAAGAGCCCGAGCATGCGGCGGAGAGAGATGAGCCAGTATTGGCGGGTGATGCGGCGGAGCGGGGTAATGGAGAGAGTGATGAGGAGGAAGAGGAGGGTCCAGTCTCCGGTGGAGTGGGTGATGAACTCGATGGGGTTGGCGCCGAGTGAGTCGTGGAAATATTTCCAGAGGAGGCGAGCGACCGGGAGGAGGGCGGCTAAGAAGAGGGCGAGTTTGGCGAGGCGCAACTTCATTTGTAATAGGTGATTTGTAACTTGTAATTTAACGGGCCACTTCCGACACTGATATTCGTTCGACATCCCCTCACTGCGAAAAGCAGGTCCTTCGCGTTGCTCAGGATGACAAATTAATTGCGCGCTTCCAGATTACAGAATTACAAATTTCCTAGAAGTTCTTTTTCAGGTCCATGCCGTTGTAGAGGCTGGCTACTTGATCGTAGCCGTTGAACATGAGGGTGGGGCGCTTGCGGAATTCTCCGAGGCGGCGTTCGGTGGCCTGGCTCCAACGGGGATGGTCGACGTTGGGATTCACGTTGGAGTAGAAGCCGTATTCGCGCGGCGCGGAGAGTTGCCAGGTGTTGACGGGCTGGCTTGCGGTGAAGCGGATGCGGACGATGGACTTGGCGCTCTTGAAGCCGTATTTCCAGGGGATCACGATGCGGAGCGGGGCTCCGTCTTGATTGGGGAGAAGCTCGCCGTACATGCCGAAACAGAGGAGAGCGAGAGGGTGCATGGCTTCGTCCATGCGAAGGCCTTCGACGTAAGGCCACTGCAGGACGCTGGTGCGCTGGCCGGGCATTTGCTTGAGATCGTAGAGGGTGGTGAATTCGACGTACTTGGCTTTGGGGAGCGGGTCGGCGCGCTTGATGAGTTCGCTGAGGGAGAAGCCGACCCAGGGAACGACGATGGACCATCCTTCGACGCAGCGGTGGCGGTAGATGCGCTCTTCGGGAGCGGCCATTTTCATGATGGTGTCGATGTCGAGCTGTTGTTTCTTTTTGACGTCGCCGTCGATGGTGACGGTCCAGGGGCGAGTCTTGAAGTTCTTGGCTTCTTCGGCGGGTCCTTCTTTGGAGGTGGAGAATTCGTAGAAATTGTTGTAGGTGGTGACGTCTTTGTAGGGCGTTTCTTTTTCGGTGGTGCTAAAAGGACTTTTCTGAATGCCGTCAATCTTGGTGTTGGCGCGCGCGGAGTGGGACGGCTGGGCGAGGTCGCGGAGGGCGAGGCCGGTGACAGCGGCAGCAGTGGTGAGGGCGGCTCCGGTGAGGAAGTTGCGGCGGTTTAGGTAGGTGGAGCGGGGCGTGATCTCGGAGGACGGAATGGATGGGGGTTTCGCGGTCGACATGAATTCACCTTACTCGAGGTACGCGCAGAGCGCGGAGGTGGATTGCGTCCGCGGGCTGGCGCTTGGCGCTATGTATAGGACGAGATTGGCGGGGAAAAGTTGCAAGGCGGGAGGAAGTTCAAGATCTTTTACCACCAGGGACACTAAGGGGCACGAAGGGAAAGCGTTGCGATCGCGGGTGCTTGCGGGAGTTTCGTCATTGCTTAGGTGTTAGTTGGAGGCGGCTTTGGCTTTTAATTTGGGCGAGGGTGGAAGGGCGCGGTCGCGCAGGACTTCGCGAACTTTCTTGGCAAGATTCTGGAGGGTGAAAGGTTTTTGAAGGAAGGCGGTGGCGGCGGTGGCCGCGCCTTGTGTGATGACGGCGTCTTCGGTGTATCCGGAGAGATAGAGGACGCTGATATCGGGACGCTGCAAGAGGAGCTTCTTGGCGAGCTCGCGGCCTCCTATGCCAGGCATGACGACGTCGGTGATGAGAATGTCGATGCGATCTTTGCAGGCGTCGGCGACACGGAGGCCGCATTCTCCGTTTTCGGCTTCGAGGACGTTATAGCCGCGGGAGGCGAGAGTAACGCGGACGAGTTCACGAACGGATTCTTCGTCTTCGACGAGGAGAATGGTTTCGCATCCACCGAGTTCGTGGGACTGCACTTTGGCGGGACTGAGCTCTTCGGCGGTGTCTTCGACGCGCGGCAAATAGACGTGAAAGGTGGTGCCAGTGCCCGGCTGGCTCTGAGCGAAGACGTATCCGTTGCTTTGCTTGACGATGCCGTAGACGGTGGAGAGGCCGAGTCCGGTGCCTTTGCCTTTTTCTTTCGTGGTGAAAAATGGTTCGAAGATGCGGGATTGCGTTTCTTTGTCCATACCGTGTCCGGTGTCGGAGACGGAGATCACGGCGTAACGGCCGGGATTAATAAAGCGGTGGGCGCTGAAACTCTGGTGGACAGTGACGTCGGCGGTCTGGAGAGTGAGTTTGCCGCCGTCGGGCATGGCGTCTTTGGCGTTGACGACGAGGTTCATGATGACTTGTTCGAGTTGGCCGGCGTCGGCTCGGGTGTGTCCGGTATCGGTGGAGAGGTGAGTGATGAGTTCGATGTTCTCGCCGATGAGGGGGCGGAGGAGGCGTTCCATATCGCCGACGACAGTGTTGACGTCGACGACTTTGAGTTCGAGGAGCTGCTTGCGGCTGAAGGCGAGGAGCTGGCGAGTGAGGGTGGCGGCGCGATCGGCGGCCTGCTGAATGGACTGCACTTTGTGGTGCATGGGATTGCCGGGCTCCAGCTGATCGAGCAGAACCTCGGTGTATCCGTTGATGACCATGAGCAGGTTGTTGAAGTCGTGGGCGACACCGCCGGCGAGGCGGCCCACGGCATCCATTTTTTGCGCCTGGCGGAGCTGCTCTTCGAGCTGGCGGCGGTCTGTGATGTCTTCGGCGATGAGCTCGAGAACTTCTTCGGGCTCGTCGGTGATGGTGGAGGCGCAACCGCTCATCCGGACGGTGATGAGGCGGCCGTCCTTGCGCTTCCACTGGACTTCGACGCCGCTGAGACTGCCAGTGCGACGATAGTCGTCCGCGAGGCGATCGAGTTCCTGAGGATTGGCAAAGACATCGCGGCGCACGTTGAGTTTGAGGAGATCTTCGACGGAGACGTAGCCGAGCATGTTGATGAGGGCGGGATTGACGTCGAGGAAACGTCCACCTAAAGTGCAGCGGCAGATACCGAAAGCGGCGCTCAAGATCAGAGAGCGGGAGCGGGATTCGGAACGGCGAAGGGCTTCTTCGTAGCGCTTGTGTTCGATGGCGGCGGCCAGTTGCTGGGAGACGAATTTGAGGATCTCGCGGTCGCGTTCGGCGAAGCGAGTGTTTTCGCTGTAACTCTGAACGACGAGGGCTCCGATGGTGTTGGCGCCGCTTTTGAGGGGAACGCCGAGCCAGTCGACGGAAGGAGCGCCGATCAGCTCAACTTCGCCGAGGCGCACGAGTTCGTCAAAGACCTGAGGCGTGGCGAGCAGCGGTTCTCCAGAGCGCAGAACGTATTCGGTGAGACCGCGGCCGAGTCGCTTGGGCGTGGGGACGGTATCAGCTTCGTCGACGAAATAGGGGAAGCTCAATAACTGGGCTTGCGGGTCGTAGAGAGCAATGTAGAAGTTGCGGGCGTTCATGAGCTGCCCGACGATGTTGTGAAGGGCGGCAAAAAACTGCTGCAGGTCTTCGGCGGACTGGCTACGGGCGGCGATGGCGTAGAGGGCGGCGTTTAATTCTTCGGCGCGCTTCTGCTCGGTGATATCGCGGTAGGAGGCGTAGGATCCGACGCGCTTGCCGTCGACAGTGACGGGCGAGGCGGAGAGCATGACTTCGACGAGGGTGCCATCCTTGCGCTGGCGGCGAGTCTCGAGAGTGAGCTTGGCTTGAGCTTTGAGGCTCTCGGAGATCCAGGCGGTTTCGGCGTAGCGATCGGGCGGGACAATGAGCTGGTCGAGGCGTTTGCCCAGGGCCTCGGCTTCGGTGAATCCGAATAGACGGGTGAACTCGGTGTTGATGCGGGCAATGCCCATTTCGTGGTCGATGATGCTGATGGCTTCTGGAGCGTTTTGGATGATTTGTTCGTAGTAGGCCTTTTCAGTGATGAGAGGCGGCGGGGCCGAATGGCCGTTGGTGGGCGAAGAGGCGGAGTTAGGATCGGCGATGCGGGCGAGGAGAGGCGGGCGAGCGCGCCCGACAGCGTCGGAGAGCGCGTCCACGATTGGCAGTTCGGCTGGAGTTGCCGCCGGGCCGACTTTCTCACCCATACGGTTCTTTCTCATCTGGACTGGCGATGCATCGATGGTAAGCGGGGTGAGATGTTTACAGTTAGTTACGGGGGTAATGGAAATTGTGCGGAGAATATCGAAAAAAACGGTGGTTTTGGGAGGGGGTTGCGGGGGAAACCGAACTGGTTCTAGCTGGCGTTGGCCAGAACTACGCAGAGCTGGCGGAGGATCAGGCGCTGATCTTCGGTGACGACGAGGAATTCGAATCCGCAGCGGAGGCCTTCGCTGTAGCGGACGACAGCGCGGAGTTTGGTGATGTGGGGCGGGACGGGAATGGGGAACTCGAGGGAGACGACTTCGCCGGAGTGCATCTCGCCGCTGAGAGTGGCACCGATGCCGTCGAGGCCGAGTTCGCTGGTGCGTCCCCAACAGGTGGTGGTGAGGCCTTCGCGAAAGACGGTGACCTGAATGCGGACGTCGAAGCGGTATCGGGAGTAGCGGCGCAGCCTCTGTTGGGCTTTCGCGGCCGCTTGGGAACGGTCAGTCAATCTGAGCTCCAGTTCGAAGTGTTCGCGAAATAAGGTTCTGCAAGGGCCGCTCGCGGCGACGGGCTAAACGCTTTGATTGTGCTTGATTGGAGTGGCGGGGCTCAACGGCATCAAAGTGCATGTACTTAGGGAAAGTCGGCAGGGATCGCGGTTGCGCAATGTTTTTCAGTTGGAGAGGTCTTTCGGGGCCAGGCGTGAAGGAGCGTAAAGGTGAGTAAATGAGCGTGACAGGGGAATGGCGGGCATCTAACATTGGGGATCGGGGTCTGGGAAGGCCGGGCGAGGATGCCCGGCGCTCGATCGGAAAAGGCGCTCCGCCAGTAAAGGGACTTTAAGCTATGGGTTATCGGTCGAATGCGGCTGAGGCGTGGTATCCGGAGGGTGAGTCTTCTCCGATGGATGGGGAGATTCCGCTGGATTTGTTGCCTCCGGCGAGTCTGACGCAGCCGTTGTGGAGGTCGCTGGTCGGGAATCTGCGAGATACGTTCGCGCCGACCAAGCTGCCGCCCCTGCAACTGACTTCGCGACCGGTTTATGTCGGGCTGGCGCTGGGCGAGCGTTTGCGGCTGCCGTGGTTTCGGACGGTATTCACAAATATTGGGGATGTGCTCTCTCCGGAGGTGCTGCCGCCGCTGGAATTGGAGTCGCAGCCGGTCGATGTCGGCGAACTGATTACGGATCAGCTGAGCCATTTCTGGTGGGGATCGTTGCTGCGGAATCTGGCGGATCGAATTGCGCCGGAGAGCCAAGCGGCGTTGCAATTGACGGCGAAGCCGATTCTCGACATCATTCCGAAGTCGTGGATTTTGCTTCCGATGTGGTCGGAGGTGGTGGACACGCCGAAGGTGTTTTATCCCGACAAGCCGAAGACGGCGGCGCCAGTGCGCCCGGTGAATTTGCAGCCGGTGACGGTATCGGTGGAGCGGCAAGTTCTGAAGGGCGAGCCGACGGCGGCGGACTTGATGCGGGATATACGGCGGTCGCGGATCCGGCAACGGATATGGATTGGAGTGGCGGCGGTACAGATCGTGTATATGGTGGCGCTGGCGTTGGGGAAGCTTTGAGTTGAAGTGAGTTCGTCTTCAGTTTGCGAATGCCGGGCGAGTGCGCCCGGCGCTCCATCGACAGAGATCTATTGGCGCAAGCCCATCCAGCCTTCGGAGATCACCATGGAGTTTCCCGGGTTGCGGGCATCGTATTTTACAGAGGTCGGCAAGCCGAGCCGGCACGAGTGAAGATTGATCCACTGGCGTAGATAAGTCACATCCTGCGAAGCCTCGTAGGAAACTCCCGCAACATCATATTGATAGATCAGCATGGTCGCCGGGCGATTGATGGCAGTGGTGATCTCCTGCACGTCGATAACGGTGCCATCGGTGATGCGGCCCACGGTATTGAGCCAGACGCGGCGCTCGTGTTCGATCTCGATCGCGTTCTTCGGCTTGCGGCGGAACATCGCGTAGCTGGCCAGGGCGATACCCGCCATTCCCAATCCCAGCGTGTAGATACGGAGCGAATTCATCGGCAGACGGAACCTGAGCCTTTCAGTGTGCTTTCAGAATAAGCCGGATTGTCCCAGAAGGCCAAGAGCACCAAGGTGCGAAAACACAGACTGGGTTGTGGAAGCTTTTTTGTTTTTTTGATTGGCGCGGCTTTGCGCCGAGAAGTGTCAGGTGTGAGTTTTCTTGTGAGGGAGATCTGGGATGGAGATAAGCTCGGCCTCGGAGTTTGAATTGACAAGAAAGTGACAGAGTTTTGACAACTCAGCGCGTTTCGCAGTCTAAATTTGCGGCTTGCTTTAAAACGGATTCTCAACAAACTCAACGCGCCATGCAGCGTCAATGCCGATGCCGAAGGTCGGGGGCGACTATACGGGGTTAAACGGCACTGAGATGACGAAGAGAGTTTGGAGAACAGGGGCCGGACCCGCGTCTGGTCCCTGAGTTGTTTGTGGTTGGCGTTGCGCTGCACAAATTGACTTAGCGCCGCCAAGGAGCAAGGACTTTGTAGCGCGGCGTCGCGGTGACGGTTTTCTTGGTCGAGGCCAACAACTTCCGTTGGATCAGCCAGGCGACGGCGGCCTGGGCAGAACTTTTCGAGACTCCGATGGACTCGGCGATCTGCCGGTAACTGGCCTCGACGCCATTTCCTTTGCGTTGCTCTTTTCCCTGCTCTTTCCCCTGTTCGGCGGTAAACCAGAGATAGACAAGAAAGCTGACGACGCGGTGGTCGTGGCCGACGAGGTCGCGCATGAGGACGTCGATTACGTAGTCATCGAGTTGGATCATGGTTTTATTAAACTATACCGGCAGTCAATATAGCATTGAATAGGCGATTGCATTTCGAGCGCAAGCTTTTCTATTCTCGTTTTCGCAGCGTGGGCTGCGGTGGTGAATTTCGAGTTACGAGGAGAATGAAAAATGATACGAGGCATCAAGTTTGCGTGCGTTCCGGTTCGCGATCAGGACCGGGCTTTGCAGTTCTACACGGAGAAACTCGGCTTCCGGGTGATGACGGATCAGCCATTTGGCGCGCAGAGGTGGATTGAGCTGGGGATTCCGGGTGCGGAATCGCAGCTGGTTCTGTTTACTCCGGAAGGACATGAAGACAGGATTGGCGGATTTCAGGCGGTGACGTTCTGGACGGATGATGTGTTTGCGACGGCGAAGGCGATGAAGTCGAAGGGAGTGGAATTTGCGGCGGAGCCGAAGAAAGAGCCTTGGGGGACGAGTTCGATTTTCAAGGATGCGGATGGGAATCAGTTTGTGCTGTCGAGCAGGTGAGGAGGGAAGTTTGCTGGCGGTCGTGGAAGCTGCCCCCTCGACTTCGGTCAGGGCAGGCTCACGAGTCGCCCGTCACGACACTAGCCTGTCCCTACATTAGGAGCGGCGGCGGTAGTAGATGTTGAATTCGAATCCGGGATTGGGGGGGAAGATTTCGGCGATTTTGCGGAGGCGCTCGGCCATGGCGGTGGGGGCGAGGAGCGGGTAGTCTCGTTCGCGGAGATCGTAGTAGTCGACGTCGAGATACATCGATAGAAGATAGATGGAGATGGCGTCGGCGAAGCTGGCGGTGAGGAATTCGTTCTTGAATTTTTCGGCGTCGGGGCCGTGGGCAGTGGCGAACTTGCGGGCTTCCCAGGCGTCGAGCGAAGTTTCGCCGCGGACGCTAGCTTCGACTTGCTGCCAGGCGAGGTCGGCGAAGTTCTGGGAGACTCCGGCTTTTTCGACGAGGGCGTGGCCGACGTTGATGAAGAATTCGAAAGCGACGGAGAATTTGTCGTCCATTAAACGGGTAGAGATGAAGACGCATTGCGCGTTGCCGAGTTCGAGGTTGCGGTGGCAGACCGCATTGTCGCTGAGGGCGACGTCGTAGCGGTCGGCGATAACGGTCTCGTCTCCCTGGGTGACGGTGAGCGGGACAAAATAGTAAGCCTTGCGGGTAAGCGCGGCGGCGATGGGCACGGGGACGGAGGCGACCATGCGTTCGAGATCGTTTTCGGAGATGGTGATCTCTCCGGAACGCGCGTAGCAGATGCCATTGGGCGCTTGTGAAACCGGGCTATTCTGAACGATTTCCGCGGGACTGCGGGTGATCGCGGAGGCGGTTTGGGACATTGGGATATTGTAGCGTATTCACGTGGAGGGATCGGGGGTGGGGCATCGCGGGGGCGGGTGGGATGGTGTAGGTTAAGAGTATGGGAAAGACGAATGCGGAAGGTGCGCGGTGGATTGGCATTCCGGTGCGCGTAGTTGCGATGACGTTTCTTCTCACGGTGCTGTCGTTCGCGGTGGCGCTGCTGCTGAGCATCCTAGGGACGGTGGTGTATTCGCAGGTGAAGCATGTGGCGCCGAATTTGACGTTTGCGTACCGGCATGTGGCGTTTCCATTTGCGATCGCGGCGGGAGCGATCGTGCTGATGGTGTCGATCGGGATGGAGGTACGGAGTTACCGGCGCGGGAAAGTGTTGGAGAGGATTGAAGGGGCGTCGCTTGCGGGACGGCGGTAGTGGGTGGTCGTTGGTCGCTCGTAGCTCGTCTTTAGTCGTTCGCGCCGGGCGTTCGGAACTTCGGGGATTTGGTGGATTTTGTTTATGAAAAGTGATGGGAAATTGCCGCGAATTGCGATTCCGGTGCCGCATTCGGCGGATCGGGAGTATGCGGAGCGGGCGCTGCCGGTGTATCTGGATGCGGTGCTGGGAGCGGGCGGAGAGCCGGTGCCGATTGAGTTGGGGCTGCCGGCGGCGGAAGTCTTGCGTCAGATCGAAGACTGCGATGGAGTCTTGTTGCCGGGGAGTCGAGCGGACGTGGATCCGGAGAAGTATGGTGCGGAACGGGATCCGAAGACAGACGAGCCGGATGCGAAGCGGGAGGCGGTGGACGCCTTGTTGTTGCGGGACGCATACAAGTTGCGGAAGCCGGTGCTGGGAATTTGCTACGGGCTGCAATCGTTGAATGTGTTTCGGGCGGGGACGCTGGTGCAGGATGTTCCGACGACCAAACCTGAGTCGAAGATTGATCATAGTGCGGGACGGGCGGTGCCGAAGGCGCATCATGTGTTGATCGAACCGGGTTCGCGGCTGGCGGGAATTGTGGGGACGGGTTCGGGCGGTGCTCCATTAGCTGAGGCAGTCGCGGTAAATTCCTCGCATCATCAGGCGGCGGATGCGCCGGGCAAGGGATTGCGAGTGGTGGCGCACTGCGCGGAGGACGGTACGCTCGAGGCGTTGGAGGGTACCGACGCGGGACATTTTGTGGTGGCGGTGCAGTGGCATCCGGAGCGGAGCGTGAATGACGATCCGGAAGTGGCAGAGTCGGCGAAGGCAATTTTTCGCGCCTTTATTGCAGCCGCTCGCGCGCGCCAGGCGGAGTTGGCAGCGGAAGCGCAGACGGTTCGGTAAATCGGGCGCGGGCACGAGCTTCATCCTCAATGAAAAGTTTGAACGGGCGAGGGCGCCCGTCGCTCCATCATGCAAACAAAAGAAAAATCTAAATTCTCTTTAGCAGCACTACGACGTTCGCGAGGGCGGCGTTTTCGGTAGGGACTCCTTCGGGAGTTTTGGCTTTGATCCCTATGCAGTCTTCGGGGATCTGGCAGAGCTCGGCGACTCTCTGGCGAATGGCGGAGGCGTGGGGACCGATTTTGGGAGTGAGAAGGATCAGGGTGGAATCCAGGTTGACGATTGCGTAACCTGCGGCTTTTACGCGGGTGAGGGCTTCCTGAAGAAAGATGGCGGAGTCGGCATTCTTCCATTGCGGGTCGGAGGGTGGAAAGAGCGAGCCGATGTCGGGGCCGGCGATGGCTCCGAGGAGCGCGTCGGTGATGGCGTGGAGGAGAACGTCGCCGTCGGAATGGCCTCCGAGACCGTGAGTGTGGGGCAGGGTGATGCCGCCGATTCTGAGCGGGATGGCGGGCTTGAATTCGTGGGAGTCCCAACCGTAGCCGATGCGCATTTCTGGTTTCAATTTCTGTTTCCGCTCCTGAAGAGGCTCGGATTAAAGTTTACGGCAATTGGTGAAGAGGCTGCGGAAAAAGTCACTTGCAGGGAGAGAATGCCATCTCTACGCCTAAAGGCGCAGAGAAAATAGGGTTGTAATCGCAGCGCTGAAGCGCTGCGACACCAAAAACAAACGGGCACTCCAGACGTGATGATATCCGACAGACAGGTGGTCGCAATCAGAGAGGCGTGGACTCAAAGGATGGTCTCTTTCTCTCTCTCCGGCAGTGGTTCCCACCTTGTGTCGAAAATACGGCATCTTGAGCGCAGGCCGTTCGCGGGCAAGAATGCCCGCGGCCACACGAGTGTTGCCAGCTCACAAGCCGAGATTATCCGGTTGTGTTTTTCAGGTAGAACTCGGCGAGTTCCAGGTCGGCGGGAGTGGTGATTTTTATGTTGCGCGGGGAGCCCATGACGACAACTACGGGCGAACCGGCGCGTTCGATGAGGGAAGATTCATCGGTGCCGAGAAAACCATCTTGCGCGGCATCGTCGAAAGCTTTCTTCAGGAGTGGATAGCGAAATCCCTGGGGAGTCTGGGCCATGACTATGCTGGCGCGCGGGATGGTTGATTTGATCAAGGCTCCATCGGCCGTGCGTTCGACTTGTTTGACGGTGTCGACGGCGGGCCAGCCGGCGATGGCGGCTCCGTGTTGATGAGCGGCGTCGATGACCGAGGCGATGATTTCGTGGGTGATAAAGGGGCGGACGGCGTCGTGGACGAGGACGATGTCGTCGGGATCGGCGGCAATGTGAGCGAGGGCGCTGGCGACGGAATCCTGACGATGCTCGCCGCCTTCTACGAAACGCAGAGGCTTGGCGAGGATGTCGGGATATTGCTTTTCGATTTGAGTGCGAAAGCCTTCAATTTCGTCAGAGCGAAGGGCGACGATGATTTCGTGGACAGCGTCGACAGCGGCGAATTTGCGCAAGGTGTGGACGAGGATCGGGACGCCGTCGAGTTCTTTGAACTGTTTGCTGGGCGATTTCTTGCTGGACTTTGCGGTGGAGGGTGAAGCCATGCGGGTGCCGAGTCCGGCAGCGGGGATGATGACAAAAACCTTCATAAGGGCGAAGAGTATAGTACAGCGCCGGTGGCTAAGAGTGCCACAGTGCGGCCCTCCGACCTACCAGTCATGATGTCCGACCGTGATTGGGTCAGTCGGCGGCGCGATCGGGGACCGTTTTCTTCGCGGGGTCGGAAATCGGGCCTGTAGCAGGGATTGGTTGTGGGGCGGTTGCGGGGGGCGGGGAAGCTCCTTTGGAGTCGTGGCGGCCAGTGGCGCGTTCGTCCCATTTGCCGAAGATCATTTTTCCAGCGGTGGTTTGGAGAACAGAGGTGACGGAGATGTCGATGGTCTTGCCGATCATCTTGCGAGCGTTGTCGACGACAACCATGGTTCCGTCGTCGAGGTAGGCGACTCCCTGGTTGTACTCTTTGCCTTCTTTCAGAATGAAGACCCGCATAATTTCGCCGGGGAGGACGATGGGCTTGAGAGAATTCGCCAGTTCGTTGATATTGAGGACGGCGACGCCTTGCAGCTGGGCGACTTTGTTGAGATTGAAGTCGTTGGTGATGATTTTGCCTTCGTAGAGCTTGGCGAGTTCGATCAGCTTGAGGTCGACTTCGCGGACGCTGGGAAAATCGTCTTCCACAATCTGGATCTGGACGGAGGCGGTCTTCTGGAGGCGCTGGAGGATGTCGAGACCGCGGCGTCCGCGATTGCGTTTGAGAGAGTCGGCGGAATCGGCGACGAGTTGGAGTTCGCGAAGGACGAACTGGGGGATGACGATAAGGCCGTCAAGGAATCCGGTCTCGGCGATGTCGGCGATGCGGCCGTCGATGATGACGCTGGTGTCGAGAATCTTGAAACTCTTCTTGCCGGACTTTTCGCCTCCGAAGATGCCACCGAGGGCGGCAAGATTGAGCAGGTCGCCCTTGTTGGCACCGACGGCTAATCCGACGTAGGCCATGATCATCATGACCATGATCTGGAGGAAACTCTGGACGGGGCCAGGCGGGAGGCTGTTGCGAATGACGAGAGCGAACAGGTAGGCGCCAATGATACCGAGAACGCTGCCGATGGCGGCGCCGATCAGCCGCTTCAGACTCATCACGCGTAACCGCCACTCGAAGACGATGATGGCGGCGCCGATGAGAAGACCGACGGCAGCATCGAGGTGAGAGGGCAGGTTAAAGGGACGAATCAGCGAGCAGATGATACCGACAATGACAACAAATAGAAGACGAATAAATATGACGTCCACGAGTAGAGACCTCTCTCGGGGAAGGATCGCGAAACGATTCCTGCCCCCGCCGACCGTCGGGTAGGTAAGAGTTAAAGTCCCCTAAGCCAGCGTTCTATTCACGGAGCGGAATGAAGTATGAGAATGTGCTCCGCGCCCGGCTTATGGCCGGGTTACAACTTAAAGTATCGCGAGAAGTATATACCGGGGCGGAGAGGGGCGGCTAGCGGAGTGTGCGGGCTGGCATCTAGTTGAAGATATAGGCGGATTTTAGACGGCGTCCCATTACATGCCTTCGTAGTTGGGGCCCCCGCCGCCTTCGGGGGGAACCCAGGTGATGATCTGGTAGGGATCCTGAATGTCGCAGGTTTTACAGTGGACGCAGTTGGCGGGATTCAGACTGATGCGCTTGCCGTTGGGAGCGGTGGAGTCATCGAGCATTTCGTAGACGTTGGCGGGACAGAAATTCTGGCAGGGGCTGCCGAACTCTTTTACGCAACGGGTATTGCAGATGTCGGTGTCGTGAATAAGAAGGTGGGCGGGCTGATCGTCTTCGTGTTTTGTGCCGGAATGATAGAGGTCGGTGAGTTTGTCGAAGGTGAGCTTGCCATCGCCTTTGGCGGGACCGATTAAGCGGGCCTCCCTACCTCCGTCGGCGGGGAGATGGGCGAGAGGCTTCAGGTTCTCGTAACCGGAGTGGGACGGGGCGCGATCGCGGAGGCCACCATCAAAGAGCTCCTGTAGCGCTGTGTTGAACATGCCTGCGACCATACCGTTTTTGAATCCCTGATGGAAATTGCGAACGGGCCAGAGCTCATCTTGAATCCAGCTGGTTTCGACACGGCGCTGGAATTTGCCGAGAGTAGCGGTCGAGGAATCGTTGTTAAGCAAAGCTTCGAAGGCGGTTTCGGCGGCTAACATACCACTCTTGATGGCGAGATGAATGCCTTTGAGGCGGGCGGAATTCAGGAAACCGGCGGAGTCGCCGATGATCATCCAGCCATCGCCGCCGAGAGGAGGGAGAGACCACCATCCGCCGTAAGGGAGAGATTTGGCGCCATAGCGGATCATGTGGCCGCCTTCGAGAAGACCAGCTATATAAGGATGCTGTTTGAAGGTTTGGAGGACGTGCTGGGGATCGACGCGCGGATCTTGATAGTCGAGTCCGGTAACGAAGCCGAGAGAGACGATGTTGGTGTTGGGAGTGTCGCCTTTTGAACCGTATATCCACGCGCCGCCGTATTCTTTCGTGGTGAGCGGGTAGCCCATCGTATAGATGACTTCGCCGGTGTCGATGCGGCCCGAGGGAACCTCCCACAGCTCTTTCACTCCGACGCCGTAGGTCTGCGGGTTGCGGTCTTTCATCAAGTCAAACTTCTGGACGAGTTGCTTGGTGAGGGATCCGCGAGTGCCTTCGGCCAAGACAACGACCTTTGCTTTGATGTCGTAGCCGGGTTCGAAATTGGATTTGGGCTGATTCTGTTTGTCGACGCCCTTGTCGTCGGTGCGCACGCCAGTAACGCGATCTCCTTCGTAGAGGAGTTCGGAGCCTGCGAACCCGGTGAAGATGGTGATGCCGGCTTCTTCGACCTTGCCGGCCATCCACTTTACGAAGCGATTGATGGAGATGACGTAGTTGCCGTGATCCTGTAGTGGCGGCGGAGTGAGCGGAAGCTTGTGATGGCCGCGCTGGGTAAGGAAGTAGACGGCTCCTTTGTGAACTTGAGCGTCGAGCGGAGCTTCGGATTCGAATCCGGGAAGAAGTTCTTTCATCGAGCGGGGGTCGAGAAGAGCTCCGGAGAGACAGTGCTGCCCGGCTTCGCGGGCCTTTTCGAGAACGTAGATATTTTCTTTGCTTAGGAGAGCCTCGGGATGACGCGTGTTGTGATCGTCGATCAGTTGTGAAAGGCGCAGGGCGCAGGCCATTCCGGCGGGGCCACCGCCTACGATCACGACGTCGGCGGGCATCTCGGGGTGGTCGACGTTGGGGAGCGGCTTGCGGAAGATGAGCATGAAGTTAGCTCTCAGTTAGGAACATGGCGGCGCGAGTGGAAGTCGCTTGCCAGGAAAGAATGCGAACTCAGCGCCCACAGCAATCTACGTCGTTCCTGTCACGGAATACTTTGCTTGTAAATCTTGTAGATCGAATTCTTCGCAGGAAAATGCTGGGGCGGGATTTCGCAACTCCGACCGCCCCTTACTTAATCGCTTCCGCCGCGATCCGTTCCGTTACGAACGCTTCGATCACATCGCGAGCCTTAATGTCCCCGTAGTTCGCGATCGAGATACCGCATTCCATCCCGCTCGTGACCTGCGAAGCATCGTCTTTGAATCGTCGCAGCGATCCGATTTTGCCCTTGAAGACGACGACATCGTCGCGCAGCAACCGCACTTCGGAATCGCGCTTGATCAGACCATCCGTCACGCGGCAACCGGCAATCGTTCCCACCTTCGGGATGCGGAACGTCTCCAGCACTTCCGCGCGTCCCTGGTAGGTCTCTTTGATCGTCGGTTCCAGCAGTCCGGTCATGGCGCGCTTGATCTCGTCTTGCAACTCGTAAATGATCGAGTGCAACCGTATATCGACCTTTTCCTGATCCGCCAATTCCTGCGCCTTGCGCTCAGGACGCACGTTGAAGCCGATGATAATCGCATTCGAAGCCGAAGCCAGCAGCACATCGGTTTCGGTAATCGCTCCAATGCCCGACCGCAGCAACTTGAGCCGCACCTTGTCGTTCGACAAACGGCCCAGCAGATCGCCCAGCACTTCGACCGAGCCCTGCACGTCGGCCTTCAGGATGACGTTCAGCTCCTTCATCCCCGCCGTCTTCAGTTGCTCCGCCAAACCTTCCAGCGACACGCG
Organism: Terriglobales bacterium; assembly: GCA_049520915.1. Lineage (GTDB taxonomy): Bacteria > Acidobacteriota > Terriglobia > Terriglobales > Acidobacteriaceae > Acidiflorens. The sequence continues at coordinate 91,316 of JBEKPH010000018.1, forward strand.
CGAACTCTTCGCCAGGGTCGCTTCGCGGAACTTCTGCTCGCGATACTCCGAAATGTCGCGCGCCTTCTCGCGATCCGTCACGACCACGAACTGATCGCCCGCTTGCGGCAATCCTTCGAGTCCAATAATCTCGACCGGAGTCGACGGCGGCGCTTCTTTCAACGGCTTGCCGCGATCGTCAAACATCGCGCGAACTTTTCCATACACGTTGCCGACAACAAAGTTGTCGCCCGCGCGCAGCGTGCCGTTCTGCACCAGAATCGTTCCCACCGGACCGCGTCCGCGATCCAGCTTCGCTTCCAGCACCAACCCGCTCGCCGCTCGTCCCGGAGTCGCTTTCAACTCCTGCAAGTCAGCCGTCAGCAGAATCATTTCCATCAACAGATTCAGGTTCGTCTTCTGCTTCGCCGACACATCGACGAACACTGTCTTTCCGCCCCACTCTTCCGGAACCAGACCGCGATCCGCCAACTGCTTCTTCACGCGCTCCGGCAATGCGCCCGGTTTGTCGATCTTGTTGACCGCCACGATGATCGGCACTTCCGCCGCATGCGCGTGATCGATGGCTTCTACCGTCTGCGGCATCACGCCATCATCCGCGGCCGTGACCAGCACCACGATGTCGGTGGCTTTCGCTCCGCGCGAACGCATACGCGTGAACGCTTCGTGACCAGGAGTATCGAGGAACACGATCTCCCGCCCAAACGCTGGAGACGACTTGTCCGTGATCGCAACCTTGTATGCGCCGATATGCTGCGTAATTCCGCCCGCTTCGCCGCCTGCCACATTCGTGGACCGGATCGAATCCAGCAACGTCGTCTTGCCGTGATCGACATGGCCCATGATCGTCACGACTGGAGGACGTGGAATCGCTTCCGCACCTTCCTCGCTGCTCTCCATCGCTTCCGTCGTATCCTTGGAAGCCTGCTCTTCGAAGGTGATCACTTCCGTGTCCGCTCCGAAGAAGCGCGCCATCTCACTCGCCAACTCGGCATCAAGCGTCTGGTTGATCGTCGCGAACACGCCGCGAACCACCAGTCGCGCAATCACATCCTTCGCGCGAATCCCCAGCTTCTCGGCCAGATCCTTTACCGAGATTCCTTCCGTAATCGTGATATTCCGCGTGATCGGCGCCGGCTCATTACTGAGCGACATGCGCGGCGGCGGAGTGTAGCCCTTCATCGGGCCTTCCTTCACGCCTCGCGGTACATATCTCTGTCCCGGACGTCGTGACGGAGCTCCCGGACGCGCACCAGGACGCACCGGCCCCGGAGGCGCCATTCCCGCTCCCGGCCCAACGCCCAACGGGCGCGAACCCGCAGGCGCAACCCGCGTTGGATGCATCGGACGCCGTTCGCCCGGTCGCAGTGGCGGACGCGACTGTCCCGGCGCAAGCGGACGCGCTGTCCTCTGGAAGATTGGCTGTCCCGGAACTGGTCTTCCCGGTGCCGGACGCGATGTTCCTGGCGCTGCTGGAGGTGGAATCGGAGCCTTGTAAACCGGACGCGGCCCCGTCTGCGGCATAATCATGCGCGGCAACGGCGCAACTGGCCTAGTCGGAGCAGCTGGTTGCATCTGCATCACATTACTCGGCGCCGGAGGAGTCGCTGCCGGAGGCGCGCTGGCAATGGCTGTCGGAGCCGATGGAACTGATGGACTAGCTGCTCGCGGTGGAACGGCAATCGCCGGAGGTGGCGCAGTCGCCGCTGGCGGTGTCGCGGCAGCAGGAGGCGTAACTGGAGCTTTCGGCGGAATGACGACCACCGAAGGCGGCCGATAAGTCGCCGCCACAGAAGCTGGCGTAACCAGTCGCGGCGCGGGTGGAGCAGGTGCAGACGGAGGAGCAGAAGTAACCGAAGCGGCGGGAGCTTCAGCTGCCGGCCGAGGCGGCATTGCTTTGGGCACTGCAGGCGTTGCTGCGGCCGGAGCCTCCGCTTTCGCTTCCACGCTCGGCGTCGCTACCGGCGGTTTCGCTACGGGACGCGGCGCTGGCTGCTCGGTCGCTCCCTTCTGTTGCGTAATGGCGCGCAGCACGTCTCCGGGACGCGAAATGTGCGAGAGGTCGATCTTGGTCTTGATCTCTTCTTCGCCATGAGCCGCTCGCGAAGAAGGCTTTGCCGAACCGGACGCGGCATCCGAGCGGCCGCGCAAATGCTTCCGCACCAGATCTGCTTCGAAATCTTCCAGAGAGCTAGAGTGCGTTTTCTTCTCCGTGACACCAACCGTGGTCAGAGAGTCAAGAATTTCCCTGCTCTTGACTTCCAACTCACGGGCCAAATCGTTAATTCGAATCTTACTCATCCGCTCTCGTTCCTCTTCTTGTCCCGCGTTTTCGTATCTCTAGGCTCGCATATCTAACCTCATGAAATTTCCTGCCATTTCACTTCAGCCTGACGAACCCCGCGCTATCGGTCCGGACCTGACTCCGAACTCGCCATCTTCCAGTCTAGCGCTGTTTGTCTTCCGGGGCTTCTTCGGTGGCGACTTCTTCAGTCGCTGATTCCGCATCTGCGATTGGCTCCGTTGCTGCCGAATCCGCTTCGGCTGCCAACCTTGCAGCATCCAACTCGCCGTCGCCCGGCGATGTGGCTTCTCCGGTATTCTCCGGATCTCCCACCAACGCGTCTGCTTCTACCGTGCCTTCTTCCAGCGATGCTTCATCGACTACCGCATCGCTGCCCACCGCTTCGGTGGCGGCTTCTCCGGTCTCCGTCTCAGCGGCTGTTACTGCTTCGCCGCCATCCAGAGTGGCAAAGTAATTATTGACCGCAATACTGATTTTTTCCACCGTTTTCGGGCCAATGCCTTCAATCGCTTCCAGTTGTTCAGGCGTCATATCGGCCAGCGATTCCACCGTATTCACGCCCGCCTCTTTCAACTTCTCGACAAGTCCCTCGCCCAGTCCCGTAACCAATTCCAGCGGCGTGACCGTCTGCGTAACCAGCGCCGACATCTGTTGTTCCACTTCCTGGCGCTTCTCTTCCTCGCTCTTGATGTCGATCTTCCAGCCCAGCAGTTTGGCCGCCAGCCGCACGTTTTGGCCTTTTTTCCCAATCGCGAGCGAAAGCTGCGTATCGTCGACCACCACTTCCAGATGCTTATCAGCAGCGTCGACAATCGTCACGCGGCTGACCTTCGCCGGCTGTAACGCTTTCTCCGCGAACGTAACTGCATCTTCGTGATATTCGATGATGTCGATCTTCTCTCCGCGCAACTCGCGGATGATCGACTGCACGCGCATTCCCTTCATGCCCACGCAAGCGCCCACCGCATCCACGTCCTTATCCTTCGACATGACTGCGATCTTGGTCCGCTCGCCCGCCTCGCGCGCAATCGCACGGATCACCACCGTGCCGTCATAAATCTCCGGCACTTCGGTCTGGAATAGATGCTGCACTAATTCCGGAGCGGAGCGCGAGGCAATCACGCCCGGACCTTTCGTCGCCTTTTCCACGCGCACAATAACCACTCGAATCCGCTCGCCCACTGCAAACGATTCCAGCCGCGATTGCTCCTTGCGCCCCATGCGAGCCTCGGCCTTGCCGATGTCCAAAATCACATCAGGACCTTCGAGCCGTTTCACGGTCGCATTCACGATTTCGTTCACGTGCCCGATGTACTCGTTGTAAACCGTGTCGCGTTCGGCCTCGCGTACCTTTTGAAAAATGACCTGCTTCGCCAGTTGCGCGGCGATTCGTCCCAGAATTCCTTCCGTAACTTTCGGAATCAGCAACTCTCCGCCCGCTTCCGCGCTCGGATCCAACTTCCTCGCCTGCTCGACCGTCACCTGCAAATTCGGATCTTCTACTTGCTCCGCAGTTTCGACGATCGACTTCACCGCATATGCATTGATCTTGCCGCTGTCCTTATCCAGCACCGCGCGCAAATTCTCCTGCGTCTTGTAGTATTTGCGCGTCGCGACGACAATCGCGTCCTCGACGGCACTCACCACGATCTGCGGATCAATGCCCTTTTCCCGGCTGACCCCTTCGATTATGTTGTAAAGCTCGCTAGCCATACGATTCTTAGGTCTCAGGTTTTAGGTGTCGGGTCTCAGGCTTGCTTTTTCCGAGACCGGACACCTGAGACCTGACAACTTTCCTCTAGATTTCAGGAACTAAATTCGCCTTCTCTATATTGCCTAACTCAATTTCAACCTTCGGCGCCGCGCCCTCTTTCGGCCGCATCTTCTTACGCGCCGCGCTTAGATCCAGTAACAACTTTCCGTTCTCGAAACTTTCCAGCCTGCCTTCGAAGTGCCGGTTGTTGTTGACCGGCTCGCGCGTCATCAACTTCACGCGCTGTCCGCGAAAGCGCTCAAAATCGGATGCCTTGCTAAGCTTGCGATCCAACCCCGGAGAAGAAACTTCGAGCACGTACGATCCACCCGACACCGCATCTTCCACATCGACGATCGTGCCAAACTCTCGACTGAACTTCGAGCAATCCTCGTGCGTTACGCCATCCGGACGGTCTGCTGCCGGAACCGCTCCGGGCCGATCAATAAAAATCCGTAGCATGCGGTGCTTGCCCGCCCCGCACACTTCCACTTCGACCACTTCCAGCCCGCTCGAGCCCGCCACCCGCTCGGCAATCTGCCGGACCTTATCTAAATCAAGAGCCATGTTTTCAGCGATTTACACCCTAGGTCGCAGCGCCAGTCATCCCCACCCATCAGCGCAAACTAAAAAGTGGGCTTTCGCCCACTGGTGTGCTTCGACAATCCCTTGCACTGCGACACAACAGTTTTCATCAGCAACTATACGCCGCCCATTTCGAAAACACAAACGAGCCGCGGCCCAGAAACCATCGTCAATCCTTATATCTCTAACGCCCGCCAGTGTCGCCTCAATCGTCATGGTTCCGGTCCCACTCGCCAGAGCTATGCCACTGCCGTTAATAATTATCCGAACAACTCTTAGTCATTGCACGGGCCTTCCGTCGCGCCGCTTCCGCCGACCGGTCCTCCGAACACGCTTGTCCGCACTCCGTATCCACTCGCACAGCTTGGGTTACGAAAGTATCGGAAGTAACCTTGCCCTCACCCAACTAATCCCGCAAACTTCCTTTGATGCAGCCGTCCCGCACCCATCTCGCCATTGCATTGGGCTCCGCCGGCCTGTTGGTGCTCGTATTTCTCGGATATCTGTATTGGCTCAGTAATCAACCGCCTGTTCTCTCGCGCTCTGAGGAGAGGGACCCGCTCACGCAAATGCCCATTAGTATCACCATGAATCCCTTTCGCGATCGCACCATCGAACGCACCGCGAACATCTTCATTGCGCAGATGCGAGACGGCAATTGCCGCACCTTGTTAGCCCAATGGGAAAAGGATTATCGCAAGAAACGCGCTGACTTCCTATGTACCTCGGAAGTGCAGCATCCCCTGATCTCATGGAATTTGGTGGAATGGGAAGACGCTCCACCGCTCGTGATTCTGCACTACAAGGGCGAACGTTACAGCACGCCTGCGCAGGACTCTACTTATAAGGACTTGTTTACCGTGACCGAAGAAAAGAAGGACGAAGGTTGGACGGTTACGAAGTACGATTCTTTCTACTAACAACAACTTCTGGCAGAACCCATCTTCTCTAACTTCTTAGTTCAAATCAGTTCAAACTCTCTTATTCCCGCCTCCGTCCATGCGACGGATCCGCTGACGTGGATGTGTTCAAATCTACATGAAGTCCCGAAACCGCGCCCGGAACATAGCAATTCCCATCGGCCGCATAAGTATTCGCACAACCGCCCGCCACATCCTTCCGTCGAGGAGACTGCGCGAACTGCCATACGTCCGCAAACGTAACTCCGCTGTCAGCTGCGGATGGCGGGTGTCGCGACACAGAGCATCCTGGCGAAGGTGGGCAAGCGTCATTCGTCACCCAGTAAGTGATCTCGCGCGAACCTGAATTCTGCCGTATGTCTTCTGCCGTGACCACGCCCTCGCCATTTTTTTCCAAGGCTGCGATCCCAGAGCAATAAACACCCGCCCGGAAGCCCGACTGACGTACTCCGTCGACCCAGCCAAACAAATAGGCTCTTTGCTCGGGCAACATTCGTCCCCCTTCTTCTTGATCAAGAAAGAGGATAGTCTGCGCCGGAAACCCTTCGTCGCCGGCCGATCGCGCTGCAGCTTTCGCGTCACTTCTTCCCAACTCCGCAGCCCGCTCCACACTTCGAAGCTCCCGAAACAGTCGCCCGTTAAACAGCACCAGATATCCGAAACCAGCGGCCTCTAACTTGCCGCGCTTCCCCGCCCAGCTATTCGAGTTACTACCCGGAGGGTTATTAAGCCAGTAACCGGCGTAGGAAAAACTATTTCGCAACTGCTTCAGGTTCTGATCGCCCGGGTACTCGTTGCGATCAAAGCCTAAATAAAGTGACGGAGTCGCACCCGCGAACTCAAGCCCTCGCAAACTGTCGTCAAGCGCACCGAGGCTCTCCCGTAGGTCAGCCGAATGCACTCCATTTTTCAGCCCAATCGAGGTGTTGGTTTGCGACCACACAGGCGCGCCCAGAAGAACCAGAAGCGCAATCGAGAGCAACTTCCCCATGGCCGCTTATTCTAGCAATGTTCGCTCTCGGCGATGAGCGCCAACTCGCGTCCTCGCTGTTCGCCCTCGAAGAAGCTATAATCCTCGCTTTGTGCGTATCCTTCTTCTCAGCGACATTCACAGCAATCTTGAGGCGCTGGACTCCTGTCTCGCGGCGGCGCCCGCCTATGATCTGGTCGTCAACCTCGGCGATTCGGTCGGCTACGGCGGCAATCCCAACGAAGTCATCGCGAAAGTACAGTCTTTGGGGCACGTCTTCGTCCGGGGGAATCACGACAAGGCCGTCAGCGGCCTGATGAATCTCGAGGAGTTCAATCCAGTCGCCGGACTGGCGACGCTCTGGACCCGCGAACAACTCTCTGGCGAAAATATCGATTGGCTGCGCAATCTTCCGCAAGGCCCGATCCAGATTAGTGAACTTCCCGGTGTCCAGTTTGTGCATGGGTCGCCGCTGGACGAAGACGAATACATGGTGAGCGCGCGCGATGCGATCGAGCCTCTTATCACCATTCCCGTACCAGTGACTTTCTTCGGACACACACATCTCCAAGGCGGCTTCGTGCTTTCGGGCGAGATCAGCGAGGCCTATCGTCCGGGCTATCGCACCGTCGGACAGCCCGAGTCGTCCGATTGGCCACTGCGCAAGGATCGGCGCTACCTTATTAATCCCGGATCGGTCGGACAACCTCGCGATGGCGACTGGCGTGCCGCTTTCGCTATGTTCGACTCCGAGACTTGGATCGTCACTTTCTATCGCGTACCGTATAACCTGCGAGTGGCTCAGGAGAAAATCCTCGCCGCCAATCTGCCACAGCGATTAGCGACCCGACTCGCCACCGGTAGATAGATCGCCTCATTGGAATTTCGCCGTCCCAAAGCGTTGTAAAATTCCGTCTATGCCTTCGTCGTCCCGCTCTTCCGATTCCCCGAATCTTTTTTCTGCGCCGAAATCCGCTCCTGCCGCGCACACCGCCCACGTCGATGGCGGGGCCCGCGGCAATCCCGGGCCTGCCGGTTATGGCGTCGCGATTCAAGATGCTGCCGGACATCCGGTCGCCGAGCTCAGCGAATACCTCGGACACCACACCAACAATTACGCCGAATATCAGGGCCTTATCGCAGCGCTTCGCTACGCCGCTGAAAAGCAGATCAAGGCTCTCAAGGTGATTAGCGATTCAGAATTGATGGTCCGGCAGATGAAGGGGATCTACAAGGTGAAACACCCAGAACTGCGAAAGTTGTATGACGAGGCGCAGCAACTGGTGCGGCGACTCGAGCACTTCGAGATTCGTCACGCGCTGCGTGAGCACAACCAAACCGCCGACCGGCTGGCCAACGAAGCCATGGATCGCGGGCGATAGTCTGTCGGCCGCTGTCGCGCACTTCAGCGGTGCTGCTTACTCTCCAGCCGAGTGATCGTGCACAATCTTCCATCCCTCAGGGAACTTGCGGAAGACGAGCGTGAAGAGGCCGTGCGGAGTCTTGCCGTCGGACATCGTCAGACGAAATCCTCCGCGAACAAAAGCAGCCTTGGGATCCAGCACCTCGATTCGCAGGTCTGTAAACTCCAACTTGCCCATTTCGTGTCCCGCACCCTGATAGTTTTTCTTATAGCGATCAAGCGCTGCTTGCCAACCAAGAACGTCAACTCAGGAGATTTCCAATATCCCGCCATGAACCCTTCAAGATCCTGCCGGTTCCATGCGACCACCTGGTCTTCCATCACCTTGCGGATCGCGGCTCGAGTACTCTCGTCAGCGTCACTTCCAAAACCGGGGATGGCCAGCGCCGCAATCATCACTCCTACCAAAGCGAAAGCTCTCATACGCGCCTCCAGAGTCAGGTCGCATCATAAATGTTTTGGATTTCTTAGGAGGGAACCAGCCACAGAAATTCGCTCAAAAAGAAAAGCCGCGAACAATCGCGGCTTTTTGCAAACGAACTCGGAAATTGATAGCTGAAAGCTGACGGCTGAAAGCTGCCTTTTACGCGCGGCTCTTTTTCGACGCGGCGGCTGCCTTTACCTTCACCGTTTCCCACGGGCGTTTCGGACGGTCGACCTTTGGCTGATCGCGATCCTTGACCCGGTCGTATTGGTAGGATTCGCTCACGGTTCCGAGCGATTCGTTGTAAAGACTCGGCAGTCCCAAGCCTTCTTTCAGTTCTTCAGAGAACTGTTGCAGAGCTTTCAGGTGATCGGCCGATGCCGGCACTTCGGTTTTCGTCGTTTTCAGGAATTGCTGATATCCCTTGTTGACGAGTTTCGAGATCTCGCTGCCAATCATGTATCCCGGATAGGCAAAAATCTTAACGCCGCCATCCTCCGTCTTCTGGATGGCCGCCGAGCAGTTGTACTTCTTCAAAAATACGCGAGTCTGCGCGCCGGGAGCTTCGATCAGGTCAAATCCGTGATCCTTCAGCCAAGCAACCGCGTCTTCGTAGCTTCGTTGTTCAACTTTCGCTGTCATTCTGTGAACTCAATTCTTTTTATAAAGTCGCTGCATTATTGCTGACCACACTTGTTTGATGCCGTTACCGCAGTTTCGATGGAACCAAAACAGACTGCCGGGAATCTAACCTCCCAGCGCTACAGTAACGCTAGTATAGATATACCTTTTTATGCTTGCGGGCACATTACTGTAGTCATAAGGGCATTTCAGTCGATGACACCAGCAAGTCCAGGATTCGCGCCGCTGCGCTCCCAGTTTCCGGCAAATGCCGCGTCTGGTTTGCGCGGAGAGGCTGTGCTCGCCCAAATTGGCAATACGCCTTTACTGCCGCTTGACGCCTTAACCGTCGACTTTCCCGGTGTGAAACTCTTGGGCAAGGCCGAATGGCACAATCCCGGCGGCTCCGTCAAAGATCGCGCCGCCGCCAATATCGTCACCGAGGCGCGCCGCTCCGGTAAACTTGCTCCCGGAAAAATCCTGCTCGATTCCACCAGCGGCAACACCGGCATCGCCTACGCCATGCTGGGCGCCGCTTTGGGATTCTCCGTCACACTCTGCGTTCCCGAGAATGTTTCTCCCGAGCGAAAACGCATTCTACAGGCATACGGCGCAAATATCATCTATACGGATCCGGCGGAAGGTTCGGACGGAGCCATCAAAATTGCGCGGCAGTTCGCCGAGCGCCATCCCGATCTGTATTTTTATGCAGATCAATATTCGAATGACGCCAACTGGCGCGCGCATTACGAAGGCACAGCGAACGAAATCTGGCAGCAGACCGAAGGCCGCGTCACCCACTTCGTCGCCATGCTCGGCACCACCGGAACCTTCGTCGGGACGACACGCCGGTTGAAAGAATTGAATCCCAAGATTCGCTGCATTTCGCTCCAGCCCGATTCCGCGTTCCACGGCATCGAAGGGGCAAAGCACTTGCCCTCGGCGATCGTCCCGCGGATATACGACCCCTCGCTGGCCGACGAGAACCTCGAGATTGTTACAGAAGACGCTCATGCCATGGCGCGGCGATTGGCGCGCGAACAAGGTTTGCTGGTAGGAGTTTCGGCAGCAGCTGCGGTCGTGGGTTGTCTTCGGGTCGCCCAACGTCTTCGTGAACAGGATCGCGCGACCATCGTAACCATTCTCTGCGACTCAGGCGAAAAATATCTAAGCGAAAAATTCTGGCATGAAGGCTAAAGTCAAAGCTGAATCCACTCTCGCTGTCATCCCGAGCGGGGCGAGGGGCCCCTACTCACCAAAAGTGTGTGCCGGGATTAGGGTTCCCTCGCTCCGCTCGGGATGACAATCCGAGGGAAGGGTTCTGAGCCGCTGATGCTGAAGCTTTCCCAATCCGATTACGCGTCCCTGCGTCAGCACGGTGAAGAAACGTATCCGTACGAGTGCTGCGGAATCCTGCTCGGCCACTTCGCTGATGATGGCTCGAAGACCGTCTCGCGCATCGTCCGTTGCGGCAACACACGCGACGATTCGCCGCACAACCGCTATCACATCGACCCGAAGGAACTCATTCGCATTCAGCGCGAAGGCCGCGATCGCGGTGAGGATATCGTCGGCTTCTATCATTCGCATCCCGATCATCCGGCACAGTGGTCGGTCACCGACCTCGCCGAAGCGCACTGGTTTGGCTGCTCCTACGTGATTACCAGTGTGGAAAAGGGCAAGGCGGTCCTGACCAACTCGTTCGAACTCGCGGGGACGGAAGAGACAAAAGCGTTGATCGATGAGCCGACCGAACTGGCGTAACGCTTTCCTCTTGCATCTTCGGCCCAAACCATAGCATCTTTATGGGTATGCCTCTGATCCAAATTCCTTCTCCCTTGCGCCAGTACTCCGGAAAGCAGGCCTCGGTCGATGTTCCCGGAAACACCGTCGGGGAAGCCCTGGCTGGCCTGGTTTCGCAGCATCCCGAACTCAAGCGTCATCTTTATAGCGATGACGGCAAACTGCGCGCCTTTGTGAACGTCTACGTCAATGATGAAGACATGCGCTACCTACAGAAAGAAGCGACCGCGCTGAAGGATGGCGATACGATTTCCATCGTCCCCTCGATTGCCGGCGGCGGAAGATGACTCGAGTGCCCGGTCATAGAATGGCCGGCCGAATGACCCGTCCTGAGCCTTGTCGCCGCTGTCGGTAGTTCGCGCTCTCTTCGGTCCGCAGTCCGCCTGATTTACAATTTCGAATTACGCTTTCACGAGGATTCAATGGCCACGCTTTCTGAAGCTAAACCCGCCGAAACCAAGCCCGAAGCCGTCCTAAGCAATGACGAAATCCTGCGCTACTCGCGCCATCTGATCATGCCTGAAGTCGGCATGGAGGGGCAGCAGAAGCTGAAGGCGGCAAAAGTCCTTTGCATCGGAGCAGGCGGACTCGGCTCGCCGCTCGCCCTCTATCTCACCGCGGCCGGCGTCGGCACGCTCGGCATCGTCGACTTCGATATCGTCGATTACACGAATCTGCAACGCCAAATCATCCACACCACGGCTGACGTGGGACGCAAAAAACTGGACTCGGCGGCCGACAAGCTCAAGGCCATCAATCCCTTTCTCAATCTGCGGACCTTCGACACCAAGCTGACGAGCGCCAACGCGCTTGAGTTGTTCCGCCAATTCGATATCGTCGCCGACGGAACCGACAACTTCCCCACTCGCTATCTCGTGAACGACGCTTGCGTACTGACCGGCAAGCCCAATGTTTACGGGTCGATTTTTCGCTTCGAAGGGCAAGCGAGCGTCTTCGCCACCGAAGACGGCCCGTGCTATCGCTGCCTCTATCCTGAGCCGCCTCCTCCGGGCCTCGTGCCGTCTTGCGCCGAGGGTGGAGTGCTTGGGATTCTTCCGGGCCTCGTCGGCGTGATTCAGGCGACCGAGACCATCAAGCTGATTCTTGGGCAGGGCGACTCGCTCGTCGGACGCTTGTTGCTGGTCGATGCTTTGGGCATGAAATTCCGCGAACTGAAGCTACGTAAAAATCCGGATTGCCCGGTTTGCGGCGCGCATCGTACTATCACCAAGCTGATCGACTACGAGGAGTTCTGCGGAATCCGCGGTCAGGAATCGCCCGTCTATGGAGGCCCCTTGTCGGAAATTTCGGTGGAAGAACTGAAGCAGAAGCTCGATGCCAAAGCGGATGTCTTTGTTCTCGACGTGCGCGAGCCGCATGAATATCAGATCTGCAACCTCGGCGGATACCTCATCCCGCTCGGCGATCTGCCAAAGCGCATCGGCGAACTCGACTCCAGTCGCGAGATCGTAGCCCATTGCAAAATGGGCGGACGCAGCGCGAAAGCCGTAGCCTTCCTCAAACAAGCCGGCTTCACCAAGGTTCAGAACCTGACCGGCGGAATCACCGCCTGGGCCGAGCGGATCGATACCAAGATGCCGAAATACTAGAAAGTTAGTTGCCAGTTAGTTTCTCAAGGAGCGCGATTTGCGCTCCTTTCCTTTTTGCCATCGAGGCGCCGCGGAATCCGATAACACGCGAATCTTGAAAGTACCCTATACTTTGCTGGTTGACATACTTCGCCCGATGACGATAATAGGCGGTCCTATAGATTTACTCTCGGAGCGCGACCCTCGGAGGTTTCATGCAGAAAATCTACGCCTCATTATTGATTGGACTCTTGCTTACTCAGCTGTTAGCAGGTCAAACTGGCAATCAAACGCCCACTCCTTCTTCGCAAGAGGCCACTCAGCCAGCCGACACTTCAAACTTTACCTCCGCTAAAGGTTTTGTATTGGAAGACGGTACTCCGGTTAAGTTACGGATCAATCGGACAATTTCTTCCGACGACTCCAAGCAAGGAGATACGGTGGACTTTGAAGTCTTACAAGACATCAGCGTGAACGGCACATTGGTCATTCAAAAAGGTGGGCTTGCCTATGCGACTGTCACAGAGGCTCAAGCCAAGCGTCGGATGGGGCGAGCTGGCAAATTGGACATTAATATTGATTATGTCAAGATGCTCACCGGCGACAAAGCCGCACTGCGGGCGGTGAAGGAAGTAAAGGGTGGTAGCCACACCGTCGGAATGACAGCGGGAATCGTCGCCACAAGTCTGGTGTTCTTCCCCGCTGCTCCGTTCTTCTTGTTCATGCATGGCAAAGACATCTCAATTCCCAAAGGTACGGAAATCACGGCCTACGCCAATGGGGATCTAAAACTCGATCTAGCCAAGTTTCAACCGGCTGCGAATCAGCCAACCAACGTGAACGCCAGCAATCGCGATCAAAATGCTTCTTCACCTTCCGCCAAGTTGCAGATCGATTCAACTCCGCCGGGAGCTGACATCGAGGTCGACGGCAACTTCGTTGGCAACACACCGTCTGAAGTTCAACTCACGGAAGGTGATCATACGGTCAACGTGAAGAAGGCCGGCTTCAAGAACTGGGAGCGCAAAATGAAGACGAGCGCGGGCAGCAAAATTCATGTGGCAGCGGAGTTAGAGAAAACCGACTCCCCTGCCGTTGGGGGTCAAACTCAGTAAAGATCAAGAAAAGCGGGGAGCATCCATCGCTCCCCACGTCCCGCTTCCACAATTTTAACCGACTTACTTACTCGTGTTCGCGCTCATCTCCGCTCCGCTGAGAGCCAGCGCGTATTTCTTACCGGCAAAGCGGACCTCGGAAACGGTCGTTTTGCCGCTGGCATGGTCGAGCACGGACGAATCATACTGCGACGCCTGATCCAGGTTGACGATTTTCCCCGCCGCCTTTGCTACTTCTTTCTTGCCCTTCATAAAGCTGACTTCGACGCTCGATCCGGTGCCTTCCCAGCGCACCTGATAGTCTCCCGGAGCGAGTTGCTGGCCGTTGACCTCGCACGCCTCGCGGATTTGCAGCGAACCCCGGTTACTTGCGAACGCACTCGATGCCAGCAACACAGCCAACCCGAGCACAACTGTCTTTGCCAAATTTGTGAGTTTCATTTGCTCCTTCGCTTTCTACCCGGGGTCACCGGGATGTCAGGGGCGGCTGGTGTGCTTTGACTGAGGGCTTGCGTTTTTGTTGCGAAGTCCTACAATACGCGTGTCAGGGTGACGCAAAAAGACGCGGGATCAAACTCGTTCTTTTTACTGGGACTGGCGCATCCAGGGCCGCCAAACCATGATTGCGCACGTCCCGTCACCCTGCAAATTTTCTTTTCCCTGCGAAATTCTCTCTTAGTGGAGCGAAAGCTTTTTTCGTCCACCCCACGTTGGCTCGCTACAGGATACGAATCTCGATTTGAGTAAGTTCCCGATTTCTTTTTCTTCGCGAACCCTAACTCTCTTCAGCATGGTGATTGGACGGCCTGGGCGCCAGCGGGTTAGCAAGAGGTTGATGGCGCCTAGGGGAGTAACACAAGGTGAATGTCTTGTTGGGCCAGGCAGATTTGGGTCAAAACGCAATCAGGCAATCTTCAGCACGATCTTGCCATAATTCTTGCCTTCCTGAATGAGGGTGTAAGCCGAGCGCGCATCCTCGAGCAGAAACACCTTCCCGATCACGGGACGCAGCTTGCCGGCCGCAAGCCACTCTGACAGTTGCTTCCATGCCATCTCCATCAGCGGACGGTTGAGGCTCATATACGAAAGCCACAGTCCATGGACGCTGGCGCCTTTGGCATAGAGGATGCGCGTGTCGAGTTGCGGTGTTTCGCCGGTGGCCGCGCCATAAACGATGACGCGTCCAAAATCGCGAAGGCACCGGACACTCTTTGTGACGTGCTCGCCGCCCAGCATTTCGAAGACAGCATCGACGCCTTCACCGTGAGTCAACTCTTTGATGGCTTCCTGATAGTCGCGCTCTTTGTAGTTGATGCCATGTTGCAGCCCGAGCTCGCGCACGCGCGCCAGCTTTTCTTCAGAAGACGAAGTGCCATACATTTCGACGCCGAGAATTTTCCCAATTTGCACAGCGGCCGTTCCAACGCCTCCCGCCACGGCGTGGATAAGGACGCGTGGCGCAGGCTTGGTGGGCGCAGGCTCGAGCAGACCGGCCTTCCAGTAAGCAAAGTAAGCGGTGAAGAAATTGACGGGGAAAGCAGCCCCTTGTTCGGCAGTCCAACTTTCGGGAATCGGCCAGACCAGGTTGCGATGGGCCACGGTCTTTTCGGCGAAGGCCGCCCACTGCGTGTAACCCATCACGCGGCGTCCGGCGCCATCGCCGTTACCGGAGAGTTGCACGCCAGCAAACTCGCGGCCTGCCGTCAACGGAGGCTTCGGCGTGCCCGCGTATCCGCCCTGCGTCGTCATGAGATCGGCGAAGTTGAGCCCACCCGCTTCGACCTTCACCAAGACCTGCTCAGGCGTGGGCTGAGGGTCAGCAACTTGCTGTACTTCGAGAACTTCAGGGCCGCCGTAGCGGGTGATGACCAGGGCCTTCATGCGGAAAGTCTAGCAGCGCTAGGGCGATAGCGCTGTGATGTATGATTCGCGAAGGCCGCTTCCGGCATCTATAATGTGGGTGGAGTCGCGCGAAGTGCTTGCCAGAAGCGGATCTCACCTTGCAGTTCGTCCTCACTCGATCGTCGGTAGTAGGAATTTTATCGGCCACATCCGGAAGGTAAAGGCTAAAAGCAAAGAGCGAACAGCCAACAGCGCCTCACCAAATGCCACTTACTGACAATTTCGGGCGATCAATCCACGACCTTCGGATTTCGATTACCGACCGCTGTAACTACCGCTGCGTCTACTGCCGGACGGGAACCAGCGGCGCTGCCTTTGCCGAGCTTCCGTTCGATGACTATCTGCGGATGGCGCGAATCCTGGTTGGTCTCGGCATCACGAAGATTCGATTAACGGGCGGCGAGCCGCTGTTGCGCCGTGGGATCGTTGAATTTGTGCGTGATCTAGCGAAGCTTCGGACAGTCGAGGGGCAGAAGCCGCAAATCGCGCTGACCACGAACGGCCACCTGCTCGCGGAGATTGCGCAGCCCCTCAAAGACGCCGGCCTCGACCGCGTCACCGTCAGCATGGATGCGGTCGATCCCGAGCGCTTTGCCCGC
This sequence comes from Terriglobales bacterium, assembly GCA_049520915.1. Lineage (GTDB taxonomy): Bacteria > Acidobacteriota > Terriglobia > Terriglobales > Acidobacteriaceae > Acidiflorens. Next base: position 107,325 of record JBEKPH010000018.1, read on the forward strand.
ATCACGCGCGTGCCCAATGGATACGAAAGCGTGCTCACTGGCGTGCGCGCATCCCGGCGAGCCGGCCTCGATCCGGTAAAGATCAACTGCGTGCTGCTCCGTGGCTTCAACGAAGACCAGATCATCCCTTTCGGCATGTTCTCGCGCGAAGAGGGCGTGGTCGTGCGCTTCATCGAATTCATGCCTCTCGAGGAAGATCGCGTTTGGACTCCAGAGATTGTCGTGACGCTCGATGAGGTCGTCGCGCGCATGTCCGAATATCTGCCGTTGCATCAGATCGACCACGAGCGCAGTGAGACGGCGCGGCGCTACCACTTTGCCGATGGCATTGGCGAGATTGGAATCATCGCTCCCGTGTCGCGTCCCTTCTGCGGACACTGCAGCCGCATTCGCATCACCTCCGACGGCAAACTGCGCACGTGCTTATTCTCCTGTTGGGATCACGATCTTCACGAATTGATGCGGCGTGGCGCGACCGACGAGACGCTGGCGGAGTTCATCTTGAAGGTCGTCGAGAAAAAAGAAGAACGCCACCACATCGGCGAGCCCGGTTTTGTGCCCGCTTCGCGAACCATGGTGCATATCGGCGGGTAGGATCCGTTTCTAGCCTTCTGCCAATTTACGCTCTGGCAGGAAATAAGAGAGTGCGACGAAGACAAAGATAAAGAGCGAAACGCGCACATCCACAAAGGCCAGCGGAGCTGACGCTATGTACAACAGCAGCGAATAGGTGTTTTTCATTTGGACGCGGTGGTGGTAGCTCACGGCTTCTGGGTTGTCGGAATGATGGCGCACAATCGCGGAGCGCAACAGTACAAAAGACAGTGAGCACAGCGCCAGCACTGCTCCATAAAGTGCGACCGCGCGCGGATCGCGAGGATTGTTCCCCATATACGCGGTGACGAACGGCACAAGCGACATCCAGAACAGCAAAATATTGTTGGACCACAAGAGCCGCGCATCCGCGCGCCGGGCCGCATGGATCAGGTGATGATGGTTCACCCACATGATGGCGACTACGAGAAAACTCAACAGGTAACTTAAGAATTGCGGCGCCAGACTGCGCAGCGAGGTGAGCGTCGTGTCGCGTGGGACTTTCAGTTCCAGAACCATGATCGTGATGATCACGGCAATCACGCCGTCACTGAAAGCTTCGAGGCGGTTGGTGCCCATGGCGTCCTATATTCGCACAAAGTTAAGAACGCGGCGGATTTACGACTGGACAGCGAGCCCAATGTCCGGCACTCACTTCGATCAACGGTGGAAATTCAACCGCGCAACTCGCGATTCGCGCAGGACAGCGCGGCTCAAACGGGCATCCGGCAGGCAGCTGAGCGAGGTTCGGGACGCTGCCTTCGATCGTAGCCAGTGGAATTGAGCGGTCGGTCGCGAGAGTTGGAATCGCCCGCAGCAGTCCTTGCGTATACGGATGCGCGGGCGCGCGAAAGATATCCGACTTCGCCCCGAGTTCCACGAGGTTTCCGGCGTACATCACGGCCACGCGATCGGCGACGTGCGAAACCACGGCGAGATCGTGCGAAATGAAGAGCATTGCGAGCGAGAACTTGCGTCGTAGCTCGTTGAGCAGGTCGAGAATCTGCTGCTGAATCGTCACGTCAAGAGCCGTGGTAGGCTCGTCCGCGATCAACAACTGCGGGCGGTTCACGATGGCCATGGCGATCATGATGCGCTGCCGCATGCCTCCAGAGAGCTGGTGGGGATAGCTGCGGGCGCGCTGCTCAGGATCAGGGATGGCAACCTCGCGCATGCCTTCGACGGCGCGGCGCATCGCCTCCGCTTTCGAAACGCGATGATGCGCCAGGACAGCTTCGGCGATCTGATCGCCAACACGCATCACCGGGTTCAAAGCGGTCATGGGCTCTTGGAAGATCATCGCAATGCGCGAGCCGCGAAGTTGGCGAAGCTGATCGTTTGCAAGGTGAGTGAGAGAGCGCGAGGGAGCGTCTCCGTCCTGAAACGCAATTTCGCCTTGAACCACGGCAGCGGGTGGAAGCAAGCCCATGATGGCAAGCGAAGTGATCGACTTTCCGGAGCCGGATTCGCCGACCAATCCCAGCACTTCTCCGGGAGCGATGGAGAACGAGAGAGCGCGCACAGCGGCCACAGGCGCGGCGGCAGGCGCTTCGTTTTCACGACCAGACGCTCTTCCAGCTCGCGATCGCGGAAACTGGATGGTGAGATCGCGGACGTCTAGCAACGGGCGCACGAGGAGTATGGTATCAGCCGTGAACGACCGATTCGCCGGTCAGTTCGCACGTTCGCAAAAACGCGGCTACTTCTTTGGGCGCGATTCGGGAGGCACCAATCCCGCGACGCGGTAATAAACCACCAACTGCCCGTAATGCTCGCCCGAGTGCTCGAGCAATCCCCAAGCCATGTCAGAGACGCGCGTCTGCTGGTTCGCGAAGGGGTCAACGATCAGGTCGTTGAGTCCCTTGTCACCTTTCTTCTGGATCGCGGCCGCTCCGTCGGCAAACGCCTTCTTCACGAACTCAACCACCGCTGCCTTGGTGCTGTAGGCGGAGCGTTTGGGATCTTCCTCGGCGGGAGGCTTCAATCCCATCGCGGGATTGGTGAAGAAGTAGTTGCTATTGGCAGCGTGCAGCAGTTGCTCGGCGAAGCTGCGTTCAGCGGGAACCGGCTTGAAGTCGTATTTATCTTCGGGAAAGTCTTCGGCCATGGCGATCAACTTCCGGCCAATGTCGTTCCAGTTATCCAGCAACGCACGCGACGGGCTAACGGCAGGCTTGGGCGGAGCGTTTTTCTTCGGAGCGTCTTGCGCGGACACGGCGGCGACGGCGACAAAGAGCGCTACAACTGCGGTAAGGATGCGCTTGGTCATGGATCGATTCCTCTCGAAGAGTTTGCACTTCAGAATTGTCTGTTTCAAGTTCACTATTGCAGGCCCGCTTTCGACAGCATTTCCAGGAACTGCTTTTGCGTTCGCATATCGATCGACTGCGTTACCAGCTTTCCGTCACGGCCGTAAACGAAGCTCTTCGGGATGCCTTCGACCATGAACAGGTCGTTCACCTTGCGGCCAGGATCGAGCAACACCGGAAAGGTCACTTTGCGCTCGCCGATGAACGGCTCGACTTTTGCTGCCTCTTCATCGGAGATGCCAAGCACCACGAATCCTTTCGGCGCGAAGCGTTCGTAAAGCGTTTCGAGATCAGGCATCTCTTTGCGGCAAGGAGGACACCAAGTCGCCCAGAAGTTTACCAGAACGACTTTGCCGCGAAGGTCCGAGAACGTCCAAGTTTTGCCGGAAAGATCTTTGAGGCTGAAGTCGAGATGCTCACGCTTGAGATCGTCGTTTGCGAGTTGCTGTAACGCGGCGTGGAACTGTCCGTCGTCGTTCGTGAAGTTCGTCAGCAACTCGACGTGTTCGTAGCGCACCAGAGTTGCGAGCTCGACATAAGGATCAGCGGGTTCGCGCTTGGCGAGTGCTGACTTGCTGCTCGCGCCCGCTTTCGCCTGATTGATTGGCTCGGGCGTCGTTTGGGTCCAAGGAAGCGGACATTCGCGGAGGGTTTCGGCTAGCGTCGTGGCCACTTCCTGGAGAGCGGCGTGTCCGAAATCGCCTTCGGTGGAGAGGTTCGCCAATCCAACGGCTAAGCGCATCTTGTTCTCGGTCGCAGGCAGACTGCGGATCTTCAGCGCCAGGTCTTTCGTGGTGGTTGCGCGCACATCGTCAGGCAGCGCACGCAGGCCGTGAATCTGCACAGCGATGGGCTTCTCTTCGGCGCTCCAGACAATCTCTTGCTTCTCCTGCGAATACGAGGCTGGCGAAGTGAGCAGCGCGAAGGCGAGGAACACTGCGACGGACATCACAAAGCACACCAACCAAGAGGAGAAGAGTTTTCGACGCGAACGATCCATTTTAGGTTTCATGCGCAACCAGCTTAGCAACAGATGGGGTTCGGTACCAACTGGGGGACTGAGCGCATGCGCTGTTTTCTGCTATGTTGCGGGATACGACAACGTCGTGTGTGGAGGCTTGCCGAATGCGCTCAATGGGCCGCTCCAATGCTATTTTGCTGGTCATCATCTTTCTTGCGGGCGCGGCTCTAGTGTCGGTGATTGTCTCGCAGGCTGCGGCGGCTGATGACGAGGCTTCGGTGCGAGTCCAGATTCTTGCGTTGGAGAAGGCCTGGAATCAGGCCTACAAAGCGGGAGACATTAAGGCGCTGTCAGCGATCCTCGACAACTCGCTGGTGCTGGTGGAAGACGATGGTTCGCTGAAGACGAAGTCCGAGTTCCTCGCGACCGTGAAGGCTTCCACGGGAAACGATGAGCAGGTCGCTCCCGAATCGCTGACTGTTCGCGTGTTTGGCACGACTGCGATCTCGATCGGGGTGCTCGCGGTGAAGGAAAGCAAAGGCGGGAAGACCGTGACGCATCGCGAGCGGTTTATCGATACATGGATTTACAAAAACGGAGCGTGGATCTGCATTGCGACGGACGCGACCCCGATGATTCACGCGGGATCGTAGTTCCCTTTGGAGCGCCCCCGGTGGCCTGTTTACTGTTGGGTACCCCCCTCCCCCCCCCTGATCTTGTGGAATTAGAGAGTTACGCTCCGGCCTCCTGCTAGATCTTTGATTTTAAATGGCTTAGAAGCAACTTCTTGAGAACATTGGAGTTAGTGTCTCGCTGCTGGGAGAAGAGGAATGATCCCCACATTTCCTAACTCGCGGCGGGCTCACTCACCGCCGACCTTGATTTTCAAAGAACCCTTGATTGACCCGGCTCACCGGGTGACTTGTCTATAACAATATTCCGGCTGATCAGTTCTTAAGTCAATCAACTTCGGACGTTCTTTGTGGTGCACGATAGGGCGCGGGACGATTAACGCAGGTCGAGTTCTCCGCTGCCGACGTGGGCGTAGAGGCGGTATTTTCCTGGGCCGTCTTTTTTATAGGATCGGAACAGGCCGCCTTTATCGACGCCGAGGGCGCTCAGATTCAGCTCGCCGGTGTAGACCGAAGCTTCGATTTGGGCGAAGTCTTTGGGATCGCCCACTGCGATGGAGAGTTGGCCGGCGTGCAGTTCGACATCCTTGCCGCCGTGGACCTGGTCAATGTTGAGGTCTCCAAAGGGCATGCGGACTTTCAGTTCGGTTTCGCGCGGGATCTCAATCCAGACCTGAAAGTCGTTGCGGGGACCGCCGGAGACTTCGAGACGGGCGTTGTTCGCGGTCTTCCGGCAATGCACCACCACGTCGGAGATGTCTTCGTCATTCCGGCCTTCGTAGTGAATCGAGATGAGGTCGCGATCGGTTCCGGAAATGCGCACGGCCCCCGACCGGACTTCCAGCTGCAGGCGACCGCCCGGAACAAATTCCGTCTCGAAATGGTTTTTTCCCTTCTCGACCTTCTTCTCAACTGTGACAGCGGGTTCCTCGGCCAGGGCAACCGTACCGGCCAGCAACAGGAAAACTGCCAAAGCCTTGAGCATGGAGACACCTCTGTGATGAGAGTGGTACGTGGGGGGAGGGGGGATTGTTCCGAGGTTAGAGAGGCGACCTCTCTTTTAGGCGTTATTGCCCCTGCGGCGTTCTGCGCAGGCTACCCCGAAATCATATGGATCCGGAGATACAAATAAAAGGGATTTACCCTTTCCATTCGGAGGTTCCCAAAGGTGCAATTCCTGTGGAAATAAAAGCACTATAATGGGCGAAGGGAAGGCGTATGATAAGCCACTTCAGGGGGATGTAGTTATGGCAGACCGTCAACAGTTCTTTCGTTCCGTTGAGGCGGATCCAGAATTGGCTAAAATTTTGGAGGCTTCGAGGACAACCGCTGTCACGGAAGAGGAGTTGCGCGAGCAACGAATCAGTTTCGCGTTCGGGAATGCGCCACAAGATTCGCAAGGTCGCATCACTAAGGATAGTTTAAGACTTGCGTCCGAACACATAAGACTGCTGCCGTAAGGGCAGCAGTCTTCGCTGAATTTCATGTCCGTTAGAGAAAAAGACGACCCCGCCCTTTATACCAAGATCCAAGAACAAAACCTTCTACGGCAGTACGACCTGCTTTCCAACTGCATCGAAATCGGCCTCGAGAAGGGTATTGAGGCATTCGACAAATACACGTTATGGGCATTGAACTACGCGGCTGTTTCGAACATCTGCCAATTAGGTGGGCGATACAGAGAGGGCCCAATTCGAGTTGGAAATCACGTGCCTCCGCACTTCGATGATGTACCTCGCCTGATGGACGCATTCCTCTCAGTGATCCACGAGAACTGGACCATCGTAGATCATCCGACCGCCCTCGCAGCGTTCGCGCTGTGGAATTTGAACTGGATTCATCCCTTTATTGAGGGCAACGGAAGAACGGCAAGGGCGGCTTGCTACTACCTGATTTGCATGAAACAGGGGAAGATTCTCGGTGGCAAAAAGACCGTGCCAGAGCGTATTCGTGAAAATAGAGACCCGTACATCGCGGGTTTGAAGGCGGCGGATCTCGCCTACGAGAACGGACAGTACGATATTACCGAGTTGGCTAAGTATTTAGAGGATCTGCTAAAGGGTCAACTGTCCGAAAAACTCTGAGTAATCTATCGCATAGTCTGCTGACATCCACGCGTGAGAGCACCGTGGAATCCCAGCTTTCGAAGAGCGCGAAAGGCGGAGCATCAGGCCTGGAGGAAGTCATGGGTCATTGGTTGAGTCGCGGGCGATGTAAGCCTGAAAGCGGCCAAAGGTTCTCTGTGGGCAGTACGGGATACGTTCTGCACGGCAAGCTTGGAGATGGGGCCGCAGCCCTGGTTCGGAAGGTTCAGAGGATCTCGGATGGCGAGGAGTTAGCAATCAAGTTTCTCGCACCAGACCCCAAATACATTGACGAAGCAGTGTTTGATGATGTGGCAACGCGTTTTCGGCGCGAAGGCCAGCGTTCGCAAGAGCTGAGCCACGAGAACCTCGTGAGAATTCACACGTACGAGGACAACGACGGGGGAAGGGCGTTCGCCAAGAATTGGCCGAGAAACCCGTTCATCCTCATGGAGCAGGTAAAAGGCGGAACCCTCGAGAGTTACATCAGGCGCGAGGAGCGCCGCCAAGTGGAAAAACGTGAACGCCGAACGTTTCTCCTAACGCCAGCGCGATTGTCCATCGCGGCATGCATTGCCCAATCGCTGCAGTACCTTCACCAGAAAAAGCTCGTTCACCGCGACGTAAAACCCGCGAATATTTTCATTCCTGACAGGTCTGCCATGGGCCTTCAGCCGCGCGCAAAACTCGGTGACTTCGGGATCATGAAATGGGGTGATTTCCAAGCGTCGATTAGTACGGGGACGCTCACAGTGACGAGCCAACAGGGTCTCGGGACGCTAAAGTATATGTCTCCCGAACAAGCGATGGCGCCAAGAGAGGTTACGGTTCGTAGTGACATTTACTCCTTCGGCATAACGTTGTTCGAATTGTTCACCGGCCAAATACTGGCATCACCACACCATGTGTTCGAGATACTGAATGCCCGCCTCGAGAGGATCCACGGCAAGTCGGATGATAGATATGGGATATCAAATCGCTGAATCTGATCTGGGAGTCGCAGAGCTCATCCTTGACATGCATCTTCGCGGTCCCTCGGGGCGCCCGGCGATTGACAAGCTTGCGGGTCGTCTAGTTGTCGAGTGGCAGAGACGCACCGAAGAGCAGTGGTGATTTCCGCCGTGGACCAGCCCGGGCTCCGTTTTCTCCGACTCGGGTACCCTAGCTCGTTGCGTGGCGCAGACGAGCCTCCTCCCAAATTCTTGACAACCCCTCGTTGCGCTGCCGATAGATACGGCCGGGTAGCGGAGGAGTAGCACCCACGGCAGCATCGTATTCATGGAAGGCAACGTAAGGTTGTTAATTTTACTGCTCACGCTAGCCTCCAAACGAAAAAGGACATGGCGCTCGCCATGCCTTCCTCACAGCCGGACGTCTTTAACTCCCTACGACTTGTTGGCCTCAGCGGCTAAAGCCATCGAGGTTCGTTCTTGTGACGGCACGGCTAAAGCCGTGCCCTACCCAAAACAGGCGCCTAACTGCATCCGCTCGTCGATCCGCAGCTCATGCATTTGTAGCAACTGCCGTTGCGGACCATTATGGATCCGCAGACGTGGCAGCTGGGGGCGTCTCCCATGTCGATCAGGCTGGAGAGAGCGTCGGCGGCGTGGACGGAGCCAGTCCTCAGTTCCCGGTTCTCAGTTCCCAGTGGAGCGGTGGACTGATCGAGACTTGAGGTCCCCTCGGCAGCGGGTGCAACCTGCTTCGGGCGTAGGTTTTCGAACAGGAACTGTTGCTGTCCGGTCATGAAGCGGAGCTGGAGCCAGCGGAAGATGTAATCCATGATCGACTTGGCGAATCCGATGTCGGGATTCTGCGACCAGCCGCTGGGCTCGAATCTCGTGTGGGCGAACTTCTCGCAGAACATCTTGAGCGGCACGCCGTGTTGCAGCGCGATGGAGACGGCGAGCGCGAAGCTGTCCATGAGGCCGGAGACGGTCGAGCCTTCTTTCGCCATCTTGATGAAGATTTCGCCGGGCTGTCCGTCGGGATAGAGGCCGACGATGAGGTAGCCTTCGTGGCCTCCGATGTTGAATTTGTGGGTGACAGAGACGCGCTCGTCTTTCAGCTTGTGGCGGACGGCGCGGGGCGGAGCGTCGAGGTTATCCTCTTCTACCAGCGCGTGCGACGCGGCGGCGTTGCGGGCGGCGTCATCTTTGGTGGAGTTCGCAGTCTTGCTGCCGGCGGCAGAGAGAGGCTGTGCTTGTTTGCATCCATCGCGATAGACGGCTACGGCTTTGAGGCCGAGCTTCCAGGCCTGAATGTAGGTCTCGGAGATATCGTCGACGCTTGCGTTGTTGGGCAGGTTGACGGTCTTGGAGATCGCTCCTGAGATGAAGGGCTGAGCAGCGGCCATCATCTTCAAGTGGCCCATGTAATGGATGGAGCGCGTGCCTTTGCTGGGCTTGAAGGAGCAATCGAAGACGGCTAAGTGGTCGTCTTTCACGTTAGGAGCGCCTTCGATGGTTCCGGTGGCGTCGATGTAACTGACGATGGCGTCGGCTTGCTCGTGAGTGTATCCCAATTTGAAGAGAGCGGCGGGGACCGTGTTATTGACGATTTTGATCATGCCTCCGCCAACTAACTTCTTGTACTTGATCAGGGCTAAGTCGGGCTCGATGCCGGTAGTGTCGCAATCCATCATGAAGCCGATGGTTCCGGTGGGAGCTAACACGGTAACTTGCGAGTTACGGTATCCGTGTTTCTCGCCGTGGGAAAGAGCTTCGTCCCAGCACTGCTTGGAAGCGTCGATCAAGTCGGGGAGCTGCGCGGCGGCGGAGCTGCGTTCTGCGGAACGGGCAGGATCGCCGGCGGCCACACGCAGACTCGATCCGATGTTGTTGACGCTGGCGCGGTGCATGCGGATGACATCGAGGAACGGCTCGCGGTTGATGTACCAGCCGGGGCAGGCGGCTCCGGGCATGGCGTCGGCGGTGGTGATTCCGAGACGAGTCTGAACGGTGTCGGTGATCGGGCAGAGCGGCTCGCAGAGTTCGGCAATCTTCGAGGACTGGAGATAGGCTTGGCCGCACATGATGGCGGTGACGCAGGCAGCGTAGTCGCGTCCGGCGTCGGAGTCGTAGGGCAGGCCGGCGGACATCAAGAGCGCGCCGAGGTTGGCGTAGCCGAGACCGAGCGGGCGATAGTCGTGGGAATTCTTGCCGATGATCTCGGTGGGATATCCGGCGTTGTCGACCAGAATTTCCTGCGCGGTGATGGTGACGTCGACGGCGTGACGGTAGGCTTCGACGTCGAAGGTTCCGTTGGGCGCGAACTTCAGCAGGTTCAGGCTGGCCAGGTTGCAGGCGGAGTCATCGAGGAACATGTACTCGCTGCAAGGATTCGAGGCGTTGATGCGGGCCGTGTTCTTGCTGGTGTGCCAGCGGTTGACGGTCGAGTCGTACTGCATGCCGGGATCTCCACAATGCCAGGTGGCTTCGGAGATCTTGGTCATCAGGTCTTTGGCTTTGTAGGTGTTGACGACGCGGCCGTCGACGATGGCTTTGGTGGAGAAATCGGTGTCGCGCATGACGGCGACCATGAAGTCGTCGGTGACGCGAACGGAATTGTTGGCGTTCTGGAAGAAGATGGAGCTGTAGGCGTCAGAGTCGGGATGCGAACCGTCGTATCCCTGGGCGACTAAGGCGTGAGCCTTGGCTTCTTCTTTACTCTTGCAATCGATAAAGTCGAGGATGTCGGGATGGTCGATGTTGAGGATGACCATCTTGGCGGCACGGCGCGTCTTGCCTCCGGACTTGATGACGCCTGCAAAGGCGTCGAAGCCTTTCATGAAGCTGAGAGGGCCGCTGGCAGTGCCTCCGCCGCTGAGCACTTCGGTGGAAGAGCGCAGGGGCGAGAGATTCGTGCCGGTACCGGATCCCCACTTGAAGAGCATGCCTTCAGTCTTGGCGAGGGTGAGGATGGAGTCGAGCGAATCCTTTACCGAATTGATGAAGCAGGCGGAGCACTGGGGACGGGTGTATCCGGTGACGCCGAACTCGACCTGGTTGGTGGTGTAGTTCCAGTGCCAGTTAGTGCCGTCGGACTTAGGCTCGACGCGTTCGCATCCTACGTTGAACCAGACGGGCGAGTTGAAGGCCACGTGCTGGCGGACGAGGAGATGGACGAGTTCGTCATGGAAGGTGGCGGCGTCTTCACTGGTGCGGAAGTATCCGTCTTTCATGCCCCAGTCGCGGATGGTCTCAGCGACGCGGGCGATGAGCTGGCGCACTCCGGTCTCGCGCTCGGAGGTGCCGATCTGTCCGTGAAGATATTTGGAGGCGACGATGTTGGTCGCGGTCATGGACCAGTCTTTGGGGACTTCGACGTCCTTCTGCTCGAAGATCATGCCGCCCTGGGAGTCGGTGATCTGAGCGTTGCGCAGCTCCCACTCAACCTCGTTGTAGGGGGAGACGCCGGCCTTGGTGAAGAGGCGGCGGAAGGTGAGGCCTGCGGCCTTCGACTTCTTGGCAGCGTTGACGGCGGGGTTGCCGGTTGCGGGTTGAGTTTTGACCTGGTCTCGCACTTCCATTTCCTTCTCCTATTAGATGATGACGATCGGGGTTGCGATTGTGGTGGTCTTTCTATCGATTTCTGACTTGCTATCAATATCAATGGAATAGCTGGCCTTTCCCGGCGGATGGTTCGGCCGGGCGGGCGGCCCTAATGACAATTGGATTTTCGAAGAGCTTTGGCATCGCTCAAGCGACGCCGTGCTACGAAGTAGTGCGACGGCTGACGCTGTCTAGAAAGACTACGGGGCTGGGTCGCCCTGTAAGTTTTTCCGGAAATTGTGTTCGGGGAGCGCAATGGGCTCGGATTGGGCCCTTCGACTGGGGTCAAGGCTGGCTGGTGTCGCCCGTCTCCAGACGAATTTGGAATCTTCGGCGGGGCATTCGACGCCGTGGCGGGCTAAGGAGGCGGCAACTAGTTCAATCAATTCTTCCATCGGGGCTCCTCAAAGTAATTGCGAGGGAAGCTGGCCGGCTCGGGGAGCAGCTTCGAACGCGAAAGTTCAAGTCGATCGGAGAATCCCCGATGGGTCTGACTGGGGGGCCAGACCGGGGAAGTCACCGCTAACGGATCTGTTTCCATCCTCTTAGGAGGGATGGTTTCCGTGAAGGGGAAGACGCGAAGTCACCTCAACTTTGAGTCTCGCCCCGATGTTTTATGGTCGTAGCCTCCTTTGAGGAGGTCTAAAAAAGTGTTCTGGGATGCTTAACGTACTCCCGTATATGGTGCCTGTCAAGAGCTAAACACAACATCTGGTGGCTCGAAAGTGGTAAGGGTATTCACTTGGCAATTGGCTGGCTCGCCACCTGGGTTCCGGTCCAAGGTTGAGACAGGGCAAGCGTGTCTCGACAGAGAAATCAGGCTGCGGCTCGGGCCCGCGCTTCTGCCTGGGATTGGGAGGTTGGCGGGGCCATGACCCCCGTCGCCGCATTTTCTTGTTTGGTCAGGGGCACGTAGATGTCTTCGAAAAGAGCCTGGGTGGTGATGCGCTTTATCCCTTCGGAGGTTTCGACGAGGTAGTCGCCGGGACGGCCGGATTGTTCGCGGCCGAGAATATCCGTAAAGACGAGAGGTTCGGTGAGTTGACGAGCGCGCACGAGGAAACGGGTGCGATAGACGGTCCATTGCGTTTCGAGATTCATGAATGTTTCTTTCGTCCCGCTTTTGTTCGTCCCGCGGGAGGGCACGACTTTTCAGTTGCAGTTTCCGTTTCAGTTTCTTGAATTGGGCCGAGCACGGTGGCCGCTTCGGCGAATTGCAGGTTGCAAGTGCAGTGACTGTACGCGCGGCGGATGGGCGGGTCAATTACACATTAATTGTGCAATCGAGGAAATCGTGCCCAAGTGCCGGACACCTCCGAATGAGACGACGCACGGATAAGCGAGCAGCAGAAAACGGCGCGGGATCAGCGGATTTCTGGCGATCCCGGGAGAACTGGCGAAGTCGAGAAACGGCGAGTGGACGCTATTTGCACAACGGATGCACAGGATTGGAACAATTTGGGGTTTGCACGATGCTGATTTTGGAACTACTCGCCCCGCTGAGGATGAAAGTCATTCAATTTCCTGCTCACTGACCCTACGGAGGTTAAGGCTTCGGGCCCTGCTGTCGATGTAAACGTGGAATCGCTGCAAATGTTGCGGACAGACTTGGTGTACACGGGGACATAGCTCGGCGCCATCTAGCCGGGAAGAATTTAGCGGCTTCGAGAATCTGCGTTTTACAGTGCATGGGGAGCAGCCGGATGAAACTAACTCTTGGGAATAAGCTAGGTCTTGGCTTTGGGCTGATTTTAGGTCTGCTGGTCTTCAGTTCCGCGATGACCTACTTGAAATCGATGAAAACGTCACAGAGTGAGGCTTCCGCCTTCGAGGTCCGCTTTCCATCTTTAAAAACAGCGATAAAACTGCAAAGGGACTTGAACTATACGCAGGTAAAAGGGCGGCAGGCGATTCTTGCGGGATCCCAGCAAGGCCGGCGGGAGGAAGCGAAGAAGGCGTTTGACGGCGCTTGGCGCTCCGTCGGGGAAGACGTGGCCGAACTGGATAAGCTGGCGCCGAGATGGACGCTACAGGAGGATCGAGAACGGTTGAATGGAGTTAAAGAGCAACTCCCCGCGCTGCGGACTGTGCAGGAGAGCGTGATCATTCTCGCGGCCAGCGGTGGGAAAGATGCGGTGGTGAATGCGGGGAACGAATCCGCCGACCGCGCAACTCCGATCAATATCGCGATGAAGAAAACGTTGGGAGCGATGGCGGAATCGCTGGAGAAACTAGCGGATGAAAACAGAGATGAGCTGAAGTCCGAGAACCGTTCGCTGAACGTGGCCATGCTGGTCACTACGGTTGCCGCGTTGAGCTTGGGAATTCTCGTGGCGATTTTTCTGAGTCGCGGTATTAGTTCGTCGGCGAGGGTGCTTCTCGGGCAGGCTGAGGCGATTGCCGGTGGCGACTTGACGCGGGAGGATCTGAAAGTTCGCAGTCGGGACGAGTTGGGTGATCTGACAGTATCCATCAACAAAATGAGCAACTCGTTGAAAACTATGATTTCGACGATTGCTGAAGATGCGGCGGAGGTTTCGGAGGCGAGCCAGAAACTCAGCGCCACCAGCCGTGAGATCACGAGCAACTCAGAGCAGACATCGGCGCGGGCGAATGTGGTCTCGGGAGCGGCGGAGCGGGTTAGCCAAAATTTGCAAACCGTCGCTACCGGCGCCGAAGAGATGGCGGCGAGCATTAAAGAAATCGCAAAGAACGCGACCGAAGCAGCAAAGGTAGCGACCGCCGCGGTCAAAGTGGCTGAATCGACCACCGTAACTGTAACCAAGCTGGGGCATTCTTCCGGCGAGATCGGGCAAGTCATCAAGGTGATTACATCGATTGCCCAACAGACAAATCTGCTGGCTCTGAACGCAACGATTGAGGCCGCTCGCGCGGGCGAGGCGGGGAAAGGTTTCGCGGTGGTGGCCAACGAAGTAAAAGAGCTGGCCAAGGAGACGGCGAAGGCGACGGAAGAAATCGGCCGCAAGATCGCGGCTATTCAAACCGATACGACGGCAGCCGTCGAAGCGATCGTTTCCATCAGTGGAGTGATCAACCAAATTAACGATATCTCGAGCAGCATCGCCACGGCCGTTGAAGAGCAAAATGCAACCACCAACGAGATGTCGCGCAACGTAAGCGAGGCGGCACACGGTGGAGGTGAAATCACGAGCAATATTTCGGGAGTTGCGGCAGCGGCGCAAGACACCACGAGGGGCGCGACCAACACACAGGAGGCAGCGGAGAAGTTGGTGGCTACATCCGCGCAATTGCGACGGGTCGTCGAACAGTTCACGCTGACCGCAGGAGCAATCGACATGGTCGCGGAGGGCGCGCGAAGCAAGGCGGCGAGTGCGGGCCTCGACTAGTCGGCGAGGAGAACCGCAAAGGCTCTACATGGTGACAGTTCTTGGACCCAGGTTAGTGCCATGAAGAACGGGCACGAACCCTTCGACGAGCCCAGGGCAGGCCCTGGAGCACCAGTTCTTTGGCGTCGCGCTGCAACAAAAAATCTGCAGCGCGACGCATTCGATCCCCCGCCGTTCTCGAGGTTCAGTTACAACCGGTGCCAGTGCTGACGGAGGTTAGGACATTGGCTGCGCCGGCGATGGCCTCGCTGTAGCAATATCCGGTGGAGTTGGAGCCGAAGTACGTTTGGGAACTCGCCTGGTTCTCGTTGCCCGCAAGTTGTCCGGCGGAATTGATGAGCAGTGTATCGGCGCTGATGACGCGATCTTGCAACAGCGCGGAGGTGGTGGGCTGTCCGTTGAGCTTGGCCTGTTGAGTGGTTTGAAAGTACTGGTTGACGTCAGTGGTTTGGCTGGCAGAGCCGTCGGGATTGAAGATCAGGGAGATATCCATCTTCATGGGCCAAGCGCGACTGACGGTGTTGACGTGGGTTCCGCTAGAGTTCTTGGTGGTAACTACGGAATGGACGTTGGTGGCCTGGTTGATGTTTTGAACATAGGTCGCGGATTTGATATTGAAGGTTTCGACGCTCGAGAACGCGATATTCTGCGCGACGGTTGTGGTGACGGGACCGTACGAGGTGTTGACGTATCCCGAGATCTGGAAGTTGTGGGACGACTTCGCGCTGACCGAGCCGCTTATATTTCCAGTGGGCCCGACGTGAATGTTTTCGGTGTAAACCGGCGCAGGGGCGGCGAGGGTATTTTCGGTGAGGGCTCCGGTGACCTGGGTGGCACCGTGATCGAGATAGAGGAGCAGCGCGGCGGTAGCCGAGAAATAATTGTCGGCGTTGTAGACGCTAAGAGCTATGGTGTGAGGCTGACCATCGTCGAGAACGCTGGCGAAGGGCGTGAGGTTGACGCGATACGGTTTGAAGTTCAGCGTCTGCACGCCGGGAATCGGGATCCAGAGGAAGGGATCGATGCCGCCGGTGTAAATCCAGGGGTAGACGGGAGCGACTCCGGCGGGATTGCCATCAATGGTGACTTCTGATTCACGGAAAGCGGTGCCGCTGCAGCTTTCGAGTTCGGCAGCAACGTCGTTGGGAACGCAGGTGTACCAGAACTCGTCGCCGGATTGGCTTTGGGCGAAAACATCAAAGAAAAGAGAAGTGATGTTAGTGGGCAGCGTCAGAGTCTGTTCGAGCAGGCTGGAGGTGCTGCCGAGTCCGACGGTGCCACCGGTTGAGCCGGCGGAGAAGCCGATGACCTGATCGGGCACGCGGGGCGCGGTTTGCTTGGGCGCGGGCGGGTAAAACTGAAGGCTCGCGGAGCCGTGGATCACGCCGGTGTAGGTCTGGTTGACCTCGTTACCGAGATCGACGGTTCCCTGTTCGGCGCTATCGAGGATGGCGCTGTAGTCGGTAAGATCGCGTTCGATATGCCAGTTACGGCCTTCGTTGGGCTGATCTTCGGCGGTGGTTCCGAAATAGATGTTGGTGGGCCCGAGCCAGATGTTGGCGGTGCGGTCATACTGAATGCCAGCGCTGATAGAGAAATCGGCGGTGAGAACGACCGCTCCCCAGGGGCCGGGGCAAGCGGCCGGCGGCGTGTAGGGAAAGCTCTGGGCGTTGAAATTATTAAAGATAAATCCCTTAAAGAGGACGACAGTGCAAGGTGTGGTCTTGGGGTGGGGAACGGGGGGATCGGCGGTGGCGGTGTTGCCGGATCCAATCTTAAGTTGAGCGGTGGCTACGGCTGAGAGCAAAATGAGCAGCGAAAAAATCGTGATGGCAAACTTCGTGGGCTGGGAAGTGGTCACTGGGGGTCCTCCTGGAACAAGTGCAAAATTTTGCGGGGTCTAGCGTGGTCTTCCACGGCGAAAAGCCGCGATGGGAGAGGAGTTTAGGGTAGTTGGGAGATGGTGTCAAGGACGGGATGACACCTTGTCGGTAGCACATGATATGTCCGGTTGAGATAGCAAGTGATATGTCCGCTTTGCGGGCGGCGAGGGGAGGAGACCATGGGAAACATGGACTTCTACCCGAAGGCCGCGATGGAGCGGGCAA